>NZ_JBITKL010000019.1:0-127890 GCF_044460945.1 Micromonospora sp. NPDC049903
CACCCGGAAAACGACACGCCATCCCCACAATCGCAATCGGCTCATCCACCACCCCACCACCCGACGACACCTCAACCAACCGCTCCGGCACACCGAGGATCAGTCCCAGCAGGTAGGTCGTGACCGCATCGACGTTCGGGTGGTCGAAGGCGAGCACGGTCGGCAGTCGGAGGCCGGTGCGCGCGGTCAGCCGGCTCCGCAGCCGTACCGCGTCCAGGGAGGTGAAACCGAGATCCTTGAAGGACCGTCGACCGGAGGCGTCCGCCACGCCGGTGAGTCCGACGACCTCCTCGGCGACGATGGCCCGCACGTACTCGCGCTGCTGTGCCTCTCCCATCTGTGCCAACCGGTCGCGTAGCGAGGCGACCAATGCGTCGTCGGGCGTCATTGCCGCCGCCGGCAGGTCGATCAGGGCCCGCAGTGGCGCGGGGACGGGGACGGTACCCAGCGTCGCCGGCCCGAGTCGCATCGCGACCGGCGTGACCGCCCCGGTCGTGCCGGCCGCGTCGAGCATGGCCAGCGCTTCGATCGTGCTGAGCGTGTCAGGACCACCGTCGGCGTCCCACGGACCGAGGCTGAGCGCGAGGCCGGGTAGTCCGTGCGCGGTGCGCTGTTCGGCGAGCGCGCAGGCGAAGGCCGCAGGCCCGGCCTCCGGCCCGCCGAGGACTCCGGTCGTGGAGGTGAGCAGGACGAAGGCGACCAGGTCCAGGTCCCGGGCGACCGCGTCGAGGGTGACGGTGCCGGCGGTGTCCAGTTCGGTGTGGAAGATCGTGCGGACGGGGTGCCGCTGCCGACCGACGAGTCTCCGGACGGCCGCCTGGTCACGTACCTCGCAGGCGCGCAGTTCCACCTCTGCGCCCAGGCCGGTCAGCTCGGCGGCCAGTCCGGCGGCCCGGGGGGCGGCGGTGCCGTGTCGGCTGGTCAGCAACAGACGCCGGGCACCGTGCGCGGTCACCAGATGGCGGGCCACCTCCGCGGCGACGGGCGACTCCGCGCCGGTGATCAGTACGGTCGCGGCCGGGTCGACGAACTGGACGGCGGCGGTGTCCAGCGGTGGGGTGACGCGGCAGAGCCTTGGCAGCAGCGTGATCCCGTCCCGGATGGCGAGCTGGGATTCGCCGGTGCCGACCGAGGTGGGCAGGGCGGCTGCGGACACGTCCCCCAGATCGAGGTCCACGATGGTGATCCGGTCGGGGTGGCGGGCCTGCGCCGTGCGGACGGCGCCCCAGACCGCCGCCTGGGACAGGTCGGTGAGTCGGTGGTCGCCGGTGGCGGTCAGTACGGCGCCGCGGGTCGCGACGACGAGGAGGGTGCCGGTCAGGTGTTCGTCGGCAAGCGCCGCGTCCAGCGTCTCGGTGATGGTGGCGGCGGCGGCCCCCGCCTCGTCGGCGAGCGAGCCGGCGGACCGCAAGCCACGGCCGGTGGAGAGCAGCAGCGCCTCCGGGGCGGCAGCCCCGTCGGCGACGGCACGGCGCAAGGCGTCGAGGTCACGGAACGTCTCGACCGTCACACCACCTGCGGTCAATACTGCGGCGAGCCCGAGCGGGTCCGCTCCGGCGACCGCCCACCCGTCGATCCGGGCCGCCACCGGCGGTACGGACGGCTGCGGTATCCAGTCCAGCCGGAACAGCGACTCGAAGTGTGCGCTGCTGGCGGCGCGCAGCCGGGCGGGCCGGTGCAGCAGGGCATGCCGGGTGATCTTGCCGGAGGCGGTACGCGGAATGCGGTCGATCTCGTACAGTTCCTCGGGCACCTTGAAGTAGGACAACCGGTCCCGGCACTGCGCGATGAGTTCCGCAGGGTCGAAGCCCTCGGGCCCGGGAACCAGGAACGCGACCGGCACTTCGCCCAGCACCTCGTGGGGCTTGCCGGCGACCGCCACGTCGGCGACGCCCGGCATCCGACGCAGTACCTCCTCGACCTCGCCGGGATGGATGTTCTCGCCGCCCCGGATGATGAGTTCCTTGATCCGGCCGGTGATGGTGAAGTACCCGGCGTCGTCGCGCCGGGCCAGGTCTCCGGTGCGGTACCAGCCGTCGCGCAGCGCCTCGGCGGTCGCCTCGGGCTGGTTGTGGTAGCCGACCATGACGCTGGGGCCCCGGACCCAGACCTCGCCTTCGTCACCAGCCGGCACGTCCACGCCGGTGGTCGGGTCCACGACCCGGACGCCCAGTCCCGGCACGGGCAGGCCGCAGGAGCCCTCGACCCGAGCGCCGGTCGGCCAGTTGATGGTGATCGACCCGCACGTCTCGGTGCTGCCGTAGGCGTCGATCAACGGCGCTCCGAAGGTCTCCTCGAACGACTGACGCAGCGCGGCCGTGGTGACGGCGCCTCCGACCAGACACATCCGCAGACTCGGGGCGCGGAATCCGGTGCGACGGCCGGCCTGCACAAGATGGTGGTAGACGGTCGGCACCCCCGCCAGGAAGGTCGAGTCCTCCTCACCGAGCACCCGCAGCACCTCCTCGGCGGAGTACCCGTCGAGGATGCGCGCGGTGGCGCCGACCGCGGTGACGCCGAGCACGCAGGCGATGTGCGACAGACTGTGGAACAGCGGCAGCGGCCAGAGCACCCGGTCCTCGGCGGTCAGCCCAGGGATCGGCACATAGCAGGCCGCCACGGACCAGAGGCAGTTCCGCTGGGTGGAGAGCACGCCCTTGGGCCGGCCCGTGGTGCCGGAGGTGTAGAGCATCCAGGCGATGTCGTCGAGCCCGAGGTCGTCGCGGGGCGGCAGGGCCGGGGTGGTGGTGGCCAGGGTGTCGTACGAGACGGCGCCGGGAATCGCGCCTTCCGGAGCCGTGACCACCACACGCAGGTCCGGGCGGGCCGCTCGGAGCGCCGCCAACATGCCCACGTGCGCCGGATCGGTGATGATCACCCGTGCCCCGCTGTCCTCGATGAGGTAGGCCAGCTCGGTCTCCGTCACCCGGGGGTTGATCGGTACGCCGATCGCGCTGGTGCGGGTGATCGCGAAGTAGCTCTCCACCAGTTCCACGCAGTTGCCGAGCAGCATGGCGGCGCGGTCGCCGCGCTGTAGCCGCATCTGGGCGAGGTGACCGGCGATGCGGCCGGTGCGTGCGTGGAGTTCGGCGTAGGACACCGACCGGCGGTCGTCCCGGAACGCGATCTTGTCGCCAAAGGTCTCAGCCTGCATCCGCAGCAGATCGTGCAGGGGCCGGATCAGTTCGGTGCGGAGCATGCCACCATCCTTGGCTCGACGGGGAACCACCGTGCTGCGCCGAAATCGCCGTACACCGACAGGCACGCGGCACGAGGCTCCCCGTCATTGTTGTGCCACCAGCGGCCGCCCCAACCCCTGCCGTACCCCCTATCTGGTCCCTGAAATCGAGGCACCTCAACAGCGCGATGGAATGCTTCGACCGATCGCCAATACGATGCACCGGGAACGCTTCGGGGCCTGCCGAGCCGCCCCTTTTCTCCGTTCTTCGCTTTCATTCTCGACCGCTCCGGAAAGGATCTGCGGTGACCCGCGACTGGTCCTTGTACTGCCTGCGCCGCGCGACGCCCGGTACGGCCGACCTGGCCGTGCCGGACGTCTCGGACCGGCTCCTCGCCTTCGCCGACGCGCTGCGCGCGGCCGACCCACGGGCACGCTGGCTGTTCCAGCGGCTCGACAACGGATCCCGGCCCTACCTCGGGGTCTGGACGGACTGCGACCCGGCCGCGGGGTCGGGGGCGGCGGCTTACGCGGCCCTCGCCGTCGACCCCGCCGCTGCGGAGGTGCCCGAGCGCTATCTGCCACCGATCGCCCGCTACCCGGACGGACCCGGTCGCGAACTGGCCGAACTGCTGGCCATGGCCTCCAGCGAACTGATCGCCGAGACACCGGTTCCGGCCGCCCTGCCCGTCGTGGTGCTGCACCTACGTGAACTGGTGGAGTTGCTGCCGGCCGCAGACCGGCCTGGCTTCCTCTTCACCTGCTGGCAGGAGTGGTCGAGCGAACTGGGACCACGCCGTCGGGTGGAACTGGCGGTGGAATCCGACTACCAGGCGGAGCTGCTCGGCACGGCCATCCTGGATCCGGCGCTCGCCGGCGAGCGTGGCCCGGCCTGGGCGGGCTATCTCGACACGCTGCGGCACGTCGCCGGCGCGGCGCACGCCGATCCGCAGACTCCCCTGGGTTACCTGTTGTTCGACCACGCACACCTGACACACAACCGGCTCGGCGTCACACCGGACCTGGAGGCGATGGCCGCCCGGTTGCTGCGCGCCGTGCTGCGGAACGGCTCGGGCGCGCTCGCGACTGCGCACCACAGCCGGCAACAGCTGCTCGATGCGGGCCGCGGCGGCACCTCATGATCACCGCTCCGCCCCACGCCGTGATCGACGTTCCGCTCGGCGAGCGGGCCTACCAGGTGATCGTCGGAGCCCGCGTACGCGAGTTGCTTCCCGCGCTGTTGGCCGGGCTCGGCGCCGGTCGGGTGGCGATCGTGTCCGCCCGTCCCCCCGAGTGGGATCCACCCACCGGCCTGCCCACGTTGCGGCTGCCCGCTCAGGACGGAGAGCGGCACAAGACCCTGGCCACGGTGGAGCGGTTGGGTCAGGCCTTCGCCGAGTTCGGCCTGACCCGCGGGGACGCGGTGGTCTCCTGCGGCGGTGGGACCACGACGGACACCGTCGGCCTGGCCGCCGCGCTCTACCACCGTGGTGTGCCGGTGATCCACCTGCCCACGACGCTGCTGGCCCAGGTGGACGCGAGCGTCGGTGGCAAGACCGGGGTCAACCTACCGGCCGGCAAGAACCTGGTCGGCGTCTACTGGCAGCCGCGGGCCGTGCTCTGCGACACCGACTTCCTCGGCACGCTGCCGGAGCGGGAGCGGATCAACGGGTACGGCGAGATCGCGCGGTGCCACTTCATCGGCGGTGGGGACCTGCGCGATCTCCCACTGGTGGACCAGATCGTGGCGAGCGTGACGCTGAAGGCGTCCGTCGTGGCCGCCGACGAGCGCGACGCGGGTCTGCGCCACGTGCTCAACTACGGCCACACGTTGGGCCACGCGCTGGAGCGCGCCACCGGGTACGCGCTGCGACACGGCGAGGCGGTGGCGATCGGTACGGTCTTCGCCGGCCGGCTGGCCGCGGCGCTGGGCCGTATCGGCGAGGATCGTGCTGCCGAGCACCTCGACGTGGTCCGTGGGTACGGTCTGCCGACCCGCCTTCCCGACGGGGTCGACGCGACCGGTCTGGTCACCCTGATGCGGCGGGACAAGAAGGCCACCGACGGGCTCACGTTCGTCTTGGACGGCCCGTCCGGCGCCGAGTTGGTGACCGACGTGCCGGAGGCCGTGGTCCTCGCCGTCCTCGCCGAGCTCGTCTGACCCGAAGGCGCGCGAGCGGGCCGGCGGTCTGTGGAGGATCCGCAGACCGCCGGCCCGTTCGCTCTCAGACGGCCACCGTGGCCGTCAGGATCGTGATCAGCTCGTCCGGTGAGCCGGCAGCCAGATCGGGGCCGGCAGCGAGCAGGCGTTGGGCGTCGCACTCACCCCACAACGCGGCGATCGAGGTCACCCCGGCCGCCCGGGCGCTGGCCAGATCGGTGACCGCGTCCCCTACCATCACGGCTTCCTCGGCGCGCACGCCCATCAGGTCCAGGGCACGTCGCACGATGTCGGGGGCCGGCTTGGGCCGGGCCACCTCATCGGATCCGATGACATGATCGAAGAGGTCCAGCACGCCCAGGTTGTCCAGCAGTGAACGGGCCCGGGGGCCGCTCTTACCGGTGGCCACGGACATCCGCAGCCCTCGGCGACGCAGATCGGCGAGCATGTCCGGTATACCGTCGAACATGGTGACCCGCCCGGCGAGCCGGTAGCTCTCCCGGACGAACGGCCCCTCCATGGCCAACGGGAGATCCATGATCCGCATGATGTCCGGGAAGTAGCGCCCCAGGTGCTGCTCGTACTCCTCGAACGGGGCCGGGCCGGGCCCGACCACCTCGGCGTAGGCGACGGAGAAGGCCTCTCGCATGACCGCGAAGCTGTCGACCAGTACGCCGTCGAGGTCGAAGACCACCGCGCGGAGCGGATGTTCTCGCGGTGTGGCCGTGGGCATGATGACGGTTGGCACGTGCATGACGTTGTCTCCTTCGATTGACCAGGCCCGGGGGTCGTGTCCCCGGGGAGGCCTCAGCCGCGGCGCGCCGGTGTGGCGGTGCGTCGCGTCCGGGCGGACTCGTAGAGCCGGCTGATCAGGGCGATGGTCCGGTGTGCCTCGGTGACGGAGCGGCCGCGGGTGGCGGGCTCGGCGAGCAGCGCGGGCAACTCGTCGAGCTGCCGGTCGTACTCCGAGCCGACCGGCTCCGGAGGTACCTCGGCGACGACGACTTCGCCGTCGCGCAGGAGGGTCAGGACGGGGCTCGGTAAGCGGTTGGGACTGAAGCCGAACGTGCAGCGCAGGTGGACGGTACCGGCGCTGCCCTCGACTCGGATGGATGTGACGTCGCAGGGTTCGTGGGAGGCCCAGCTCGCCCGCAGCGACACCGCCGTGCCGGCCGGCGTCACGAGGAAGCTGCGCACCGTGTCCTCAACGTCGATCGGTGCCGCGTCGGCGGACGGCGGTGCGTCCTCGTGGTGCCGCCACGCCGCCGCGGCGTCGGAGGCGTGGACGAAGTCGTCGCTGGTGGTCGCCACGGCCTGCTCGAACTCGACCTCCCCGAGTATCGGGCCGACGATGTCGAGCAGGTGCCACCCGAGGTCCATCAGGGCCCCGCCCCCGGCGAGGCGACGCTGGGTGAACCAACCGCCGCCGTCCGGCACGCCGCGCGCCCGCACCCAGGCCAGGTCGATGTGGCGTATCGGGCCGACGGTCCCGGCCAGTTCGTAGAGGCGTCGCACGTCCGCCCGGCAGCGGGCGGCGCTGCCCGCCACCAGGACGCCCTGACCGTTCGACTCGGCCTCGGTCAGCCGGTCCGCCTCGGCCGCGCTGAGGCAGACCGGCTTCTCCACGAAGACCGAGACGTCGCGCCGCAGCAGGCGGGTGGCGACCTCGCTGTGCAGGTGGTTGGGGACGGCCACGACGGCGAAGTCCACCCGTTCGCGGTTCAGCTCCTCGACGGTGGCGAGCACCGGGACGCCGGCGCTCGCGGCGGCGGCTGCCGCATCCGGCCGAGGCGCGGGGTCGACCGCCGCGACCAGGTCGAAGGCGGGGTGGCGACGCAGGCGGGGCAGCCAGATCGCGCTGCCCGCCCAGCCGAGTCCGATCACCGCCGCCCGCACCGGGCCGGGCCGGTCGTCCATCACGCTCCGACCAGCACGTCGCGGACGATCTCCGCGATCCGCTCCATCTGCACCTCGTCGGCGAGCAACGTGCGGTGATGCAGCCAGATTGCGTCCCGGGTCAGCTCCTCGGTGACCGGGCAACGCTCGGCCAACTGCGTCTCGGTCAGGTGGGGCGCGCCGGCCTCCCAGAAGCCGTTGGACCGGTAGATCGCCCGGAACGCGGCGAAGGCGGGCAACCCGCGTGCGATCAGCTCGTCCACCAGGCGGTTGCGCCGCTCCTCCGTGCAGCCCGGGATGCGGAACATCGCCATGTAGTGCGGGTTTCGATCGCACCGGTCGTCCCGGCCCTGCGGCACCACGCCGGGGATCTCGGCCAGCAGCCGGGCCAACACCGGCCAGCGACGTTCCCGGGTGTCGATCTGCTCGCCGAGGCGTGCGAGCTGAGCCCGCAGCACGCTGGCGGTGAACTCGTTCATCCGGAAGTTCGACCCGGAGGTCTGGTGGAAGTAGAGGCGGTCGGTCGGGGGTCGGCCACAGCTGTGCCGGAGGAAGCCGTCCTGGTACGACTCGTCGTCGGGGAAGAGCACGGCACCGCCCTCACCTGCGGTCATCAGCTTGCCGTTCTGGAAGCTGAACGCGGCGATCGAGTCGAGTTCGCCCATTCGCCGGCCGTTCCAGCGCGCGCCGTGGGCGTGCGCCGCGTCCTGGAGGATCGCCACTGACGCGTCGGCCGCGAGCTTGTTCAGGGCGTCCATGTCCGCGACCTGACCGGCCATGTGCACGGGCATGATCACCTTCGTACGGGAGGAGATCGCCTCCGCCGCGGCTGCCACGTCGATGCAGTAGGTCTCCGGGTCGACGTCGACCGGAATCACCGTCGCACCGAGACGTTGGGCGGCCTGCGACGATGAGATGAAGGTGAACGCCGGGACGATGACCTCGGTCCCCGGACCGACACCGAGCACCTCCAGGGCGAGTTCCAGCGCGTGCGTACCGTTGGTGACGGCCAGCGCCCGCGGCGCCCCGTGGTACGCGGCGAACTCCTCCTCGAACGTCCTGACCTCGCTCCCGGTGATGCGCCACCACTGTCCCTGTTCGAGCGCCCGGATCAGCCCCGCCCGTTCCTCGTCGCCGAATTGCGGCCAGGCCGGGAATTCCGGACCGCCGGAAGGTGAACCACTCATGATGGACCGTCCTATTCCGGAGTCGTTCATACGGAGGGCGGCGCCGATTCACTGACGCCGCCGGAATACCGCGACCGTACGTCAGCGCCGACGGCGGGAGCCTCCCCTAATCGCCCCCCTACCGAACCCGAAGCATTCCGGCCGGCAGCAATTCACCGCTACCAGCTGCTATAAAAGCCTCAGTCAACCGAGCGGCCGAGGGGACAACCATGGAATTGCTGCTGCTGAATGGGCCGAATCTCGGTATCCTCGGCCGACGCGAGCCGGAGATATACGGCACGGACACGCTCGCCGACATCGAGGAGGCCGTGCAGGCCGAGGTCGTCGACAGAGGATGGAAGGTCGTCTCCCGGCAGCACGATTCCGAGGGCGACCTCATCAGCACCATCCAGGGCGCGTACCACACGGTGGGCGCGATCGTGAATCCCGGCGCGTTGATGATCGCCGGCTGGTCGCTGCGGGACGCGCTGGCGAGCTACCCCCGCCCCTGGGTGGAGGTGCACCTGTCGAACGTCTGGGCGCGTGAGTCCTTCCGGCACGAATCCGTCATCGCCCCGCTGGCCAGCGGCGTCGTCGTCGGGCTGGGCGCGCTCGGCTACCGCCTGGCAGCCCGTGCCCTGACCGAACTCGTGGCGTGAGCGGCGAGGGTGTTCCGGATGAGCGCGACGACCGCAGCGGCGTGATCGACGAGAAAGAAGTGGCCGCCGGGGAAGGTCCGCAGTTCGCAGGGCCCAGTCGTGTGCTGGGCCCAGGCGGCCGCGTCGGCGGTGCTGGTCACCGGGTCGGCGTCCCCGGTGAGGACGGTGAGCGGACTGCGTAGTCGCCCGCCCGACGCGCACTGGTAGGTCTCCACAGCCCGGTAGTCGCCCCGTACCGCAGGCAGGATCACCGCCAGCATCTCCGGGTCGTCCAGCGCCCGCTCGTCCGTACCGCGCATCCGACGCATCTCTCCGATCAGGCCGGCGTCGTCCAGCAGGTGCACCTGCTCCCCGGCACGGCGCAGCGATGGCGCCCGTCGACCGGAGACGAACAGATGCACGGGTCCGCCGCCCGGTTGCGCCTCCATCCGCAGGCCCAACTCGTACGCGACGAGCGCGCCCATGCTGTGTCCGAAGATCGCCACCGGGCGGTCGTCTGCAGGTGGAAGGGCCGGCAGGATCGCGTCGGCGAGTTCGGAGATGCTGCCCGGCACCGGCTCCCGCCGCCGCTCCTGCCGACCCGGGTACTGGATGCTCAACACCTCCACGTCAGGCGACAGCGCGGTGGCGAGAGGCAGATAGAAGGGGGCGGATCCACCCGCGTGCGGCAGCGCGACGAGCCGAGGCGCATCCGGGGCTGCGGGGCGGAAGCGGCGTACCCACAGATTGTCCATCATGTCTCCCTGCGGCTCCCGAACACGGCGTCGAAGGCCGACGATATGAGCCCCACGGGAGCCCGACCACCCCTGCCCGCCCCCTCAATCGGCCCGTACCCGGCCGCCTGTCTGCGTCGGCCGACCTCGACGTCAACCGACAAGGGCCTGTTTCATGAGGGCGGTCGAGCCGAGGCGGAGTCCAGCCGATGGCCGACCGTGGCGTGCGACTGTACGGCGAGCCGGGTGCCGGTCGAGTCGCCGGCCCGGTGCTCGGCTGCGGCCCGGGCGGCGAGTGCCCGGCCTTCGAGCAGCCGATAGCCGCACTGCCGCGCGATGGACAGCGCTGCGTGGCACCAGGCGAGTGCGGCGGGCTCGTCGAGGTCGGCGAGGCTGACGATGATGTCGGCCTCGATGTAGCGGTCCGCGGACGCGCGTGCGTACGTCAACGCGTCCAGCAGGATGCCGACGTTCCGGTCCACGACGCCCAGGACGTGCAGTGCGAGCGCTTCGAGTCGGGGCTCGGCCGGCTCGCGCGCCATGTCGAGTGCCTGACGGGCGAGCGAGGTGGCGCGGGCATCGTCACCGCGTGCGTGGTGCACCCGGGCCAGTGCGCACAGGGTGCTGGCGCGGCCTCGACTGCCCGTCTGCTCGTGCAGCTCAAGCGCGGTCGTCAACGTCCGCACCGCATCGTCGAAGCGGCCGAGGAGGTGATAGACCGAGCCCAGGTTGCTCAGGATCAGCGCGCGGCTGCCCACCGCCTTGTTCCGCTGTGCCAGGGCGAGCGCCGCGTGGTGGTGGTCGGCGGCTTCGCCGAGTCGGCCGAGGTCGGCGCAGACCAATCCGAGGTTGTTGTGGTTGACGGCGACGCCTGCCGAACGGCCGCTGCTCTCGTTCAGCTCCAACGCCTGTCGCACGACCCGCAGCGCTTCGTGTGGCTGGCCGGTCATCCGGTAGACCGGGCCCAGGTTGCCCAACGCTGCCGCCTGCCCTTCGCGCCATCCCGACCGGTTCGCCGACCGCAGCGCCAGGCGGTACTCGTCGATCGCCTCGGAGAACCGTTCCAGTCGCCAGTACAGGGCCGCCAGGCTCAGTCGGGCTGCCGCCTCGGCCTGGTCGTGGCGGGCGGCCCGAGCGGCGGAGAGACCGAGGCGGGCGACCTCGGACCATTGGGCGGTGTGCATTCCCAGCCACAGGTATCCGCGTAACGCGTCCGCCAGTGACCAGGCCAGCGTGTGCAGTTCCTGACGCGTCGCGTGTCGGGTCGCGGCGACGAGGTTGTGCCGTTCCGCGTCGAGCCAGGCGAGAGCGTCGACGTGGCTGGTGAACCGCAGGTGCCCACGCGCGGGGACAGCTGACTGCACGGGTACGCGCAGCACCTGCGGATACAACCGGTCGGCTGCGGCGTACACGCTGAACAGGTACCAGGAGAGCAGGTCGTCCAGGGTCCGTTGGTTGTCGTCGAGGCTCGCGAGCTCGGCGACGTACCGGCCGAGCAGGTCGTGGGTGCCGAAGCGGCCCGCCGTCCGCTCCTGCACCAGATGGGCGTCGGCCAGGCGGGAGAGCAGTTCGGCCGCCTCCGCGGTTCCACATCCCAGCATCACGGCGGCCGACTCCGCTGTCACCTCGGCACCGGGCACCAGGCCGAACAGTCGGAAGAGTCGCCGGAGTCGCGGTGACAGGGTCCGGTAGGAGGCAGCGAACGCCGATCGGACCGCGATCTGCTCGTCCTCGCGGACGGTCAGCATGGTCAGCGGGTCGCCGGCGCGCAGCCGGGCCAGGTAGTCGCTGATCGTCTCGTGCCGGCGGGTTTGCAGGTCCGCCGCGGCGATGCGCAGTGCCAGCGGCAGATGGGCGCAGTCCCGAGCCAGTTCGGCGAGCGTGGCCTCCTGCCCGCTGACGCGGTCCTCGCCGATGACGCGGGCCAGCAGCTCGGTGGCCTCCGAGGGTGCGAGCACGTCCAACGACAACCGTTGCGCGTCGTGTCGGGTGGCCAGCCCACCGAGGTGGCTCCGGCTGGTCACGATCACCAGGCAGCCGGCGCCGCCGGGCAGCAGCGGCTGGACGTGGGCCGTGTCCCGGGCGTTGTCGAGCAGGAACAACATCTGTCTGTCGGCGACCACGCTGCGGTAGAGATTCGCCGCCTCGTCGACGTCGTCCGGCACCTGGGTGGGCGGCACACCGAGCGCGCGAAGGCAGCGTGACAAGGCGTCCAGCGGTGCCAGCGGCGCCCCGGGTGAGTGTCCGCCCAGGTCGAGAAAGAGCTGGCCGCCGTCGAACTGGGACCGGACCCGGTGTGCCCACCGGATCGCCAGGGCCGTCTTGCCGACCCCGGCGGTGCCGATGATCGCGACGACCGCCAGGGCGCCGCTCGCGCGCGCCCGCTCCAGCATCGCGTCCAGTTCGGTGAGCGCGTCGACGCGACCGGTGAATGTCGACAGGCCGGCGGGCAGTTGGGCCGGGCGCGGGCTCGGGCCGGTGTTGACGACGGCGGGCGCGGGCCGGCTCGGCGGGAACTGCTGCCGCAGCACCTGTCTGTGGGTCTCCGCGAGCCGCGCTCCGGGCTCGACGCCCAATTCGTGGGCGAGTCGGCGACGGATCCGCTCGAACACCCGTAGCGCCTCGGCCTGATGGCCCGATCCGGCCAGGGCCGTCATCAATCGCACGACGAGGCCCTCGTGCCAGGGGTTCGCGGCCGTCAACCTGCGCAACGGCGCCACCGCCTCCGCGTGCCGGCCGAGTGCGAACTCGGCGTCGAACAGGTCCTCGGACGCGGCCAGCTGTTTGTCGTGCAGGCTGGCGGCGGCCCCCGGCACGAACGCGGCGGACGCGCCCGCGAGCGCCGGGCCGCGCCACAACGCCAGCGCCTGTCGCAGCAGGGTGGTCGCCGGCTCGTGCTCGCCCGCGTCGGTGTGGCGGCGAGCATCCGCGACGAGACCGGAGAAGACCGTCGTGTCCAGGTCGGCGTCATGGAGGTCGAGACGGTACCCGCCGGATCCCGAGAAGATCATTTCGGGTAGGTCCGCGGTACGGGTCAGGTGCCGTAATCGGGAGACGCAGACCTGGACCTGCGCGCGTGCCCGTGCGGGCGGCGCCCCGCCCCACAGCGCTTCGGCCACCTGTTCGGCCGACACCAGCACGTTCGCGTTGAGCAGCAGATAGGCCAGCACGGCGCGCTGCTGGGGCCGCCCCAACGGCACCGGCTCCCCGCGCACCACGGCCTCGACCGGACCGAGCAGGCGCCATCTCATTGGTCCCCCACCTCAGCGCATCCATCGCATTCTATTCGCCGCCACCTGGGCGGCTATCGGACGGCTAGCCGATGGCAAGGCGGCCCGCGCAGCCTCAGAGATGACCGGGCGAACGACCCGGATCGATATCGCGAAGGAGCTTCAATGGGAGGAAGAATCCGCGCCGCCGTGGTCGCCGCAACCGTGCTCGGCCTGCTCGTCGCAGCAGCCGGCATGGCACAGGCCGACTCGGCGTCGCAGCCCGCGTTGCGGGACGCCCGGGCCGCCGCGACAGCCTCGGACGGGCTCGGCACCGCTGCGAAGGGTGGCATCGGCATCGCCGCGACCTGGTTCACCGGCACGGTCGCAGTCGGCGGCACGCAGGGGTGGACCTGGAACAACGCCCCCGCCGACGCCGCCTACGTGGTCGGCTACAACCCGGCCGGCGCCACCACCTCGACCATGTGCCAGTTCGAGACGATCAGCAGCCAGTACGTCCAACTGTGGGGCGGGCAACGGCAGTTCCAGTTCACGCTCAAGAACGTCGGCTCGATCGCCTGTGGCGCGACGGTGCAGCTCGCCGCGGTGAGCAGCTCGGCCTACGCCTCCACCGGCGGCGTCAGCCCGGGCGGCACCCAGACGCACCTGTGGAACATCCCCTGGCACACCAACTGGGTGGTGGGGCTCAACCCGAGTGGCGCCACCAGCTCGGCGGCCTGCCAGTTCCGGGTGACCCGCACCTGGTTCGTGCAGCCGGGTGCGGCGGGTGCGCTCCGTCAGTTCTGGGTGGAGGTCAAAAACGTGGGCTCCATCGCCTGCCAGACCGATATCCGACTCGGCTCCACCGCCGTCTCGTACAGCTTCAACATCGCCTCCATGGCGTCCGGCGCGACGTGGTCCACGACCTGGACCAACGCGAACCCCGTCACCTCGGCCTATCTGGTCGGCGCGTCACCTCAGGGCAGCTACCCCATCACCTGCCAGTTCGAGGTCACCCGCATGATCTACCGCCAGCGCATCAACACCAACGGAACGTCCGAACGCCAGATCACGATCTCGTTCAAGAACCTCGGCGGGACCACCTGCGGAGGACTCGCCGAACTACAGACCCTCGCGGCCTGATCCCGTACCGCTCCCGCGACCGTCGGGCGACAACCACCGTTGTCGCCCCACGGCCGGGCGCGGTCACCGCACGGTGGGAGCGGATCCGATCGTCGTCACACCGCCCAAGGTGTCCTAGGAAGTCATCCTGATCGTGGTAGACGCCGAGCGCCCGTCACGTACCCTGGCCCCTCGCCGACGTCTGTATGTGGGCACCGAACCGGCGCCACAGCTTCGGGCGTCCCGGCGTGTCGGCGCGTGGCACGGTGCGGTCAGGCCGCGCCTGCCAGCAGCAGGGCCAGCACCTGCCCGAGCAGGTTGTTGGTGACGTGTACCGCGACGGCGGGCCAGATGGAGCCGCTGCGGCGGAACACTTCGGCGGCGACCAGGCCGACGACCAGTGCGGTCACGAAGACGAGGTTCAGGCCGTGCATCAGCGCGAAGATCAATGAACTGCCGACGACGCCGACGACCGCGCCGTAGCGCAGCAGTGCCGTGGTGACGATCCCGCGGAACAGGAACTCCTCGCCGATGGGCGTCAGGACGGCCAGAAACAGCAACGACAGGATCAGCGTGAGGATCCCGTCGCCGGCCGCGTCGAGATACGGCTGCTGGACGTTCTCGGACGGACTGGTGAGGTAGTAGACCGCGGCGGCGACGATCCGGGAGACGACCAGGGCGACCAGGCCACCCGCTACCCCGAGCAGGAGCCAGCGGCCGGTCGTCGGACGGACACCGAGGTCGCTCCAGTTCGTGGAGCGGATGCGCGCGGCGGCGGCGAACGCGATGAGACCGGCGACACCCGAGAGGGCGGCCAGAATGAGGCCGGACGTGACCGGGCTGAGCGCATCGGCCGCTCCGGTCCGGTCGAGGGTGATGGGGAGGCCGTAGCCGACCAGCGCCATCACGGCCAGCCCGACGAGGATCTCCGGCCATCCGGGCCTCTTCGTCTTCACCGACGCGTCAACGGCCATCGCGAGAACCTCCACTGTGTACTCCGAATCGGGCCGAGGCAGATAGTTGCCCTTGTTGTCCTATCCCAAACCGAACGATTCGGACCTTGCTGAGCGCGCTGTCCACCAGCGGACTGCGGGCGGGGCCGTCCGGCGGCCATGGTGGACAGTAGGCTTCGATTCAGGGCGATCGGTCGTGAACTTCGGCCCACTCGCGGGCGTAGTAGGCAGCGGATTCCATGACGAGGAGGGTCGCTGTGCAGGTGACGTCTGGCGCCGACGCCATCCGTCGGATCGGCGACCTCGCCGTGTCCCTGGCCAGGCGTCTCGTTGCCCGCTACCGCCGGCTCGACGTGCGGCTGCGTCGGGCGGTCGCGATCACCGGAGTGCTCGCCATGCTCGGGGTCTCCGCCGTGGCGTCCAGCATCGGCACCGCGACCGCCGAACCGGCCGTTCTGGTCGGCAAGGACGTACCAGCCGACCAGGCGACGGCGATCGTCGCGGCGGCACTGTCGTGTCCCGCGCTCACCCCGGCGCGTCTCGCCGGCCAGGTGATGGCCGCCTCGGGTTTCGAGGTCAACCAGCGCTCCGCCGCCGGCGGTGCCGGTGTGGCCGCCCTCACCGAGGCGACGTGGCAGCGGTGGGCACCGTGGCCGCAGGCGCCCCGGCTGGACGCCGCCGCGAACATCCTGGCGCTCGCCCGGCACATGTGTGACCTGGTCGGCCAGGTAAGGCACGCCGGTGTCAGCGGTGAACCGTGGCGGTTGGCGCTGGCGGCGTACCACTCCGGCACCGACGCGGTCCGCGCGGCCGGCGGGGTACCGACGTCCGCCGAGGACTATGTCGCGACGGTCGCCGCCTACGCCGAGGGCTATGCCGGCCGGTCGGACCTGGCCGTGACCGTCGAGCCGACTCCGCCGCCGCGTCCGGTCGAGGCCGCACCGACGCCGGGCACCACGCCCCGGCCGGTCCCCGGCGCCTACCTCGACCTGGTGCTCGCTGCCGGGAAGGTGTGCGCGACCGTGACCCCGGCCCGGGTGGCGGCACAGCTGATGGCGTCGTCCGGCTTCAATCCCAACCTGCTCGGCCCCAACGGCGGACAGGGCATCGCGCAGTTCCTGCCGGCCATCTGGGCCCGGTACGCCGCACCGTCGGCCTCGCCGTGGGATCCGACCGTGGCGATTCCGACTCTGGGGCGGGCGATGTGCAGCCTCTCCGGTGAGCTGGCCGGGCTCGGGACCGACCCGTATCCGATCGCCCTGGCCGCCTACCAGTGGGGCACGACCGTGGTGCAGCAGGCCGGTGGGGTACCGGACGCGGCCGGGCTGCGCGATTTCACCGGCATGGTGCTGGCGTACGCCGAGCACTATGCGCGGGACCCACGGCTCGGTGCGCCCCCGGCCGCGCCGACCACCGGCCCGAGGTCGGGTAGCCCGTCGGCACCGCCACTCGCCGAGGCTCCCCCACCGGCCCCGCCGGCACCACCGACTCCGGCTCTGCCGACCCCGGGCCGGGCGACGCCGGCGCGCACGACGCCACCTCCGGCGACGACCGCACCACCCAGCTACCCCGGACGACCCATGATCGGCTGGGAGGACCGGTGCATCGAGGTGCCCGGGGCCAGGTCGGTGGATGGTGCCCAGTTGCAGATGGCGCGCTGTGTCTCCGGGAACGTCGGCCAGAAGTGGTCGTTCAGCAAGGGCACGATGATGGCGCTCGGCAAGTGCATGGATCTGGCCTGGGCGGGAACGACCGACGGTACGGCCATTCAGCTCGCCGACTGCAACGGTGGCTGGGCTCAACAGTTCCGGCTGACCAGTGCGGGCGACATCGTCAACCCGCACACCGACAAGTGCGTCGACATCCGGGACTGGGGCACCCGCCTGCAGTTGTGGACCTGCTCGGGTACGGCCAATCAGAAGTGGCGTCGGGGCTGAGGCTCAGCCGGTCGGCGTGGGGGTGACGGGGTCCAGGCGGGCCGAGACGACCGGGCCGCCGTCCGTCCGGGCGACGGTGAAGAAGGTCAGCTCGGCGAGGGTGGCGTCGAGTTCGCCGCTGACCTCCTGCGCGCCGGGCCGGCCGTCCCACTCGACCACCTCGTGGGTCTGTCCGTCGCGGGTGACCCCGAAGAGTCGGTAGCGGATGCCGCTCTCCAGCCCGACGACGCTGGCGACGATCGTCGACCGGCCCTCGGTCTCGGCGATGGAGACCGACAGGCGTGCCGAGCCGCCTCCCACGCCTTCGGCGGTCGCGACGCCGACCGGCGTGACCACCGTCGGCTCACCGGTGAGCCGGGGCAGACCGACGGCCAGGCCGCCGACGAGGACGACGGTCGCGGCCAGTGCGCCGGCAGCAAGCCGTAGCCGGCGGGAGAACCGACGCCGGGGGTCTCCCGGTCGGACGCCCTGAGGTCCGGTCGGAGCCGTCCGCCTCGGCGTGCCGGCGGAGGTCGGTCGGGTGCCGGGCTGGTCCTCGACCTCGCCGGACCCGGCTGTCGGTGCCACGGCGGATCCGGCCGCGTGGGTGGTGTGCGCGGGCGCGGCCACGGAGCCGGGCTCGGCGTGCGGGTCGAGGTCGGACGGCTCGTCGTCGAACTGCGCCAGGGCCAGCGCGAGGGGCCCTACCCGGTCGCACTCGTCGAGGCACTCCGTGCAGCCGGCGAGGTGCACCTCGAAAGCGGCCTCGGCCGCCGGGTCCAACGCGCCGGCCAGGTAGAGGGCGCAGGTCTGCCGCGCTGCTGCGTGGTCGTTGTCGAGGTCAGTCATCGGGCAGGTCCGGATCGGCGCGGTGCTGCGGCGGATGGCACATGTCATACCCCGTCCGTCGGCCCGACGATGGCGCGCAGTGCCCGCAGCCCGTAGTGGGCGCGGGACTTGACCGTACCCTCGGGGATGTCGAGCCGGGCGGCGATCTCGGCGGTGGACCGTCCGTGGAAGTACAGGTCGATCAACACCGTACGCTGCTCCGGCTTGAGCCTCGGCAGGGCGTCGTGGACGGTGTGCACGGCGACGATCTCCTCGACGTGGTCGGTCGTGGTCGGCATCCGGGAGACGTCGACGGCACCGACCTCGGTCGGGCGGGCCTGTCGGGCCCGCGCCGCGTCGATCGCGATCCGCCGGGCCACGGTGAACAGCCAGCGGCGCTGGGTCTCCGGGTCCGACGACAGGTGGTCGATGTTGCGCCAGGCCCGAACCATCGTCTCCTGCAACAGGTCCTCGGCGATGTGTCGGGCCCCGAGCGAGAGCCTGAGCAGGAAGCGGAACAGAGGTTCGGAGTGGGTCTCGTAGATCAGGCTCATCCGGGATTCGGCACCGGGTGTCGGTGTCTCGTCCGGTGTGGCGCAGGCGTCTGCACCGGCCCCGCTCGACACCGTCGCCACCGACCCGCCTTTCCTGTCCGGCCACCGTCGGTGCCGGGGCGGGGCCCACTTCTCGGCCCTGCCTGGCTTCGTGTACCGACGGTGCGGGCGAAAGCATACGGGCGTCACTTCACGATCCGGTACCGACTCGCGCATGGTCGCCGATGTCACATGTGGACAGTCGTTCGGGCCCGGACGTCGTCGACTCGCAGCGTCCGCAGGTCGTCGACGCTGGGGGCGGTGACCGAGCGGAGCCGGCGCGCCTGCCGGGTGACCACCTCGTCGAGCAGTTGCCGGGCGTACCGGCCGTTGCCGAACGTACGGCCGGTCTCCACCTGCTCGAAGTGGCTGCGTAGGGCCGTCAACGTGTCTCCCGGGCATTCGTACCCGCTGGCCCGGGCCAGTCCCTCGAAGATCGCGACGAGTTCGTCCGGCGAGTAGTCGTCGAAGTGGATCCGGCGGGTGAACCGGGACTGCAGGCCGGCGTTGGCGGCCAGGAAGGCGGCCATCTCCGTCTCGTAGCCGGCGGCGATCACCACCACCTCGTCACGGTGGTCCTCCATGAGCTTGACCAGGGTGTCGATCGCCTCCCGTCCGAAGTCGTTGCGGGCGTCCAGCGGCGCGAGGGTGTACGCCTCGTCGATGAACAGGACGCCACCGCGAGCCCGTTCGAACGCCTCTTTGGTCCGGTGCGCGGTGTGGCCGACGTACTCACCGACCAGGTCGGCGCGGGCGACCTCGACCAGTTGCCCGGCCGTCAGCACACCGAGCGCGTGGAGCAGCCGGCCGTAGAGGCGGGCGACGGTGGTCTTGCCGGTGCCGGGCGGGCCGGAGAAGACCAGGTGCCGCGAGACCGACGGGGCGGGTAGTCCGGCGCGGACCCGTTGGCGGATGTTGGCCAGCAGGTCGATCAGCTCGGCCACCTCACGCTTCACCCCGGCAAGTCCGATCATGTTGCCGAGTTCGCCGAGCAGCATGTCCAGTTCGGAGAGTCGGGGCGTACCCGGGCTGCCTTCGGCTTCGGGCGCGACACCGAGGTCCTGGGGCAGCAGTTGCGCCAGTTCCACTCCGGAGGAGGCACCGGCCTCGGAGAGCCGGTAGGCCTGCCGGCCGATCATGTCCTCGAACACCTTGCGGGCGACCCGGGCGTTGCCGAACGACTCGCCGCGCGGCATCGCCCGGAACCATCCGGCCAGCGCCAGGCGGGTGTCGTACTCCAGCGAGTAGTGGTGGGTGCTGCACAGCCGCTCGACGATGGTGACCAGCTCGTCGTCGGTGTAGCTGTCGAACTCGACCGTGCGGGAGAAGCGGGACGCCAGCCCCGGGTTCGAGTCGAGGAAGGCCCGCATCTGCGGGGAGTATCCGGCGACGATCACCACCACCTCGTCGCGGTGGTCCTCCATGAGCTTGACCAGGGTGTCGATCGCCTCCCGTCCGAAGTCGTGACCGCCGCCGCCGTCGACCGGCGCCAGCGTGTACGCCTCGTCGAGGAACAGCACGCCGCCGATCGCTTCGGTGAACCGTTGCGTGGTCTTCACCGCCGTGCCGCCGACGTGCTCGGCGACCAGGTCGGCGCGGGACACCTCGACCAGTTGTCCGCCGGGCAGCACCTGGAGTGCGGCCAGGATCTGGCCGTATAGGCGGGCCACTGTGGTCTTGCCGGTTCCGGGGGCGCCGGCGAAGACCATGTGCCGGGACATCGGCGGCATCGGCAGGCCGGCGGCGCTGCGCCGTCGCGCCACCCGGTGCAGTCCGACCATCGTCGCCACCTCGCGTTTGACTGCGGCGAGTCCGACCAGGGCGTCGAGTTCCGCCAGCAGCGGGGTGGCCGGGTCGTCGCCCGGCCGGTCCGGTCCGTCCGCGGCGACGGGCGGTGCCGGGCTGCCGGGCGGTGCCGGTGCCGGGCGGGCCGCCGGTGCCGGGGCCTCGTCCGACCGGCCACCGTCCGCCGGCACGGATCCCGTCGCGGGTACGGTCCGGCGTACCTGCTGGCCGGCGTTGCCACGGACGGTCGTGCCGTCCATCGGCACCGGCTCCAGGGTCTCCACCACCACGCCGTCGCCGGTGTTGTCGAAGACCTCGCACCGGTCGAGTCGTCCCCCGGACCGGCTGGCGAACCGTATGCCGTGGCCGGTGCAGCCGTGCACCCGGGTCTGCACGAGACGCAGCCGTGCGCCGGCACCGACGTCGGCACCCGATCCGCCGGTCTGCGCGACGTCGCAGGAGGTGGCGGTGACCGATCCGTCGTCGGCGACGAGCAGCCCGACGCCGCCGCCACGGATCCGGCAGTCGGTCAGGGTCAGCGCGCTGTCGGCGGCCACCCGGACCGCGGCCGTGCCGCCGGTGACCGTGCCGCCCTGAACGGTGCCACGGCCGCCGTCGACGGACTCGATGCCGTAGCCGGTGCAGTCGCGGACGGTTGCGTCGGTCAGCACCGGGTCCGCACCGGCGCGCACCAGGAAGCCGGTCCGGCCACCGTCGACGGTCACTCCGGTGAACGTGCCGCCGACCGCACCGTCGAGCAGCACCGCGATCCCGGTGCCGCCGCCGATCCGGCCGCCCTCGACCCGGGGCGTGGCCTGTCCGGTGACGGCGAACGCGGCGGCCCCGGTCGCGCCGATCTGGCAGTCGACAAGTGTGCCGGTGGTGGTGCCCAGCACGATCACGCCGTGGCCGGTGGTGCCGGTGACGGTGCACCGACGGGCGGTCGGATCGGCGTCCCCGGAGACGACGATGCCGTGGCCGCCGAGGTCGCGGAACTCGCAGTCGTCGAGTACCGGTCGACCGCCGGTGGTGATCAGCCCGGAGCCGGGGCTGTCGTGCACGACGCTGCGTTCGACGCGTACCGTCCCGTCGTGCTCGACCGCGACGGCCGGGCCGTCGACCGCGCTGATGTCGCAGCCGTCAACCAGGCCCCGACCGGCGCGGGTGGACAGCACCCCGGCACCCCGCACGTCGGTGACCGTGCAGCGGCGGAAGACCGGGTCGGCACCGCCTGCGATCACGACGGCCGCCGCCGCCACGTTGCGCACGGTGGTGTCGGTGACCGTACCGGCCGCACCGCCGTCGATCAGGAAGCCGGCGCCGCCCGGGTTGCTGACCAGGCAGTCGCTCAGTTCGAGGCGGCCGGCGGCGGCGTGCACGCCGACCACCGCGTCGGCGTGCACCTCGCACTGGGCCATGCGCAGGGTGCCGGTGGCGACCTGGACCGCCGGGAACGCCTCGTCGCCGCCGGTGAGGACCAGCCCGCGCAGCGCCACGGTGCCACCGGACTGGAAGACCGCCGGGCCGCCCACGCCGTGCACGGTGACCGACCCCCGGCCGTCCTCGGCGACCAGGGTCACGTCGCCGGTGAGCCGTAACCGTTCCTGGTAGATGCCGGGCTGCACGACGACGGTGACACCCGGACGGGCCAGGGCGAGTGCCTCGGAGATGGTCGGCAGGCAGTCCGGATCGGTCTGGGAGACCGACAGCACACTCTGGCTCACGGTCGGGTACCTCCACGTTCGGGGTCGGATGCCGGGCCGGTGGCCTCGGATGGCTCGGGGACGAGACGCCGGCCGTCGTCGTGCAGGCCGGGGGCGAACCGCAGCAGCCGGCTGGTCCCGTGGGGGTCGGTGGCGTCGGACGGTGGCGGGACGTGCTGTTCCTGCGCCTGGCGTAGTCGGTCGCGCATCCGGCCGACGGTGCGGGCTGGTTGCGGCCCGGCGCCGGCCAGGTCGCCGAGCAGTACCCGGGGCGGCCGGCCGGGGGTGTCGGCGGGGTCGACCGCGAGGACGACGAAGCGGCTGCCGGGCGGGAAGAGGGCACCCGATCCGAACCGGTCGACGCGGCGGGCGGTGGCCGACCAGATCGCGAACTCCACGGTCGCCGCCGAGGTAGGCCGCCGGACCAGGTCCACGTCGACGAAGGCGGGCTCCACCAGTTCGTCGCCGGGCTGGTAGCGGTCGAGTATCGGGCTCGGAACCTCCCCGTGCGCGTGTACCGGTCCCAGGACGGTGGGCAGCCGGCGCAGTCCGTGCCGGGCCCCACGGGCGAGCAGCAACAGCTCCGGGACGCCATCCGGGCCGCCGCGCAGGGCGTCGTTGATCCGGTCGCGCTCGGATCCGCCGTACGCGCAGAGTGCCACCAGGGCGGCGACCACGTCGGCGGCGGCGCCGGCGGCCCGGAGTCCCGGCTCCTCGGCCAGCACCCGGGTCACCATCCGGGCGTACCCGTCGTAGCGGCCGTCGAGCACCTGTCGGAGTCGGGTCCGGTCGTCCGGGCCCCACCTGTCGTCGAGCCGGCGCGCGACGGCGCGGGACGGGGCCGGTCCGGGCGGCGCCTCGGGGTGCGTGTGGTCCGGGCCGGTGGGCCCGGGCCGCGGCGTGGGCGACCCGGACTCCCCTGGCACCACGGGTGGCGCGCCAGCGGTCCGTCCGCCGGACGTCACCACCGGCGGGACCGGCGGCGGACCGTGGACAGGTGCCGGGCCGGTCGGGCTCGGCCTCGGGCTCGGGCTCGGGCTCGGGCTCGCGGGGACCGTGACCGGGATGTCGGTGGCGAGTCGGGCGGGGTCGACCGCCGTCGGCACCCGCCACCGGTCCCCGTCGCGCAGTTCGATGATCGTGGCAGGGTCGAGGGCCACCGGCATCGGTTCGTCGCTCGCCGCAGGACCGTCCGGATCCGGGTCGACGGAGAGCGTGGCACCGATCTCCTGTGGACGTGGTGTGGTGGGACCGTTGCGGGGCGGCCAGCGGTGGAACGTCGTCGTGGTCGTCAGTGTTCCGTCGTCGGCCGCGGTGACCGTGCCGGTGCAGACCAGGATCGGTTCACCGAGGGCGGCGGCCAGCCCGCCGAAGATCAGTCCGGCGGCGGCCGGCCCGGTCGGTGTCGTGCCGGTGACGACCAGCACGACCGGACGGGGGTCGTCGTCCCGAACGGTCGTGAGCAGGGTGGCCAGGGTCGCCGGTGGCACCGGCCGACCGGCGATCCGGAACCCGGTCGCGCCGACCTCGATCTGCACCACGAATCCCGCCGCTGCGCTCCCAGTGGCAGGTGACCCGGCGACGGGTGAGCCGGTGTCCAGCAACGACCACCCGGTGGCGGTGCGTACGCCCGGCGGCACGGCGCGGGTGGGCGGTGTCGGGGCGGGCCAGTCCTGGCCTGTTCCGGCCGGGCGGCCGGGTGGGTAGACCCGCCACTCGTACGGGCCGGTCCACCCGGTCTGGTCCCCGGGCAGCGGGTCCCGTGGGATCGTCACCGCCTGGCCGATCCGCTCCGCCAGCCCACGTGCGGCCCGGTCGACGACAGAACGGTCGGCGTACTCGCCGAGCGGCAGCAGCCGGATCCCGTCGGCGCTGCCGCCCAACTCCGCCCCGAGCACCCGGGACAGCACCACGAAGAACTGCGGCAGGGCGGTGACCTGTGGCGTACTGACCACCGTGATCTGGTCGGCCTCGGCGGGCAGCGAGCCGACGAGGCGTACCACGGGATCGGGGTCCTCGGCTGCGGTGCGCAGCAGCAGCGCGTCGCCGACCGACTCGGTCAGCACCCCTCCCACCGCCGCCCTCGTCGAGGCCATCCGTGGTTCTCCCTTCCACCCGGTCGCGGGCGTACCGGCCGAGTGCCCCCACTACGACCGGAGGGTCGGGACGGTTCATGGTCGGCGTGGGGTTTCCCGCCGGTCGGTGGGCGTCGAGCGCAGTGCGGCCCGGGCGCGGTGTAGCGCGGCGGGCCCGACCTCGGGCGGGTCGGTGCCGCTGGCGAGCAGATGGGCCAGGAAGGCGGGACCGGGTGCGAGCCGGTGCCGGTCGAGGTAGTAGGTGATCGTGTCGCTCCAGATCCACTCGCCGTCGGTGCGCAGGTCCGTGGGTACGGCCCCGGTCCGGGAGCGGTCCAGGGCGTCGTCGAGGAGGGTCGCGGTGGTCAGCAGCGGCACGCCGGACGCGAGACAGGTCAGCGCCTGCTCGCGGTCCGGCCCGTCGAGGCGGGGCTGGTCGGGGGTGAAGTCGGGTGACTCGGCGACCCTGATCGGGGGGTGTGGCCGGGCGGTCCACAGCAGCGCCGCACAGTCCAGGGCGATCCGGTGCTGCGCGGGCAGGGTCGTCTCGTCGTCGAAGACCTGCACCAGTGGTGCGCTCTCCCCCGCTTCGCGCAGCACGGCCTGCAACCCGGCGGCGGCCGTCGGCAGCGGGCCGTCGGGTCGGTGCACGAGGTAGGCGCGCCGGGGTGGGGTGCCGTCGGTCGGGTAGCGCCATGACCGCCACAGCGCCTCGACGCCGGTCACCGCCGGCATCGTGGCGACGATCGCGGTGTCCACCGGGTCCGGTGCGCCAGGGCCGGCGTGCCCGCTGGTGAGGTCGAGGATGGCCGGCATCCGCTGTGCGGCCAGTGCCTTCGGATCGGCGGGCGCCAGCCCGTATGTGGGCGGTGGCGGTCCGTCGGCGCGTCGGACCTCGGCGAGGGCGGCGGTGTCGGTGCCGCCCGCCGACAGCGTTTCCGAGAGTACGGCGGCGTCCGTCGCCGTCAGCGGGACGTCACCGGTCAGCGCGGTGAACACGATCGCCTGGGCGACGTCGAGCGCCAGGCCGTCGGCGAGCCAGGTACGCGCCTCGCTGACCAGGTCGTCGGGGAGGCGGCCGTCGAGGCGGAGCAGGAGGTGGTGCAGCGCGAGCGTGTGGTCTCCGGTCATGGTCCCGCCTGGAAGGTCGTGGGGAGGTGGCCGTGGTCGGCGGCGTACCGGTCGGCGGCGGCCACCGGGTCCGCGCCGTTAAGCAGGGCCTCCTGGATCCGTGTGCGCAGTCCGTCAAGGAACGCCGGATCGACCGGTGGGGACAGGTCGTACCGCATGACGACGGCGTCGACTGCCTGGTGCAGTGCGGTCGGATCGAGATCGGAGTGGTGCCGCTGGAGTGCGCTCCCCGATGCGGTGGTGCCGGACGGTGGCGGGTGCACCCCACCGGCCCACGTGGTGCCGTCGGCCGGTTCGAGGGACTGGAAGTGGTTGAAGGTGCGGGCGACGTAGAGACGGCGGGGCGCCAACGGCTGCAACGGCTGGGGTGCCCCGGTCACGAACGGCACGCGGCCGGGGCCTCCGTCGATGGGGACGACGACGATGTCGAGGTCGAGAGCCAGTGCCAGGGCGGTCGGCACATCGTCGCCGATCGCCGAGTTCCACAAGTCGCGCTGCCGCATCGCGGCCTCCAGCAGTTCCACACCGCTGGGTGCCCGGCCGTGTCGTTCGACGGTGTCGAGGACCAGCCTGACCACCTCGGCGTTGCCTGCCTCGTCGCGGTCGGTGAAATGGACGGCGAGCATCCCCAGGACGTTGCGATCGCCGCGGTCGACCCGAGCGGCGACCTCGTCGCGCCACTGCACCACCGGCTGACGCCGCTCCCGCATGGCGACCGTGCTCTGCACGTGGTCGGCGATGGTCCGCACGGTCGCGGGGTCCTTCTCGGTCAACACCGCACGCAGATCCTCCCGAGTGAGGTCGTCGACGCCGCTCACGTCGTGTGCTCTGGCGCGGCGGCGCAGCTCGGCGAGCTCCGCCTCGTCGCGCCATGCGGCCCGGGTCTCGGCGGTGGGCGGCGCGTACGTCCAGCCAGGGGTGAGGCGTGTGTCGACCTGCTGGTGCTCGAGCTGGTCGGCGAGGATCCGGCCGGCGGTACGACCGAGATGCGGCTCGAACCTCGCTGGGTGCTGCGCAATCAGGTCGGCGGCGTGGGCTCGCAGATCCGCCGGGCCGGCCGGGTCGCCGGGCAGCGGCACACGCTGCCGCCGCCCGGCTTCGATCACCGCCCAGAACAGACAGTCACGGTCGTCGGGGACGTCACGTAGCCGCAGTCGCCCGGCACCGGGCACGGTGATCTGGGCGCCGGCCGGGCGCCAGGCCCGGGTGCGTTCGCGCAACCGGCGCAGCTCGGCGTGGTCCGGACTGTCGTGCGGCACGCGGGACAGCATGCGGTCGAGCCGGTCGCGCAGGCCGTCGACCATCTGTTGCCTCTGTGCGACGGAAAGGAGCCGCTGCACGTCGGCGATGGTCCGCCCGACCTCGGACCGGCTGCCGTCGGTTCGGTCCACCGGGGCGGTCGGGTGTCGCTGGCGACCGCCGGTGCCCTGCTGTCGGGGCCGGAGGTGCAGCGACCCGTCGGCGTGGGAGGCGTCCTTCGCAGCGGCCGGGTCGCGATCCTGATCGGGGTCCCTACCCTTTGGTCGACCGTCGATCTTTCCGTCCCCGTCGGTCTTTCCGTCCCCGTCGGTCGGTCCATCCCCGGGGGGCGGCGGTCCGGGTGGGCGGGGGGTCCCACCGTCCCGGTCGACGCTGCCCAGCCCGTCGGTCTCGACGACGAGGACACTGCGTTCGTGCCACGCCTGTCGCCCGAGCGGCACCCCGTGCGCGTACTCGTCGGCCCGGTCCCTCCGGTCGGCCTGCGCGGCCTCGTCGCTGCTGAGTCGGTCAGCCGGGCTGTCGTCCCCGACCTGCCGCATCGCCTCCGCCTGCGCGAAGAGGCGGTCCAGTTCTCCCGGCGTCAGTCGCAGTTGCCGGGTCGGGTCCAGCTCGGCGATCAGGGCGTGGACGGCCGCGATCTGGTGGTCCAGGATCGAGCTGACCAGCAGGTCGGGCAGATGCGCGGGTGCGGTGTCCGGGTCGAGTCGGAGATGGGCGGCCAGCAGGGAATCGTTGTACGCCTGGCTGCGGCCCATCCAGTCCGGCGCGTCGTCCGCCGAGGCGGTGAGCCGGTCCTGTTGGTCCGCCACCGTCTGCCGCCAGTCGTCGAGCGCGGCCCGTAGCTCCCGCAGGTGCGTCCGTCGTCGCCCGACGGTGGCGTCTGCGGGCAGCCGGTTAGCGATCCGGTTGAGTCGGGCGTGGTGGCGGAGCCACTCCGTCGGGGCCTCGAACTGCTGCCGGCGATACGTCGACACCGCACCGGCCCGCTGCGGGGCCGGGCCGTCCGGCGAGTCGCCGTACCGGGCGCCGGAGAGGGCGGCCCGACCGGTGGTGTCGCCTCGCATCGCCCGTGGTTCGAGGTGGACGGTGTCGACGCCGAGCAACGCCGACAGGTCGACGCCGCTACCCGGCATCCCGACGGAGAGCAGGGGTCGGTGGCCGTCCTGTCGGAGCCGGTCCAGCAGGTACGCCTGTGCGGCCGGGTCGGCGGGAGCCGGGCCGACGCCGGTCAGGTCGGCGTCGGCGAACACGTCGGGTCGGCGGGTCCGCAGCGCGGGACCGGGGTCGTCGCCGATCAGCAGCACCCGCCCGCCCGGCTGGCGGTGCCGGTATCCGTCCGCGATCTGCTCCAGGAAGGCGTCCGGCAGGTCCGGCTCGGGGTACGAGCGGCGTACCCACAGCAGCATCACCGGCTGCCCGTCGTCGAGCCCGAGCGTGCGGATCCGGTCGTCGAGGTGGTCCCGGCGATCCTGGGACAGCCTGCCCGGGAGGCCGGTGCGTAGCCGGTCGCGGGCGGCCGGTTCGTCGGTGCGATAGTGGTCGGCGACCAGCTCGTACGGATCGCCGGCCGCCCGGCCACCGATCTGGTGGACGTCGTCGGTGTAGACGAGTCTGATCCGGTCCGCGGCGACGCCGAGGTTGATCAGGCCGTCCCGGATCTGCTGGGCGCGGGCCAGTCCCCGGCGGGCGAAGTGTCCGACCACCTCGGACCGGGGCGCGTCGGGGCCGGGTAGGTCCGGCTCGCCGGGGAGGCGGGCGTGGTCGACCGGGTCGTCGAGTCCCGCCGACTCGGCGGCCCGGGTGTACTCGGCCAGGTGGGAGACCGGGTCGTAGTAGATCTCCACTCGGTTCTCCGGTGCCAGGTGCAGCGCCGCCGCGTACATCGGCAGGTCGTCGTTGTCGACCATCGAGATCCGGTGGGTCCGGGAGCCGGTCGGGGTGGGCTCGGGGAACGCTTCCTGGCCGGCGGCGCGCAGCTCGGGGCGGAGGTCGTCGACGAGGCGGGCGTCCTCGGCCGTCCGGTCGACCGGTGTCGTCGGCGGGTCGGTGGGTGGGTCCTGGGTCTGGGCCAGTCGGCGGGCGACGGTGTGCGGATCGGTGCCGTCGAGCAGCGCACCGATGACCCGGTAGCCGTGGTCGAGTAGTACGGCGGCCGACTGTGGCGTACCGGCGTCGTGTCCGGCGGTGATGGCGTCGGCGCGGCGTCGGAGCTGGGTCGCTGCGGCGGGGTCCAGTGCCGCGATTCGCCGGTCGACGGTGGCCCGGTCCACCGGCGGCAGGCCGGGCGGCGGTGGGGGCGGCAGGGGCCGGTCGGTGAACTCGGCCGCGTACCGGGCGGCGGCTGCGGTCGTGCCGGTCTGCCAGCGCGCCTCGATCTCCTCGGCCAAAGCGACGAGCGCGGCGGCCCGGGCCAGCAGGTGGTCGCCGCCGGCGCGACCACCGGGTCCGACCAGCCGGCGGAACTCCTGCTGCAGTTGGCGTCCGGCGACCGTGCGCTGGAGCCGGGCTGCCGTGCGTTGGAGCCCTGCTGACCTGTGCTGGAGCCAGGTGCCCCGCCGGGCGCCGGGTGATCCGCTGCGATGCCGCAGTGCCCGGCGCTGTGCCCGCAGCACCGAGGTCAGGTCGGGCTCGGCAGGTGGGTTCGCGGTGACCTGGTCGAGCAGGGCGCGGGCGGCAGCGGCGAGGTGCACCAGCGTTTGGTCGACGCCCGGTTGTCCGGCCGGTTCCCCTCGTCCGTCGTCGACCTCGGCGTTCGTCTCCGGGGTCAGCTCGCCGCGACGCAGCTGGTCGGCGAGCTGGACGAGCTGGTCGCGGTTGGCCCGGGCGGTCGCCAGGTGACGCAGCTGGTCGACGGTGGCGGTACGCGGGCGGCGCAGTACCGCCTGGAAGTCGGTGGTGTGACGGTCCAGGGCGGTGGTCAGGTCCTGCGCGGTGGTCAGGTTCAGGTTGCCGAGGGACCGTCCCCGCTCCTCCTCGAACCGTCGTCGGGCGGCCTGGTCGTCGGGCAACGCCGGGATCCCGTCGGCCGTCACGTCGTCCGGCTGTCGAGGGCGACCGGCGGCCAGCCGGTCGGCGACTCCCTCGGCCTCCGATCGGGCCTGCAGGTACTGCTCCTGTGCCGCCCGGCTCTCGGCTCGGGCCATGCCGGCCTGTTCCTCGGCCAGCTCCCGCTGCTCCGTCGTGGCGTCGTCGGGAAGGTTGCGCACCTCGGTGTCGGCGGCCCGCCAGTCGGCCGCCTTCTGCAGCCAGGCGGCGCGGCTGGTCAGGGCGTTCTCCCAGGCGGCCACCGTCGAGTCGATGGCGTGACGGCGGGCCGGGTCGGTGTCGTCGAGCCAGCCGTTGGCGCGGGCCACCTCCTCCGGCACCTGCACCTCGATCGTGCCGGGCAGCGTCACCTCGGTGCCGACCCCGTCTGCGGGCGGATCCGCCGGGTCGCGGACGACGTGCCGCTCCTGCGCGGTGAAGGTGAAGACCATCGTGCGGCCCTTGTACTTCACGTTCGAGCCGGTGTTGGCGGTCGCGCCGATCCGGGCGGCACCGGCCGCGCCGACCCCGAGCTGGCCCGGCATCGGGGCGTCGTGTCGGGTCACCGGACTGATGCCGGCGGTCCCGGTCCGCACGTCGGCCTGGAAGCCGGCGAGGTTGCGGGACTGCGCCTGGGTGGTGGTCGCGACCGAGACCTGTTTGGGCCGCTCCATCCGGTCGTCGGTGACGATCCGGGCCAGCGACGGCGGGCCCAGGCGGGCGTACCGTTCGTGGACCGCTCGGTAGCGCGGGACGATGCCGGGGCCGGTCAGACCGGTGGTGACGCCCTCGTTCGCGATGCGCGGGTACTGCGCCTTCGACCACTCCGGTGTGGCCTGGTCGTGGACGGCCGCCGGGACGATGGAGCGCGGGTTGCGCAGCGGGTCGGTGCCGATCGCGCGCTGGACGGTCGAGGTGCGGGCGTGGGCGGCGACCGCCATCCGGGCCGCGTCCTCGGAGGCTCGCGCGGCCGGGAAGGAGGTGACCATCGCCTCGGTCGGCAATCGGGTGCCACCGCGTTGCCACCGTCGGATGGCGTTCGGCTCGGTCTGCGCGGGGGTCAGCGCGCGCGGTCCGCCGGTGGGACGCCGGTCCGGGTTAGGCGCACTCAAGTCCGCCGCCCGGAGGTCGGGCGCGGGTTCACGGACCCGGGTGGCGGACTCGGGGATCCGTAGTCGGATCGGTACCCGGATCGGTTCGCCGCTCGTTCCGCTGGGGGTGGTGACGGTCAGTTCGAGGATGCTCTCGAACTCGATCAGTGGTCCGGTGCCGGTGACGACCCGTTCGTCGACCGTCGCCGTGGTGGTGTTCCGGTCCGCCTCGCTCTGGTGGCCGACCCGGGCGCCGGGTCCGGCACCGAATGTCCCCCCGTGGTGCGTCGGTGGGTTCTCCGGGTCGCTGCCGCTGGTGTCCCGGCCGGGCGCGTAGCTTCCGCTGACGTCGACGGTGATGCCTCTCGACCTGTCGGTGGCGGCGGTCCGGCTGGCCTTGGTGTAGTACTCGATCTCGGTCGGATCGGAGATGATCTCCGTCAGGCGGGGTGGGGTGAGTCGGGCCCGGATCCGGATGTCGACTCCGGTGGTCGTGCGGGCGATGAAGGCGAACCGGCGCATCCGTCGCCGGTCGTAGAGCCGTACCAGCAGGTCGTTGGAGAGCAGGCTGTCGAGGAACGCGGCCAGACCGAAACGGCCGAAGATCGCTCGGGCCCGTCCGACGTTGCCGAGCGGATCCTGCAACGGCTCGTCCGGCAGCAGGTCCACCCCCTGCTCCCGGAGCCGGTCGCGGACCTGCGCGTACAGGTCCGGACCGCCCAGGTTGTCGACCCAGGCCCGGCCCAGGTCCCCGGAGTCCAGGGCCAGGTGCTCGGGCAGGTGCCAGGTCGGTGCGCCGGTCGCCGGGGTCAGGTGGATGGTGTCCGGCGGGGTGGGTGCATCCGGAGGCAGTGGCAGTGGCGGGATCTGCCGGTCGGCGTGGGCCGGGTCGGCGTTGTGCTGCGCGATCCAGGCGTTGGTGGTGTGGATGTCGCGCAGGGCGACGGCGATGAGCATTCCGCTCTCGACCGACACCCGCTGGTGCCGGACGCCGATCGCACCGGTGAGGAAGTCGGACGCACCGGCCCACCGGGTCCCTGCGGTCAGGTGCCAGTCGCCGTCGACCCGGTAGAACACGAACGGGCCGCTCTGGACGACGTTGCGTTCGGCACCGCCGGTGTCGGTCGCAGAGGTGGTGCGCAGGTCGGTGTGCCACTGCAGACCGGGTTGCAGGCTGGCGTTTCCGGCGTAGTCGCCGTCCTCCCGGTGCCCGAAGATCCCGAACAGACGCAGGGTGTGCATCCCGCCGGTGACCTGCGCCGAGGTGATCGGGTAGCTGCCCGCCATCGACGATTCGAGTTCCCAGGATCCGGGATCGACCGGACGGAACGCGGTCGGCACGAACGCGACCTGCAGCGAGCCGAGGTCGTCGCGGAACACCCCACCGGCGAACAGCGTGCCCGAGGTCTCTCCGGGGCTGATCAGGGTGCGGGTTCGTCCGTTGGCGAACTCGGGGGTGAAGAACGCGTCGATCTGGCTGCGGGACGCGGTACCCGGAGCCGTCAGCACCTCACCGTGCGGCAGGCTTTCGACCAGTTCGAGCGCAAAGTTCCGGATCGGGGCGAGCGGACCGACGGCCTCGGTGTGGAAGCGCAGTGGAAGGCCGGCGAAGGGCAGCGGCGGCGGGGCGGTCTCGGTGACGTCGTGGAGGACCGGGACTGCCTGGTCGTCCGTGGCGCCGGGCGGTCGAGGGGCTGGCTCCTCGATGCCCATCCGGTCGGCCCACAGCTCGGACACCCAGACTCGCATCGTGCCGGACCGCAGCCTGATCGGTTGCTCGATGCCGGAGAACTCCAGGTTCTCGGCTGCCAGTTGCTGCCTTTCCGGCAGGCTGACCCACTGCTGGTCGCTCCGGTGCGACAGCAAGCCGGCGGAGAGGGTGCGGTAGAGCGCCCGGGGCCGGGTGTACGACGACACCGTCACCTGGAAGTCGAGGTCCAGCTCGTACTCGCGAACGGTGGTCCGGCCGTCCTTCGGCGTCGGGCTGACCGACATCTCCACCTGGGCGACCTGCTGTCCGGTCACCAGTTTGCGTCCGCCGGTGTGGGTGTACTGGTAGCCGAGGCCGGCGGCGGCCAGCGCCCGGGACGACGGTTTGCGCCACCGGTCGAAGAATCCGAAGCGGATGCCGGCCTGGTAGTCCCGGCTGACCGAGGTGTGGGCCTGCGCCCGGTCGCCGCCGATGTCGGTCTCCCGCATCGAGATCGTCTGGGACTGCCCGGTGCGACGTCCCGCGGTCCGGGTCGCGGTGAGCTCCACCCGCACGTACTCGTTGCGATACCAGCCGTACCGCTTCAGCTCCACGACGATGCCGGTGTCGAACAGGCTGTCCACCATGGCCCGTACCGCTGGCTGACTCAGCGCGGTCCGTAGCGACTCCTCGTTACGGCGGTGCGCCATCAGGTCCTGCAGGGTCCGGATCGTGTCCACCGGTGCCGGGCCGTCGACGACGAAACCCGGGTACGCCCTGAGGACGGTCTCGATGTCGTCGAGAACTCCGGCGAGACCGGTCACGTCCCGTACCGCCCCGTCGCCGAGCGGCGCGGTCAACACCTGCGCATCGGCCGGCAGGTGGGTGCCCTGTCCGGACGGTAGGTCCGGCGGGAGGTCGGTCGCCACCCGGACGAAAAGGTGGTCGGGTTCGGTGGAGCTCTCGTCGATTCCGGCGCCCCGGATCGTCCAGGTCACCGGGTAGTCACGTAACTCGGTCTCGCCGGTGTAGATCACCGCCCGCTTGCGTCCGCCGCTGCCGCCGCCCAACGCCGCCTGTTCCCGCCGGCCGGAGACCCCGACGCCGACCGACCCGGTCAGCGGTACGCCCGTCTCGTCGCGCGGCCCATTCCACCCGGCCTGTAGCGCCGCCCCGAAACTCGCCGAGGCCGCCGCGCTGTGCTCGTTGGCGACCACCAGTTGCGCGCTGTCGCGCAACACCACGTCCGAGGCGGTGGACCGGACGATGTGCTCAGCGCTGCTGGCGGTGATGGTGAACGGTCCGGCGGCCTCACCGGTCACCTCGTTCCACAGCGCCGGGATCCGCAACCCACCGGCGAACTCCTCCAGCGCGGCCTCGACGTTGCGGGCGCTGAGCAGGCGGGTCAGCTCGGCCCGACTCGCCGAGCCGACCGCGAACAGCCCGATCGGCAGCGTGCGCTCGGCCAGTCGCCACAACTCGGGTACGACGGCGGCTTCGACCTGGTGCACCCTCGGAGTCGTCGCCGACGGCCCCAGTCCTCCCTCCCGCGACTGATTCTGGTCGGCGACCAGGGCGTGCCGGGGAATCTTCAGGACTGCTTCGGTAGGTATCAGCCGGGCTTGGCCGACCTGCTGGTTGGTTCCGTCGCCGGCGCGTTCCCACAGTTCCAGCCGGTACGTCGCCCTCGCCGCGATCCGGTCGGCGCCGTTGCTCGGCCGGGCCTGCCGATGGGTGACCAGGGACCGGACCGTGGACAACGCCTGCGTCAGTCGCCGGAGCGTCGCGTGCAGGTTGAGCCCGCCGCCGACGAAGCCGGGCTCGACAGCCCCGGCCGGGCTCACCGTCACCGACGCGTCCACGCCACCGCTCTTCGACTTGGCGATGCCGCTCGTCGTGGTGACCGCTCCGGCCCGGTCGACCCGGGTCAGGACGCTGTCCGGATCCTGGTCGGGGGTCCGGCGGAGGTCGTCCAGCGTCACCGAGACGCGCAGTTCCACCTGGCGGCCGTCCACGGTGACCGGGACGTGTTCCCCGCGACCGACGAACCCGTGCAGGTCGCCGCTGCCGTCGGCGTCGTTGTGCAGCCGGCGGAGGAACTCGTCGAGGCCGCGTACCTTCCGGCTGCCCCGCTGCCCGACGAGATCCCGCGCGGCCTGCTCCACCTCGGCGAGGCCGGCCACCCGGACCACCTCGGCGGCGCCCAGTGAGCCGGCGGACAGATAACGGACCGCCACCAGGCCGTCGTCGAGCGGATCCGGGGCGGGATGCCTCCCCTCCTGATCGTCGTCCCGGTGCAGCGCTGCGTCCTCGTTTCCCTCGATGCCCTCGGGCGTCGGCGGCGGGACGACTGTCTCGGCGTCGCCGCCGGTGTCCGTGCCGGTTCCGGCGGACGTGCCCGCCCGACCGCCGGTGGTGTCCGACGAGCGGCCGCCGATCGGCACGTCCAGGCCCCGGACCGGGCCGTCGACCGGTACGCCGTCCGTGGTCGGGACGAACAGCACCGTGTCGGGCTGAATCGTGAGGTCGGCGAGCGTGCCGTTCTGGCCGTCGAGGAAGACCACCCCGTTGTGGTCGTGGACCACGTTGAACGCGTGGGCGAAGTCCCGGCCCGCCCGGTGCACGACGACGATGCCCCGCGACCCCTGCGGTGCCGAGCGCATGACTCGGGTGACGGCGGCGAAGTCCGCCACGGCCACCGGCGCGCGGTCGCGGTATCGGGTCAGGTGTTCCAGTGGAGCCAGCGTGGACGGTGACGACTGTAGGCGTTCATCGGGCCGCAGTATCTCGGTGAACGCCATGTCGGTGACGATCGCCGTGAGTACGCAGTTCGTGCCGAACTCGCCCCGCCGCTGCCGGTACGGGTTGATCCCGGGAAGCCACGGGTAGTCCCGCTGGACGACCGTGGCGTCCGGCTGGGAATCGGCTCGCGGGATGGCCTCGATCCCCGACTCGACGTTCCGCGCTCGGAGGTCCCCCCTCGGTCCACCGTCCGTTTGCGGTGTGGTGTCCGTCGGCGGGGTGTCCGTCGGCCCGAGGGCGGGCGGGGTGGCCGGGCTGAGGTTCGGCGTGACGGTGATGGTGCTCGCCCCGGTGGTGGCCGCTGTGGGCGCGGCTCCCGACCGGCCGGCGAGCGGGGCGGTAGGCGGCGACGCGGAGGCGGTGGTGGCCGAGGAGGACGGCACCGGTGTCGGCGCAGTGGTGGAGGTGGCCAGGGACGACGACACCGGTGACGGCGCGGGGGCGGCAGCCGTGCCCGCCACGGCCGCCGGCCGGACCGGCACCGGACCGTTCGACGGCGTGCCGGGTGACGGCGTGCCGGGTGACCCGGTGGGCGCCGGGCTGGTGGACGAGACCGTGGTGCTGGCCGGGGTGACCGTTGTGGTCGCCGCTGCCGGCACCGGCGTGGGGGCGGCGACCGGCACGGGATTCGCGGCCGCCTGCCCGCCCACTGTGGGTGCAGGGGTCGCGGGCGCCTGGCCGCCGACCGAGGGCGTAGGGGTCTCCGGGGGCGCAGGCGCGGCAGGCGGTACCGGTGGAGCGGAAGCCGGCCCACCGGCCGTGGCGACGGCTGCCGCCGGGACGACCGATGGCCGGGCACCCTCCGACGGGGTGGCGCCGGTGGTCGGGGCACTCGCGACACCGTTGCCGGTGACGGCACCCGCCGCTACCGGTCCGCCCGCCGGGTGCGGCCCCGTCGGGTCACCCTGGCGCCCGGGGCCGACGACCCCGGTGCCGTCCGACGGTGGTGATCCTGACCGGTCGGCATCCCGCCCCCCGGGTGTGCCGGGTGCGGTGGCCGGGGCCGGCCCGGCGGACGTGGTGGATCTGCCGTCGGAGGGTCCTCGGGGCGTACCGACCACGGCAGGCGTACCGGTGCCGTCGGGCGCGGCGGGGGTGCCGACCCCATCCGGACCGGGCGGTGGCGGCATGTCGGCCGACGAGGGGTCGTCGAGGGGTGGCGGGGTGTCATCAGACGGTGAGGGCGACGACTTCGAGGTGGGATCCGGTGTCGGCGTCGTGCGAGGGGGCGCCGGGTCGTCGGGCTCGGCGTCTCGGGTACTGCCGTCGGGGTCCGGCCGGATCGCGTCGCCGATGTTCGTGCCGGCGGCGCTGGCAGCTCCGGACACCGCGCCGGAGACCGCCGCCGCACCGCCGACGTTCCATCCCTGGCCGGTCATCACCCCGTAGAGGCCCTCGGTCAGGTACTCGACGACCGCCTCGGAAGCCATCTCACCGGCCGCGTCGGCGGTGGCCTGACGCCCGGTCGGCTTGGGCTCGGGAGTGGTGAGCGCCTGGCGGAACGTCGAACCGGGCGGGGGCGCGGAGTCGGCGCCGGTGTCGGTCAGCGCCCGCGCGCCGGGGCCGCCGAGTCGCCGAGCCAGCAGGTTGATCGCCGGACCGAGGAAGGTGGAGACCGCACCACCGAGCGCGCCGACCGCCGCAGCGTCGCGGGTCAGCTTGCTGTCCCAGCGGTCGCGGGTGCCCGCCGACAGTTGCAGTCGCTGGACGATGGCGTCCATCAGCACCTGTAGGCCGATGCCGACCACCTGGTTGACGGCGACCATCTGGATCAGCCGGCCGAGCAGCGTACGGACCAGGAAGCGGAAGACGGCGACCCGGGCGGCCAGCCAGTTCAGTGCCGCACCCGGATTGAAGAACGAGAAGGCGAGGGCGACGATGAAGTCGATCATCAGCTGGATCAACGCGCCGATGATCATCATCTTGACGTACTGGACCTGGGTGCCCGAGGCGCGGCTCTTGGCACCGAGGTCGCGCAACTGATCGGAGGCGGCCGCGAGGTAGCCGGGATTGCGGACGTACCCCTGCATCGACTCGACGAACGCCTCGTCGGCCCGGCCGGAGACGCCGCGTCGGATGGAGCGGACGGCGTCGACGAGTAGCGGCAGGGCGGAGTCGACCCCGTCGGCCGCGCCGCTGTAGGCCCGTGAGAGCCCGAACAGGCGGTCCTCGTCGGTCCCGGGGAAGTCCTCACCCGAGATCCACTTGAGGAAGCCGGCGAGGTCGTCCGACGCCTCGATCCCCATCTCCGCTCACCTCCCCCGGTCCGACACCGTCAGGTACGCACCGGACCGTTGCCGGACCAGCCGGTCGCCGTGTCGCCGTTCTCCGCCTCGTACCTGGCCAACAGCGCGGCCAGATCCGCCACGCGGCTGCCATCGCCGACCGCCAGCTCCCGCAGGCCGGTCAGCACGTACCTCGCCAGCGGCAACTCGCGGTCCAGATCGGCGGCGACCGCCTCGTCGACCTCGCCGCGCACGCTGAGCACGACGGGGGTATTCGCGCCCACCTCACCCTCGAACGTCTCGACGACCGCCTGCATGTGCGCGAAGTAGGCGGCGAACGCCTCCTGTCGCAGCCGGTCCGTGTCCGCCGAGAGCGGGGCGCTCACGTCCGGCTCCCGGTGCCGTCGCCGCTCGTGGGCGCTGCTCCCCCGGCCGGTCGAGACGGGGGTGGGTCGGCGCCCGGCCACGGGTCGTTCACCAGCCGGAGCGCGTCGCTCATCATCGACTCGAAGTCGGCCTCCCCGTTGATCATGTCGAGGACCGGCATCCCGGGCGGCAGGACCGAGGCGAAGGCCGCCGCGACGACGGCCTGGGCCTGCTGTCGGGCCTCCCCGATGGTGTCGACGAGCAGGGTCGCCAGTTCGGCCGAGGGCATGCTGCGGTACGACCGGCTCAGGAACCGGACGTCGACGAGGTCGCCACGGCTGTTCACGGTGACCGTGATGACCCGGTTCTTCGACGTCACGCTCGTCTCGCCACCGTCGAGTCGGGCCTGCACGTCGGCGATCGCCGCCTGGCTGGCCGCCAGTTCGGCGTACGCCTGCTCGATCTGGTCCTGCATGGGACCTGGCATCTCGTTCCCCTTCCGCTAGTTCCGGCGCCGGGTGGTGTCCCGGTGCGTCGGGCCGTACGGCGATCCGGGGCCGCGCGACGGAACGGCCGGTCGGCCGGTGCGCGTACCCTCACCGGAGTCCGCCTCGCCGATGTCGTCTCTTCCGATCACGGCCGGTGCGCAGTCGGGATCGGTACCCCACACCTCTTCCTCCTCGGCGAGCCAGGTGGTGCGCTCGCGGTCCTTGTCGTTGTCCCGGCCGCCGCCCTGCCCCATGCCACCCATCGGCGGCATCATCGGGAAGCCACCCATGCCGCCCATGCCGGGTATGCCGACGCCGGCTGCACCGGCCGCCCCAGCCGATCCGAACGGTGCGCCGGCGGTGAAGCCGCCGCTGGTGACCGCGCCGGTGCCGGTGCCCGCCACACCGGCGAAGCCGGGCAGGGCCGAACCGGCCACGTAGCCAGGCGGCGGTTCGCCGATCGGGCCGATGACCGCGCCGCCGTTGAGGCCGCCCGACGAGCTGCCGGAGTCGAAGCCACCGGCGCCCACACCGCCGACCGCGTCCGGGTCGACGACCGAGGGGTGCGGCGTGGACGGCGGGGTCAGGCCACCCAGGCCGCCGCTGCCACCGGTCGACACACCGCCGGAGGCCGAGCCGTCACGGCCCGGACCGCCGACGACGCCCGAATCACCGCCCGACGGGTTCGGCGTGGATGGTGGGGTGAGGCCGCCCAGACCACCGCTGCCGCCGGACCCGGATCGGGAACCGCCACCGGACCCACCACCACCGGGCGTACCGCCCACGACACCGCCACCCAGGCCGGGCAGAAAGGTGCCGGGCCCGACAGAGCCGCCGCTGCCGACCGGGCCGACCCCGCCGCCCGTTCCGTCGCCGATACCACCGGTGCCGCCGCCCAGACCGGACGGGTCGAAGCCACCGGCGGACGGCCCGCCGGTGAACCCGCCGCCCGCGCCACCGCCGCCGAACTCCCCACCCGCACCGCCACCGGATCCCCCCGCTCCCAGGCCGGACGGGTCGAAGGATCCACCGGAGCCGGATCCGGTCTGTGCACCGTCCGGACCGCCGCCGAAGCCCGCACCGCCCGGCCCACCGCCGATGTTCGCACCGCCGGAGCCCCCACCACCGAACTCCGCGCCGCCGGAGCCGCCACCACCGCCGCCGAACTCCGCGCCGCCGGAGCCGCCGTCGTTCCCGCCACCGCCGAAGTTGGCGCCGCCGGAGCCGCCCCCACCCGGCCCGTTGCCGAACGGGTTGTTCGGCCCGTTGCCGAACGGGTTGTCGTCCTGCGGCGAGTAGTAGACACCCCGGTACAGCGGGAAGACCCCGCGTCGCATCGCCTGGATCGTCTGGTCGAAGCTGGTGACGAGGGCCTGCGTGGCGTTGAGCGAGGCGAGGTTCAACGCCTCCAGGTTGCTGACCCAGGTGGACTTCATGCCGTCGTTCAGTTGAGTCCAGCCGTCGTTGCTCATCAGGTCGTACGTGCCGAGACCCTGGTCCGGGAAGGAGAAGATCCACGGCTGCTCGGGCCCGGCCGTCCACGTCCCGCTGCTGGTGCGGGCGTCGTACTCGTCGACCTGTCGCTCCATGGAGCGCAGGACCTCCCAGACGAGCGTGTTCGGGTCGTGGTACCGGTATGCGACGAATGCGTTCCAGGCGTTCTCCATCGCGGTCTTGAAGGCGTTGACCGCGTTGCCGTTGTCGTTGAGCAGTTGGACCCAGTCACCCTGTTCGGTGATGTTCTCCTTGAGATAGAGCATGGTCCGGGCCATGTCGTCCATGGCGAAGACGAACGCGTCGGCGGCCGACCCGTCGAAGCCGGCCCGATCCTGGTCGATCCGGTCGACCACCGCCCGGACGGTGGGTTGGCCGCCGTTCATCAGCCAGTCCGTCACCTGCCAGTAGAGGTGGGCGGCGTCGAAGAAGGTCTGTGCGTCCAGGAACTCGTTGGCGCGGATGCCGGAGACGATCGGTCCGCTGGCGGTCACCGTCTTCTGCGAGTGGTTGGCCGGGGAGTTGTCGCCGCCCTCGAAGAAGGTGACCCAGCCACGGATGAGCTGGAAGTACATCCGGGAGTCCCGGCCGCCGTGCCGGCGTTTGCGATAGAGGGTGATCCGGTTCCAGCCCTCCTGGTCGCCGGGCATCCAGTGGTTCCACGGGCTCTGGTTGCCGTTCTCGGTCACCTGCCAGAACGAGGTGTCGAGCTGTAGCCAGGTGTTGCGGGCCGCGACTCCGGGGTCCGCCTGTTCCTCGGACCCGAGCACGTCCCGCAACGCCGGCATCCACTCCATGGACCGGCCGGCGGTGGGACCGCCACCAGGCTGGGTCATGTTGTTCCCTCCGTTGTCGCAGGTGTGCCCGGGCCCGAGGCGCGGGTCAGAAGGCCGGGAGGCGGGCGCCGAACTCGGCGACCGACATCTCGTTGAGCGTCTCGGCACCGTCGGTGAGCGCCATGAACGAACGCAGCTGCTGGCCACGGGTTGCGGACAGGGTGCTGATCTCGTTCAGCCGCGCCTGGATGTTGGCGCCGTTGGTGCGGATCAGGTTGCCGACGGTCTGTCCGATCGCGAAGTTCTGGTGTCCGGGGCGGATGACCAGGGTGTCGATCGGGCCCTTCGCGGCGGCGGGTGCCTCGGTGGCCAGGGTCATGTTGACGGCGACGAAGTCGTTGAGCATGCCGTCGTCGACGTGGATCGGCATCGTCGTACCCCGTTCAGAGGTTGCCCTGGAACAGGGCCGCGCCCTGGGCGTCCGCGACCTGGTACGTCTCGCGGATCCGGTCGATGGCGGCGGCACCGGAACCGAGTGAGTTGTTCATCGTCGTCATGCCGCCTTCCCAGACGGTCTGCGCCGCCCGGTACGACTCGGCGGCACCGCCGAGGTTCATGGTGATGAACCGGTTGACGACGGCGTTCAGCTCGTCGAGTGCGTTGTCGATCGACCGGGTGACGCCGCGCAGCTCCTCTCCACTGCCGAGCAGACCGTCGGGGTTCAGGCCGTAGGTAGCCATCGGGATTTCCTTTCGTTCGGGTGCGGAGGAGGCGGTCAGTCGCCCTGGTACCAGCGGGAGTGCGTGGAGGTCTCCTGCTCGGCGTTGCTGGTGGCCTGGAGGTACTGGCTCATCGCGGTCCGCAGCATCTCCAGGCCGTTGCGGACCTGGTTGAGGCCGCCGCGCCAGTTCGCCAACTCCTGTCCGTAGAGGGTGCGGGCCTCGCCGTGCCACTGCATCGACGAGTTCACCGCGTCGACGCTGGCGTCGGCGGCGTTGCAGTTGGCCATCGCCACCTCGAACGCCGACAGCAGCTGGCGGATGGTCTGTTCGTCTACTTCGGTCTGTGCGGGCATCTCGCTCTCCTTCGTGTCGGATGTCCGGTCCGTGCGGCGTCGCGGGCGCGGCGCCGGTCATCTGCGGGCCAGTTCGGGGTCGAGCAGTGGTCCGGTCGGTAGCAGGTCCAGCAGGGCCCTGGTCACCGTCGCCGCGCCGTCCGGGGGGTAGCCGAGGGTCTCGGCGACGGACGGGTCGGCGAGCGGGTACTTGATCCCGGCATCGGTGACGAGGAAGTAGCCGGTGCCGGGAAGCTGTCCGGGTCGACCGAGCCGGATCAGGCCGCCGACCCCGGCGGCGATCGACACGGCACCGGCCGTCTGGGCGGTGCGGGTGATGCCGGTGCCGTCGACGGTGCGCGCGCCCGGCGAGGTCAGCGGCGGTCGTGACGTCACTCCGATGCCGCCGCCGTCGGTGTGCTGCACGCACCAGACGCGGCCCGGTCCGGGGTCGGCCCGGGTCGGCGGGGTGGACGGCAGGTCGGCGGCGACGGTCGGCTGTGTGGAGACCGGCAGCCGGGCCAGTGCCGCGGGGCTCAACGCGGTGGGTTCCACCGGCGTCGGCCGGTACGCCCGGGCCGTGTCCGGGTCGCTTTCCACCAGTCCGTGGGCCAGCGGGCCGAGTTGGCTGAGTCCGTCGCGTTGCAGCAGGTAGTGACGTTCGGGCAGGCCGGCGACGCGGACCACGAAGAGCTGGCCGATGCGGGTGGGACGACCGTCCACCTCCGGTCCCGGTCGGCCCCGGTCGGGTACGGGCACCGGTGCGAGGTCCGGGCCGACCGGCAGTTGCTCCAGCCAACCCGGCTCGACCAGGACGGGTACGCCGTCGTAGCCGAAGGCCCGGCTCAGCCAGTCGCGGGTCAACGCGAAGCGTCGTCCCTGCCACACCAGGAACGTCGGGCCGGCCTCGACGCGGGCGACCATCGCCTGGTCCGCGGGGAGCGGGGTGCCGGTCGTCGACCGGTCGACCGCCAGGGTGGTCGTGATGGCCTGGGTGCCCGCACCGTCCCGGGTCGCCAGCGCACACACGTGCCAGGTGGTGCCGTCGAGCGCTCCGGGTGCGGGCAGTGCGTCGGGGGCGCCGACGATGCCGAGCGGGCGTCCGCGTGGCACGTCGGCCAGTGAGCGGCCGGAGACCGAGACGACCTTCGGGGAAGCGCCGAGGATCAGCCGGGCGGAGGTGTAGTTGAGCACCGGGCGCAGCGTGCCGTCGACGAGGACGTACCGGCTGCCGGTCTCCTTCTCGACGACGAGTTGTCGGGGTTGTCGCCAACTGTCGGCGCCGCCGGGACGCAGGAATCCGTAGACCGCGAAGCCGGCGACGACCAGGGCGGCGACCAGCAGCCCGGCGAGGCTGCCGACCAGCATCCGGCGGTGCGGGTTCTCCGGCGTCTCCGGCTCCCCCGCCACCAGGGCACCGGTGAGCCGGCCCAGGACGTACGACTGGGCCTGCACCTGGTCCCGACGTGACTGCACGGCCCTCAGCCGCCCAACGCCCGGGCGAAGGCGTAGACATCCAGAACGGCGAGCAGGACCGGGAAGACCGCGACCATCGCCAGGGTGTGGGTCAGGTCGCCGATCCGCCCCCAGTACGGCATGAGCCGCCGGCCGGGCAGGGTTCGGGCGGTGGTGACCAGCAGTGCCGCGCCGATCGGCACCAGGAACGCCGGCACCAGCAGGCGCGGCCAGCCGGTGCCGGTGGTGCTCAGGTGCAGCAGAACCGTGGCCAGTCCCACCACGGCCGGTCCGCAGAGTGCGAGCCGGTGCCATGCGCTGGTCATCGGGCGGGCGGCGAGCAGCCGTACGGCGGCGACGAGGACGACCAGCGCCGTGGCCGCCCAACCGTCGGCGGCACCGACCAGCGTCAGGGCGCCGAGCGTGACCGTGGCCAGGCCGGCGTGGAGCGCGGTCATGTAGCGGTCGGCGGTGGCGGTGCGGGCGAGCAGTGGTTCGCTCGGCTCCGGGTCGATGCCTTCCTGCAGGTGCTCGGGCTGGACGGGCAGTGGTTCGAGGTGCAGTCCGGCCAGGCGGAACGCGAGCAGGGGAACGGCCGTACCGGCGATGGTGGCGGCGACCGCGACGACGGCGGCGGCCCGGACGGTGCTCATCGGGACGAACGCGGCGAGTGCGGCGCCGGCAGCGGTGAACAGGGCTGCGGTGAGGACGGCGGCGAAGAGTGGACCGGCCCGGCCGAGCAGGATCCGGCCGAGGGCCGCGGTGGTGAACACGGCGGTCGCGGCGACGACGAGCCGTGGTCCGTCCACCGTCAGCGCGGTGTCCGGGCGGCCGATCTCCGGCACCAGCAGACCGGCTAGGCCGGCGTGTGCGACGGCGGCGACCAGGAACACCGTTCCGGCGGCCCGGTCGCCGACGGCTCGGGTGAGGGCGAACGCGGCGGCCAGGCAGCCCAGCGCGAGCGCGGCCGCGCAGAAGAGGCGGGGTACGGGTGGGCCGGGCGCCGCCAGCACGGCGGCGCCGGTGCCGAGCAGCACGGCGAGTACGCCGAGCGCCGCCCAGCGCACCATCTGTGGTCGCCACAGGCCAGACCGGGCGCGGGATCCGGTGGCCACACCGTCGATCAGGTCGTCGAAGTCGACCGGCGGGATCTGTTCGGCGCGCGGGCGCAGGTACACCGTGTCGCCGTCGCGCAGGCCGAGTGAGGCGACGGTGCCGTCCTCGTCGAACGGTGGCGCGCCGAGGCGTTGCAGCACCCAGCCGCCGTGCAGCAGGCCGGTGTCCGCCAGGTCCTCGCCGAGGTGGTGCAGCAGCGCCGGCAGCAGGTCGGCGACCAGCACCTGGGCGGGTACGGCCAGCTCGATCTGCCGGTCCGGTCCGCTTACGACCAGTCGGCACATCTGCTCACCAACGGCGATGCTCATGCCCTCTCTACGGGCCGTCTCCGAGGCGGTTCAACGAAGGTGCGGAATATTTTTCTGACCCGCCGACCGGCCCGGCGCGTAGTAGGACGCACGCGGGCGGTCGGCAGGGGCCGGCCCGCAGCGGGACAGGAGGCGGACCGTGACCACAGTGGTGTTCCGGCGACCGGCGCGGCGCAACGGCCCGGAGATGCCGGCCGGCGAGATCGGCCTCCAGGAGCCGCCGGAACTGCCCGAGACACAGTCCGGCGGGCTGCGGCACGTCATGACGATCATGCCGATGATGCTGATGTCCGGCGTCATGATGCTGATGTTCGTCGGCGGCGGTCGTGGCGCGATGACCTGGGTGATGATCGGCCTGATGATGGTCGCGATGGGCGGGATGCTGGTCGGTCAGATGCTGGGGGCCGGCGGTGACCGTAGGCGGCGGCTCGGCGGCGACCGTCGGGACTACCTGCGGTACCTGGCCCAGAACCGCCGTCGGGTGCGGCGGACCGTGGCGCAGCAGCGGGACGCCGGCGCGTGGCGGCACCCCGACCCCGGTGCGCTGTGGTCGGTGGCGATGACGTCGCGGCGGTGGGAGCGGCGGGCCAGCCATCCGGACTTCCTGGAGGTGCGGTTGGGCACCGGCCGAGCCCGGTTGGCCACCCCGATCGTGCCGTTGCAGACCAAGCCGATCGAGGACCTGGAGCCGTTGTCGGCGAAGTCGCTGCGCCGCTTCATCAAGGCGTACAGCACGCTTGAGGAGCAGCCGGTCGCGGTGTTCCTGCGCGGCTTCGCCCTGATCCGGTTCACCGGTGACGCCGACGGTGTCCGCGCGGTGCTGCGCGCCATGATCACCCAGCTGGTGACCCTGCACGCACCGGAGGAGGTGGTGGTCGCGCTCTGTCTGGGTGGGGAGGGCGCCGCTGCCTGGGAGTGGGCGAAGTGGCTGCCGCACGTCCAGCATCCGGTCGAGCAGGACGCGGCCGGGGCCACGCGGCTGGTGGCGGAGAGCATCGAGGGGGTGGAGCGGCTGCTCGGTGAGGGTTTCCTCGCCCGCCCCCGCTACGAGCAGGGTGCCACGCCGAGTCGCGACGAGCCGTACGTGCTGGTCGTCTGCGACGGTGGGCGGATCCCGACCGGGGCCCGGATGACCTCCGGCGGTTACCGCAACGCCGTGCTGGTCGACATCGGCGTCGCGCCGGCCAGCACTCCCCGCCATCTGCTCTGGCTCGATCTGGTCGAGGACCGGTTGGAGATGGTGCGGCACGACGCGGTCGGTCGGGAGAAGCGGTCGCCGTTGGCCCGCGCCGACCGGCTCAGTGTCGCCCGGGCCCGGGCGGTGGCGAGGATCCTGTCGCCGTACCGGCTCGGCATCGCCACCGAGCCGGTCGCCGAGGCGCTCGACTCCGACTTCGACCTCGGGGCTCTGCTCGGGGTCGCCGACCTGAGTCGGCTCGACCTCGACGCCGTCTGGGCGCCCCGGTCGGCGACCGAACGGCTCCGGGTGCCGATCGGGGTCGACGCCGACGGCGCGCCGGTGGAGTTGGACCTCAAGGAGTCCGCGCTCGGCGGGATGGGCCCGCACGGCATGTTGATCGGGGCGACCGGCTCGGGCAAGAGCGAGCTGCTGCGTACCCTCGTGCTGGCGCTCGCGGTGACGCACTCCAGTGAGACGTTGAACCTGATCCTGGTGGACTTCAAGGGCGGTGCCACGTTCCTGGGGCTGGACCGGTTGCCGCACACCTCGGCGGTGATCACCAACCTGGCCGACGAGGCGGCGCTGGTGAGCCGGATGCGTGACGCCCTGCACGGGGAGCTGGTCCGCCGGCAGGAGCTGCTGCGGCAGGCCGGTGGCTACAGCTCGGCGTTGGACTACGAACGCGCCCGGGCGCAGGGAGCTCCGCTCGATCCGCTGCCCACGCTGTTCGTCGTGGTCGACGAGTTCAGCGAGTTGCTCGCCGCGCACCGTGACTTCATCGACCTGTTCGTCATGATCGGTCGGCTGGGGCGGTCGCTCGCGGTGCATCTGCTGCTGGCCAGTCAGCGCCTCGACGACGGTCGGATCGCCCAGTTGGAGTCGCACCTGTCGTACCGGATCGGGCTGCGGACGTTCTCGTCGATGGAGTCGCGGGCGGTGATCGGTGTGCCGGACGCGCACGAGTTGCCCAGTCAGCCCGGCAACGGCTACCTGCGGACCGACGTGTCGACGCTGATCCGGTTCAAGGCCGCGTACGTCTCCGGTGCGCACCGACCCCGGGCGGTGCGGTCCCGGCAGGACGTCGTGCAGCGGCAGTTGGTGCCGTACCTGTTGGAGCACGTGCCGTACCGCACTCCGGTGGAGACGCCCTCGGCGGCGGAGGTCACACCGGACGAGGCGGACGTGGCGTCGCCGAGTGTGTTGTCGGTCGTGGTGTCGCAGCTCACCGATCAGGGACCGCCGGCACACCAGGTGTGGCTGCCACCGCTGTCCGCCGCCCCGACCCTGGACCAGTTGCTGCCGGCACTGGCCCCGGATCCGCAGGCCGGGCTGCGGGCCGCAGACTGGCCCGGCGTCGGGCGTCTGGCGGTGCCGGTGGGGTTCGTGGACAAGCCGTTCGAGCAGGTCCGGGAGCTGATGGTCGTGGACCTGGCCGGCATCGGCGGGCACGTCGGCATCGCCGGTGGTCCGCAGAGCGGCAAGAGCACGCTGCTGCGTACGGTGATCTGCGGGCTGGCGTTGACCCACAGTCCGGCACAGGTGCAGTTCTACTGTCTGGACTTCGGTGGGGGAACGTTGTCGACGATCGCCGACCTGCCGCACGTCGGCAGCGTCGCCGGCCGACTGGAGATCGACCGGGTGAGCCGGATCGTCGCCGAGATCAGTGCGCTGGTCACCGAGCGGGAGCGACGCTTCGGCAGTCTCGGCGTCGACTCGATGGCCACCTACCGGCGGGCGCGGGCCGAGGGCACCATCACCGACGACCCGTACGGTGACGTGTTCCTGGTGGTCGACGGCTGGTTCACGTTGCGGCAGGAGTTCGAGTCCGCCGACTCCGCGATCCGGCAGATCGTCGCGCGGGGGCTGAACTTCGGGGTGCACGTGCTGCTCACCGCCGCCCGCTGGTCCGAGGTCCACCACGGCATGCGGGATCAGCTCGGCACCCGGCTGGAGCTGCGTCTCGGTGACGCCGTCGACTCCGCCATCGACCTGCGGATGGCGGCCACGGTGCCGCACCTGCCCGGTCGGGGGTTGACCGCACAGAAGATGCACTTCCTCGGCGGGCTGCCGCGGATCGACGGTTGCGGTGAGGCGGAGAGCGTGGCCGAGGGTGCTCGGGATCTGTCCGCGTCGGTGCGGGACTTCTGGGCCGGGCCGCCCGCCCCGCCGGTGCGTACGCTGCCTGCGCTGCTGCCGGCCGGCGAGTTGCCGCCGCCGGACGGCGACCTGCGGGTCGCTCTCGGCATCGACGAGGAGCGAATGCAGCCGGTCTGGCACAACTTCGAGGAGGTGCCGCACCTGACCGTCCTGGGCGACACGGAGAGCGGCAAGACCAGTCTGCTGCGCCTGCTGGTCGACGGGGTGACCCGCCGGTTCACGCCGAAGGAGGCCCGGATCATGGTGGTGGACTACCGTCGTCGGCTCTTCGATTCCGTTCCCGGTCCCTACCGGCTCGGATACTCGGTGTCGCCGGGGGCGACGAAGGAGACCGTGGCCAGCGCCGTCGAGGGGTTACGCAGCCGGATGCCGGGCAACGACGTCACCCCGGAGCAGTTGCGTCGCCGCGACTGGTGGACCGGGCCCCGGCTGTTCGTCTTCGTCGACGACTACGACCTGCTCGCCGGTCACGACAGCCCGCTGGCACCGCTGATCCCGTTCCTGCCGCAGGGCACCGACATCGGTTTCCATCTGGTCCTGACCCGGGGTGCGGCCGGGGTGATGCGGATGTCGATGGATCCGCTGATCCGCCGTATGCAGGAGACGAACAGCCCCGACCTGGCGCTGTCCTGCCCGCCGTCGGAGGGTCCGCTGCTCGGCAACACCAAGCCGCGCATCCTGCCACCGGGGCGGGCACTGCTCTGCACCCGCCGGGGGCATCGACTGATCCAGACCGGGTGGACGCCGCCGCCGGAGCTGTCGCCGCCGGCCGGTGCGGTGGCCGGTGTCGCCGGATGATCGGTGGTCAGCGCGGGTTCCACCGGCGTCGTCGCCCGCGCCGCAGGACCGCGATCGAGGCCAGTGCCACGGCGGTCGACAGGAGCAGCGCCGTTGCCGCGACGGCGGCGCGACGGACCGCCGGATCCGGCGCCGGAACCGGCGCCAGGACGACCGGTGGTACCGGTTCGCGGGCCGGGGTGCCGGCCAGCGTCGGATCGATGACGGCGACCGCCGCGTACGGGTCGACGGTGCCGGCGCCCAGCCGGGGGTCGCCCGGTGTCGGGGGCGGTTCGGCGGTGAGCCGCAGCCGGTCGCGTACCTCTGCCTGTGTCAGCTCCGGGTGGTACGACCGCACCAGCGCGGCGGTCCCGGCGACGTACGCGGCGGCGACGGCGGGACCACCGACCCGGTAGTGGCCGGTGCCGGCGGGTGCGACGCTGACCGCGCCGGTGGCGGGCGCCACCAGGTCGACGCCGGCGGACGGCGGGTTGTCCTCGGTCGGTACGCCGTCCGGGTCGATCCCGCCGACGGCCAGCACCTGCGGGAACGCGGCCGGATACCAGGCCGGTGGCGCGGTTGCCGACGACGGCGTGCTCCGGTCGCTGACGGCGGCGACCACCACGATGTCGCGGGCGACGGCCTCGGCGACCGCGGAGGCAAGCCGGTCGTCGGTGCCGGGGCGACCGGCGCCGACCAGGATCACGTCGGCGCCGAGGGTGGTCGCGGCCCGGATCCCGTCGGCGAGCCCGGTCGGCGACACCCGCCCGTCGGGGCCGGTGATCCGGATCGGCAGCACCGTCGCCGCCGGGGCGATCCCGACCACCGCGCTGCCGCTGACCGGGCGGGCGGCGACGATGCCGGCCAGCGTGGTGCCCCGGCCGAGACAGTCCCGGTCGGCCCGGCCGCCGTCGGTCACGTCCCGGCCGGCCGCGACCGCTCCCCGCAGGGCCGGGGCGGTGGCGCTGACCCCGCTGTCGACCACGGCCACGGTCACCCCGGCGCCACGGCTCAACGGCCAGGCCGCCGACGGCCCCAGTCGGGCCACCGCCCACGGCATCCCCGTGGCGGTGACCGGTGACGCGCCGACGCACCCGTCGGTCACCGTCGGCAGGGCCGGCGGTTCGTTCTGTCGGGCCTGGGCGGGAGCCGCCGGTACGGCCAGCGCCGTGACCACGACACACGTGCCGAGCGCCGCTCGGGAGACCGTTCGTCCGACGGGCACCGCCGTCTCCTCTCAGCCGGTCTGGTCGGCCGGCGACCCCGGCGGTCGGGCCGGCGGATCGTCGGGCCGGTGGTGGTCGTCGTGGCTGGGCACGGCGTCCGGAAGCGTGTCGACGGGCCGGTTCCGGGCCCGCCGTGACCACCAGGCGAGACCTCCGGCTGCCACGGCCAGTAGGAGCACCACCAACGCGGCGACCGCTGCCGGAGCAGGGGTCGCGTCGTCGCCGAGGGTGGCGAGCTCGTCGTGCCGTTCCTCCTCGGACAGCGTGGCGGTCACGGCGGCGCCGGCGTCGACCATGCCGAATCCGGTCAGCGGGTCCGGTACCCGCGCGGCGGCCGGGTTCGCGGTGACCCGCAGCCGGTGGGCCACCGCCGCCGCGTCGAGATTGGGCAGTGCCGCCCGGACCAGCGCCGCGGCCCCTGCCACGAACGCGACCGCGTACTGGGTTCCGCTGCTGGCCCGCGTCCCGTCCTTGCCGGCGACCAGGGTGGCGATGTCGATACCGGGGGCGACCAGGTCGACCCCGCCGCTGTGGTAGTCGGCGGCGAGCTGGCCGTCGACCCCGACGCCGGCCACCCGCAGCAACCCGTCCGCATCGTCGGGGCCGGTGGCGGCACCGGTGTCGGTCGTCGCGCCGGCCACGACCACCACGTCGTGCGCCAGCGCGGTACGGATCGCCTCGGCCACCTCCGGGGCGGCCGGGTCGACGTAGCCGCCGAGCGCGATCACGGTACTGCCGGCCGAGACGGCGACCTCGATGCCGGTGGCCACGTCGGCGGCGCCCGACTGGGGGGCCGTCGTCACCACCCGCACCGGCAGCACGGCCGAGGCCGGGGCGACGCCGCCGCCGCCGGAATCTGTGCCGTCGCCCCGGGCGGCGATGATGCCGGCCATCGCGGTGCCCGAGCCGAGACAGTCGACGTCGCCGCGCTCGTTGCCGGCGACGATGTCGACCCCGGTGGTGATCCGTCCACCGAGTGCAGGACGGCTGCTGTCCACTCCGGAGTCGATCACCGCCACCAGGACACCGCTGCCCTCGGTGAGCGTCCACGCCTGCTCGGCTGCCAGTTCCTGCCAGGCCCAGTCCGAGCCGGTCTGCGGACCGGCCGCGACCGCGCAGCGGCCGGTGTCGGGCGCCGGGGACCGTGCGGGGCGCGGGGTGCTCGACGGTCGGGTGCCCGGCGTCGGTGTGGTAGGGGCGCCGACCGAGGAGAGCATGCCGTAGCGGACTCCCTCGCCGTAGGCGTCCCACGGCAGCACGATGATCCAGCCCGGCCGCAGCTGGTCCGGGTCGGTGAGCCGGCCGCCATCCGGTTGCACCCGGCCGGCATTGAGGTGCAGGACGTCGGTGGTCCGTGCCGTGGTGCCCAGGAACCGCTGTGTGATCATCGACAGTCGCTCCGGTTCGCCCTGGTAGGACGAGGTCACGACGTAGTACTTGGCATAGGTCTCGACCGGGGCGGCGAGCGCCCGATCCGGTGTCACCAGCGACGCGACGACGGCCAGCACGAGCAGCCCGCACCACCATCGGATCCACCGACGCCGCTGTGCCGTCACCGACAGCCTCCTCCACTCGGGTGGGTCCACCTCATGTCGACGCCTGCACTACGCACGCCACGCCGGACCGGTTCATCACGGGTGTCGTCGGCGATCCACAAGGGTCGTACGGCGGTGCTATAGATGGACGATATGCGGCCCATCGCGCGCGCGGCGTCCGGCGGTCCCCCTCAGCTCCGCCGCCTCGACGCGGCCCGGCACCGTCGGGTCGAGGGCCTGTTCGACGTCTGGCTGGAGCCGCGACCGGACGGCGCGTTGGCAGCCGTGGGGACGGACGGCCCGGCGCTGACCGCGAAGGACGTCGCCGACCTGGTACGCCGGTCGGGGGCAGCCGGTGACGACGTGCGGATGCTGACAGCCGACGGAGAGCGCCGGGCGAGCCTGTTCCGCGAGGTCGCCGCCATGCTCGGTCAGGACGTGCTGATCACTCCGGCAGGCGCCGACGTCCGGCACCGGTGGCTGCCCGACGAGCCGGAGGCACCCCGGGACGCCGTCGCCGTGGAGCGGGCCAGCGGCAACCCGGTCGACTGGACGGTGATCCAGCCGCCCGGCCTGGAGTCGTCGCTGCCCGGCTGGTTCGATCTGGTCGACGGGACGGTGCAGGCCCGGACCGGAACCGTCGCGCTGGCCCTGCCCGGCGGGCTGGTGCTGGCGACCCGGGCCGATTTCACCGCCCGGCGGGCGGCGGTGGCCCGGCTCGCCCCGGGTGACCCCGATCTGGTCACCGTGGCCGTCACGATCCGGTCCGCCGGGTTCCTGGTCGGCGACTACCGGGGCACCCAGGAGATCCTGACCGGCCCGGCGCTGGCCGCGGCCCTGTCCACCCTGCCGCTGTACGGCGGAGACCTGCGACTGTGGCTCACCTGGCCGGCTGATCCCGCCGAACGGGTGCGGCTGTCCGCCGCGCTCACCGCGCTCGCCGAGGCCAGTGGGGCGACGGTGTGGACACCGCCGACCGGCGGCACCGCCGAGATCCTCGCCGACTCCGGTGACCTGCGTGCGCTGGACGCCGGCGGCATGCCGGGCCGGTGGCGGGACCATCAGCCGGACAGCGAGTGCGGCGGTCCGCCGCGCTACCTGAGCACCGCCGACGGTCGGCTGCTGCCCACCACCGAGGTCATCATGGCCGGCCTGGCCGCCGCCCCTCGGAGCAGTGTGGTGCCGACCGACGTGCCGACCGACGAACCTGCGGGTCGTCGCCCGGTGCTGGCCGCCGACCCGCAACGTCCCGCCGGGTACGGCGTGAGCTGGTTGACCGACGGCCTGCCGGTGAACACCGCCCCGGTCGAGTTGTACGTGACGGCACCGGTTCCGCCCGCCGAGGTGCTGGCCGGTGGCGTACCGGCTGCGGAGCTGTTCCTGATCGGTCGTCCCGATCTGGCGCAGGCCGCCGCCGGCCGCCGTGACGGGTACCTGTTCCGGGCCCGGGTGGCACCCGGCGGGGCCGTCCGGGTCACCTCCCTCGACCTGCACGTCCCGGCCGACCTGCAGCACCTACTGGCGCAGGCCGACGCGTACCTGTTGCCGGCCGGTCGGCTCGACCGGGTCCGGTTGCTCGCCGCCTACTCCCTGGACCGGGCCTCGGTGTCCACGCTGGAGCAGGAGTTCGACGAGCCGGCACCGGTCCGGTTGTGGTGTTCCGGGGCCCGGCACGGGGTGGTCGGCCTGCCCAACGACGCGGACCGCTGGCCCCGGGCCCGCATCGGCCGCTGCTACGCGCTGGTGCCCATCACGGCACGGGCGCTGCCCGGCGGCTGGCTGCCCCTGCACCGTGAGCAGCCCGGTGTCCGGGACGGCCACTGGCTGGTCGAGCTGCGGGTGCCCGCGCGGCGGGCGATCGACGTCGCGGCCACCGCGGATCGGCTGGGCGATCTGCCGCTGGTGCGCTCGCGGGCCCCGCGCCTGCGGGCTGCCGGGATCGCTCTGGTGCTGCCGAGCCGGGCCTATCCCCGGGTGACGGTCACCCGCAGGTTCCGGCCGACGGCTCAGGGTTGGATGGTCGTCCCCGGGTCGTCGTCCGCCGTGTCGTTACCGGAGATGCTGTCGGCCGTGCCACCGTCCGCCTGAGTCGGGGTGACCGCTCCGGTCGGGGTCGTCACGTCGACCACGATCGACCATCGGGCGCGGAGGACCTCCCCGGTGAGCACCGGCACCACCCGACCGCCGCTGTCCGCCGCCATCCGTCGCGCGGCCCGCAGCCGGGCGCCGCGTAACCCGCCACTGAACACGACGGTCGGGCCGCTGTCAGGCTCGGGCACGTCCAGGGGGAACTCGTCCCACCAGCGGACGCCGGGCGGCGGGGCGGCACCGAGAGCGTCGCCGACGACCATCACGTCCACGCCCGCCGCCAGCAGTTGCCCGGCGAGTGACGCGGCCCGTCGTCGGCAGGCGACCGGGTCACCGGTCACGGTCAGGACGTCGGGGGTCCGGGCCAGGTCGACCCAGAGTGCCCACCCGTCGCGGTGGCCCAGCAGGACCGGCACTCTGGCGCCGATGAGCTGTTCGTCGTCGGCCAACCAGGCGTACGCGGGCGGCTCGGACGGTCCGGCCGCACCGACGAGCTGGACCCGCAGTGCGGTGGAAGCGTCGTCGAGTTCGGTCCGCAGTTTGGTGTATCCGCTGGTCACGCTCTCGGGCCGAGGGTGCACGGCGGGGTCCGGCCGGCCGGAGGTGAACCGCTGGTCGATCCCGTCCCGCGAGCTCGACGCGACGATCGGACCGTCCGACGTGCTGGCCGGGCTGCGGGAGGTGACGGTCGGGCCGTCCGGCGCGCCGCCGGTGTCCGGCCGGTCCGTGAGATCCGGGGCGCTCGTGGAGTCCGGCCCGGCATCGGCCACCGGGCTGGCACCGGTGAACGGGCTGGCACTGACGGCCGGGCCGACATCGGTGGCCTGGTCGCTCGCAGGGCCCGGTTCGGCTTCGGCGGTCAGACCGACGGGGGCGGGCACCGGTGGCGGGACCGGGACGGCGATCCTCTGCGGGTCGGATGCCGGGGCGATGTCCAGCGGTCCGGTGTCAGCCGGAACGACGACGGCGGGCATCGGCGGTCCGGATGCCCGGGCGACCTGCGCGCCGGATGCCGGGCTGCGCTCCGGTCGGATGCGCGGTGCGGGCGGTTCCCCGACCGACGCGGTGACGGCCTGGCTCGGTCCCGACCGCCCGCGTCGCAGCATCCACAGCACGATCGCGAGCAGCACCACCATGACACCGAAGGCCGCCAGCCGGAACAGGAAGCCGCCGACACCGTCCGGGTCCGGGTCGGTCGGCGGCGGTCCCGCGACCGGCGTCTCACTGGCGGATGCGGCCGGTGCCGTCACCTCCGGCAACGGTCCCACCGTCACTCCGGGGCCGTCGGCGTCGGCCGGCAACTCCAGCAGCCAGCCCTCGCGCAGCACCAGCGGGTCGGTGAGCCGCTCGCCGTCCGGCTGCAACCGGTCCCGGTTGAGCTCGAAGATCTCCCGGAACCGGTTGCCGTCGCCGAGGGTGCGGGCCGCGATCTGGTACAGGAACTCCGGTGCGCCCTGATCGGTCGCGCCGACGACGTAGTACCGGGTCGTGGTGGAGCCCGTGGCCGCTGGCGTCGGCGTGTCCGCAGGTGCAGCGGCACGGGCCGGTCCGGCAGTCGCGAGCGCCAGCAGGGCGGACACCAGCACCACGGCAGCCATGCCACCGGTCCGGCGTCGACTGACGCGAAGCCCCATCGTCGACCGTCCCTTCCCGACTGACATCCACTCCGGACCACCGGCCCGCTACACCGGTTTTGCCGCACCCACTACGCACGCCACCGCCGTCAGGTTCACACGGTGGCGGGAGCGCGATGATCGGTCAACGGCTGCGGCGGACCCGGGTATCTTGCAAGACGGCGGGGCAGTCGTGACGGGGGCGGCTGGTGACCTGGAGGTGTGATCGTTGGGAGCACCGCGACGGTTCATCGCACCGCTGGTCGCCACTCTGCTGTGTCTCGGCGCCCCCGTGCCGGCCCGGGCCGAACCGGTGCCGAATCCGGCCGGTTCCCACGTCAAGTACTACGTCGTGCAGGGCACCGACGGCGGCGCGGCGGAGTCGCTGTGGGACATCTCGACCCGGCTGCTGGGCAGCGGCGACCGTTACCTGTCGATCGTCGCGCTCAACCAGGGACGCACCCAGCCGGACGGTGGCACGCTCACCGATCCCACGGTGCTCCGGGTCGGCTGGCTGCTCGTCCTGCCCTGGGATGCGTACGGCGACGGGGTCCTGCACGGACTCCTGCCGACCCGCGTCCCGGCCCCGCCCACGCCACCGCCGTCGAGAGCCGACGGCCGTTCGTCCGGCGACGGTTGCGGTTCAGCGGCCACCACCAGCGACATGGCGGTGCCGTGGGCGCAGTTGCGGCTCGCGCCGAGCGTCGCCTGGCAGCGGAGTACCGGCAACGGGGTGACCGTGGCCGTGGTCGACTCCGGGGTCGACGCCACCGTGCCGGCGCTCGCCGGGCGGGTCCGCCCCGGTGCGGACGTGGACGTCGTCGACGGCCGGGGCGACACCGACTGCCTCGGGCGGGGCACGGCCCTGGCCGGCATCGTCGCGGCACAGGCACGCCCGGGAAGTCACTTCGCCGGGATGGCACCCGGGGCCGTGATCCTCCCGGTCCGGATCCCGCTGCGCGACGGGAGGGCGACCGGTGAGGACGTGGTACGCGCCGTCGGGCTGGCCGTCGACGCCGGTGCCGACGTGGTGATGGTGCCGGCCGAGGTGACTCTGACCGAGGCGCACCGCGCCGCCCTGCTCGGCTTCTCGGCCGACGCCGACGTGGTGCTCGTGGTCGCCGCCCCGCCGGCCGGCTCCGCGCTCGGCGACGGCCCGTACGACGGGCTGCTGCGCGTCGGGGCGGTCGGCACGGACGACGAACCGGCGTACCCGTACCCGAAACGGGCCGTGGACGTGCTCGCGCCCGGCGTCGCGGTGGCCAGTGTCGGGCTGGGCGGCACCGGGGAGATCGAGGCCAGCGGCACCGACTTCGCCGTGCCGTTCGTGGCCGGCCTGGTCGCGCTGGTCCGTTCCGCCCACCCGGATCTGAACGCCGCCGCCGTGGTCGACCGCGTCGTCGACGGCGCCGAAATGGGTCAGGAACGGGCGCCGGATCCCCGGTACGGCTGGGGTGTCATCGACCCCGCCGCCACCGTCGGTGCCGCCGCGCAGGCGGGGACCACAGGCGGGCGGACCGGCACGTTCACCGTCGACCGGGGTCCGGGCCTCGCCGTCGTGGTGGTGGTCCTGCTCGGGATGGTCGGGCTGCTGGTGGTGGGTGTCCGACAGGGGCGACGGCGAGAGTGACCGGCGTCCGAGGGTGTCCACTCCCCCGCACCTGCCACCCTAGGTCATGATCGGGAGTCGCCCGGCCAGGCGCCGTAGGCTCCCATCTGCTCGGACCGTCTATCGATCTTGAACAGAGGATCGGTGCCAGCGTTCTTCCGCGAGTTCGAGGCGCCTGCGCGTCAGCAGGCTGGGTCGGTAGGGCCGGAGTTCGAAACCCCGCTGCTTCGCATGTGACTCGGATTCGCTGATCACAGCTCGGACCTCGCCCGGTGGCAGCCTCAGTTCACGGATGGCGGTAGCGACCACCGCTGTCTGCACGGCAAAGGGACGTGCAGGACCGACGTCATCACCGGTGGCCGACCCGTCCAGCTCACGATGGATGATCCGCGACACCTCCTCGGCAGTGGCTCCCCGATCGGTGGCAACACATCGCACCACCCGCTGCGAGAACAGGTTGATCTCTGCGGGACCGAATCGGTTCTGGCACATCCGACCGATCACCACCACGAACGCACCTTCCAGTACGGCGGCACAAGCCCTCACATCCTGGCCCGCTGACGACTCGAGCCGACGTGCCAACGAACGGTCTCCGAGCAGGACGGCGTACAGGAAATGGCCCTGTGACGTCGTCAGGCCGCGGTTCCGCCGTGTCGTCATGCCCGCAGGGTACGTCCCGCCCACGAACACGAACCTGCCGGTGCCATCACGGCCTCATCACTGGCCGCTGTGCGTCGGCAACTGTGGACCTGGTCGACAGGTGACGACGGGCCGGCGCGTCGTCGGTTGATGTGCCAGGATCCTGCTGTGGTGGTGATTGAGATCGTGACGGGTGACATCACCCGAGAGCAGGTGGACGCCATCGTCACGGCTGCGAACGAGTCACTGCTCGGCGGCGGTGGTGTCGACGGCGCGATCCACCGCGCTGCCGGGCCTCGCCTGGCGCAGGCCGGGGGTGCGATCGGCCCCTGCGAGCCGGGAGACGCGATGCCGACTCCGGCGTTCGACCTCGACCCACCGGTACGGCACATCATCCACACCGTCGGGCCGATCTGGGAGGGCGGGGATCACGGTGAAGCAGACGTCCTGGCCTCCTGCTACCGCCGGAGTCTGCAGGTCGCCGACGAGCTCGATGCCCGGACCGTCGCCTTCCCGGCCATCGCCACCGGCGTGTACGGCTTTCCTCCCGACCAGGCTGCCCGGATCGCGGTAGCAACGATCAGGTCCGCTTCGACAGACGTGCAACGGGTACGACTCGTCGCGTTCGACGACGACTCCCGCAGGCATCTGGAAGCCGCAGTGGCTGCCACTGCCTGACCCGTCCGGCAGCTCGTGCCCAGTCAGACCGGTGCCCCGCACTGTCCGGGTGCTACCGCGCCCACGGCCCGGCCGTCGTCCACCGGTGGCCCGGCGGGCTCATCGGCCGGATTACCGGGCGGCGGGTCACGGGGTCCAGACCACATGCGGGTTGACGCGTCCGGTCCAGTCGAAGACGGCCATGTTGTCCCAACCGTTGCCGGTGCCGTTGATGTCCGCCGGGTCCCAGCCGTTGCCCCGGATCGCGTACCAGGTCGGCTCCCAGTAGAAGACGCCCACGCCGCCGGCGTTGCGCACGGTGTTCTGGACCCAGGTGAACTGTTGTGCCTGCCCGGCCCAGGTGGCCGGGATGTTGTCGCACAGCACGGTGCCGGGGACCGCGTTCCCCTGGTGGTCGGCGTCGGCCGTGGTGAACTGGTACGCGGTCTCGGCGAGCACCACCGGCTTGCCGTAGCGGTACTTCACGTCGACGATCACGTTGTACAGGTTCGCCAGGGAACCGTGCCACATGCAGTAGTAGGACAGGGCGGTGACGTCCCAGGTGACGCCCTGTGCCCGGATGCCGTCGTAGAACCAGCGGGCATTGGCGAGGCTGTCGGCGTTGGCGGTGTGGATCCACACCTGGGTACCGCTGTTGCACGCCTTGGTGGCGTGGTAACCCTGCTTGAGCAGGCCTGCCAGCGGGGCGAAGTTGTTGTTGACGACCCGCCCGGTCGGCCACAGCATGCCCACGTTGATCTCGTTGCCGATCTGCACCGCGTCCGGGGTGGTGCCCTGTGCCTTCAGGGCGCTGCACACGTCGTGGGTGTAGGTGTAGACGTCGGTCTGCAACTGGCTGAGCGAGTGGTTGGCCCAGGCCGCGGGCGGATACTGCTTGCCGGGGTCGGCCCAGGTGTCCGAGTAGTGGAAGTCGATCAGGAGCTTGAAGCCCTTCGCCTTGATCGTCCTGGCCTGCTGGAGCACCTTCGCCTTGTTGTTGTAGCCGCTGGCCGGGTTGTTCCAGACGCGTAGCCGCAGGTAGTTGACGCCCTTGGCGGCGAGGATGTCGTAGGGGTCGGCCTGGGTGCCGGAGGCGTTGTAGTAGCGCGCGCCGAGGTCGAGGCTGCGTTGCAGCGACGAGACGTCGGCGCCGCGCATGGTGAGGGTGGTGGCTGCCTGCGCGGGGGCGGTCAGGGTCAGCGGGGCGGCGAGGACGACCGCCGCCAGGACGGCCCGGAGGGACGGTTTCATGGCGCTCCTTCACGTGGAGGATGCGATGCCCGCGCCGGGAGCGGGCACGTCCGGCGGAACTACCGGACGGCTCGGGGACCAGGTGAGGTCGTGATGGGCGCGCCGGCGGACCATGGTGAGAGGTGGGTCCAGTGTGGCAGTCGACCCGCCAGGTGTCGACGCACATCGATGCACTGGCGGACGGTGCGGGTCAGTGCTCGTGCTCCGCGGCGAGATCCGCGTTCGCGGCGGCACCTCGCAGTGTGACGAGGGCCCAGATCGCGGCGAGGACCATGATGGCTGCGCCGATCGCGCCGGTGACGGTGATCGCGTCGGTGAACGCGGTCGTCGCGACATCGAGGATGGCGGCTCCGGTGCGGCCGTCGACCTCGCCGGCGACCAGCAGGGCCTCGGCCATCGTCGAGGACGCCCGTTCGGCCAGGGACGCCGGCAGGTGCAGCGCCTCGGTGCCGGCGGTGAACGCCCTGGTGTACCAGGCGACGAGCATCCCACCCAGCACGGCCGTGCCCAGCGTCGTGCCGACCTCGTACGCGGTCTCCGAGGTCGCGGCGGCCTGTCCGGCTCGTTCGGGCTTGATGGAGCTCATGATGATGTCGTTGCTGAGGGTCAGGCCGACACCCGCGCCGAGCGAGACCAGCGCGAGGGAGGTGGCGACCAGGGCGGGGCTCGATGTCGGTGTCAGGAAGGTGGTCAGCCCGAAACCGGTGGCGGCGATCAGGAGTCCGGCCGCGATGACGTACGCGGGAAGGATGCGCTTGACCAGAGCTGCCGCGACGAATCCGGCGGTGCCGGCGAGGACCGCCTGGGGTATGAGCCAGACGGACGCCTGGAGTGGATTGAGGCCGAGCACGAGTTGAAGGTGCTGGACGAGCGCGACCAGCGCGCCGACCATCGCGAAGATCGACAGCAGATCTCCGATGACGGCGCCCCGGAAGTGCCGCACCCCGAACAGCCGGACCTCCATGAGCGGCGTCGGCAGGGTGAGCTGCCTGCGCACGAACTGGACGACCGCGATCAGGCCGACGACGAGGGCCGCCACCGCCAGACCGGTGTCCTTGCCGCCGGCCAGGGTCTTGACGGCGTAGACCACACCGATCATGCCCACCAGGGACAGTCCGACGCTGGGCAGGTCGATCCTGTGCAGCGCGGGGTTGCGGCTCTCGGGCAGCAGGAGTGGACCGACGATCACGAGGAGCAGCATCACGGGGATGTTCATCAGGAACGCGGCCTGCCAACTGAATGCCTCGATGACCCAGCCACCGAGGATCGGCCCGACCGCCGCACCGACTGACGCCATCGCGCCCCACACGGCCATCGCGTAACGGCGCTGCTGCCGGTCGAGGAACATGTTGCGTACCAACGACAGCGTCGAGGGCATCATGATCGCACCGCCCACGCCCAGGAGAGCGCGGGCGCCGATCAGCATCCACGGCGCTGTGGCCAGCGCGCCGGCAACGGAGGCGATCGCGAAGACGACCGCGCCGATGAGCAGGTTGCGTCGTCGGCCGAAACGATCACCCACGGTGCTCATCGCCACGAGCAGACCGGCGAGGACGAGTGAGTAGATGTCGATCATCCAGAGCTGCTCGATGCCGGTGGGGCTCAGATCGGCGGAGATCGCGGGCAGGCCCAGGATCAGGACGGTGCCGTCGATCGTGATCAGCAGCAGGGGCAGGACGAGGACGGCGAGGCCGAGCCAGGTCCTGGTGGTGGCCTTGGGAGGGGCGTCAATCATCACGATTCCTCGTCAGCAGTCGGCAGGGCGGTGACCTCCGCTCAAGTTACAGTCCAGATGGTCGGTTAGACAACACGACTGGTTTGTTGAGCCGGTCGATCGTGCGGTCAGGTTCGACACGTCACCTGTCCGCCAGCACTCTCGGCACGCAAAGAAGTCCGCTGCGCCAGCCGGCGCAGCGGACCCGAAGGAGTAGTCAGAAGGTCAGATGGGTGCGGGGAAGGTGCCGTCGGTGGCGAGGTCGAGCAGGAGCCGGCGCGCAGTCGCGATGCTCGCCTCATCCTCTTCACCGTGCAGGACCGCGAGCGCGACTCCCTCAGCGGCTCGACGCACGAGCTGGATCCGCTCGGCACTCAGCCCGTCGGCGGCGAACTGCTCGCTCCACCACACACCGCGCTCGCGCACCACGGCGGCAACCCCGGGGATCGCGTACAGGCCGTTCCAGATCGGCGCCGACGTGACGTCGCGCGCCGCCACCGCGTCGGCGCTCCCGGCGCAGAGTGCGCGGACGTAGGCACGGAGCATCTTGCCGGGGTAGTTCTCCGACAGGTCGAGGTGGCCGAGGACCGCCTCCCCGAAGCGTTCGTACATGTCCTCCACCACGGCGATCACCAACTGCTCCCGGCTGCCGAAGTGGTGGATCAGGCCGCTCTTCGACACGCCGGCGGCCGAGGCGACCTGCGCCAGGGTGATGGCGTCGCCTCTCTCCAGGAGCACCGGAGTGGCCGCGTCGAGCACCGCCCGCCGGGTGCGCTCGGCGTTCCGCGTCTGCCGCCCCTCAGTCACCGGCACACCCACCCTCCGCCCCGCTACCGACCATTTGGGCGACAGTACAACACAAGCGGACAGTGAAGCGGATCGCTGAGGCGCCAGAGCCCGATCTTCACACGGCGAACTGGCGGCACTGGTGGTGATCGCCAGATACGAACTCCACGCCACCCTCGATTGCCGCCTGCATCAAATCTCTGCGCTGGCGCAACGCAACGCCACCTGACACACCTGGCAAACGCTTGTGTCAGGGCGCTAGCGGTGACGTTGGCGCGGTGGTAGGAAACGGCTCAGTGTGGTGGCTGTCCCAGACCCACTCCTCCGTCCCATAGGCCACCAGTGTGCTGCATCGGTGGCGCAGAAAGTCGACGTCTCTGTTGAAAGGCGGGCCGCCGGGATGCGGAGTACGCGCCTCCAAGGCGGCGTCCACGTTGTAGACGAATGAGTCGGCCAGCCGGTAGTCACGGCGGAACTCCGTACTCCACTGCGAATTGCTGCCCCATCCCTGGGACAAGTCGACCACCGGCCTATGCCGCCGCGACCACGCCCAGTACAACGGCGAGGTCGTGGCAAGCACGGGGTCCATCCGGTGGGCCCCAGCACGGACGCGCACGCCAGCACGTACGAACAGCATCGATCCGATGAGGCAACCAGGCCACCACTGCGCGACGAGCTCGGGTCCCGCCTGTGGATCATCGGCCGACTCGACCTCGACGATCTCATGCAGGAAGGGATGAAACTCCTCCCGCTCCGGAAATGTCCCGCCGATCGCCGCGACGAACTCGCGGTACGCCGAGGCCGGCAGTCGGTCCGCAGGACTGTCAGCGCCGATGGCAGGCGGCTGGCTGGACAGAAGAAGCACTTCGACAACCCGGCTCAGCGCGTACAACGCGCACAGGTCATTGGAATCCACCGTGACGGCAGCCATTCGCGCCTCGCCGACCTGCCGGAGAGCATCCAGGATCGCGGAGTTGTCAGCCGTCCAGGGATCGAGGACGTCCCACCGCCATGCGCTGCCCTCGTACCACAGGGTCGGCTCGAAGAGACCGAACCTGATCGCCCTTAACGCATCCTCCGGGAACACCCTCTCGACTGTCACCTGCAGCAGTTTGCCGATCGGCCAGAAGCGTGTCGAGCGAGATTCATCCGCTGTGCTCATTCGACCTGAAGCTTCAAGGGAGAGGGCAACGGGGAACGACAACCGACTCCAACATGACCGATTCACACCTCTCCGGAGCGCCGCCGACGCATTCCAGTACCTCGCCGACGAGCACGCACGCGGCAAGGTGGTCATCACCCTGTGAGCCGTCACCCGGCGCCGCCGCCCTCGCCGCGCGGTGCTGGTCGGCGGGATGGTTCCGTAAGATTCGGGGGTGGAGAGCAGTCAGGGACGTGTACTGGCCGGTCTGTTGGACGCGGCGGAGGACGCCTCACCGGTGGAGGCCGTCGAGGCGGTCACCCGTGAGGTCGGTGCGGCGCTCAATGCGTCGACGGTCTCGTTCTTGATCACCGATCTCAGCGGTCGGGCGTTGGTGCGGCTCGCTCACGTGCCGTTCGGCGACGCGGGTGGCGACCGCCGCCACGACGACGAGGTCGCCACCGTGCAGCCGTTCGACGGGGGTGCCGCTGAGCAGGCGCTGCGGACACAGACGGTGCAGGTGACCAGGCAGGCCGACGACTGGACGGTGTTGGCGCCGGTGACCGACCGTGGCGAGGCCATTGGTCTGCTGGAGATGACGTTGCCCACCGAGCCTGGTGCGCAGGCGCTGGGAGAGATCACCCGTACGGCGCACGCGTTGGCGTTCGTGGTCATCGCGAACCGGCGACACACCGATCTGTTCGAGTGGGGACAGCGTACGACCCCGTTCACGCTGTCTGCGGAGATCCAACGTCGTCTGCTGCCGAGTTCGTTCACCTGCGAGGCCAGTGCGTTCACGCTGTCCGGCTGGCTGGAACCGGCTGCCAGCATCGGCGGCGACACCTTCGACTACAGCCTGGGCCGCGATGTCCTGCACTTCAGCGTCACCGACGCGATGGGCCACGGGGTGGCCAGCGCCCTGACCGCCACCCTGGGGGTGGGCAGCCTGCGCAACACCCGCCGCCGCCCCGCCGGTCTGGTCGAGCAGGCCGACGTCGCGAACGCCGCGGTGGCCGAACACGCCGTGGTGCGCGGCAGCTACGTCACCGCGGTCCTGGGGCGCCTCGACCTCCGCACCGGAGTCTGCGCGCTGCTCAACGCGGGACACGTCCCGCCGCTACTGGTACGCGACGGGACCACGCAGCCGGTGCGGCTGCCGGGAAACCTTCCGTTGGGCATGTTCGCCGACGCCGAGTACCACCATGAGGAGATCACGCTGCAGCCCGGCGATCGCCTGGTCCTGGTCACCGACGGCATGCTGGAGCGCAACGCCGCCGGCCTGGACCTCCCGGCGGTGTTGCCGACGCTTGGTGACCTGCACCCACGCGAGGCCGTCCGGGCGTTGGCCGACGCCGTGCTCCAGGTAGCCGGACACACCCTGGCCGACGACGCGACCCTGCTGGTCCTCGACTGGTACGGCGGGCACAAGCGCGGCCGGGTCGCCAGCGCCGGCGCCGACTCGGAGCGTGCCAGCGCGGCGTTGTCCGACTGACCTCTGTCGGCCCGTCACACCGCCGAAGGCGGGTACGTCGCTTCGGCGGTCGGCACGTCGTCGTAGATGTCGATGACCCGATCCACCGAGGTGATGCTGAGCACGCGGCGCACTCCGGGCTGCACCGCCGCCAGGCTGAGCCGTCCGTCGACCGCGCGCAACGACTTGAACGTCACCACCAGTGCGCCCAGTGCGCTGGAGTCCATGAACCCCACCCCGGCCATGTCCACCACCACCTGCCGGTCGCCGGCGTCGATGAGCTTCTGCAGGGTGTCCCGCAGCTGCGGGGAGGTCGCCATGTCGAGGTCACCCTGCACCTGCACCACCGTGCACCCCTGGCCCGACCGGGCCGACACCTGCAGAGTCACCACAACCTCCTCGCATGCGATCCGCACCCCAGCCTATGTTTCCGGCGGCGAAACCACCGGAGACGGCCACACGTCGAGGCGGCACCTCGGCCGTTTCGGCAGACCGGCCCCGGGTACGGTGGATCACAGTCGGTGCGGGCAACGGCACACCGACGCGGCCAGCCAACGGCCGAGAGGGAGCTGCGGGAATGCACGTGACCATGACGCTGTCGCTGCCACGGCACCCCTCCTCGGTGACCCGCGCCCGCCACGTGCTGACCACTCTGCTCAGCCTCACCGACGCCGGCGAGGAACCTCGAGATCACCTCGCGGTGATGATGTCCGAGGCCTGCGCCAACGCGGTGCTGCACGCCGACAGTGGCAGCACCGTCGACGTGACGATCTTCATCGACGGTCACGAGTGCCTGATCGAGGTCGGCAATCGCGGCGACACTCCCCACGCCGGGAGACTGGCCGCCGAGTTGCCGGATCCGTTGACCGTCGGCGGCCGTGGGCTGCCCCTGATCGGCGCCCTCGCCGACACCGCTGCCTTCCTCGACGCGGAACCCGGCCGAGTTCTGCTCCGCCTCACCAAACACCTGAGCACGATGCCGGCCTCCGCCACCTGATGGTCCGGGGCTGAGGTGCTCGTCGGTCGGCGCGAGCCGCGCACCGAGCCCTACGGCCGCGTCGTGGTCTTCCTGGACGTCGCCGGCAACCGCTGGGACATGCTCGGGTGACGGCCTCCGCTCACGCGGCATCGACGGACTACCGGGTCATGGCACGGGCCGGGGTGTCCCGGCGCTTGAGTCCGAACAGCGGGCGGATCCAGGAGACCCGTCGGATCAGCAGTTCGTGCAGCACTGCGCAACCGAGCAGGGTGCCGAGAAGGATCACCGAGGCTTCGATCCACAGGGACACGGTGCTGTCGAGGAACGCGTACCCCAGGACGACGATGATGCTCTGATGCAGGATGTACCACGGCAACACCGCCTCGGTGGCGTACGTCAGCGCCCGTGACGGCCGTGCCAGGAATCGCTGCGCCAGGCCCAGCACCGAGGCGATGACCGCCCAGGCGTAGGCCTCCTGCGTCACCGCGAACAGCGCCCCCGGCCCGCCGGTGTCGCCACCGGCGGACAGCGACAGCGCTGCGCCCAGACCGACTGCGATCAGCAGCGCCGGCACCAGACAGGCCCGGATCGCCGACCAGAACGTCGCGCTCTTGGCCGCGAACCACCCGAGCAGCACCATGGTGAGGCTGTGCGCGTGGGTGGCCCAGTCGTTGATCATCATGTGCGTCGGCGGGAAGGCGGGATCGAGGACGATCGCGTAGATCATGGCGGGCAGCGCCGGCACCACCAGTACCAGCCACGGAGTGCGTCTGAGCACCATTGCCGCTGCCCGGCCCATCCTGGCGCGTACCCGACTCATCCACGTGTGGCAGGCCGCCAGCAGCAGGCTGTAGACCAGCACGTAGGCGAGGAACCAGAGATGGTTCCAGGTCGGTGTGATTACGGAGAAGGACTCGAAAGGCGAAAGGTATCGGGGAAAGAACCCGAGCAGTCCCGACTCGATCTCATCCTTGGCGCGCAGTTCGACGTAGGCCTGCGGCATGACCACCACGAGCATGCCGAATCCCAGGGGAAGCAGTAGCCGGTCGATCCGGTCCGAGGCCACCGCGCGCGACCCTCGGGAGTCGAGCAGGAATCGCAGCGCCACCCCGGAGATGAAGAACAGCAACGCCAGCCGCCATGGATTGACCAGGGACATCAGCGGTTCGAGATACGGCGACATGTGGTCGCTCTTCACGTGCCAATCCCACGTGACATAGAACATTCCCACGTGATAAAGGATGAGGGTGGCGAAGGCCAGGACGCGCAACCAGTCCAGGTCATGACGACGGGGAGATCTGGTGGGGGTCATCGCATCGCAACTTTCCAACGGGGGCCGCATTACCTCGGGTCACACCTCGCACGCTAGGCACACCGCCCGAGGGGTCGAAACCCGGCGGGGACGGGCGGCGGACGGCCGGGACCGGTGGCGGACGCGCACCGCCGGTCAGGGACGAGTGGTGCGGCGCGACGATCTCCCCGACGCCGCGCAGTGGCGGGCCCCTCGGTGAGCACCTCCCGTGGGCAGGACCACGAGCTGGAGCGTCGGACCTGGGTACGCGTCGCGCTGATCTGTGTCGTGACGTTCCCGTTGGTGGCGGCGGTCAACGCGATGACACTCGTCACCGATGCTCGGCGCTCCACCGGTGATATCCAGTGGGCTGAACCGTGGTTGCTGGAAATGACCAGCGTGGTCGGGGCCCTGCTGCTCGTTCCCGCCGTCGCCGCCCTGGAACGCCGCGTCCCCTTGGTGTCGGGAATGACGCTGCGGCACGGCGCAGTGCTGCTCGCGGCGAGCGTGCCGTTCTCATTGGCCCATGTCGGAATCATGGTTGGTCTACGCACGATCCTGATTCCCCTGGCGACCGGTAAGGCGTACACATTCTTCGTCGACCCGCTGACCGATCTGCTCTACGAGTACCGCAAGGACCTGTTTCTCTTCGTCGTCATCACCGGGCTCCTGACACTCTCGCGTCAGATCGAACTCGGTCGGCAGGAGGCGGCGGCGGCACGGGCCGACGCACGCGAGAGCGGCCGACTCACCCTGAAATCCCAGGGCCACACGATCCACCTCCGTGCACGGGATTTCTCCTGGGCACAGGCCAGCGGCAACTACGTCGACGTCATGGCCGCCGGGAAGTCCTACCTGCCGCGGACGACGCTCAACGATCTCGAACAGCAACTGCACAGCGCCAAGGTCGACGTGGTCCGCGTCCACCGTTCACGGCTGGTCAACCGGGAACAGATCACCGAGGTGCGTCCGACACGCAGCGGCGACGTGGAGATCCACCTTGCCGACGGCACGACTGTCAAGGGTTCCCGGCGTTACCGCGACCGGCTGTCCCTGCCCGACAACGCACCCCCGCAGTAGCGCGGCTACGCGTCCGGGAAGTCGGCCAGCTCTCTCACCGCTGTCTCCAACGCCACATCGATGCCCTGTTCGATCATCTGCTGGTAGGCCGGGTCGCCGGCTGCCGCGGTGTGCCGGACGCCCCGGGCGGCGGCGCTGACGCGGTCGCGGACGATCTCGATAAACTGGCCGACCGAGCCGTTCCATCCGTAGGCGTTCAGGAACAGCCGTACCCGTCGTGGCCGGTCCGCGAAGGCGGTGAATCCTTCCGCCCGCACCACGTGTCGGGCGTGCAGCGGCACCCAGGAGAAGGCGGTGAACGCCAGGTCCCACTCCGGCGTGACAGGTGCGGCGAGGTCCCAGTCGAAGAAGCCGACGAGACGTCCGCCGCTCCAGGTCGCGTTGTAGGGCGCGGCGTCGTTGTGGCCGACGATCAGACCTGGCCGCCAGGTCCCTCCCTCACGCCACACCGCGTCCGGCGGAGGAACGAAGCTTGCGACGGCGGCATGGAAGGCGCGTAGCCATTCCGCGACCTGGCGCAGCGCATCGTCGCTGTGCACCCACGCAGGCCACGGTCGCGTGACCCCGACGACCTCCCCGGGCAGGTACGAGAGCACTTCCCGGCCGTTCTCGTCGAAGCCCAACGCCCGGGGCGCCTGGTCGAAGCCCCGCCGTTCCAGGTGCCGCAGCAGCGCATGCACCGACGGCGTCCACCCGCCGGGGACGCGACGCACGGTGTCGCCGACACGAACCGCTCCACCCGTGTTCCCACCCGCAAGACGCTGCTCCTCGCTCACTCCCCCATCCTCGTCCAGCGTCGCCGAAACACCTATTCATCGACAGGATCGAACGTCCGCATCAGCGAGGCTCGGACCGGCGACCGAGTACGCGGCGGCCATCTGCACGTCGCGGAGGCAGACCACGCTCTGCGGACCGAGCAGGAGCAGTGGCTTGCGCCGTCTCTTGGAAGTCGGCGATGGCCCCGCCGTAGTCCCGCGCCCAGGCGGTCAGGACCTCGATGGGTTCGACGAGGGTTCGGCCGAGGTCGGTGAGGTCGTACTCGACCCGCCGTGGCGCTTCGGCTTGACGTTCGACCAGACCGTACTGCTGAAGCCGGCGCAGCGTCTGGGTGAGGACCTTCCGCGAGATGCCGCCGATGAGGTCCACGAGCTCACCGTGTCGGCGGGGCTGACGGCTGAGCCCGAAGATCACGAGCACGGCCCATTTGTCGGAGATGATCTCGACCGCCAGGCGGGTGGGGCAGTCGGCAAGGAAGGACGGTCCAGCCGCGTTCTGCATGGAAATCGAAGGTACCAGGAGGTAACTCACGGCTCCGTAGCGTCTTCCGTGAGCACAAGGGCCAGCACCGGATGCGGAGGAGTCACCATGCCACGAATCGTTGTGTTCGACGAGGTCGGCGGGCCGGATGTCATGCACGTCGTCGAGGAGCCGGTCGGCCCGCCTGCGGCCGGCGAAGTCGGATCAGGATCGAAGCGTTTGCCGTCAACCCGTTGGACCAGATGATGCGGTCCGGCGCCCTTCCCGCAGTCGTCACCCTGCCGAACGCTCGCCTCGGTGTGGAGGGAACCGGCGTCGTCGACGCGTTGGGCTCCGGGGTCACCGGGCTGGAGATCGGCGACCCGGTCATCCTCACGGCCGTTCCGGACGCGAGCGTCCGGGGTAGCTACGCCGAATACACCACGGTCCCCGCGAGCCGGGTCGTCGCCCGGCCGGCCGGGCTCGCCGTTGCGGAGGCGGCGGCGATCTGGGTTGCGTTCTCCACTGCCTATGGGGCGCTCGTCGAGAAGGCGAGCATGCGGCCCGGCGACCACGTCCTCATCACTGCCGCGTCCGGCGGCGTCGGCCGGGCGGCGATGCAGATCGCCAATCAGATCGGCGCCGTGCCCATCGCCGTCACGCGGCACACCGCGAAGCGGGACGACCTGCTCGCCGCCGGTGCCGCCGCAGTCATCGCCACCGACCGTGACGACGTCGCCGACGCCGTACGCCACCACACCGGCGCAACCGGTGCCGACATCGTCCTCGACGTCGTCATGGGTCCTGGCCAGCAGGATCTCGTGAAGGCGGCCCGTCCGGGCGGGACGCTGATCGCCGCAGGTTTTCTGGACCCTCGGCCCACTCCCTTTCCGGCCGGCACACCGCTCACCATCTTCAGCTACCGCAGCTTCGAGCACACCCTCGACGCCGTCGTGGTGAAGCGCATGGCGGCCTTCTTGAACGCCGGTGTACGCCTCGGCGCACTGCGGCCCGCCATCGACAGGATGTTCACCCTCGAGGGTGTCGTCGAGGCACATCGCCACCTCGAGAAAGGGCTGCACGGTGGAAAGAAGATCGTCGTCACGGTCTAGAAACCGACCACGCCGGCGCTGCTCTCAGACCGGTACCGGGGAACCCCGGGGCCGGTGCGGGTTGCGCATCCGGCAGATCACCGGCACATGCCCGGCAGGTTGACTCCTGCCGGGCGTCCTGCCTGTCTCGGACCATCGGACGCCGCTTGACTCACTGTCATGACACGCATTCGGAAAGCGATCACCTGTGCGGTGGTCGTCGGGGCACTGGTCGGTGCGACGGCGATCAACGGTCCCGCCTCCGCGTACTCGCAGACCGGCGAGCCGGAGGCCGCCGCGTCCATCCTCGACCTGATCCCGGCCCCGACCCTGGACCGGATGGTCGCCCAGGCGCCGCTGGTCGACGCGGCCAACGTCATCCGCACCGCGGTGGACCGTGCGCCGGGACGCGGCTACGCCGGTATCGGGCTGGTCGACGACCACGTCGCCCTGTGGTGGAAGGGTGCGGTGCCCACCGACATCGTCGCCGCCGTGACGTCTGCCCGCCGGATCGCGCCGGTCGAGGTGACCCGCGCCGCCTATTCCCGCGCCGAGCTGCGGACGGCGGCGGCCAGGATCACCCGGGCGGTGGCGGCCGATCCGGCGGACGCGGTCCACGCGGTGCGGGTGCGTACGGACGGCGCCGGCATCGAGGTCGCGGTGGACGACGCTCCCGGCGTCACGCGGCCGACGTTGCCGGCCACCGGTGTGCGGACCAGCTTCGTGGAGCGTGACCGCATGGTCGAGCGGTCACGGGCCAACGACGCGGCGCCGTTCGACGGCGGCTCGGGCATCGGTTTCACCACCCCCGGGTGCACCGCCGGTTTCGGCGTGCGCAACGCGGACACCAACGCCGGGTACGTCCTCACCGCCGAGCACTGCGGCGCCATCGGTTCACCGTGGCACGTCGGGTGGAACACGAGCACCAACACCGGGACGCTGGTCGGCTACGCGGTCGACAGCAACGACGACCACGACACGATGATCATCTCGACGTCGTCGCCGGGCGACCACCTCTATGTCGGCGGCCAGCACGACGAGGTACGCGCCCAGGTGGTCGGGTGGACCGAGGTGTACCCCGGCCAGTTGCTGTGCCAGTCCGGGTACACCTCGGCGGGTGAGCTCGGCGGTCCGGTCTGCAACCTGCGGGTCGATTTCCACTACGACGACATCGAGGATCTCGTCGAGGCCACCCAGCTCGACGGCGACGAGGCCGCCCGGGGCGGTGACAGCGGTGGTCCGGTCTATGCCGTGAACGCCAACGGCACCGTGCTCGCTGCCGGCACCACCACCCGGTCGGCCGGCCCGGGCTTCGGGTTCCAGGACTTCGCCACCGCCCGCGACGACTACGGCAACATCGTGCCGGCGACGGCGATCGTCAGCACCTGCCGGGTCTCCTTCGTCGTCACCGATTCGTGGTCCACCGGCTACACCGCCAGCGTCACCGTCTACAACGACGGCCCGGCCGTCAACGGCTGGTCGCTGGGCTGGTCCTTCCCCGGCGGGCAGCTCGTCCAGGGCCACTGGAACGGCGTCTTCCAGCAGACCGGGGCGGCGGTGACCGTCACCAACGAGAACCACAACGCGGCCATCCCGACCGGCGGCGCCGTCAACATCGGCTTCACCGCGAACGGCACGCCCGCCACCCCGGCGCCGTTCACGCTCAACGGCACGACCTGCAACTGACCCTGTTCACCGGTACCGGGCTCCGCCGTGTCGTCGGCGGGGCCCGGTGTGTGTCCGGTCAGGCCCGTGCCAGTTCCCGTCGCAGGGTGGCGCGAAGGGTCCGTACCTCGGGGGCGTCCAGTTCGCCGCACCGGTCCAGGGCCCGCCGGCGCAGCAGGTCGGCCTCGACAGCCCGGGCCGGGGCCGCGTCGGTCAACGCCGCGAGCGCGTACAGGGTCTGCGCCTCCCACCACGGGCAGCACAGCGCGGCGTACAGCGCCAGCGCCGCCTGCAACGCCTCACCCGCCGCGTCGGCCTCACCCAACGCCCGAAGGGCCAGCGCGTACTGGCGGATGGCGTTGGCCTCGCTGAACGTCGCGCCGAACGTGTGGAACACCCGTCGCGCGTCGGCGTACGCGTTCGCGGCTTCTCGCCACCGGCCCAACCCCGCCAGGTCCGCTCCGAGACTCATCATCGCCCCGGCGCCGGCCACCGCCGCGCCGGTACGGCTGAGCCCGTTGCCCCGGCCGTAGAACGCCAACACCTCGCGGTGCAACTCGGCCGCCTCGGCGAACCGGCCGAGCGCGGCCAGCGCCCCACCCTGCACGCTCGCCGCACTGTGCTCGCCGAGGGCGTACCCGACCTCGCGGAACAGGCCCACGGCCCGGCGGCAGTGGTCGACAGCCCACCCGGCCCGACCGGTCCGGATGAAGATCACGGCGGTGTAGGTCAGCGCCCACCCCTCCTCCCGGCGGTCCCCGATCCGCCGGGCGAGCTCCAGCGCCCGTCCCAGGGCGGTCAGCCCGTCGGTGTTGCGGTCCCGGCAGAAGTACCGGGCCCAGCCCAGGAAGTTCAGGAGGACCGCCTCATCGCGGGGGCTGCCGACGGCTCGGGCGGCGGCCACCCCCAGCGAGAAGATCTCGTCCCAGGGGTGACGGTGGCTGTGGGCGTCGGAGTACCAGTGCAGTGCCCGGGCCACCGCGACCACCTCGGTGTGTCGACCGCACCGGGACGCGTCCCGCAGGGCCGCCAGCCAGTTGCCGGACTCGCGGTCCAACCAGGACGCCGCCGCCCGATCGTTGACGAACGGGGAGTCGGTCCGACAGCCGGCCGGTTCGAACATCGCACCGGCCTGTCGGGTGCGCCGCAGCAGCCAGCGGGTCATCCGCTCGTGCGCCCCCGTCCGGCAGGACTGGTCCTCCTCGGCGTCGAGGCGTTCCTGGGCATAGAGCCGGACCAGGTCATGGAACTGGTACCGGTCCCCCGTCGCGACGAGGACACCGGCCTCGACCAACTCCTCCAGGGCCGCCGCCGCAGCCTCCTCGTCGACGCCGGCCACGGCGGCGACCAGTCCGGGTGCGAAGTCGGCGCCGGGGATCAGCGAGGCCCGCCGGAACACCTGCGCGGTCCTCGGGTCCATCTGCCGGTAGGACACCTCGAACGCGGAGCGCACGCCCAGGTCGCCGGCGGTCAGCACGGTCAGCCGCCGACGCTGGTCGCGGAGCAGGTCCACCAACCAACCGACTGACCACTGGGGCCGGCTGGCCAGGCGGTTGCCGGCGATCCGCAGGGCCAGCGGCAACCGGCCGCAAAGGTGGACGAGCTGGTCGGCGGCGGTCGGTTCGGCGGCGACCCGGTCGGCCCCGACGATCGCCGCGAGCAGTTGTCGACCGGCTGCCGGGTCGAGCAGGTCGAGCGGCTGGCGGAGCGCACCAGCGAGACCGGTCAACGGACGTCGGCAGGTGACCAGCGCGAGACACCCCGGTCCGGCCGGTAACAGGGGGCGCACCTGGGCCTCGTTCGCGGCGTTGTCCAGGACCACCAGCAGCGGCCGGTCCCGGGTGAGGGTGCGGAACAGGCCGCCCCGTTCGGCCGGTGACACCGGCACCCGAGTGTCCGGCACGCCGAGCGAGCGCAGCAGTCCGGCCAGGGCTTCGGCCGGGTCGACCGGTCCGTCCGGCGAGACGCCCTGCAGGTCGACGAAGAGTTGCCCACCGGCGAAGGCCGGGCTGAGTCGATGTCCGGCTGCGACGGCGAGGCTGGTCTTGCCGATCCCGGGAGGCCCGTACAGCACCACCACCGAGGCGGTGTCCGGCCGCCCGGCGGCCACGTCGTGGGCCACCGTCGAGAGGCGTTCCAGGATCTCCGCCCGGCCGGCCAGGTCCGGAACGGAGGCGGGCAGTTCTCCGGGTACGACCACTGCCGGTTGTCCGGACGGCACCATCGTGCCGTGCTGCGGCACCGGGCGGTCGGGTGGCCCGGTGGCCGGGTCTGATGGTTGCCGAGCGGCCCGGGCCGAGGCGACGAAGCGGTCCCGGTCCGCCCCGCCCAGTCGCAGGGCATCGGCGAGCAGCTCCACCGTACGGCGCTGCGGACTGCGAACCCGGCCGCGCTCCATCTCCCGGATACCGCGGACACTGGACCGGGCCGCCTCGGCGAGCTCTTCCTGGGTCATCCCCCGCTCCAGACGGAGGGCCCTGAGTAGGTCTCCGAACTGGTCACGCTGTACCTGACCTGTGGGCATGTTCCCCCAACCACCCGACGCCCGCACTCACGTACCGGTGTCGATGCTCGCACGTCAGTGACGATCAGCGGATCCCTCGTATACGGGGTGTGAGCCTCGCCATGAAGAATCCGGGACGAGCCATCGAAATCGACCCATCCCGTCCGTGGCGCCTCCCGGCTTGTCCGATGTGGATGGCGGGGTCTACCGTGTTGGATCGTCGGGCAGGGCGGCTCCCCCCGTGGCCGCCCTGCCCGACGCTTCGCCGACCGCATCAGTGTCGGCCTCCCTTCGCCGCCGTGCCCACACGCTGCCGCCGCACCTTCGCGCTTCAGGCTCGGGCACCGGCCTGAATGCCCGCCGCTGGCGGGCGGCGAGCCCTTGCGAAACGCCTCGATCGCAGGCTTCGGCACCGGCGTGGGTCCACCTGCCGGGGGACGCGGGGGCCGACATCACCCGCCTGGTGTACGCGGCAGGTCAGATCGTGGGCCGACGACCAGAGCCCGTTCTCGGCGCAGCATGAACGTATCGATCATCGAAGGACGCCCTCGGCCGGACATCCGGCCCCGGGCGCGTGGGAGGAGAACCCGATGCGCAAAAGATCATTGCGGCAGCGACTGGCGACGACGGCCGTGGCGGTCACCCTGGTGGCCACCGGCCTGGGTACGACGGCCGGGGCCGCCCAGGCCGCCCCCGTTTCCGCCGTCACCACGGCGGTGAGCGCCGCGCCGGTCACGCAGGCGGCGGCGGGTGCCTGGCTGCTCCAGGGTGTCTTCCCCGACCCGATCACCTGCCACATCGCCGGAGTCGCCTCCGGCCGGGAGTACGTCTGCGTCTGGTACGTCCTCGCCTGGGCCCTGAACGTCTGGCAGGACTGAGCCCGTCGTCGCTCCCCTCGCTGAACCGTCGAGGAGCCAGCGCGCATGACAGTGTCGCCCGGTCCGCGATGACGGACCGGGCGACACCTGTCGGTGCCGGTCAGGCGGTGGACTCGCCGACGACGGTGTAGCGGCCGGGAGCATTGATCGGCACTGACCGCGACCGCCGTCATGCCGGCTCGGGTACGCCCCCCGGATCACCGTCGTCGGGCGACGGCTCGACCGGCGCCTCGGGCAGCTCGCCGGGCGTGTCGGGAAGAAGCTCGCCGACGTCGTCCGGCACGGGCTCACGGGGGTCGAGGGGCGGATAGACGTCCGGATCGAGGTCAGGATTTGTCATCGGGCAATTATCCGCCACGACCGGCGTCGCCGCCTCTCACACCGCAGGCCAGGGGCGGCCGGTCCGGGCCGGCCGCCCCGCACGGTCATGCTGCGCTCACCCGGTCCAGGCCCAGTCGCCGGACGTACCTGCCGTAGGCCACGGGCCCCAGGCGGGAGAGCACGAACCAGACCGGTGCCGGGACCACCGCCTTGAGACTCTCGGTGTGTTCGGGCCGGGCGTCGTGCAGCAGCATCCCGAAAATCATCGGCAGTTGGCTCTTCTGCGCCGAGGCCATCCCGTGCTTACCCGCCTCGGCCCACTCCTCGTCGGTCAGGTATTTGTCGATCAACGGCAGTACGTGGGTCTCCTCGGCGTCCAGGTGTGCCGACATCGGCGCGATCAACGCCTCGACGGCTGCGGCGAGCGCTTCCCGGTCGGCCACGCTGGCGGTGCGGCGCCACACGGTCGCCCGGTCCTCCACGTCGGCCAGCGCCGCGTGCAGGCTCTCGTGCTGACTCTCCATGGTCTCGACCAGCGGCGCGATCTCGTCCGGGCCACGTTGCCGCAACTTCGGCCAGACATGCTCGTCCTCACCGCTGTGATGCGTGTGCAACGCGCCGGTGAGAAGCAGCACGTGGTCGGCGACGCGGGCGGCAGCCGGAGCGTCATCCGCAGGCACTGTCCGGACCAGGGCCGCAGCGGCCGGGAACTCGCGCCTGAAGAGGCTGTGCACGACGTACATGTCACGGCTGTCGGCCATGGTCCTTCTTTCCGCTCGATTCGAGGGAGGGCAGGTCTCACCGATGTGGACCGACTCCCACTGAAACCCGTACGTGGCCTGACATATCGTCCGGCCGCGTACGGGCACGGGTGTACCCACCGACGACGCTCGCCACGCCGACCGACCCCGATTCCGGCGTTACTCCGATCATGGCTTTCGACCATCCTCATGCTGAGGGGCCGGTCGGCCGGGCGTCGGGTGGCGCTGCGTGCGCCGGACACGTCCTAACGGGTGACCGGCAGCCCGACCAGTTCGGCGCTGTCCCGCCACAGGCGATCCCGCACGTCGTCGCGGCGGGCCAGCTCGGACGGGGACGGCCAGGTGAGCTGCCCTCGCACGAGCCGTGCGTAGTAGGCGCCGGCGGGCGGCACCGTACGGCCCGAGGCGATGTCGGCCAGCGCGCCCCCGGCAGCAGGGACGCTGTTGAATCGGGGCATCAGTGCCCGCAGTGGGGTGCCGAACATTCGCCAGATGAGACGGACCGGGAGCGGAGTGTTGCGCAGGAGGCTCGTACCCGGTGTCGGACCCGGGTCGAACGCGACGATCCGCAGCCGTGACGCCTCCGGCTGGGCGGCGAGGCCCCGGACGGTGAGGATGTTGCAGAGCTTGGACGAGGCGTAGGCCCGTCCGCCCGCCGCCCGGGCCTGCTCGTCGCGTTGCGGATCCCGTTCCGGGTTGGCCAGCAGCCGCGCGTCGGCGTGGCGGGGCGGGGTGCTGCTCAGCATGGTCCTGATAGCCGGGTCGTGCGTGCCACTGGTGGTCAACGTGACAACGGCACGCGGTGCGAGCTGGGGCAGCAGTAGCCGTAGCAGGAGGTAGTGCGCGAGGTGGTTGACGGCGAAGGTTGTTTCGAAGCCGTCCGCCGTGCGCTGGTCGCCGGAGGTCAGGCTGACACCCGCGTTGAGCACGAGCGCGTCGACCTCCGTCGACCCGAGCCGGTCCCGCACCGTGGCCGCGAAGGAGCGGACGCTGTCGAGCCGGGCCAGGTCCAGCGGGTACGTCTCGACGCCCGCCGGCCCGGCGCCCCGCGCGCCGAGCAACAGCCTGGTGCCGGGGGACTTCGTCAACTGCCCCAGGGCGTACGCGCCGAGACCGGCCGTACCTCCGGTCATCAGAACGGTCTTCATGGTGCTGCTCCAGTCGGGTGGTCGGACGGGCAGGGAACGTGCGGCGACGAGGCAAATAAAGTGAGTCTCGGCTCCGGTTCGGACATTATGAGTGGGCACTCATCTTGTCAACGGAGCCGTCCGTCGCGGCAGTATCCTGTGTTCGACACAGCAAGCCGGATGGTGGAAGGAGCGACCGCAGTGAGCCCAGGCGCCCCTGCGGCCAGCGGCAGAGACGCGCAGGGCGGCCGGCCGTTACGCGCCGACGCGCGGCGCAATCGGACCCGCATCCTCGACGCCGCCGACGCGGTCTTCGCCGTGAAGGGTCCGACCGCGTCGACCGAGGAGATCGCCCAGCGGGCCGAGGTCGCGATCGGTACGGTCTTCCGACACTTCCCGACCAAGGAGGCTCTGGTCGAGGCGGTGTTCGTCGGCCGCTTGGATGCCCTCGCCGGGCAGGCCCGGTCGCTGGCCGGGGCGGCCGACCCCGGTGCGGCGTTCTTCGCGTTCCTGACCGAGGCGGTACGCCAGTCGACCATCAAACACACGTTCGCGGACGCCCTGGCCGACGCAGGCGTGGACCTACGCGCCCACGAGGGCGCCGTGGCCGAGGCCACCCGCGACCTCCAACAGTCGATCGGTGAGCTGCTCGGTCGTGCCCAGCAGGCTGCCAGAGTCCGCGTCGACATCGACGTGCGAACGCTCATCGCGCTGATAGCCGGTGCCGCCCACGCGATCGGGTACGCGAGCCAGGATCCCGCGATAGAAAGCGGCGTACTGTCGGTGACTTTCGACGGCCTCCGTCCACCGGTGTCGCCCTAAGTGACGGCGGCCGGGTCGCTGGCTTCTGCCCGCCACCGGGCGGCGAGTCTTCCGACGGTGTCCCGCTTCGTGCTCGGCAGCACACCCGGCAACGCCGATGTCAGCCTGCAGGTCCGAATGAGTGGACTTCGGGGTAACGCGGCCAGCCGGGGTCGCCGGTGGTCGCAGTGTCGCCCAGCAGGGCCTGGGGGCCGTGCAGCGCCGCTGCGGAGCCGACGGTTCAACCGGCCCGCCGGGCCCTGCCGATCGGACCGAGGTGGGTGTGTTCGAATCCCTCGGTGTTCTTGAGCCCGTAACCGAGGGCACGGTCGACGGCGATGTGGAACATCCACGCCACGGCCAGGATGCCGAGCCAGTCGATCCGATCGCCGTACCCGGCACCCACCACGGCCACCGCCCCCAGCGCCGCCGGTACAGCGTAGGAGTGGGCCAGGTTGTAGCAGGTGGCACCGAGACGCGGCCCGCGCAGGTAGCCGAGCATGGACAGGTCGAAGACGAGGAAGAGCGCGAGCAGCGACCACCACGGGTACCCCACGGCGACGGTCACCACGACCGCGAGGGCCGCGACGACAACGGCCTCGATGCGCTGCATCGCGACCGGGCTCAGGTACGGCATCTCCCACCTCGATGTCGGTCGAAGGAATCGGTGGACCTCAGCTTTCCCGAATCGAGCCGAGCGTGGGTAGCCCTCGCCGATATCGACGGCCCGGACCTGAACGCCCTGGCACTGTGCTGGCCGGTGCCCGCGGCCCGTCAACGACCGGCCATAAGTCATGGCGCTGCCGTCGCCTTCGCTCTACAGGTACGTCGCGAACCAGTCGAGCATGGGTTCGGGGCGGCGCTGGAACTCCAGGTACCCGTCCCAGCGTGCGGTCGTCCCATCGATCCAGTGCAGCTTCTTGTCGGTGACGGGGATGTTGTCGTACATGGTCTGGACGTCGTCGGGGTCGGTGAGGATGTCGTCGCGTACCTGGTAGAGGAAGGTGGGGACGCGCACGTGGCGGGCCCACTCCTGGGGGCTGCGACGGGCGAAGTCGATGCCGGTGCTCCGGATGATGAGCTGTTCCAGGTCGTTGAGGCGGTCCGCCGCGTCGAGCAGCGCCAGTCGGCGTTCCATGATGACGCGGGCGGTCACCGGCTGGGGCGCGACGAGGCAGCGTACGCCCTCGAACGCCTGCGGGAACTGGGTCATGGCGGCGAAGGTGGAGCTGGCGCCGAGGCATCGGCTGAACAGGCCGATGGTCGCGTCGCGGGTGTCCGGGCGGTGGCGGACGTAGGTGAGTGCGCCGACGACGTCGCGGGCCTCGAAGAGGCCGCTTGAGCTGATGCCGCCGTTGGCGGCGCCGCTGAGGCCGTGGTTACGCAGGTCGTAGGCGAGGACGTGGTAGCCGGCATCGTGCAGGATGCGGTAGTCGGGGACGAAGTCGACCTCGAAACCGTTGCCGCTGGCTGCCCAGGCCGAGTGCCAGGGCTCCAGGTGGGTGGGCAGACCGGCGCGGGTGAAGCCCATCGGGTGGTTCGCGATGACCAGCTTGGTCGAGCCGGGCGCGGGCAGGAACCAGCCTTCCAGCGGCACCCCGTCGTGGGACGGGAAGGTGACGTCCTCGAAGTCGAGCCCGACCTCGCGCGGTGAGTGCAGCACCGGTGAGCGGGGTGGGTGGCTGAATCCGGCCGCGATCCGGTCCAGCAGGTGTGACATCTGGTCGCTCATGGTGTCAGTTCCTCTCCGTCTGGTCGTCCGCGTCGAGCCGGTCACGCGCGGCGGCGAGGGCTCTGGCCATGGCGCCGGGTGGACGCGCGAAGGTGGTGGTGGGTGTCGGGGTGGGGCCGGTGTGGACGGTGATGGCGTGGGGGTAGACGAATTCGAGGAGTCCTTCGTCGCCGTGCTTACGGCCGTGGCCGCTGTGTCCGCGCCCGCCGAACGGCAGCCCGGCGTTCTGGGAGAAGGCGAGCGCGTCGTTGACGCTGGTCATGCCGACGCGCAGGCGACGGGCGATGTCCTCGCCCCGGTCGCGGCTGAACACGGCGCTGCCCAGGCCGTACGGGCTGGCGTTGATCCGGGTGATCGCCTCCTCGGTGTCGCGGACCCGGACGATCGCCAACACCGGCCCGAAGGTCTCCTCGGTGGCGGCCAGGGCGTCCGGCGGGACGTCGACGAGGATCGTGGGTTGGACGTACCGGTCGTCGGTACCGCCGTCGGCCGGTCGGCCGACCACGGCGGTGGCGCCCCGTCGGAGCGCGTCGGCGACGTGGTGGCGGATGACCGGGATCTGCGCCGGTAGTGGGACCGGACCGATCAGGTCGTCGTCACCGCTGCCGGCGTGCACCCGTCCGGCGTGGGCGGCGATCTTCTCCACGAGAGTGTCGTGCACGGCGTCCACGACGTAGGCCACCTCGAGGCTGATGCAGCCCAGGCCGGCGTTCTGCAGCGCGCCCCAGGTGATGTGGGCGGCAGCGGAGTCCAGGTCGGCGTCCTGCGCCACCACGACGGCGTCGTTGCCGCCGAGTTCGAGCAGTGCCGGGGTCAGGCGCGCGGCGCAGTCCGCGGCCACGGCCCGGCCCGAACGGACGCTGCCGGTGAACGCGACCTTGTCCACGCCGGTGGTGAGGTGTCGGCCGGTGGCGGCGAAGCCGACCACGGTCTGGAAGGCGCCGGGAAGGTCGGGTACGGCCCGCCGCCAGGACCGGGCCAGCCAGACGCCTACTCCGGGGGTGATCGGGCTGGGCTTGAGGATGACGGCGTTGCCGGCGGCCAGGGCGTGGATGACGATCGCTCCCGGGGTGCCGAGCGGGAAGTTCCACGGCCCGATCACGCCGACCACCCCGTACGGGAGATGTTCCACCCACGCCCGCTGGTGCGGCATCGCGGCCGGCGCGGGGATCTCACGGCGGCCGAGGACCCGTTCGACGTTGTCGAGTACGAAGGTCAGGTGCCCGAGGACGGAGAGCACCTCTGCCCGGCCGTCTTCCAGGGACTTGCCGTTCTCCGCGTGGATCAGCGCCGCCAGGTCCTCGCCGCCCCGGGCGATCTCCCGGCGCCAGGCACGTAGTCGTACCGCCCGTCCGTCGAAGCCGAGGTCCCACCACGGTCCGGCGGCGGTCCGTGCGACCTGGACGGCCGCGCCGACCTGCTCGGGACCGGCCGCCCGGTAGCGGGCCAGTTCGTCGCCGGTGCTCTGGTCGAGGGTGATCACCTCGTCGCCGGTGGTGTCCGGGTCGCCGTCCCGGGTCGCGGTGCTCTGCGCGGTCTGCGTGGTCATCGTCGTTCCCCGATCGTCGAGTGTCGGTCCGGCGGCGGCGTGCCGTCGAGGGCGGTCCGCCGGATCAGCGTCAGTACGTGTGCGCGCAGCTCCGCGAATCGGGGCAGGCGCTTGGTGGACACCTGGTCCCGTGGGCGGGGAAGGTCGACCCGCACCGTGTCGAGTACGACGCTCGGGCGTGCGGACATCACCACCACCCGATCCGCCAGGTAGACCGCCTCGTCGATGTCGTGCGTGACGAGCAGCATGGTGACGCCGGTGTCGTCGCGTACCCGCAGGATCAGGTCTTCGAGGTCCGCGCGGGTCTGGGCGTCCACCGAGGCGAACGGCTCGTCCAACAGCAGGATCTCCGGTGCGTACGCGAGGCCCCGGGCGATCGCCACGCGCTGCTGCATGCCGCCGGAGAGCTGCCACGGGTAGCGGTCCCCGAATCCGCTCAGGCCCACCGCGTCCAGCGCCGCGGTGACCCGTTCGGCGCGGTCGGCCGTCGACCGGTACCGGTTGCGCAGCGGCAGACCGACGTTGCGTCGCACGGTGAACCAGGGCATCAGCGACCGGCTGTAGTCCTGGAAGACGGAGGCGATCTCCTTCGGTGGACCGGTGACCGGGACGCCGTCGAGGGTGACCGTGCCCGACGACGGCTTCAGGAGGCCGCAGAGGCACTTCAGCATGGTCGTCTTGCCGGCACCGGACGGCCCGACGATGCAGACGAACTCTCCCTTGTGAACCGTCAGGGTCAGGTCGCGGATCGCCTCGACGGCATGGGCACCGGAGCCGTACGTCTTTCCTAGGTTCGTGACCGAGAGCATGTCAGTTCCTTTCCGTCATGCCGATGTGCCAGCGCAGGACGCGTCGTTGCAGGACGAGGAAGAGGGCGCTCAGTACCACCCCGAGCAGGCCGAGCAGCACGGTGCCGGCCCACATCTGCGGTACGTCGAAGGAGTTGCGGGCGCTGAGGGTGACGAAGCCGACGCCGTTGGTCGCGGCGTACAGCTCGGTGACCACCATCATGATGAAGGCGATCCCCAGCGCCGTGCGGATGCCGGCGAAGATCTGTGGTGCCGCCGCCGGCAGCAGGACGAAGGCCAGTCGCTGTACGGCGGTGAGCCGGTACGAGCGGGCCACGTCCTGCAGGTGCGGGTCTGTGCCGCGGACCGCATCGGCCGTGTTCAACAGCACCGGGAACAGGCAGACGAACGCGATGACCAGGATCTTCGAGGCGTCACCGATGCCGAAGAGCACGACGCTGATCGGGATCAGTGCGGTGCCGGGTAGCGATCGGCCGAACTGCACCGCCGGGTTCAGGGCGTTCCGGAGCAGTCGGTGGCGGCCGAGTGCGGTGCCGACGGCGATACCGACGACGGTCGCGATCAGCAGGCCGGCGAGGAGCCGGGTGACGCTGGGGACCAGGTCCGAGCCGAGTCGCGTGAACAGCCACGACTCGGCGAAGGCGGCCAGGACGTCGGGCAGCGGCGGGTAGAAGGGTGAGGTGCTTGCCGTCGAGGTCGTCCACCAGAGCAGGACGAGCAGCACGGGTACGAGCAGCCGGAGGCCGGTTCTCTTCACGATCGGCCTCCTCATGCCTGCTGCGTCCGGTAGGCGGAGTGCCAGCGCAGTGCCCGCCGTTCCAGCCGCTCGAAGACGGCGTTGAGGCCGACGCCGAGCAGGCCGGCGATGACGATGACGCCGTACGTCGCGTCGTAGCGGCCGTTGCCCGCGTAGGTGGCCAGGGTGTTGCCGAGGCCGGGTACGGCGCCGATGAGTTCCATCGCGATCGCCACCAGCAGCGTGATCGTCGAGGCGATCCGCAGACCGGTGAAGAGGTACGGCAGCATGCTCGGGGTCGTCACCCAGAGCAGTCGCTGCGGTGTGGTCAGTCCGAACACCCGTGCCGTGTCGGTGGTGACCGGGTCGACGTCCCGCACGCCGTAGAGCGTCTGGAGCAGCATCGGCCACAGGGCCGCCACCGCCGCGAGCACGACCACCACCACCGGCCTGGCGCCGAGCAGCAGCAACATGATGGGCAGATAGACCACGACCGGGATCGGGCGGAAGAACTCGACCACGCCGAGCAGGAGCTCGTTGATCACCGGGACGCTCGCCATGGCGGCCCCGACGAGCACGCCGAGCGTGACGCCGATGACCAGCGCGGCGGCCCAGTGCGCCAGTGTCTGCGACACGGCCGTCCAGAGGACGGCGGTGCCGATGTTGGCCCAGAGCCAGGTGGCGATGGCGGAGGCCGGCGGGACCTCGGCCGGGAGTACGCCGGTGCCGGCCGCCGCCTGCCAGGTGCCGAGCAGCGCCGCCGTGGTGAGTACGGGGAGCAGCGGGGTGGGTCTCATCGGCTACCCCGAGACCCGGAGCCCGCGCGGGGGCGTGTCGAGGTCGTGCGCGTCCGGTGATTCCGACCAGGTGAACGCGTCCAGCGCCGGTGCCATGTCGATCCGGTCGTAGTCGACCATCAGCCGGGCGATGAGTTCCGCCGAGCGTCGGTCGATCCCGCTGACGTACCAGGGCAGCGGCAGTCGCGCCACTGCCTCGGGGGGCGCGCCGGTGGTCCGTACGATCGTCGCCCGGACCGCGTCCGGGTTGTCGTTGGCGTACCCGGTCGCCTCGTTCCACGCCTGGAGGAAGCGTCGCATGACGTCCGGATTGCGGTCCACGAACCGCTGGGAGCCCATCAGGATGCTCGGGACGCTGCGCGGGCCGAGCGCGCTGGTGGCGGGGTTGCCGAGGGAACGGAACCCGCCACCGGTCAGCAGTTGACCGGCGAACGGTTCCAGGGTGCTGATCGCGTCGACGCGGCCCTGCCGCAGCGCCGCGACCTGGTCCTCGAACGGCACGGCGAGGGTCCGGACCGCGTCGGGATCGCCGCCTGCCTGGCGTACCGCTTCGAGGAGGGTCAGGTCGAAGAAGCTCTCCAGACCGTTGACGGCGACGGTCCGGCCGGTCAGGTCCGCGAACGACCGGATGTCGCTGTGTTCCGGCACGATCAGGGAGAAGGCGTCACCCTCCGGCGACTCGTAGTCGGTGACCAGCGAGGTGACGATCTCCACCGGGAAGCCGGCGGCGACGGCGGCCGGCACCGCGGTGATCTCGCTGACGGCCAGGTGGATCTGTCCGTTCAGGAGCAGCGCGACGCTGTTGGCGCTGGCTCCGGAGCCTGGGACCTGGTCGATCTCGAAGCCGTGTCGTTCGAAGATTCCCTGGTCGACGCCGAGCGAGAGCTGGGCGTTGTTGGCGGTCGGGCTGAAGTCGATGACGAGTCGGGTCAGGCCCGATCCGGTGGTCTCGGCCGGTTCGCCGTCGGTGCCGCAGGCGCCTGCGGCGGCGAGTAGGCCGAGGGCCAGGCTCGTGGCCGTCAACGTCCGGCGGAATCTGCGGTGTGGCGGGTGCCGCCCCTGTGTCCCGTGCATGACCTTGATCCCCTTCCGTGCTCAGTCGCTTGAGTGGATGGATCGTCGGCGGAATCGACGACATCGACCCGCATGACGAGAGTATCAAGACCTTGATATGACGCAAGGCATGAATTCAGATCAAGATGCGGTATGCTCCGTGACCGTGACCGACGAAACGGCAGTGACCTTCGATCGCGAGGAGATGCTCGGCCGCGTCGCGTCGACACTGCGCCGGGCCGACCTCGCCGTGCTCGCCGCCAAGGAGCCGCCGCTGCGCAAGGTCGGCGTATCGGGCTCGCTCTATGCCGTCCTGGCCAACCTGGGAGTGGCACCCGGCCTGACCGGCGCGGAACTGGCCCGCCTGGTCGGGGTGACACCGCAGGCGATCACCCCGCTGGTCGTGAAACTCGTCGAACGCGGCCTGATCGAACGTCGGCCGCACCCGCGCCACGCCAACATCCAGGAGTTGCACCTCACCGACAGCGGGCGCCGCGAGACGGCCAGAGCCGACCGGATCATGCTGCACCTGGACAACCACATCCGCGATTCGCTCGGCGACGAGGACTACCAGCGACTCCGTGTACTGCTCGACGCCGTCATCCGGAGCATGCCCTCCTGGACTCCCCCGCCGGACGAATCGTCCTGACGTACGTCTACGCGTTGGGGACATCGACGGCGCAGCACTCACGACCGGGTGTCACCGTCGAACGTGGAGTTCCTTCGTCCGGGGACGCGCACGACTCGCGAGGTGATGGCGGACGCCGACATGAAACTCGGGCGGTACCGGCGGGCTGCCGAGGCGGCAGCACGCGAGTTGCAGCAAGCAGGCCGGCAGGCACCACCGCAGCGGGCGTACTGGGCGGCATACCGCACTGATCTGCTACGAGCCACCGATGGCCTCGCAGTGCTACGGGGCGCCGCCCGCGACCACGACGATCCACTGGTCGCCGAGGCAGCGGATCGCCTGACGGACGTACGCCTGCTGGACATCCTCGCCTGGACGCCGGACCGAGAGGCTGCACCGACCTCGTGACGTCCCATCGCACCGGCCCGGCTAGCGCCGGTCGGCCGGGAACCAGCCGGCCCGACCGAGGGCGCCGGGTAGCCGGTCCTTGCCGAGCTGCTCGCCGATCCACGCCGCCGTCTCGATGACCTTCGACGGGTCGAGGCCGGTGGGGTGGCCGGAGCGGTGCAACGCGTAGGTGAGGTCCTCGGTGGCCACGTTGCCGGTGGCCGCCGGGGCGAAGGGGCATCCGCCGATCCCACCGACGCTGGCGTCGAGCACGGTCACGCCCGCTTCGACCGCCGCCAACGCGTTGGCGACGGCGGTGTTGCGGGTGTCGTGGAAGTGGGCGCGCAGCGGCACACCCGGTGCCGCCGCCGTGACGGCGGAGACCAGGGCCCGCACCTGAGCGGGTACGCCCACTCCGATGGTGTCCGCGAGGGCGATCTCGTCGGGTTGGCCCTCGACCAGCCGTCGCGCCAGGTCACCCACGGTCGTCGGGGAGACGTCGCCCTCGAAGGGGCAGCCGAAGGCGGCGGCCACGGTCACGCTGGCGCGCACTCCGGCGGCGTGGGCGGCCTTGGCGATGTCGGTCCAGGCGCCGATCATGGCCTCGACGGAGGCGCCCTGGTTGCGCTGACTGAAGGTCTCGGTGGCGACCACGACGCAGTTCACCTCGTCGACTCCGGCCGCCAGCGCCCGGTCCAGCCCGCGCCGGTTGAGCACCAGACCGATGTACGATACGTCGCTGCGTCGTGGCACTGCGGCCATCACCGCTTCGGCGTCGGCCATCTGCGGCACCCGGTCGGCGCGGACAAAGGAGACCGCTTCGACCCGTCGGGCTCCGGCCTCGACACAGCGCCGGATCAACTCGATCTTGCTCGCTGTCGACAGGATCTCGGGCTCGTTCTGTAGACCGTCCCGTGGAGACACCTCCACCACCTGAACCACCATATGTATACAATCTCAGACTGTCAGACCGGCGGCAAGGGTGCCGACGACATGCGGCTCACACGACGGAGGCACGGGTGACGAATGCCGCGGAGGACGCGTACGAGGCGCTGCGGAGCGCGATCCTGAACGGCTCGATCGGCCCGCGTGCCCGCCTGGGCGAGATGGAGTTGTCCCGGCAGTTCGGCGTCAGCCGGACACCGATCCGGGAGGCGCTGCGCAGGCTCACCGCGGAGGGCCTCGTCGTCTTCCAGCCCAACCGTGGGGCACGGGTCGCGGAATGGTCGCTCGGCGATCTGCAGGACATCTACGAGATCCGCGCCCGGCTGGAGAGCTACGGCGCGGCCCTGGCCGCCAAGCGCATCGAACCCGAGGTCCTGGACCGGCTGGACGGGCTCTGCGATCAGATGGAGGAGCTGGCCCGGCGGATGGGTCCGCAGGATCTGGACCGGATCGCCACCCTCAACGCCGAGTTGCACAACGCGGTGCTGAAGGCCGCCGCCAGCCCTCGGCTCACCTCGCTGCTGTCCGCGGTGGTGGAGGTTCCGCTGGTCGTACGGGCGTTCCGCCTCTACACGCCGGATGCCCTGGCCCGCAGCATGGCGCACCACCGGGACCTGGTGGCGGCGCTGCGGGCCAGGGACGCCGAGTGGGCGTCGAGCACGATGCGCGCCCACGTGCTGGCCGCCCGGACGGTGCTGCTCGACGGCATGGTGGACCGCCCCGAGCTGTGAGCGGTCGCTACTCCCCCACCGCCGTGCGGGTCAGCTTCCGGGCGCTCCGGGCTTGATGCACGCCACCTCCCGGTCGGCGCCGATCGGCGTCAGTCGCACCTCGGTCTGTACACATCTGTCCTCGCCGACCGGGCAGCGTCCGTGCAGGACACATCCCGGTACGAGCTGGGTCGGGCTCAGTGGATCACCGACCAGCCGGGCCGGGGCCAGCTCCTGGTCGGGATCGACGGGCAGGGCCGCCGCCAGCAGGGCGCGGGTGTACGGGTGCTGTGGATCGGCGAACACCAGCTCGGAAGGGCCGGTCTCGACGACCCGCCCCCGGTACATGACGGCGATGCGGTCGCTGACGTACCGGACCGTGTGGATGTCGTGCGAGATGAACAGGTAGCCCATGCCGAGTTCGGCCTGCAGGTCGGCGAGCAGGCGCAGGATCTGGGCGCGGACCGACAGGTCGAGTGAGGACGTGGGTTCGTCCAGCACGACCAGGGACGGCTCGGTCACCACGGCCCGGGCGATGCCGACCCGCTGCTGTTGCCCGCCGCTGAGTTCACCGGGATAACGCCGTGCCATGTCGGGGGCGAGTCCGACCTGTTCGATCATCTGCGCGACCCGGTCACGGCGCTGTGATGTGGACATCGTGGGCCGGTGGATGGCCAGTGGTTCGCCGATGATGTCGGCCACCCGCATCCGGGGGTTCAGCGACTCGAACGGCTCCTGGAAGATGATCTGCATCTTCGCGCGGAGCTTGCGCATCTCGGCGGCGGGCAGCGCGAGCAGTTCGGTGCCGTCGAAGCGCACCGAGCCCCGGGTCGGTTCGATCAGGCGTAGTGCCAGCCGCCCCAGCGTCGACTTGCCGGATCCGCTCTCGCCGATGACCGCCACGGTCTCGCCGGCGTCCACCGAGAGCGACACGTCGTCCAGCGCGTAGACGCGGGTGGCGCCACCGACGTGGAACTCCTTGCTGACGTTGGTCAGCTCCAGCAGACTCACTGCGCTGCCTCCTTCTCCTGGGGCAGGTGACACCAGTAGGTCCGGCCGGAGGTCTGGGTCACCGCGGGCGGGACCACCTGGGCGCACGGTTCGAAGGCGTGCGGGCAGCGGTCCCGGAAGGGGCATCCGGTCGGGTAGTCGATCAGGTCGGGCAGTCGACCGGTGAGGTGCACCAGTGGCTGACCGGGCCGGGGAATGGCGCGGATGAGCGCCTGGGTGTACGGGTGGCGGGGGTCCTTGAGGACCTCCCGGACGGTGCCGTGCTCGATGACCTTGCCGGCGTACATGACGACGACCCGGTCGCAGTACTGCGCGACGACGCCGAGGTCGTGGGTGACCAGCAGCATCGAGCGGTCGTGTTCGCGGACCAGGCGGCGGATGAGGTCCAGGATCTGCCGTTGCACGGTCAGGTCCAGGCCGGTGGTCGGTTCGTCGGCGATCACGAAGGTCGGGTTGAGCAGCATGGCCATGGCGATCACGACGCGTTGGGCCATGCCGCCGCTCAACTGGTGGGCGTAGCCGTCGAGGACCCGGTCCGGTCCGGCGATGCCGACGTCGGTGAGCGCGGTGCGGGCCCGGTCCCTGACCTCGCCGTCGGCCTTGACCCCGTGCGCGGCCATGATGGTGGCGAACTGCCGGTGGATGCGCATCACCGGGTTCAGGGCGCTGAACGGGTTCTGGGCGATGAATCCGATGTCCTTGCCGCGTAGTCGGCGCAGCTCGCTGCGGCGCAGGCCGAGCAGGTCGACACCGTCGAAGCGGGCGGTGCCCTCGACCACCCGGCCGGGCGGTCGGACCAGGCCGAGGATGGACCGGATGGTCACCGACTTGCCGCATCCGCTCTCGCCGACGACGCCGACGATCTCGGCCCGGTCGACGTGGAAGTCGACTCCGTTGACCGCGTGGACCAGGCCGTCGGGCGTGTCGAACCGGGTGGTCAGGCCGCTGACCTCCAGCAGGCGTCCGGCGGATCCGCCGGACGGCGGCGGGGTGGGACGGCTGTCGGGTCGACGTCGGGCGTTGAGCAGGCTCATCGTTGCCTCGCCCGGCCGAAGGTGTCCTGCAGTTCGTCGCTGATGGCGTTGAAGCAGAGCACGGTGAGGAAGATGGCGAGGCCGGGGAAGACCGAGACCCACCACTGGCCGGTCGTCATGTTCTGCGCTCCTGTCTGGATCATCGCGCCCCAACTCGCGTCGGCGGCGTTGATGCCGATGCCGAGGAAGGAGAGCGAGGCGATCACGACGATCGAGTGCGCGACCGCCAGTGACGCCTGGGCCAGGATGATGCCGGTCATGTTCGGCAGGACGTGCCGGAACATCACGCGTGGCCCGGTCGCGCCGATGGCGTGGGCGGCCTCGATGTAGCGGCTCTCCCGGATGGTCAGTCCCTCGCTGCGGACCAGTCGGACGAAGCGGGGGACGTTGATGATGGCGATGGCGACCACGACGTTCTCGATGTTGTTGCCCATCAGCGCCACCAGGGCGATGGCCAGGATCAGCAGCGGAAACGCCTGGAAGACGTCGAGGGCCCGGACCACCCGTTCACCCCACGGTCCGCGGTGCAGGGCGGCCAGCCCGAGCAGCACGCCGATCACCAGCGAGATCAGCATGCCGGCGAGGGCCAGCGGGATGTCCACCCCGGCGGAGGCCACCAGGCGGCTGAACACGTCGAGGCCGAACTTGTCGGTGCCCATCCAGTGCTCGCCGTCGGGGGCGGTGAGGGTGTTGGTGGACGGTTCCGCCGGGTCGTGCGGCAGTGGTGCGAGGTAGGCCGCGGCGAGCATGCTCGTCAGGACGGCGCCGGGCACCCAGAGTCGCCACCGTCGGCGGCCCCGGGGGCGTTTCCTGGTCGTCGGGGCGGTGACCGTGGTGGGGTCGGCGGCCAGGGTCTCAGTCATAGCGCACCCTCGGGTCGAGCGCCGCGACCAGGATGTCCAGCGCGGTGAAGGCCAACAGGGTCCCGAGTCCGGCGGCCAGGATGAAGCCCTGCACGGCCGGGATGTCGAGCTGGAGGATCGAGTCGATCGCCCACTCGCCGAAGCCACCCCAGGAGAAGATGGTCTCGATGATGGCCGCGCCGCCGAGCAGCGCGGCGAGCAGGATGCCGCCGTAGGTCAGGATCGGGGTCCGGGCCTGGCGGAAGGCGTACGCGAGGACGGTGCGCTCGCGCAGGCCGCTGGCGCGGGCGAACTCGACCTGTTTGGACTCCAGCGCCGGCACCAGGGAGGCGTAGGTGCTACGGGCGAAGTACGCGGAGTAGTAGATGCCCAGCGTCAGGACGGGCAGCACGGAGTGCGCCACCGCCGATCGGAAGGTGCCCATGTTTCCGGAGATCAGGGAGTCCAGCAGCAGCGCCCCGGTCACGGTCGGCGGTGGTTCGTCCATCAGACCGAGTCGGCCGACCGGTGCCGGTGCCCACCCGGCGAGATAGAAGAGCAGGTAGATGAGCAGCAGCGCGAGGAAGAAGTCCGGGATGGACTGGAAGGTGGTGACGACGAAGCGGGAGGTGCGGTCGGCCACCGTGCCCTTGCGGTAGGCGCCCAGGGTGCCGAGGCCGATGCCGAGGAGCGCGGCGAGGGTGAGGGAGAGGAAGACCAGTTCCAGGGTTGCCGGGGCGAACCGCAGGATCTCGTCGAGGATGGGCCGGTCGGTGTAGTAGGACGCGCCGAGGTCGCCACGGACCAGGTTGCCGAGGTAGTCGACGAACCGTTCCCAGAGGGGCAGGTCCAGGCCGAGGCGGCGTTCGATCTCGGCCAGTTCCGTCGGGGAGGCGGCCGGGCCGGCGATGACTCCGGCCGGGTTGCCGGGTAGCGCGTTGACCAGCAGGAAGGCCAGCACGATGACGGAGAGCAGGCCGACCGGGAGGAAGAGGATCCGTCGGCGGGCGTATCTGAGGACCCGCATCACGCACCTCCCGGTCCGAGCAGGGTGGTCGCCTCGTCCAGGGTCAGGACCTGCGCGTACTTGGCGTCGAGGTCGAACAGGGCGGCCTCGTGCGGGCGGGGGTCCCGGTCGAGGCAGGCGTCGGCGACGACGAGTGGGACGAAGCCGTGTTGCAGGGCGTCCACCGCGCTCGCCCGGACGCAGCCGCTGGTCGAGGCGCCCGCGATGAGCAGGGCGTCCACGCCCAGGACGCGCAGGGTGCTGGCGAGGCTGGTGCCGAAGAAGGCGCTGGCGTACTGCTTGGTGACGACCGCTTCGTCGGCGGCGGGTGCCAGGATCGGTGGTGCGGCGGCGAGGTGGCTGCCGCGTTCGAAGACCCGCAGGGCGGGCACCTTGCGGGTGAACAGGCCGCCGTCGATCCCGCCGGGGGCGAGTTCGACCCGGGTGTGGATCACCGGGGTGCCGTGGCGTCGGGCGGCGTCGAGCAGGTCGGCGCAGGCCCGCAGGGCGGGTGGGTTCTCGTGACCGGCGTAGAGCGGTGAGGCCGGGTCGAGGTAGGCGCGCACCAGGTCGACGAGCAGGAGCGCGCGGCGGGTGCCGTGTCCCAGGTCGCCGCCGAAGCCGGCGTTGCGGTAGTCCGCGTGGAGGTCATTCACCGTGTCCGCCTCTAGATGACGCCGCTGGCACGCAGTTCGTTGATCTCGGACTTGGCCAGGCCGACGATGTCGGTCAGCACCTGGTCGGTGTGTTCGCCGAGGCGAGGGCCGGTCCACTTGACCCGGCCGGGGGTGCGCGACAGTCTCGGCACGACGTTCTGCATGGGGAACTCGCCGAACTCGGGGTGTTCGACGCGGACGATGGCCTCGCGGGCGGCGAAGTGCTCGTCGTGGAGCATCTCCGGGGCGCGGTAGACGCGGCCGACCGGGACGTCGTGTTTGATCATGACGGCCATCAGGTCCTCGGTGTCGTGCCGGCCCGACCATTCGGCGATGATGGCGTCGAGTTCGCCCTGGTGGTGGCCGCGGGCGGCGTGGGTGGCGAAGCGGGGGTCGGTGCTCAGCTCGGTCATGTCCATGGCCGAGGCGAGGCGTCGGAAGACGGTGTCCTGGTTGGCGGCGATGAGCAGCAGGCCGCCGTCGCGGGTGGGATAGACGTTGGAGGGTGCGATGTTCGGCAGGATGGCGCCGGTACGTTCGCGGACGTGGCCGCCCAGCGTGTACTCGGGCAGCAGCGACTCCATCATCGCCAGGACCGCCTCGTAGATCGCCGAGTCGACGACCTGGCCGCGGCCGCTCTGGTCGCGTACGCGCAGGGCCATCACCGCGCCCAGGGCGGCGAAGGTGCCGGCCAGGGAGTCGCCGAGGCTGACGCCCACCCGGCTGGGCGGGGTCTGCGGGTCGCCGACGACGTAGCGCAGGCCGCCCATCGCCTCACCGACCGAGCCGTAACCGGGTCGGCTGGAGTACGGCCCGGTCTGGCCGAAGCCGGAGACGCGCACCATGACCAGGCCGGGGTTGTCGGCGGAGAGGTCCTCGTAACCGAGGCCCCAGCGTTCCATCGTCCCGGGTCGGAAGTTCTCGACGACCACGTCGCTCTGCGCGATCAGCTGCCGGGCGACGGTCTGACCTTCGGGTGTGCGCAGGTCGACGGTGATCGACTTCTTGTTGCGGGCGACGATCGGCCACCACAGCGACTTGCCGTGCGGCTTCTCCTGGCCCCATTCGCGCATCGGGTCGCCCTGGCGTGGCGGCTCGCACTTGATGACGTCGGCGCCGAAGTCGGCCAGCAGTTGGCTGCAGAAGGGGCCCGCGAGCAGGGACCCGAACTCGATCACGCGCACGCCGTGGAGCGGTCCTTCGTGGTGCGTTTCGCTAGACATGGACACCTCTCATAGCAGCCCACCCGAGTGGGTGTTTGTATACAACAGTTCTGCGTCGTCCGCTGTCAACAGCGGCTTTTGTCAGCCGGAGCCAGAGCTGGATCCCGTGGTGGACCTCCGTGCATACAGTGGTTAGTGGTGTGCCATGCCGATCACCCGCCGAGCCGGCGACCGAGCAGCCGCCCGAACGCCAACGCCGGGGTCACCGCCATTCCCCCGCAGAACGCGGCGCCACTGGTGGCACCCATGCCGATGGCCTCACCGACGGCGTACAGGCCGGCGATGACCCCGCCGTCGTCGCGGCGTACCCGGAAGGCCGGATCGACGTCCAGGCCGCCGAAGCTGCAGAGCAGCGCGGCGGCCGACCGCACCGCGTAGAAGGGCGGCCGGGCCACGCGGTGGCCCAGCGCCCGTCGGCCGAGCGGATCGACGCCCCGGTCGACCGCCAGGTGGTACGCCCGCACGGTGCGCCGCAGGCCGTCCGGATCGATGCCCGCCCGCCGGGCCAGGTCGGTGAGGTCGTCGGCGACCCAGGCGACGTCCCCCTGCCGCGCCTGGGCGCGGAGCCCGTCCGGCCCCCACGCGGGCACCAGGGGTGCCCCGGCGTCGACGGCCGCGTCGTCGCACACGATCCAGAACGCGGCGTCCGGCTGGCTCTGCACGGCCCGCTCGTGGCGGGTGACGTCGCCGAGATCCTCGGCCACGAACCGGTCGCCGTCGGCGTTGACCCAGATCTCCCGCGGTGCGCGTTCGGCGGGCGCCAGATGCGCCACCTCGGACCAGAAGTCCACCCGGCCCGGCGTCGAGCGACGTTCGAGCAGGCCGAGGCGGGGGGTGTGCAGGTCAGCGAAGCGGACGGCGGCGCCCAACGGCGTGGCCATCTGCATCGCGTCGCCGGTGGACGTGGGCTCGGCGTTGGTCACCAGGCGGGGTGCGCCCGGGGTCACCGCGGAGAAGACCTGCGGGTTGGCCCCGTACCCGCCCGAGGCCAACACCGTGACACCGGCGCGCAGCTCGCGGTCACCGTCGGAGGTACGCACGACGGCGCCGGTGACGGCACCACCCTCGGTGCTCAGGTGCAGGGCGCGCGAGCGCAGCCGCAGGGTGACCCGACCGGCGTCCACCTGCGCGGCGAGCAGTGGTCGTAGCGTCTCGCGGATCGAGCGCCCCCGGTCGACGCCCCAGTAGGTGCGGGGTCGGGAGTACGGCGAGTGCCCGTGGTAGACCACCGGCATGCCGGGTGCGAACGGGAAGCCGTTCTCGTCGAGCCAGTCGACCACCCCGGGTGCCTCGTCGACGGCCAGCCGGATCAGGGCGGGGTCGCCCTGGCCGTGCCCGATGCGCTGCACGTCGGCGAAGTGCCGGTCCGGGTCGTCGTCGATGCCGGCGGCGCGTTGCCGACGGGTGCCGGCGGCGCTCATGTGCCCGGCGGAGACCCGCAGGGTGCCGCCGATGTCGGTGCCGACGTCGACCAGGTCGACGCGGAGCCCGGCCCGGGCCGCCTCGATCGCGCAGGGCAGACCTGCGGTGCCGGCACCGATCACCAGGACGTCGGCGTGGCTGGTCACGGTGTCCGCCCGGATCCGGTGACGAAGGAGACCACGGCGGCGGCGAACTCCTCCGGCACCCGCCACGGCAGTTGCCCGGTGGTGTCGGTCAGTTGGATCGACGTCGCGTCCGGGCGGATCAGCCGGGCGATGTCGTCGCAGTGGACCAGCATGTCGCGTGCCGCGGTGAGCAGCAGCACCGGGCAGGGTGCGGTGCGCAGCGGCTCGGTGGGGTCGTAGCGGAAGGCGGCGCGGTAGGCCCAGTTGTACCGCTCGAACACCGAGGCGATGTTGGCCACCGCGAGGTTGACCAGCTCCGGTGGCTGTTCCCAAATGTCCAGGTACCGCGCCCAGAGATCGCGCAGGTGCTCACCGGACGGGTCGATCGGCTTGTCCGGCGCCCAGGTGGCACCCAACTGTTCGCGTTCGGCCCGGTCGAGCACGAGGCCGGACAGGATCGCGTGGGTGACCCGGCCGGGCGTGGCCAGGTCGGTGACCGCCAGCGCCAGGGAGGCGCCGGTGTGCTGTCCGGCGACGGCGAACTCGTCGATGCCCAGCGCGTCGACGGCGTCGAGCAGCAGGCGCGCGTAGCCGGGGATGTCCGGGGGCTCGGGCGGCGGGTCGGACTGCCCGTACCCGGGGGTGTCGAAGGCGTACGCGCGCAGTGATCGGCCGAGCGCGGGCATGGCGGGCGCGAAGACGTTGGAGGCCTGCGGCGACTCGTGCAACAGCACGAGCGCCGGTCCCCGGGTGCCGCTGCTGCGGTAGTGGATCTGGGCCCCCGGCGGGCCCACGTATCCGCGCATGTCACTCCCCTCGCTCGGTCGGTGGTGCGGGCGGCGGAGGCCGCCGCTTCGGGGCGGTCGACCGCGCCGAGCGTCGTTTCGGGCTACCGCCGGGTGCGGGCGTCGCGGGGCGGTCGGCCTCGCCGGTGGTCTCCCCGACCGGGTCCGGCCGGTCAGCGCCGCCGGTGACGTCGGGTTCCGGTCCGGCGCCGTCGGGGCGTTCGGCCTCGCGGGGATGCCGGTCGGTCGGCGGGGCGTCCCGGACGAGGTGGGCCGGCACGGCGGGACGGCCGAGGACGGTCGCGACGATCGTGCCGCCGGTCGCCGCGACGGCTTGCCGGGCACTGTCCACCGCCGCCGTCACCGAGGCCATGTCGCCGATGAAGGAGACCGTGACGAGGCCGTCGCCGATGCGGCTGACGCCGATCACCGTCACCTCGGCCGCCTTGGCCATCACGTCGACGGCGACGATCGAGGCAGCCAGTCCGCGCGTCTCGACCATGCCGAGCGCACCCGCATTCCACAGGTCCACGTCAGTCCTTCACATAGTTGACCCACGCCTCGGTCTCCAACCGGTCGACGATCGCGACGATGGTGGAGTCCACGGGCGCCTGGCTGGATTGCCGTTCCGCCAGTCGTGCGGCGCTGCCGCAGGCGACCAGGACGACCTCGCCCCGGCCCGCGCCGACGGTGTCGACGGCGACGTACGGCTCCACGGCGTGCCCCTCACCCAGGGGCGTGACGACGAGCAGCTTGGCGCCGGTCAGCGTCTCGGCCTTGACGGTGCTGACCACCGACCCGATCACCCGGGCGATACGCATGCCGGATCACCTCGTTCCTCTAGCGCCGGGACCAGGGCGTCTTCTCGAAGGCCAACCGGACGGCCTGCCGGGCCGACTCGATCTCGGCGTGCAGTCCGGAGACCCACAACCGCCCGAACTGGCCGACGCCCCGTACGTCCACGATCTTGACGTCCGCGGACTTCTCCACCTCGTTGCCGACGGCGGAGATGTAGGCGGCCGGCTGGCACTCCACCACCAGCATCGACTCGCCGGCCACCAGCAGGGAGCCCTTCTTCGACCGGTTGACCAGTTGCGCCTGGTAGGCGTCGATGTTGGAGACCACCTTCGCCGAGACCAGCTCTGCGGGCTGCGCGTCGGCCTCGGTCATCCCGAGCAGGTCGAGGATGGTGCGGCCGGCCTGGCGGACGGCGTCCTGCGACATCGAGTGCAGCTCCGTCATGCCGTACTGGCGCTCGACCACCTGGGAGCCGGGCCGGACCCCGGCGCCCTTGACGGCCGCGTCGACCAGGGCGTAGACGTCACTGCCGGGGGATATCTCCAGAAAGAGCTGGGACATCCCCTCGACGACCGGGTCACCGGACATCACGCTGCCGAGCAGGGCGGCCATCTGCGGCTGGAGTCGGTCGACGAAGGCGTACGTGCGCAGCTCGACTTCGCTGCCGGCCACGTCAGCGCCGACCCACGAGCAGCGAGAGGGTGCCGCTGCGCCGACGTTCGCCGCTCTGCAGGACGCGACCGGTCGGCGTGCTGACCTCCTCGACGCACTCCCGTTTGCAGGACAGCTCCGAGCAGTCGCCGGTGAATCCGGCGTCCCGGGCGGCCTGGAGGAGGTCCATGTCCCGCATCGGGCCCCAGAACGGCTCGTTGTTGTTCCAGGTGTCCCAGTCGATGAGGAACTGCACCAGCGGGTCGAGGCCGGCGTAGCCGGGGAAGTCCGCGTGGATCATCATGCCGCCGGGGGCGAGCAACCGGTGGCACTCGCGCAGGATGGCGCGTACCGCGTCCGGCGGCACCTCGTGCAGCACGATGTGCGAGACGATCAGGTCGAAGTGCCCGTCCGGGAACGAGGTCGCCTCGGCGTTCTGCTGGGAGAAGTGCACCGTGCGGCCGAGTGACTCGGCGCGGGCGTGGCCGTAGCGCAGCAGGGCCGCGCCGACGTCGATGCCGTGCACCTCGGCGTTCGGGTAGGCGTCGACGTAGGGCAGCGTCGAGTTGCCCACCCCGCAGCCGATCTCCAGGATCCGCTTGGGGCGGAAGTCCCGGTGGGACTGCTTGAGGTAGTTGTTGACCACGGACTGGCCGTAGTCGTCGTTGAGGGCGCCCATCTGGCCCATGGCGTAGACGTAGACTCCCCGGTCGTAGAGGGCGCCGGCGGTGAGGTCGTCCGCCACGTACTCGCCCCGGTAGCCGCCGGGCATCGCGTGGATGTCGATGCCCCAGAAGTACCAGGGCAGTTCGAAGGCGGGATCCAGTTCGAGGGAGCCGAGCCCTCGTTCGGCCCGCTGCGCGCGGGCGGCCAGGTCGTCCCACTGCCGGGCGATGCTGTCGGCCACCACGTTCCAGAGCAGGTCCTGGCTCGCCCGGCGCACGGAACTCCAGAGCTGGTAGTACGGCTCCGGTTCCATGGCCCGACGGACCGCTTCCCGGTCCCGGGGCGCGACGCCCATCTCCTGCTGGTAGCGAGGGGCGACGCGGTGTGCGTACAGCTCCCGGACCCCGGGGGTCACCTCGGTGGAGATGTGCGACTTCAGTGCCCGGACGAAGTTCTCGCGCGCGAGTTCGTCGTGGTTCTCGCGGGGCAGGACACCGTGCTCCTGCTGCGTCATTTCCCCTCCCCCACCTGTGCGAAGGCCTGCCGGATGACCTCCCGGTAGGACTCCGGGGTCTCCTCCCGCACGATCTCCTCGCGCCACTCGTAGAAGACCCGCAGCACCCGGGCGACGAACGCCGCCGCCTCGGTGTCGCGGGCCTGTGCGTCGTCGCCGGAGACCGTGTACGCGTCCACGGCGCCGCGCTCGACCACCCGCCGGTCGGCGAGGAGTTGCTCCAGCGTCGTCAACCGTTCCCGCAGCACCCACACCTCGGAGGAGAGGGTCACCACGGTCGAGACGAGGGCCTCCATGCCCGGTTCGGCGAAGAACTGCGGGCGGGCACCCTTCGCCTTCTTGGGCAGCGGCTGCCCGGGCAGTGGCTGCGCCTGGTCGGGACGGCCCACACCGGGTCCGCCGAACGCCCCCAACACCTTGAGCGTCTCGTTGGCGACCGTCGAGGCGTCCGCGTCCGGGTTCGCCGACAGCACGGCGGCGGCGACGGTACGGAGAGTCCGTTCCGCCTGTTCCTCGGCGTCGGTACAGCCGCACGAGCAGTCGTCGGCGTCGCCGCATCCGGCGCCCGTGCCGCCGGTGGGTGCCGGTGGCACGGGCGTCGGCGGTGGCGCGTCCTGTCCTGCTCTGCGGACGTCGATGCCCAGGTTGCGGGCCAGGTCCTCCGCGTGCGGCGAGATCAGGTCACGCGCGCCCAGAAGGATTTCGCGCGGCCCGGTCGACCGGGCGACGTCTTCGATATCGACCGCAGTCCATACCCGACTCATGTATCAACTCCTTCGACGAGCACGCGGCGCCCTGTTCAGGCCTTGGTTCCGCCCCGGGTGGCCCCGGTCGGCAGGATCGCCTCGACCTCGCCGTGCGGGCGCGGGATGACGTGCACGGAGACCACCTCACCGAGCCGGGAGGCACTGGCCGCCCCGGCGTCCGTGGCAGCCTTGACCGCGCCGACGTCGCCGCGTACGACCACGGTGACCAGGCCACCGCCGACGTACTCGGTGCCCACCAGCACGACGGTGGCGGCCTTGACCATCGCGTCGGCGGCTTCGATCGCCGCGACCAGGCCACGGGTCTCGATCATTCCGAGCGCGGACATCTGCAGGTCAGCCATGACAGTTCTCCTCCGGTAGTTCGTCGGCGGACGGGTGTCCGCCGGTGTTGTGGGCCTTGCTGGTCCGGCTCATCGCCCGGTCACCTGCCGGGCGATCCGGTGCACGAGCACCTCCAGCGGGGTGCGGGGGGTCGTCTGCGGACGTGCGTCGGTCGCCCGTTGAGCGCCGAGCGCCGCCGACGATGTGCTGCCGGGTCCGGTGCCGCCGGTGGCCTGCGCCGGGACGCGGGTGGGTGCCGGGTCGCGGGGCGGTTCCAGGCCGGTCTCGGCCCGGCACCGGGCCCGCAGTTCATCGACCGTGCCGCCGCGGTGGAACCGGGGCAGCGCCGACCGGTTCGCGGCGATCTCGGCGCGGAGTCGGCGGGTCTGGTCGTCGTCGACGCGGTCGCCGACCAGGACCACCCCGTAGCGGCGGGCGCCCTCGACGGTGACCAGTCCCCGTTCGACGTCGTGGCGCACCTGGTCCGGGTCGCGTTCCAGCGGGTCGCCCCACCCGCCGCCGCCCCAGGTGACGAAGTGCAGCAGGTCGCCGGGGCGCACGCCGACGTGGTCGCACTTGGCCGGCACGGTCTGCTGCGATCCGTCGGACCGTTCGAGGATCTTCGTGCCGCGTTGTCCCGGCTCGCCGCCCAGCACGCCCCAGGGTTTGGTGAACCAGCGGTCGTCGTGGATGGAGACCTCGCCCGGTTCGAGGAACCGGTAGCCCACCCGGATGCCGTTGCCGCCGCGGTGGCGGCCGGCGCCGCCGGAGTCGGGAATCGACTCGTAGGACTCGATGCGCAGCGGGTAGTACGCCTCCAGGTATTCGTTCGGCACGTTGGTGAACGAGGGCCACATCGAGTGGCCGTCGAAGCCGTCGCCGATCGGTCGGGCGGGTACCCCGCCGAAGCCGATCTGGTAGAGCTGGAACCAGGTGCCGGAGCGGTCCAGGCCGGAGTACATCAGATGCGGGCTGGACGAGAAGCCGGCCGCGCAGAGGAAGTCCGGCTGGCACTGGCCCAGCAGTCCGGCCAGGACGTCGAAGAGCCGGCCCAGGGCGTGCGTCCGGCAGGACAGTGCCGCCGGGCGTCGGGGCTTGAGCAGGCTGCCCTCGGGGATGCGGACGTCGACCAGCGGATAGAACCCGTCGTTGAACATGATCAACGGGTCGACGGCCATGATGGTGTACACGCCGAAGAACATCCGCAGCACGTTCTCGTTCAACAGGAAGTTGATCGAGCCCTCGGCCTGGTCGCTGGTGCCGGTGAAGTCCAGCACCACCCGGTCGCCGTCGCGCCAGAGCGTGCACCGGATCCGGAACGGCCCGCTGCCGCGCCCATCGTCGTCGATGTAGTCCTCGAAGGTGACCGGCTGCTCGGGCACGACCTGCCGGAACAGCTTCGCCATGGCCTGCCGGTTGCGTTCCAGCAGCAGGTCCAGCGTCGCCAGGTAGGTGTCCAGGCCGAAGCGCTCGCACAGTTCCCGGACCCGGGTCTCGGCGGTCCGGCAGGACGCCAGGACCGCGTTGAGGTCGGCCCGGTTCCAGTTGGGCAGGCGCACCTGGTTGAGGACCGTGTCCAGGAGTTGCTGGTCGAGCGTGCCGCCGCGGACCAGTTTCACCGGCGGGACGATGACGCCCTCTTCGTAGATGGACACCGCGTCGGTCGGGAGGCTTCCCGGGACCTTGCCGCCGACGTCGCTCATGTGGCCGAACATCGCCGCCCAACCGACCAGCGTGCCGTCGGCGTAGATCGGCAGCAGCACCAGCCAGTCGTTGGCGTGGCTGATCGCGCCGTCGCAGGCGTACGGGTCGGAGGTGAAGAAGACGTCGCCCTCCTCCACCGTGCCGTCGTAGCCGGAGAGGAAGCCGTCGATGAAGGAGCCGAACTGTCCGGCGACCATCCGACCCTTGCGGTCGGCGATCAGCGGGAAGGCGTCGTTCTGTTCCCGGATGCCCGGGGACATCGCGGTGCGCAGGACGACCGCGTCCATCTCGAACCGGGCGTTGCGCAGCGCGTTCTCGACGATGTCGAGCACGGCGGTCTCGACCTCCACCGGACGCGGCGACCGGGTCGTCTCGACGATGACGGCACTCATCGGGGCCCCCTCTCCTCAGCGGGCAGGATGAGCAGGTTGCCCAGCCTGTCGACGCGTGCGACGCAGCCCGGCAGGACCAGGCTGGTGGAATCCATCTCGACCACGATCGCGGGACCGTGCAGTTCGTCGCCGGCGCGCAGGGCGGTGCGGTCGTAGAGGGCCGCTTCCTGCCAGCCGCCGTCGACGTACACGCGCTGGCCGCCGATGACCGCGCGGGAGGCGTCGTGGTCGCCCGACTCGATCTCGACGGGTCGGATCCGTTCGGCGTCGGAGACCCCCACCGCGCGGATGTTGACGATCTCGTGCTGTTCGTCGAGGGCGAAGCCGAACAGGCGTCGGTGGGCCTCGTCGAAGCCGTCGCGCAGCGTGGGGATCAGCGGCCCCTGGCCGGCTGCCGGGACGCTGACGGGGACCTCGAAGCCCTGCCCGTGGTAGCGCACGTCGGCCTCGAAGCGGACCGTGCGGGCGTCGGCGGGTACCTCGGCCCGGTCGAACTCGGTGTCGATCTGGGTGGCCAGGTCGCTGAACTCGCGGCGCAGCAGCGCCTCGTCGAGGTCGTCGAGCGGGCGGACCAGTGACTTGTTCGCCTCGGCGCGGACACCGGTGGAGGCGTCTCCGTAGGCGCAGAGCACCCCTGGGGACTGCGGGATCACCACCGGCCACGAGCCGAGGAGTTTGGCCAGGGCGTTGGCGTGCAGAGGGCCCGCGCCGCCGAACCCGAACAGGGCGAAGCGTCTCGGGTCGTAACCGCGTTGCACCGAGACCAGTCGCAGGGCGCCGAGCATGTTCTCGTTGACGATGTCGATGATCGCGGCGGCGGCGGCTTCGACCGTCACGCCGAGTTTGGTCGCCACGGTGCCGACGGCGGTGCGGGCCTTCTCCACGTCGAGGGGCATCGCGCCGCCGAGCAGCGCGTGCGGCAGGTAGCCCAGCACGACGTTGGCGTCGGTGACCGTGGGCAGGACGCCGCCGCGACCGTAGGTGGCCGGGCCGGGCAGGGCACCGGCGCTGGCCGGGCCGACCCGGAGCGCGCCGGTCAGGTCGGGGACGTGGGCGATGGAGCCGCCGCCGGCGCCGACGGTCTGCACGTCGATCGAGGGCGAGCGGACGGCGAGGTCGGCCACGGTCGTCTCGCGTCGGATGACCGGGGTGCCGTCCTCGATCAGGGCGACGTCGGTGGAGGTGCCGCCCATGTCCAGGGTGAGCAGGTCACGGAAGCCGGCGGCCGGTCCCAGGGCCACCGCTGCGGCGACGCCGCCGGCCGGTCCGCTCATCAACAGGCTGACCGGGATGTCCTCGGCCCGTTCGAAGGTCATCAGTCCGCCGTCGGAGCGCAGCACCCGACGGTCGCCGACCAGTCCTTCGGCGACCAGTTTGCTGCTCAGGTTGCGCAGGTAGGCGCCGACACCGGGGCGGACGTAGGCGTTGGCGACGGTGGTGAGAGTGCGTTCGTACTCGCCCAGTTCCGGTAGGACACCGGCGGAGGTGGAGACCGGTACGCCGGGTGCCTCGGAGGCGGCGATCTCGGCGGCCCGCTGCTCGTGGGCGGGGTTGGCGTAGGAGTTGACGAAGCCGATGGCCAGCGCGTCCACGCCCCGGTCGACCAGGTCGCGGACGGCGGCCCGCACGGCCGTCTCGTCCAGCGGGTCGATCTCGGTGCCCCGGGCGTCCAGTCGGCCCCGGACCTCGCGGACGTCTTCGAGTGCGACCAGTTCGGCGGGTCGGTCCCAGACGATCCAGCCGCCGAGTCCGCCGGGCACGAACGACCTGGCGATGTGCAGGACCTGCCGGTAGCCGACGGTCACGATCAGGCCGACCCGGGCGCCTCGGCGTTCGAGGACGGCGTTGGTGGCCACGGTCGTGCCGTGCAGGAACTGGCGGATGTCGGCCGCGCGGGCGGTGGCGTCGGCGAGGACCCGGGTCACGCCCTCGACGACGCCGACGGACTGGTCCTGCGGCGTGGAGGGCACCTTCGTGCGGCGGGTCCGGCCGGTCGCCTCCTCGATCAGAAGGACGTCCGTGAACGTGCCACCGACGTCGACTCCAAGTCGGTACATCAACGACCTGCTTTCTCGGGTACGTCAGCTGTCTCGGAACGTCGTCGCCGGCGGGTCCGACCGTGGGCCCCGCCGGTCGGCGTCCCCGGCGTGTGCACCGGGGACGCCGGCCGGGTCAGGAGACGGAGATGTCGTAGTAGTTGACGTGGCCCTGGGAGTAGCTGACGAAGCCGGTCACGCCGTCGCGGAAGGCGTAGAACTTCTGGGAGTCGACCAGCGGAATGGCCGGCATGTCCCCCACCATGAAGTCGTTGACCTGCTTGACCAACGCCTCCCGTTCGGGCCCCGGCTGGGTTTCGAGGATCTGCCGGGACAGCCCGTCGACGGTCGAGGAGCTGTAGTTCTGCAGGTTGGTCAGTCCGCCGGTGGAGTAGAAGACCTGCAGGTAGTAGGCGGGGTCGGGCACCAGCGGGGTGCTGGTGGCCAGCCAGCTCTGCAGCTTGCCCTCGCGCTTGGCGGCGTCGAAGTCCGCACCCGAGGCGACGTTGTTCAGTTTGACCTCGATGCCGACCTTGGCCAGTTGCGACCGCAGCAGGACGGCCACCTGTTCGCTGTGCGCGCCGACGTTGGCCGCGTTGTAGGCCAGTTCCATCGGGAAGCCGTTGGGCAGGCCGGCCTCGGCCAGCAGTTGCTTGGCCCGGTCGATGTTGTGGGTGAGGGGCTGCGCCGCCGCCGGGGCACCGAAGTCGTCGTGGATGAAGTCGCTCGACGCGGTGGAGTAGCCCTGGTAGGCGGATTCGACGATCGCGGCGCGGTCGACGGCGTAGGAGATGGCCTCGCGGACCCGCTTGTCGTCGAAGGGCTCGGCCTTCAGGTTCGGCACCAGCACGTCGATGTTGGGATAGAGCACCCGTTCGAGCCGGACGCCGTCGCTGTTCTCCAGCGAGGAGAGCTGGTCGAAGGTGAGCGCGCTGGCGACGTCGACCTGGCCGCTCTGGGCCAGTTGGAGCCGGTTGGAGGTGTCGGCGACGGCACGCACCACCACGTCGGTCACCGTGGGCGTACCCCGGAAGTAGTTCTTGTTGGCGGTGAGCCGGACTTCCTTGCCCGGGTCGAACGAACGCACCTCGTACGGGCCGAAGGTGGCGGTGTTCTCGCCCAGCCACTTGTAGGCGTACGGGTCGTCGGTGGTGGCGTGCTTCTTGGCCTCGACGGAGTCGTAGATCGTCATGAAGAAGGTGCTCAGGATCGAGACGCTGACCGCGTTCGGCTGGGCGACGTTGATCGTGACGGTCCGGTCGTCGGTGACGGTGACCGGGTTCTCGATGTCCCATCCGCCGATGCCCATGAGGATCTTGGCGATCGGTACGCCTTCGCTGTTGACCATGCGGTCCACGGACCACTTCACGTCCTCGGCGGTGAGGGCGTTGCCGAACTGGCTCTTGGCCTCGCGGAGGGTGAAGGTCATCTGCTTGCGGTCGTCGCTGAGTTCCCAGGACTCGGCGAGCTCGGGCTCGATCTGGTCCGGGGTCTGCAGGGTCGTCGCGCCGGCCTCGGGCTTGGTGAAGCGCACGAGGGTCCCGGAGATGTTGGGTAGCAGGTCGATCGAGATGAAGCCCTGGTAGCGCTCGGAGTCGAGGCTGGAGACCACTCCGGGCGCGGCGACGGTCAACGCCTGGCTGGTGCCGGCGTCGGCGTCATCGCCGTCGTTTCCACTACAGCCCGCGACAGCCAGGCTCGTCACGGCGAGCGCCGCCACGGCCCGCATCCGAACGGAAGTCGTTCCCATGCCGACACCTCCACATTGTGTGCAAGGTTGCTATATCAGGCGTGCTTGACTTGGTGAAGCGGATCACAGGATGCGATGTTTGTATACAGGTTGCCGGCTGTCAAGGCTTCGTTCCGCCAGATCGGGGTCACCCCGACGGGCCAGGAGCGGGCACCCGGCGGTCAGCAGGGCAGACACCCGCACGCACCGGAGCACGCACGCCCCTGCCAGGCTTTGCATACATGGACTTTGCGACACCCTAGCGCCGCACTGAGCCCAGAGCTACTAGCTGCGGAGTCATTGCGAGTGCCACTCGCGGACCTAGACGACCCCCCACGGATTACATACAATCCTGCGTCAACTGAAGGAGGACACCGTGACTCATGCCGGCAAGCGACGGGTCATCATCGATCAGGTGCCGCAGCGCGTGTGGCGGGCAGCGGGCCTGCCCTTCGGACTTCTCACCCGCCAGATCAACGCCGATCCGGAGACCGGAGCGCAGACGCTTGTCGTCGACGTCCCACCCGGCTGGCACATGCCGGAGCACTGGAACGGCGCCGACCTCGAACTTCTGGTCCGCGACGGCGACCTGACAATCGCCGGACGCCAGTGCCGCCCCGGGCACTACCTCTTCCTGCCCTCCGGCACCGAACTCGGCCCGATCTCGTCGGAGCACGGCGCCACGTTGATCTTCTGGACCGACTCCCCCTTCGAGGTCCGCACGGACGCACCACCGGCACCGTCGACACCGCTCGGCGAGACCGTCGACATCTTCGACCAGGCCAACTGGCGACCGGTGCGCGAGGCGTTCGCGGGGGTCACCGACACCAGCAGCCACGGCGACCTCGAGGTCCCCACCCAGTGCATCCGGCTGCGCAAGGTCGAGGAGAGCGGCAAGGACACCATCCTGTTCGTCCTGCCCCGGAGGTTCGCCAAGACCGCCCTGGAGTTCCACCACAGCACCGAGGAGATCTTCTTCCTCGGCGGCTGGTGCGCCACCGACCCGGAGCACGTGTACCACGCCGGTGAGTACCTGTGCTGGGAGCCCGGCGTCATCCACGGCGTGGTCACCGGCTGGGAGGCCATCTGCCTCTCCAAGCACCACGGGCCCCTGACCAGCCCACAGATCCCCCTCGGCGCCACCAGCGTGGACGCCGAACGGTGACCCGGTTACCCCACGACGGTCACCGCCGCAGCACACCGGGGACGCCACGCCCGCCGTTCGTCGTGCGCCGCGACGAGCTGGAGTACGAGCTGATCTCCGCCCTCAACCACAACCCGGACGACGAGGGACTGGTGCACCGTCTCGTCGACCGGGACACCACCGGCGATCCGGAGTGCGAGTTTCTGACCGGCGTCTACCGCATGGAACCCGGGATGAGCCACCCGCTGCACCTGCACGCCGACTCGGCCGAGTTCTACTACGTGCTGGCCGGTACGGCCCGGTTCACCCTGGCCGACGAGGAGTTCGAGGCGGGACCGGGCACCGCGATGTACATCCCCGCCGGCGTCGCCCACGCGATCGAGACCGGCAGCGCCGACGGCATGGAGCTCGTGTACTCCTTCAGCACCCCTGACCTGCGGGGAATCGGCACCAGGTGGCTCTAGGCCGGTATCGGGCCCGGACCCACCGCACATCGACGCAATCGTGGATCGACGAAGGAGACGAGGGTGCGCAGCATCGAACATTGGATCGGCGGGGCGTCCGTCGCCGGCAGCGGGTACGCGACCGTGTACCAGCCCGCGACCGGCCGGCCCCAGGCACAGGTCGCGATCGGTGCCCAGCCCGAGATCGACCAGGCCGTCGCGGCGGCGGCCCGGGCCTTCGAGTCGTGGGGCGACGTGTCCCTGTCCCAGCGCGCCAAGGTCCTCTTCCGCTTCCGTGACCTGGTCGAACGGCACGAGGACGAGTTGGCGAAGCTGGTCACCGCGGAACACGGCAAGACCGTCGAGGACGCGCGCGGTGAGGTGATCCGGGGCCGAGAGGTCGTCGAGTTCGCCTGCGGCATCCCGCAGCTGCTCAAGGGCGCCTACTCCGACCAGGTCTCCACCGGTGTCGACTCGTACTCGCTGCGCGCGCCGCTCGGGGTCTGCGCCGGCATCACCCCGTTCAACTTCCCGGTGATGGTGCCGATGTGGATGCACCCCATCGCCATCGCCTGCGGCAACACCTTCGTGCTCAAGCCCAGCGAACGCGACCCGTCCGCGTCGAACCTGGTCGCGCAGCTCTACGCCGACGCGGGCCTGCCCGACGGTGTCCTCAACGTGGTGCACGGCGGCAAGGAGGCGGTCAACGCGCTGCTCGACCACCCGGACGTCGCGGCGGTGTCGTTCGTCGGCTCCACCCCGGTCGCCCGGCACGTGCACCAGCGCGCCGCCGCCTCCGGCAAACGGGTGCAGGCGTTGGGCGGGGCGAAGAACCACGCCGTGGTGCTGCCCGACGCCGACCTGGCCGAGGCGGCACGGCAGATCACCTCCGCGGCGTACGGGTCGGCCGGACAACGCTGCATGGCGATCTCCGCCGTGGTCGCGGTCGGCGCCGCCGGGGACGAGCTGGTCGACTTGCTCCGGCGGGAGGCCACGGCGATCGTGGTGGGCCCCGGCGACCAGGAGTCGTCCCAGATGGGTCCGGTGGTCACCGACGAGGCACGCGACCGCGTCATCACCTCCGTGGACGGTGCGCAGAAGGCCGGCGCCACAGTGGTCGTCGACGGTCGGGACCTGCGGGTGGACGGCCACGACGACGGATACTTCGTCGGCCCGTGCCTGCTGGACCGGGTCACTCCCGACATGGACGCGTACCAGCAGGAAATCTTCGGACCGGTCCTGGTGGTGCTGCGGGCCGAGAGCCTGGACGAGGCGATCAGGATCATCAACGCCAACCCGTACGGCAACGGCACCGCCCTGTTCACCTCCGCCGGAGCGGCGGCCCGCCGCTTCGTGCGTACCGTTTCGGTCGGCATGGTCGGGGTGAACGTCCCGCTGCCGGTGCCTATGGCCTACCACTCCTTCGGCGGCTGGAAGGCGTCACTCTTCGGCGACACCCACATCCACGGCCAGGAGGGCGTGGCGTTCTACACGCGCGGCAAGGTCGTCACCAGCAGGTGGCCGGGCACCACCCCGACGGCCCGTCCGGACTTCCACTTCCCCACCGCCACCTGACCGGAACAGGGACCTACCCGCCGAATTGACATCGATGGTCATGCTGGAGACCCAGTCAGGTACGGGTGGACCGGTACGGCAGGAGGCGACGTGGCGGACGCTGTCGACGACGTGGTGGTGACGGCCTTTCTGGGCGCTGGCCCCCAGGAGGATCCGTCGGACCTCGAGCGTGAGTTGAGCAACCTCAACCAGGAGTTGTGGAGCCTGGGGACCGTGCTGCCAGCGCCCACGGCCCCAGCCCCCGACGGTACGCGGGGCGTCGATCTCGCCGCCGTCGGTGCAGTCTGCGTGGCGGTGCTGCCGGTCCTGCCGGACCTGCTCGCGGTGGTACGCATCCTGCGCGACTGGGTCGGACGTGGGGCTGGGCGCACCGTCAAGGCGGTCCGGGCGGATGGCTCCCGCATCGAGCTGACAGGGTTGTCCGAGCAGGACGTGCAGGCGCTGGTGACCGATTGGATCGACCGCCGCCCGTCGTCGTGACCGCGCGGCGAGCCCTGCTCGTAGCGTGCGCCGAGTACGCGGACCCCCGGCTGAGGCGGTTGCGCTCACCCGTGCATGACGTGGACGAGTTGGCTGCTGTCCTCGCCGATCCGCGGATCGGCGCGTATGAGGTCGAGCCGCCGCTGATCAATCGGTCTGACGCGGAGGTCAGGCGTGCGGTGTCCCGGTTTCTGCGGACCGCCAGCCGGTCCGACACCCTCCTGCTGCACTTCGCCTGTCACGGCTACAAGGACGACGGGCAACTCCACCTGGCGGCGCGAGACACGGATCTCGATGATCTGATGGTGAGCGCACTGCCCGCAGATCTCCTCAGCCGGCTGATCAACCGCTCACCTTCCCGCCGGAAGATCCTGATTCTCGACTGCTGCTTCAGCGGTGCCGTCTCCCGGACGATGATCCATCGTGGCGTGGACGACCACACCGTCAACATCGCCGGCTTGTTCGGTGACGATGACGGCCAGGGCCTCGGCATCATCACCGCCAGCCAGGCCGAGGAGTACGCATTGGACAGCTCCGCGGAGCCGGTGGCGTTGACGGCCGAGGTGGCGCACTCGGTGTTCGCGGCGGCCCTGATCGAAGGCCTGCGCAGTGGCGGCGCCGACCTGGACGGCGATGGGCGGGTCTCCTTCGACGACCTTTACCAGTACGTCTACCGTCGGGTGGTCGCCGCCGGTGTGCCGCAGACTCCCGGCCAGTGGAACTGGGTACGCGGAAGCCTGATCGTGGCGCATCGCCCGCCCACCGTCCCGCCTGAGCAGGAGCCGACCGGTTCGGGCGTGCCGACCCGGGCGGACTGCCGCTCCCCCTGGGACGCCGCGCTGCTGGACTGGCGGTTCGCGGTCACGCCGGCGGTGGACCGGCTGCTCAGCGTCCAGGCGCGTACGTCGGCCGAGCGATATGGCTGGGGGTTGTTGCGCAACGGGGAATGGGCCGTCGCGCAGGTGCGTTTCGCGGAGGCGGTACGGCATTCCGGGGGTGGATCGGCCTGGTGGGGACGAGCGGTCTGTCACGCCGCCGAGGAACAGTGGGGCGACGCGGGTGAGGCGTTTGAACGGGCCGCCGATCGGCTCGCCGCCGGGCTGGGCAGCCGCGACCAGGGCACGGGCTCTCCGTCGACGGTCGACTCGGCTGGGCTATGCGCCGCAGCCGCGCTGCTCGGCGCGGTCACCTTCGCGGCGGCTGGCAGCCCCCGGGCCGACGACCTTCTGGTCACGGGCCTAAACCGAGTTCCGTTCTGTCCCCAACTCCTTGCCTACCGGGGGCTTCTGCACCAGGAAAGGGCACCCCTCAGCCTCGCCCTGCGCCTCGATCCGGGAATCGTGGACGACTTCGCGGCCGTCGGGCTGGACATCGAGCAGGCTGTGCTCGACGCGGCGAGCGAGCTCGATCGGCGGCTCGACACCCTCGCTCGGGAGCGCGACCGGCTCGCCGCACTCGCCCGGACGGTTCCCACCGCCTGGGAGGAGCCGCCCACTGCGCAGTCGCCACCGCGTACGGCCACGCCTCGCGAGCGGCTCGACGCCGGCCATCGGCGGGTGCACACGGAGCGGGAATCGCTGACCGCTTGGGCCCGGCGACTCCGCATGGACGCCCTGGCGTTGCTCATGGGCACGGAGACCGTCGCCAGCCCAGAGTCAACGATGCGAGAGACCCTGATGATCGAGGTGATCCGGTCGGCGGTGCTGGCTGTCGAGGCTCTTCAGCGCACGGAACTTCCACCTCCGGTCACCGCGCTCGGTGTTCCACCACGACTGGCGCGGTAAAAGCTGTCGCCCTTTGGACAGTCGTCCCGGCGGCGGTACTGGGGATCGCCGCCCGACACCTACCATTAAGAGACGCACATCACTACAGGAGTCGCACGAAAGGCCGCTGGAACGCCTCGGACACCATCGGTGTCCGGCGTTGCCTGACCCACCCGGCCGCGTCCGTTGGAGGAGTGGACCTGTGCCAGTGATCAGAGCCACCCCCGGTCGGACTCCCTTTGCACGTCGGGAACGCTAGTGGCACCCCTCGCCTATCACGGGCGGCTGGTCGATGCGATCCTCCAGTTCCCCGGCAGCCGACAGCGGGAGACCCGCGACCGATACGCCAGTGCGCTCTCGCTGCTGCTCGACGCGCAACCGGATCCACCCCGGTCCGACGATGCCGCCGAGGATGTCGCCGCCCTCGTCTCGTGGTGCGCCGGCCGGCCGGACGGACTGACGAAACTGGTCGAGGCGGTCGCCCTGGTGGAGGGGCCGTCGGAACACCTCGACCGGCTCCGTGCCCTGGAGTCGATACGCCGTCCCGCTGAGGTGCTCGAACCGGACGAGCGGGCCCGGGTGGAGGCGCTGCTGGCCGAGCTCGACCCGGCAACCGTGCTGCCGTTGCTCCGGGACCTGCTGACCCGATGGGGTCCTCGGGTGCGCTCGGACGCCAGCGACCCGGGTGCGGTGGTGCGGCTGCTGGAGGACTCGATCAGGGGTGCCGACCCGGTCCATCCGCTCTACGCCTTCCTCAGCCGACTGGTCGGTCTGCTCCACGGTCCGGCCCGCGAGGATATCGCCGAGCTCGTCAGTAACGTCGGCGACCGCACTGGCGTGCCGCCCGAGCCGCCCCTCGGGCGGCCACCGACGGTCGGCGAACCGGGACAGCACCACTTCGTCATGCGGCTGGCCGAGGATGGTCGGACCAACTCCCGGTACCTACTGCACGTCTGGTTGGTCACCGAGGACGGCACCTGGCACCTGCGGTACACCTCGGACACGCCGCATCTGCTGGCCGAGATCCGGGTCAAGCTGGACGAGCAGCTCGCCGAGTTGGCCCGCGACGAGGACGTGGACGTAGGCGCACTCTCGGTCGAGTTCATCCTGCCCAGGGCATTGCTGGGGCATGACGTCGACCAGTGGGTGGTGACGGCGCCGGGCCACTCCGACCCGATCGGGGTGCACTATCCGGTGGTGGTCCGCGACCTGGCGCGGATGCGCAACCGGATCAGTCGGCACCGCTGGCAGCAGCGCTGCGATTCGCTGCGCCGCGACGGCGAAGGCGCGGCGGTGGGTGCCGTCCGGTTCGAACACGCCAGCGGTGTCGCGCCCGTCCGGTTCGCCGAGTTGATGCGCAACCTCGAACAGCCTGTTTGCCTCATCGTGCTCGGCGCGTCGGCTCGTCACGTGCTGCACAACATCGGTGCCTGGCTCACCGCCGGGTTACCGGTGATCGCCTGGTGCCGAGCGGAGGAGCACGCGGCGCGGTTCGACGCCGACATCCCGGGTGTGCTGGTGAGCGGCGGTATCCGTGCCCTGCCCGCGGCCGTGTGGCGGCTGCGGCAGGACGCGGGCGGCGCGGAAGCGTCCACGGGGCATGTGGGCCACCACATCACCCTGCTCTGGGACGAGCAGGACCGGTTGCCCCCGGACGAGCGGGCCCGGCTGAGCCATCCGGCTCAGCCACGGTAGCGGAAGAGGAAGGCGGAGAGCGGTGACCACGGACACGAACGCCACGGCCGGCGCCGACGGCGACTGGCGGATCTACCGGGGCAGTGGCCACAGCCACGACGACATCGGTCGGCTGCCGCCGCCGCCGCGTTGGCGGCGGTTCCACGGCGGTGACCTGGTCGAGCCACGCTTCCCGGCCGAGGATCCGGCGGCCAAGCGGGCGGCCGGCTATCAGATCACCGATGATGCGATCGAGATGGTCAACGCCGCACTCTACCTGCGGCGTCCGCTGCTCGTGACCGGCAAGCCCGGCACCGGCAAGTCCACCCTCGCCTACAGCATTGCGGCGGAACTTCTGCTGGGGCCGGTGCTGCATTGGCCGATCACGAGTCGGTCCAGGTTGGACGACGGTCTCTACCGGTACGACGCGATCGGTCGGCTTCAGGAGAGCAACCTGCGTCAGTCCGCAGAACGCGACCACGAGGTCCTCGATGTTGGCCGGTACATCACGCTCGGTCCGCTCGGTACGGCGTTGCTTCCGCAGGCCCGGCCCCGGGTGCTGCTGATCGACGAGCTGGACAAGAGCGACATCGACCTGCCGAACGATCTGCTCAACGTGTTCGAGGAGGGTCGGTTCGAGATCCCGGAGCTGGTCCGGCTGCCGGCGGAGCAACGAGAGGTGGAGGTGATGACTGCGGACAGCACCGACCGGGTTCCGGTGCGGGACGGCCTGGTGTGCTGCCACGCCTTCCCGGTCGTCGTCATCACCAGCAACGCGGAGCGGGAGTTCCCACACGCGTTCCTGCGCCGGTGTCTTCGGCTCGACATCCGGCCACCGGACAAACGGACTCTCGGGAAGATCGTGGAGTCCCTGCTGGGTGCTGAGGCCGCGGCACACAGCACCGATCTGATCAGCCAGTTCCTGGAGCAACGTGACCGTGGTGAGGCGGTGACCACCGACCAGTTACTCAACGCCATCTACCTGGTCACCTCGGGCATCCGGCCGCCCGAGTCGACCCGGGCCCGGCTACGGGCGAATCTGATCCGCGACCTCAGCGCGACCGGTCCGCAATGATCGACCGGTTGATCGCGGGGCTCGGTGAGGCGGCGTCCGCGCTGACCGCGGAGGAGCTGGCCGAGGCCCTGTGGTTGGCCGGTCACATGCCGGTGCCGACGGACTTCTCACCGGACGACACCGGATCGTCGACACCGGTCGCGATGCCGGAGCCACCGGCCGGTCCGACCAGTGGGAATCTGGCACGGCCGGCCGAGGACGCACCGATCGGCGGCGGTGCCACCGCGAGGACCGGAGCCGGCGCAGCAGGCAGAGCGCACCTGTACCTCGCCACGACCGACGGCCGGCAGGGCGAGGCGTTGTGGGCCGGAAGTCCCGCCGTATCCGCGCTGCCCCACGCGCTCGCCCTCGGTCGGGCACTCGGCGGACTACGCCGGGCCGTCGACTCGCCTCGGCAGGTGGAGTTCGACGAAGACCGCACGGCGGATCTGATGGCCGAGACCCGTATCCCACAGGTCGTCTTCCGCAGCGGCCGGGACCGGTGGCTCAACCTGGACCTCGTCGTGGACACCAGCCCGTCGATGGTGATCTGGGAGTCGACCGTACAGGAGCTGGTGGCCCTGGCCCGGCGGATCACCGCGTTCGGCGCAGTACGGGTCTGGCGGGTACACCCGGACGTGACGGAGACGACGCCGGTACTGAGCACCGGGACCACCGAGACCCGGCGGAGCCCGGGCGAGCTGATCGACGCGACCGGACGCCGACTAATCCTGATCTTCAGCGACTGTATTGCGCCGATGTGGGCTGGCCCGGAGATCCTCCGCTGGTTGGAGAGCTGGGGACGCTCCGGTCCCGTCGCAGTCCTGCAACCGCTGCCGCAGCGGCTCTGGCACCGCTGCCGGACGCCGACACACCTGGTCACGCTGCATCCGCCGGGGCCGGCAGCGCCGATGGCCCGGATGCGCCCGACGTTGAGGGACGAGGGGACACCGGTTCCAGCGGACGCGGTCGCGATCCCGGTGCTCGAACTCACCGCGCCGTGGTTGGAGTCCGGGGTGGCCATGATCACCGGAAGGGTCGCCCGGCTCCCTGCTGTCGCCCTACTCACCCGGCAGCCGGACGACCTGCTCGACGACGCCGACCTGCTGAACGACGATCCGCCACCCAGCGACCCGGACCAGACGCCGGCGATCGACCTGGTGCACACCTTCCGCGCGGGTGCCTCGACCAACGCCCGCCACCTCGCCGAATTCCTCGCCGCAGCGCCGCTCACCCTGCCGGTGATGCGGCTCGTGCAACGACTGATGTTGCCCGACTCGCTTCCCCGGGATCTGGCGGAGGTCTTCCTGAGCGACCTGCTGTACCGCAAGACGCCGCTCGATCCTCCGGTCCCGGCCGACCGGGTGCTCTACGACTTCCGCACCGACGTCCGGCAGATCCTGCTCACCGGGCTGCGGGCGGGCGAGGCGTTGACGGTGCTGGACGAGGTCTCGCACTTCGTCAACCAGCACATGGGCACCTCGTTCGACTTTCCCGCGCTGCTGGCCGGGCAACAGCGCGGGATACCCACCGACGAGCTGGGCCAGCCCTTCGCGGAGGTCGCCCGGGAGGTGCTCACGGCGCTCGGTGGCCGCTACGCCGCCCTCGCCGACGGTTTGCTGCCGGCGGCCACCACACCCGGCGCGGGGCCGGCCGGGTTCACGAACGACGATCCACCGTCGCGCCGGCCGGACCGGAGACGGAAGGGAGATCAGATGACCCCCACCCACGACCGTGGCCCTGCCGTCCCGGACACCGACCACCGGCCGGCCGTCTGGGGCGGCGACATCCCGCCGCGCAATCCCGACTTCACCGGCCGGGAGGAGCTTCTGCAGCAACTACGTGGCCAGTTGACGAGCCAGGTCCGTGCCGCCTTGTTGCCGCACACCCTGCACGGGCTCGGCGGGGTGGGCAAGACCCAGCTCGCCGTCGAGTACGCCTACCGGTACGACCACGCGTACGACCTGGTCTGGTGGGTGCCGGCCGAGCAGCCGACACTGATCCGACAGTCGCTCAACGCCCTCGCGGTACGGCTCGATCTGGTCGCGCCCGACGACGTCGATGTCGGACGGGCATTGACCCGCGTGTACGACGCACTGCGTACCGGGCGGCCGTACCGCCGCTGGCTGTTGATTTTCGACAATGCGAACCGGCCCGAGGACCTGTCGCCGTTCCTGTCCATCCCCGGCGGGCACCTGCTCATCACCTCCCGTAACTACAGTTGGGCGGGCATCGCGCAGACCCTTGAGGTCGACGTGTTCAGCCGAGCCGAGAGCAAGAAGCTGCTCAGGTCCCGGCTGGACGGTCTCACTGAGCCGGACGCCGACCGGTTGGCGCAGTTGCTCGGTGACCTGCCGTTGGCGCTCGAACAGGCGGTGAGTTGGATCAACGGGACCGCGACTCCGGTGGCCGAGTACGCCGAATTGTTGGAGAAGCGGACCGTGGAGGCGTTGCGAGAGGGCACGCCGGGCGTCTACGGCGTCCCCGTCTCGGCAGTCTTCGGGCTCGCGCTGGACCAGTTGGCCGAGCAGAACGAGCCGGCCCTGCAGTTGCTGGAGCTGTGTGCCTTCTTCGGCGCCGAACCGATCTCGATTCGCCTGCTGCCGATGGGCAGATACGCCAACAACCTGCCGGAGGCTCTCAACGAGACGGTCCGTGACGACATCGCGTTACGCCGGGCGGTGCGGGACATCGGCCGGCTCGGTCTGGCCCGGGTCAATCCCACCCGCAACAGCATCCAGGTGCACCGGCTCGTTCAGGCGGTGCTGCGTAACCGGCTGGCGCCCGGGCAGCAGGCCGGGTACCGCCGTAGTGTCCAGGAGATCCTCGCTGCCTACAACCCTGGCGACCCGACCGACGACCCGAAGACCTGGGACCGGCACGCCGAGATCGGTCCGCACGTCGCCACCTCCCAGGCGGTGGAGAGCGATGCCACGGAGATCCGGGACGTGGTGCTCGACCAGATTCGGTACCTGTACGTGACCGGGGACTACGTCAGCAGCCGGGAGCTGGGGCACACCGCGTACCAGACCTGGACCCGAAAGCTCGGCGCCGAGCACCGGCTGACCATCGTGACGGCTCGGTTCCTCGCGAATGCCATGCGCTCCACCGGTGAGCTGGCCGCGACTCGAGAGCTCAACGAGAAGATGCTGGATGTCGCCCGACGCTCGCTCGGCGAGGATCACGAGCACACGCTGGCACTGGCCAACAGCCTCGGGGCGGACCTACGGCTGTCCGGTGACTGGCACCGGTCCCGCACGCTCGACGAGGATCTGCTGGTCCGGCATCGCCGCGTGTTCGGCGAGGACGATCCGAACACCCTGCGGGTGGCCAACAACCTTGCCATCGACCTGCGCCTGCTGGGCGACTTCCGTGCCGCGTACCAACTGGACCTGGAGACGTGGAACCGGCGCCGGCGGGTCCTCGGCGACGACCATCCGGCTACCGTCCACGGTGTACTCGGTGGGTTGTCCCGCGACTTGTACGGTCTGGCCCGCTACTACGAGGCGATCGACCTACAGCAGCGCTGGCTTCCGGTGCTGCGGGAGCGGCTGGGCTCGGACCACTCCAACGTGCTGCTGGCCTCCCGGGTCCACGCGGCGACGCTGCGCGAGGCCGGGCGGTCACACGAGGCTCTCGACCTGGCCAGGGACGTCGCGGAACGTCGCCGGGAACGCTACGGCTCGGACCACAACGAGACGATGAGCGCCATGCTCACCCTGTTCACCATGCTCGCGCAGACCAACCGGCTGGCCGAGGCGCGGCTGATCGGCGAGGAGACGTTGGCCGGATATCGTCGGCTCGTCGGCGAGCAGCACTCGTTCACCTATGTCGCGATGACTGACCTGGCCATCGTGCTGCGGATGGCCGGCGACTATCAGCGGGCACGGGATCTCGACGAGGCCGCTCTGCACGGCATGATGACGGCGACGGCGCTGGGCCCGGAGCATCCGTACACCATCTGCACGACGGTCAACATGTCCAACAACCTGGCGTTGGCGCGCGAGTACGACGCGTCCGTCGCGCTGCTGTCGGAGACCTGGGATCGAGCCCGACGGGTGCAGGGGCCCGAGCATCCCGAGGCACTCGCCATCGCCGCGAACCTGGCCTTGGACCTGCAGGCCACGGGTCAGGTGGAGGCCGCGCGGCAGCTGCGTGAGGAGGCGCTGCGCGGGCTGCGACGCACGCTGCGGGAGGGCCACCCGGACATCGACGACCTGGTGCAGGGCCGACGGTTGTACTGTGTGGTCGATCCGCCGCCGACCTGATCCGTCAGCGCGGTTCGGTTGCCTGATCCGCCATGGCCGGACCGGCCAGCCACTGACCGAGGCGTATCGGGTCGGGGGCCGGTCCGCCGGCGGCCCGGACAGCGCAGTGCAGCGCGAAGGGAATCTCCGGACGGGTATGCCACGGTTCGTCGGCGGGTGCTTCGCACCGTCGACACGCCAGCGTCAGGCCGAGCCAGCCGCCCCGGTCGTCGGGGTCGGCGGCGATCTGCTCGCGGTATGCCTCGACAGCCGCCGCGAAATCGCCCCGTGCGTACGCGTGATCCCCGGGTGTGCCCGGCAAGTCGGTCCGGTCACGTTCCCCGGGCTGGGCGCAGGTGCCGGCCGGGCGAGCAGGTGCGGCCATCCGCTGTAACGCCAGGTCGAGGCGGACGTTGCGGGCCAGTGCCCGGACGTCTGCCGCGGCCACGCGCACGGTCAACTGTTCCAGGGTTCCCGGTGCGGCCGGTTCTCCGCCCATCCATGCGTCGGCGAGGCGTCCGAGCTGTTCGGGGTCCAGCCGCAGGTTACGCAGCCGCCAGCCGGCCCAATGGTCTTCGGCGGCCTCCGCCGCCAGCCGATCGAGCTCCGCCGGCACCGGATCGGCCAGCCACGACTGCTGCGTCGCCCGCATCCCGTCGAGGAAGCGGCGCCCGTAGGCGTCGAACCGGCCGGACCGCTCGATCGACTGGAACGTACGCCACACCCGCTCGCGCCAGCGGGCGAACTCGAAGTGGGCGAATCGGGCCCGGGCCCCGGACAGCTCAGCGCGCTGAACTCGCCAGAAGTCAGTGACACCGAGGAACGCGTACACGCCTTGTAACAGTCCACCGAGGGGACGGGGGTCGTCCCGCCACGGCGCGTAGTGTCGGCGAACGGCGTCGTCGGTGTAGAGCGGGAACAGGTCGAGCAGCGCACCGAGCTTGGCGTGCTGGAACTCGTGCAGCAGGGACGAGGCGAAGCCGAGGTCGTCCCGCGGCAGCGTGAGCGACACCGACCCGAAGGCGTGCATGGAGGTGCCGTTCACGCCGTTGCCCGAGGCGGGCGGGGTGAGCGGCACGATGCTCAGCAGACCGGCGGCGATCGCCTCGGCGTAGCGGCGGTGGTGCTCGACGAGGAGATGCCAGGACGGGTCGAGTATCTGCTGCCACCGGTTCGCCTCGACGGCGCTGAGTCGGCCGGTCGCGTTGAGCCGGTGGGTGTCCCGGTAGGGGTCAAGGTCGTCGAGCCGGACGTCGAGGATGAGGCCGTCCCGCTCTGCCCGCAACCGGCGCAGCCCCTGCCAGTCGGGACCGTCGATGGCCGGATTAGCCGGCACGGCCACGGGTCCTACCCGGATGTCGCCGGACCGGCCGGCGACGACGACCCGACCGGGGCCGGTGCGCGCCCAGCCCAGTCCGGGCAGGTACACCCCGCCGTCGACGGCGGCCACCTCGATGGTGAAGTCCAGTCCGGCGCGGGCGGCCGCCGCGGCCGCGATCGCCGCGAGGTGATCGAGAGGGTCGGCACCATCGCCGATGGCACCGCGAGTCGTTCGCGAGGCCGTCACGACCCAGGCACCGAAGTGGGGTGCGGCGACGGCCTCGGTCACCACAGCCGGGTCGGCCCGCTGGGCGGCGGCCAGCAGGCGGTACGGCTCCGTCAGCCGGTCCGGTGTGGCGTCCAGGACGCCGCGTAGGAGCAGTAGCCGGCGGCTCACCTGCGCCGACCGCAGCGCGCGGATCGTGGCGGCGCCGCCGTGGCCGGCGGCCAGATCGTCGAACTGGTGTGCGTTCAGCGTGTGGGTACGGATCACGATTGCCGCCCTACGACCGATGCCGCGTCGCGGGTCGCGGTCAGTCGCTCGACGTCCGCGTGAACTCGGCGGGAGATGTGTCGGATCAACTCAAACAGGTCTGAGCAGTAGACCGACGGATTGCGGAAGCCGTTGTCCGCCCGGTACCGGTGCGGATAGTAGCCACCTCCGCAGACGCGGCGTACCGGGCAGGCGCGGCAGGCTTCGGCAAGCGACTCGATCCCGGCTTGCCGGTCGCGCGCCGCCCCGCGCGCCAGTGCCGCGTCGAACGAGTGCTCAAATACATTGAAAGGCGTGGATACTGCGCCCGGGTAGGTGGTGCGGAGGGTGTCGACCTGCTCCAACGCACCGTCGGTGTCGACCACGATCACACCGAGCGGACTCAACCCGATTGATTCGGACCGGCTCGCCCCACCGAGCAGCCCGGCGATTATCTCCCCGAAGAGCCGGACCTCGGTCTCCTGCTGCGGCGCCTGATACCAGCGGTCGAAGACAGCGATCAGCCACTGCCCGTAGGGCGCGCTGCTGTCTGCCGGGCGACCGGGCGGCGGGGCGGTCCAGTTGCCGTGCGGGAGGAGGAAGTCGATGACTCTCGGTGTCTGTTCGAGCAGCGCGGTGTACGTCTCGACCGGCGGGTTGTCCAAATCAATGACGCACAACAACCCGGCGTAGACGTCCGGATAACGGCGCAGTGCGGCAAGCCCTCGCAGGACCTTATCGTGGCTGGACCGTCCGTCGGCGTACCGGCGGTGGCGGTCGGTGGCGGCTCGACCGCCGTCCAGGCTCACGCCGATCCGGATGCCTGCCGAACGCAGCGCTTCGATCCGCCGCTCGGTCAGAAGCACACCGTTCGTCTGAACGGTGAACGTGACTTCCGGTCCCGGCTTGAGCGCGGCGCGGAGCCGGTCGGCAGTCCGGATGAGCGGTTCCACACCCGACAGCAACGGCTCGCCACCGTGGAACACGACGCGCACCCGGGGCAGCTGGTGAGTGGCCGCGTGCTCCGCGATCCGCTGGCAGGTTTGCGCCACCACCTCCTCCGGCATGGCGGTACTGCCCGCCGACCACGGATCTATCGAGTGATATAGATAGCAGTAATCGCAGTCGAGATTGCAGCGGCCGTTCATCTTGAGAACGAACTCGGAGAACGGAACGACCGGTTGGCCCGATTGCATTCGTCCGCTATCTTCCCGAGCGCCGGCGACCATGGCGACGGTCAGACAGCCGACTGAAACCCGGCGACCGCGTCCTGCGGTCGGTCGATCTCGTGCAGGACGCGGCGAAGGCTGCGGTTGATGGCCGTATCCGGCAGATCACGGAGGTCCGCAAGGCTGAGACCATTGATGTCCACCAGATCCGAGACCGGATCTCCGTCGGCGATCAGGCGCGCACCAGGCACGATCGGGCGGTGCTGGTCGGCGTCGCTCGACCCCATGCCGGCCTCCAGAAGGCAGGAATGACAACGATTTGCCCGTACCGGTGGACCCGCGAGCGCGGTAACGCTACCACTAGTACGGTCGATGGTTATCGCCGTCGTAGCTCCCTTGCGCAACACCGCCGGTACGGTCATCTCGGGTAGCTATCGATATGCTGAGGTAGTTTTCAGCCAGCTCAGCCTACTCCTCCCACTGCCCCACCGGCCCCGTTTTGCCCATTTTGCGTCAGTACCGGATCCGGCATGTCGACAGTCGCCTACCTGGTGGCGGACGTAGGTTCATGAGACCTGCACCCGCTACCTACGGCTGCTCATCGATGGCATGCGTGCCTCGCCGAAGGTGAGCGATCTGGGCACACCGGCGCCGATGTCGATGCGCTGCTGCGGCCCTACAAGAAGCCTTCTGGGTCGAAGCGTTCGAGGTCGATGATCCGTACCCGAGGAAGCATGGTGAAGCAGCCCGCGTCCAGTCGACCGGTCACTATTCGGCAAGGCCGAGCTTGTGACGGGCGTGGGCGCGAACGTCAGGGTCCGGGTCGTCAGCCAGTACGCGAAGGATCCGTAACGGAACGGGCGACCTGACGGAGAGCCACCAGCGCACGTGGACAGAGCGGTCAGTGGCCAGCCTCACCAGGTCCTCGTCTTCGAGTTCGACGACCTGCACGAGTGCCATCCGGACGTCTGTGGACCGGTCCCGGGCTAGGCGTCGGCGCTGTTCGCGGCTGGTGTTGGAATTCAGCGCGGCCTGCGCGCGTACTCTCGGGTCCGGGTCGTTGACCAGGTCCGCCAGGGCGTGGGCGGCGGTGGTAGCCGACGCCAGTGATCCGCGCACGGCCGGGGCCGGATCCCGCCGGAGCATGTCCACGACGGTCTCGTCCAGTGACTCGCTCCCGGCGAGGCGGTAGCGGACGTCCTCGTGCGCAGATCGGCAGATCGCCTCGTGCACGCTGCTGTCCGCGCGAGGGTTCTCCAATGCCGAGAAGCGAACGTGGAAGTCTGCGTCAGCGACCAGCACGACAAGCACGTCCGGATGGCAGTCGGGGTTCTCTGCCACTGCCATACGGACTTTGGCGTTCTCATCTGCCGCCAGCCGACGTGCCAGAGACGTCCGGAGACCGGCCCTGGCGGCGACAGCCCGTCTGACCCGAGGGTTCGGATCGCCGACGAACGCCTCGACAAGCCCGTCCGGGGTCTGCGGGTCACCCGCCATGGCCACCCGCGCCATGACGCCACGAGGAACCGGTCCGGAAGAAACGCCGGGCCGGCCACCTCTGGCCTGCCCTCGAGGGACGGTCACCAGTGTCCTCTTCCCTGAGCAGTACCCGACTCGCCACGCCACTCCGCTGACCAGGCATTCGGTTCACCGAACACAGCCACTACGTTGATCTCGACGCTACCGGCAGGTTGAGCCTCCAGACAGGCCCTCCCCCGCGCACGAGTGGCCATGCGTGACGGCGGCTACCGGGGTGGGTCCCGATCTGCTGCCGTGTGACCGAGACGAAGAAGCGGCGCATCTGCGGCAGGACATCATCCGAGCACTCCAGAAGAGGCACTGAAGTCCACACCCCTAGGTATGCGACCCGGAGGATGCCTGAGGCGTCAGTCGCTTGTCGAGCGATGACGTCGAGGACGGTCTCCACGCGTACACCGCAGGTTTGGCCTGCCTGAGGATCAGTCTTCCGGCTGGCAAGGCTCGGGCTGGGGCTTGTCCGTGGAGTCTGCTGCCAGGACTCCTCGGCGGCCCTGCGTGTCTTCCGCAGCAGACCCGGTAACGACCTCGCGGTCCCGGTGGGGAACGTCGGTGCCATACCGGGCGACCATAGTGCGGACGGCTTCGTCCACGACCGCTGTCGTGCGGGCAGGGGTCACCGTCCAGTCCGGCAGCAGAAGCCGCGGCCAGAACAGGTAGTTGGAGATCATCCCGAGGAACTGCGTTGTGGCCAACTCCGGGTCGGCGATGTCTGCGGCTCCCGCGTCGCGCTCGGCCAGGAGGTAGATCCGGACGTTCTCGAAGTACGGCAGTTTGCCCTGCGAGAAGTGCGCCTTGGCCAGTTCGGGAAAGCGTGGCAGTTCGGCGATGACGATGCGGAACAGGTCGGTCATCTCCGGCTGGCTCAACAGCATCGCGTAGTGCCGTCCGAGAACCGTCAGGCCGGTCGTCAGGTCCCCGGCGGGCGGCACGTCGGCGACGTCGTTCTTCGCCCACGAGTCGATGACGATGGCATCGAACAGTGCTGCCTTCGTCGGAAACTGCTTGAACAGCGTTGCTTTCGACACGCCAGCGCTGTCGGCGACACGCGCCAGGGATGCCCGGTCGTAGCCCGACTCGAGAAAGAGCTCGGTAGCGGCCTGCACGATGAGCGCGCGCTTCTCCTCCGCCACACGCTGGTGATAGGCCGACGGCGCAGGGGTCATGTAGCCATCATAGCGAGGTGAGTGGGTTGACTCACCACTCGCGGGAGCGTAGCTTCGGCAAGGTGAGTCGCTCGACTCACCACCCGGTCTCGGGTTGTCGTCTCGCATACGTACTCGGAGGATCTGATGTCCCGCTTCGCCGATCAGACCGTTCTCGTGACCGGCGGCACCGGTGGGCAGGGGGCCAGCCATGTTCGCGCCCTGCACGCCGAAGGCGCCAACGTCGTCATCGGTGCCATCAATGCCGAGCGCGGGGCTGACCTCGCCGCCGAGTTGGGAGACCGGGCGCGTTTCGTCCGCCTCGACGTCTCCCAGGAGGAGTCGTGGACCGCCGCCGTCGCGGAGACCGAGAAGGCCTTCGGCGCGCTCACGATCCTGGTCAACAACGCCGGGGTGCAGAACCCGCCGGCCCTCATCGAGTCCACCGACCGTGCTACCTGGGCTCGCATCCTCGACATCAACCTCACCGGCACGTTCCTCGGCATCAAGGCAGCCGCCCCGGCGCTGCGGCGCGCGGGAGGAGGAGCGATCATCAACATCGCCTCCACCATGGGCCTCGGCGGTACCGCCTTCTACGCGCCCTATGTCGCCAGCAAGTGGGCGATTCGCGGGCTCACTCAGACCGCTGCCCTCGAGTTGGGCCGCGACAACATCCGCGTCAACGCAATCCACCCCGGCGTGGTCGCCACCCCGTTCATCACCGAGCCGGCAGCCGGCGCCGATGCCCCGATCGCCGACTTCTACTCCCCCGAGCCCTTCGCCGTCCCGCGACTCGGGCAGCCCGCCGACATCACTGCGCTGCTGTTGTTCCTTATCTCACCCCACGCGACCTTCATCACCGGCGCCGAGTATGTCATCGACGGGGGACTGCTCCTCGGCCCCGCACTGCAGAAGGAAGCCGCATGAACCCCGCAGACCCGCATGGTGAGCGTCGCGCGCTCGACCCGCTGGCGCACCTGCCGCACGAGATCAGGCGCGCCATCACGATCATGCCTAGCCTCACGACCCTGGCACCATCAGGCCGACCCATCCAGACGACTGGGCCGCCTGCAGGCTGATGCGAATCACCTTCGACTGAGCCGCCTCGCATGCGCCGAAGCGGCGCCGGCCGTCGTCGGCCAGAAGCGCGTACCGACCCTCCATTCGTCATCGCGGCGGAGGCCAACATTTGGTCCTGCGGTCATCACGGCGCACTCCTTCCAGGCACAACGCCCGGCAGGCCAGGCCGGAAACACCGCTAGAGATCCATGTCCTTGTGTTACCTGGCGGAACCGAGGAGCCGGTGTCGTGAATCGCCGCAAGGGGGATCCCGGCTTCGGCGGCCGCGAGTGCGGAGCGGATCACTTCCAGCAGCCGGCCGATCCAGTTCGTAGCTCGCTCGCCACCGGCGGACCAGTAGGCGGAGTCGAAGTCGGGCGTCGCCGCTCGCGAGCAGCGCCTGCGCCATCTGCGGGTGTCGGGTGCACTTGGCGCGCAGCAGGATGGTCATGACGGCCAGACGTGCGCAGCCCAGTCGGCGCGGCGGGTGCCTGCTCGGCGAGTTTGCCGGCGTCGTATCCGCGCGGTGCGGTAGCGATCTGATCTTCTCCGGGCGCACGCCCGCGTGCCTGGCCGTGTGCCGGCACCGCTCGGGGTCTCGGCCAGGCTGGTACGCCTGCGGCCGCTACAGATCGCGCACGGTGAGCATGGGAGCCCGGCTCGATGCTCGTGATGAGGCGGCGTAGCGTCCTCGTCGTGGCAGGTCGTCGACATTCGGAACACGGGCCCGAAGGCTTCCTGGCTGCAACGGCCGATCAGGCACGTCTTGTGCTCGATGCCGAAGAGGGCTGGCCTACCTACGACGCGGGCCTCGAGTTCCAAGGGCTGGCCGTGAGGGCGATGATCCAGACCCCTGCAGGCGATTATCTGCCCGACATACCGACCGCGCTCAACCTCATCTGGGGAGCGCTGACAGATGAGATGGACGCCCCTGGCAGGGGATCACCGGAGCAGGACGCCGCTGCAGTCCGACACATGAAACAGGCGGCAGTCGAATGGCTAGCCGTCGTCGATTCGCCCGTCGACAGGGCGACCTACCTTGATCGTTGGGTACACGAGGAGTGCGGCTACCGACGGAGCCTCTAAACCGTCGACATCCCACAACCAGCGAGAAAATCACCGGTGAGACGCGGCTGTGAGCCAACCACCTGCAGCAGACCGTGACGCCCGCTCGACGGCATGAGCGGACGTCTCATTGGTCTGGGTGTCCGGTCGTCAGGTGGATGTGACGTAGCCCCGGGCTGAAGGTGGCGACGTGATCAGCGGTGCCGTGGTGTGCGCGCGACGGTGTGAAGCGCCCTTCGGTGACGGCGACGTCGTAGGAGCCGCCGTGGGGGTACTCGGCCAGGGTCCCGGTCACGTGATGCGCGGCTGCCCAGGCCAGTCCTGCCTCCCGCGTGTCGAACACACCGGCGGCGTGCCGCGCCCGATCCCCCTGGAAGATCCAGACGGTCGACCTCAGCGGGCTGACCTGATCGACGGTGGGCCTGCGATGCAGGCCCTCGGACGTGAACGAGAACGAGTCGGGAAAGTCGCCAGGCAGGTGACGGACGGCGAGCACCACGGCTTCGGGATGCGCGCCCGGCACATCGCTCTCGGGTGCACTGCGCGCGACAGCGTTGCCCAGGTGGAAGCAGATCAGGTCATCGCCGCGGCCGGCGGTGGTGTAGGCAAGGGTCTTGGCGTGCAGCCGACCGGTCGCACCGATCCACAGCGACGGCGCTCCGAACGTCTCGACGACCTCGGACACCGTGCGGTCCCGCGCCACCCACCCCACGATGCCCTCGCGCAACTGCCCCCACTGCGCATCCGACAGTGCCCGGTCGAGGTCAAGCCAGCCGAGACGATGGGCGATCTCTGCGTAGACGGAGGCCGTGGCATCACGCACGCCGTCAGCGGGCAGGACAGTGCGGTAGGCACCCATCACACCCGTCGCCCCGAACGCGCCACGCTCGCGTAAACGGTCGCACTCCGCCCACCAGCGGCGCAGGCTCCCGTCCACGGCGGCCATCGCTTCCAGCACAAGCCGCTCGGCCAGCTCGTCCCTGCCGTACATCCCAGGACGACGAAGCACACCGTTCACCTGACGGCGATGGTGCTGACGTGCCCTGCCGAGCACGGCCTCGGAGTGCTCCTGGCTGCTCATCGCGGCCGATCATGACATACCGGCGCGACCTGAGAAATCCGGTCATCGGCAGTTCGGCACGTTGGCCGGACCGAAGTCCGGCCATACGGCGTGACAGCAGCAGTTAGCGCGCCCGCTCGGCGGCATGAGCGTCCGTTGTCGCCGTCGCCATAGTTTCCTGATGCAGGGAGACAGAATTGCGGCTGCTGCGCGGAAAACGCTGAGTTACGGTGCTTCGATGCAGGCGTATGCGGTCCAGCGGGCGACACAGGCAGCCATGTCGATCGCCTCGTCCCTCGGCCTGACCGCCCACGACGCCGCCGTCCTGCACAACTCGAACAAACTCACCCTTCGTTTGCAACCCTGCGACGTCCTGGCACAGGTGGCACCCGCGGCGCACCAGAGCGCCCAGCTCGAAGTGGACACCGCACAGCGACTGTTCGAGGTCGGGAGCCCAGTGGCCGCGCTGAAAGCACCCGAGGTCTTCGTCCGGGACGATCACGTGGTCACTCTGTGGACCTACTACGAATCGGTGACTAATCAAGCGATCCCACCTGCGGACTACGCCAGAGCACTCGAACGTCTGCACGCCGGAATGCGGCGGGTCGACCTGCCCACCCCGCACTTCACGGACCGGGTTTCCGAGGCCCACACGCTCGTGGCGGACCACGACCGCACGCCGAAGCTGGCCGACGCGGACCGGACCTTTCTCGCCAGCACGTTGGACCGCCTGCACCGCATAGTCAGCGATAGCGGCCGACCCGAACAACTCCTGCACGGCGAACCTCACCCGGGCAACCTACTCGCGACCCCGACCGGCCTGCTCTTCATCGACTTCGAGACGTGCTGCCGGGGGCCGGTCGAGTTCGACCTGGCCCACGCACCCGACGAAGTCGGAGACCTCTACCCAGGCGTCGACCACCACCTGCTCCGAGATTGCCGAACCCTCATGCTGGCGATGATCACCGCGTGGCGCTGGGACCGCGACGACCAGTTCCCCGACGGCCACCGGCTCGGCATCCGCTGGCTGAGCGAACTCAAGAAGGCGACGGCTCGGTAGGTGACGAAGCACTGTCATCGGCACGACCGGGACGGCTTCGGTGCTGCGGTCGGTTACTCAGCGCACCGCCGTTCGGTGGGCAAAGCGCGGGTCTCGTCGTTCAGTTCGCAAAGAGCGTCTCTCGCTGCGGCGGGTCGAGGACATTCCGTAGCGCGATGATGTTCCGGCGCCATTGCTGCCCTTTCGCGGCATCGTTCCATTCGACGGCACGCCAGGAAGACGCTGCGAGGACGTTATCGAGGGCGTCGACGGCCAGCCCTCTCAGCGAGTTCGGGAACTGCGGCATCGGCGTGGACGGGCCGTAGACGGGGCAGGTAGCTTCGCCTCCCGGGCATTGCGCAGCGATGAGGGCGGCTGCGGCTACGGCCTTCGGGATGCCCATGTCGACGTCGTCGTTTGCCGTGACCACACGGTCGAGCACCCTGCCGACCATCTCGATGCGTACGTCCTCCGCCACGACATCCAGGTCGCCGGCGAAGTCCGCGGCGTCGTCGTTGTCGAAGGGGCCTACGTCCCAGAAGCCCAAAGCCGTTACCCCCGACTGATGTTTTCGCGATCTTCGGCCAGCTCGATGCTGGTCGTAAACCCGCACGGTCTTCGGCCAATCCGTAGCCGAGGGATCGGCTTGTCCACGTGAATCGTCCTTCCTGCGTCCGGCTGACTCGGGCGCGTTGCCGACTAACGTCTTTAGTACTCCAACGTCACTTGGCCTGTCTGCGCTGGTAGTGGGATCGGCGGGCTCGGGCTTGGGATGTTCGTCGCCAGATTGACCAGTGCAGGGT
>NZ_JBITKL010000020.1:0-127829 GCF_044460945.1 Micromonospora sp. NPDC049903
ACACACCCTGCACTGGTCAATCTGGCGACGAACATCCCAAGCCCGAGCCCGCCGATCCCACTACCAGCGCAGACAGGCCAAGTGACGTTGGAGTATTAGGCGGCACCGCACGGCTACCGTCGACGCCATGTACGACCTTCTGGTGATCGGTGGACTCGGTGTCGACGTACGGGTGCGGGTGCCCGGATTGCCGCTGCCGGTTCTCGACTCGGTCACCGTCGACCCGATCGACCTGCGGATCGGCAACACGGGTTCCGGGGTGCTGCTCGCCGCGCACGCGCTCGGGCTGAGGGTGGCGGTGATCGACACGATCGGTGCCGACCCGGCCGGGGACGTGGTCCGCGCCGCGCTGGCCCGGACCGGCGTGCACGCCGAGCTGGCCGAGGACCCGGCCGGTACCCGCCGCTCGGTGAACCTGGTCGACCCCACCGGACGCCGGATGGCGCTGTACGACCCCCGGGCCTCGGACGGTCCCGCGCCGTTCCGCATCGAGCGGGTGGCGGCGCTGGTCGAGGACGCCACCCACGTCCATCTGTCGATCATGAGTTGGGTCCGGGACCTGCTGCCCGCCCTCGCCGACCGCCTGGCCGAGGGGGTGAGCAGCTCCACCGACCTGCACGACTGGGACGGGCGTAACCCCTATCACCGGCCCTTCGCCGAGGTCGCCGAGTTGGTCCTGGTCAGCGGCGCGGCGTTGGGCGACCGGGCGGCGGCGACAGCAGCCGCGTTCGCACCGCGCCCGGTGCTGGTCACACGGGGCGCGGACGGCGCGGAGCTGCATCTCGGCGGCCGCGTGCACCGGGTGCCGGCCGCCGTACCGCCCGGCCCGGTGATCGACACCAACGGCGCCGGGGACGCCTTCGCCGCCGGGGTCGTCGCGGCCCGGGCGCAGGGCGCGACCTGGGCAGAGGCGGCGGGGTACGCGGCCCGGGTGGCCGCCGCCGCCTGCACCCACGACGGCATGGAGTACCCGCCGGGGCTGCTCCCCCTGCCCTGACGGCCGCCCGGCCGTCGGTGCCGCGCGCGTCGTCCGACCGCGGGCGACGGTCAGAGGGCGCCGGTGGTGCCGTCGGTCAGTTCCCGAAGGATGTCGGCGTGCCCGACGTGCCGTGCGGTCTCCTCGATCATGTGCACCAGGATCCAGCGCAGCGACACCTCACCGAGCTGCGGTTGCGGCACCACGTGGTCCAGGTCGAAGCGGGCCGCGATCTCCCGCGACCGGTCACACGTCCGCTCGTAGTCGACGGCCAGGCTCTCCACCGTGTCCGCCTCGTCCAGGGTGAAGCTGGCCAGCGCCGCCTCCTCCGAGGTGGGGAACACCTCGCCCGGTGCCGGATCGAGCAGGATGTGGAACCAGTTGCGTTCGATCTCGGTGAGGTGTTTGACCAGCCCGGCGACCGTGGTCGCCGAGGGCAGCAGCCGACGGGCCGCGTCGGCGTCGGAGAGGCCGCGCAGCTTGCGCAGCAGCACCGCCCGGTGGAAATCGAGGAACGATTCGAGGATCTCCCGTTCGCCGGCCACCCGGTTGACGACCGGGCCGAGCGTCGGGTCTATCGCGATCTCCGCCATGACCGGAGATTAGCCCCTTTTCGACCCGTCGGCTGTCCCCCGTGCCCCGGCTATCCACTGCACGGCGGCGGCGGGCGGGGCAGGATGGGCGCATGGCATCCTCGGTTGAGATCCCGCTGGTAGGTGGCGAGGCGGACGGACAGCAGGTCACCGTCGAGCTGGACCCCAACGGCCGTCCCCCACTGACCCACCACCACCTGGGCTCGGGCGGCTTGGCCGGGGCAGACATCTACGAGTTGGAGTCGGTCGACGCCCAGAGCCAGCAGTGGCGCTACTGCTGGCGCGGCCCGGCCGTCTGATCCACCCGACGCACGACGCGGCCCACCGACCGAGCACACAGGTCAGGCGCCGACCTCGACCAGGGAACGGGTGCGCAGGTTCTCCAGCACCGACCGGGTGACCTGCGAGGTGCCCCGGGCCTCCTCGCAGACCTGGGCGACCCGCCGGGCGGTCGTCTCCCGCCGCTGGTCACGCTCGTCCCACAGTTGGTCGACCTCGGCCAGCAGCGGCCCCTCCACCTCCCGCTCCACGCCGCGCAGCGCCGGCACCCCGAGCCGCTGGGCCAGGTCGAAGACCTTTCCGGCGTACGGCAGGGGCAGGAACGGCGTACCCATCATCGCGGCGAAGATCAGGAAGTGCAGCCGCATGCCGACGGCCAGGTCGAAGTGGCGCATCAGCCCGAGCACCTGTTGCGGCGAGTAGGTGCCGTGCAGGATGCGTCCCCGCTCGGCGGCGATCATGTGCGAGAGCACCCCGTGCGAGTGCCGGATGTCATCGCGCTCCATCGGAACGAACAGCACGTGCGCGTCGATCCGGTGCACCAGGAAGTCGCCGATCTGGGCCAGCAGACGGTGGTAGCCGTCGACGTCGAGTCGTTCGGCGGCCCGACCGGGTTCCCGTACGCTCATGCCGACCAGCCGCTTGCCCGCCGGGACGCCCTCCTCGCGCAGCAGTTCCGCCGGGAAGTCCTCCGGTTCCAGCAGGAACGCCGGGTCGGCGGTGACGGTGATCGGGTTGAGCAGTCCGGCCTCCTCCAGCACCATCCGCGACTCCTGGTCGCGGACGGTCACCTGGGTGGCGCCGGCCAGCGTCTCCCGCACCATCCCGGTGTCGACCATCTCGCTGAGCGGCCCCACCCCCACCGCGTACGTCAGCAGTGGCAGGCCGCGTTCCTGGGCGACCCGCACCACGCGTAGGTAGCGGCGGGCCTCCTTGTCGTAGAGGATGCCGCCGCCGCCCAGGATGAGCAGGTCGAGCTGCGACAACACCAGGGCGGAGTCGGTACGGCTGACCCCCTCCCACGGCACCGCCTCGACGTCCGGGTGCGCCGCCGCAGTGTGCGCCGGGTTCCGTGAGAAGACGATGATCCGGGCGTTCGGCTCCTGTTCCCGCAGGTCGGCCAGCAGGCCGGTGAGGATGGCCTCGTCACCGAGGTTGCGCCCGCCGTACGAGCCGAGCACGCCGATGGTCAGTCCGGCACGCGTCATCCGTCGCTCCTCCCCAGGTGCGTCCGCATCGACGTCTTCCCGCTGCACCGGCGAACAGTCCTCGCCGCGCCGGGGGCGCCGCCGAGCGGCGATCAGGGTTCAGGAGGGCTCGGCGGACAACCGGGACACCAGGGCGACGACCACGTCGTCGGGGTCGAACCCGGCGTCGATCGAGGGGGTGAGCAGGTCGAGCAGCAGCCCGTCCACGGCGTAGCGCAGCAGGGTCACCTCGAACGCGCCACCGGGCAGGCCGGCGGCCAATTGGTGCGCGACGTCGTCGCGGTAGCCCTGCCGCAGGGTGGCGCCGAGGATCCGGGCCAGGTCGGGACGGCGGGTCGCCTCCAGGCGCAACTCGATCAGGGCGCGGGTGAGTTCCGGCTGCCGGGTGGTCCGCTCGACGATGTACCGGACGTAGTCGGTCAGCAGGGCCGTGGAGGGTTCCCGGGCGGCCAGTCCGGCCACCACCGTCTCGTCGGGGGCGAACCGCTCGAAGATCCGCTCGCCGAGCGCGCCGAGCAGGGCGTCCCGGGAGCGGAAGTAGTTGGAGGCGGTGCCGACCGGTACGCCCGCCTCGGTGTCGACGGCCCGGTGGGTGAGCCCCCGCGCGCCCTGCGCCGCCAGTACCCGCAGCCCGGCGTCTGCCAGGGCCGCTCGTCGCTCGGGGTTGCGTGCCATGGGGAGCACCCTAGCAACAACCACGACAGGTGTTGTAGTTTACAGTCAACCACAACATCCGTAGTGATTGGAGTACCGCTTGCGATCCCTCGTCTACTACGTCGCCAGCACGATCGACGGCTTCATCGCCGCCCCCGACGGGGCGTTCGATTTCTTCGGCCCCGAACCCGAGGTGGCGCAACACCTCGCCACGCACTGGCCGCAGACCTTCCCGACCTTCGCCCACGCACAGCTCGGCATCGACCGCCCGCAGGGCCGGTTCGACGCCGTCCTGATGGGCCGGGCCACCTACGAACCAGCCCTGAAGCTCGGCATCGCCAGCCCGTACGCCCACCTGAAGCAGTACGTCTTCGCCCGCTCGCTGCCGCCGTCGGAGGATCCGGCGGTGGAGATCGTCTCCGACGACGCGGTCGCCTTCGTCCGCGACCTCAAGCAACGGTCCGGCGGCGACATCTGGCTCTGCGGCGGCGGCCAGCTCGCCGGCCAACTGCTGCCCGAGGTGGACGAACTGATGGTCAAGGTCAACCCGATCGTCGCGGGCAGCGGCATCCCGCTCGCCGACCGCTCGTTCGACCTGCAGCACTTCACCCTGGCCGACGCCACCCCCATCGGCGCGGGCGTGGTCATGCTGCGCTACACCCGGTAGAGGCGGCTCACCGGGCAGGTCGGCGAGGTGTCGGCGGCACGGTCAGTCCGGGGTGTGCAGGGTGTGGGTGAGGAACGGGAGCACCACCGTCGGCAGGGCGGGCGAGTCCACGATGTCGTAGTGGGTGAGCCCGGGCAGGACGGCCAGACGAGCGTCCGGCCGGTCCGCACCGTCCCAACCGGCGTCCCGGTGGCCGCCGCCGAGCAGGCCGAAGAACTCCACCATGTGCGCGGGACGGATCGAGTCGGCGTCGGCGAAGACCAGCAGGGTGGGGGTGGTCAGCGCGGCCACCTCCGCGGACCAGTCGTACTCGCGGCGCAACAGCTCACCGGTCCGGGCCCAGAGCTTGGGCCAGTCGTCGGGGCGGGGCGCGACCTGCCGATAGAGCTCGTACGCGGGGATGCCGCGCATCCGCTCGCCGGCCGCCTCGTCGGGCTCCGGCATCCCGGCGAGCACCTCGGGGAACCAGCCCTGACGTCGGCACGGCGCGGAGACCACCACCAGCCGGCGGAGCAGGTGCCGGTGCTGGACCGCCAGCCGCAGGCCCACCCCGCCACCGAGGGAGAAGCCCAGCACGTCGACCGGCCCCAGATCCAGGTGGTCGATGAACGCGGCCACGTCGTCGGCCATCGACTCGTACCGCATCGGACGGTCGACGTCGGCGGTGCGTCCGTGACCCGGCAGGTCGACGCTGATCACCTGGCGGCGCTGCGCCAGCGCGGGCCGGATCGCGGCGAAGGTCTCCACCGCGCCGAACCCGCCGTGCAGCAGCACCAACGGCCGCCCGGTGCCGTGTGTCTCGTACCAGAACCGCACGTCGGCGACCTCGGCGTAGCCCACTCGCGCCCCTCCCCGTCCGCGTCGGCACCGACCCGACGACGACGGTACGCGGCACCTTCACGGTCTCGGCTCCGATTGCCCGAGACCGCACCCCTGTCATCACGCGCTCGGTGAGGATGGCCCGCCCCGTGCCTGCGCCCGGCTGGCCCTCGGGAGCTGGCCGACAGCACGGTGGGCGCCTGTCGAGCTGAGAGCGTTGACGGATCGCGTTGGACCCTTCCAAAGTGCGGCGCCCCGCGCCCGAAGGTGCGACAGCGCAGACGGTTCAGCTCGACAGGCGCCGAACTAGGAACCAAGAAGGTCGCCGCCGACGTGCATCTACGGCACCTCGACGCCGACGGCCCGGAGAACTGGTCTCCGGGCCGTCGTTGGATCTGGTGGGCGCGGCAGGTTTCGAACCTGCGACCCCTCGCTTGTAAGGCGAGTGCTCTCCCGCTGAGCTACGCGCCCGGGACACCGTCCGGCCGAGCCGGCGGGTGGCAAGCCTACCCTGCCGCCCACCGGCCCAGCCGGACGGTTACCACCGTTCGGGACGGGTCAGGCGCTGGCCTCGGCCAGGGCCTTGCGCCACCCGTGCTGGTCGCGCGGTTCGCCCGGCATGTTCATCTCGGCGAACCGGACCACGCCGTTCTTGTCGATGACGAAGGTGCCCCGGTTGGCGATGCCGGCGACCTCGTTGAAGACGCCGTACGCCTGGGCGACGGCACCGTGCGGCCAGAAGTCCGACAGCAGCGGGAACTGGTAGCCCTCGCGGTCCGCCCAGATCTTGTGGGCGTACACCGAGTCGACGCTGACGGTGAGCACCTGGACGTCGTCGCTGACGTACTCGTCGAGGTTGTCCCGCACCTCGCACAGCTCGCCCTGGCAGATGCCGGTGAAGGCCAGCGGGTAGAAGACCAGCAGGACGGTACGCCGGTCACGGAAGTCGGCGAGCCGTACCTCCTGGTTGTTCTGGTCCTTCAGCACGAAGTCCGGCGCCTCGGCACCAACCTCGATCGGCATGCGAGCTCCTTCGGGAGTCAGGTCGGGTCGGCCTCAGCCTGTCACACCGCTGAGCAGGGTCACTTCTTGCCCTTGGCGCCTCGGCGCAGGACGAGACGGGCCCCGCTCCAGTCCTTGCCGGCGTTGATGGTGGAGGTCTGTTGCAGGCCCGCAGTCGGCGCCGACTCGGCGACCTCACTCGGTTCCACGTGCCCGTCACGGCCGGCCTTGGGCGTCAACAGCCACACGACCCCGTTGTCGGCCAGGGGGCCGAGGGCGTCGACGAGGAGTTCGAAGAGATCACCGTCGCCGTCGCGGTACCACACCAGCACCGCGTCGACCACCTCGTCGGTGTCCTCGTCGACCAGATCACCACAACGGTCCGTCAGGGCGTCCCGGAGATCGGAGTCGACGTCGTCGTCGTAACCCATCTCCATGACGACCATCCCCGGCTCGATGCCGAACCGGTCCGCCAGGCTGCGTACCCCGTCGGCAGCCTGACCAGCGGTCGCGCTCACTGTCGCGTGCCTCCTCATCTCGTGGCGAGTTCGCGGCGTCCCCTCGAACGCCGTCAGGCAAAGTCCACACAGTTGTGCCCTCCGGCGCAAGTGGCGCACCGGGTGGAACGAAATTTACCGTGCCAGCAGCGTACGGGCACCCTGGGTGATGGCCTCCTCGGACACTAGGACCTGACGGGCAGCCGGACCTAATGGTACAAATGAGTCAACTGCTGCCACCCGTCGTGCCGCACCGACATAACCGGCATCGACCAGGGCAGCCAGCACTCCCTCACCCACCCCGCCGGAGCGCCGGGTCTCGTCCACCACCAGCACCCGGCCGGTCGCGGTGGCCTCCCGGATGAGATCGGCCACCGGCAGCGGGGCCAGCCACCGCAGGTCCACCACCCGGGTGCCGACGCCCTCGTCGGCCAGCGCCGACGCGGCCCGCAACGACATGCGTACGCCGTTACCGAACGTGATGATGGTGACGTCCTCGGCCGAGCCGACGCCGTACACCCGGGCCCGCCCGACCGGCACGTGTGCGCCCGCCCAGGCGCCCGGCTCGGCGTACCCGGCCAGCCACTCCCCGTCGCCGTCGGTGTAGAGGTCGCGGGTGTGGTAGAGCCCGATCGGCTCCAAAAACACACAGACACTGCCGTCCACCGCCGCGCTCGCCAGGCAGGTCCGCAGCATCGCCGCCGCGTCGTCCGGTCGCGCGGGTACGGCGACCACCAGCCCGGGCACGTCCCGCAGCACCGCCACCGAGTTCTCGTTGTGGAAGTGCCCGCCGAAACCCTCCTGGTACGCCAGCCCGGCCACCCGCACCACCATCGGGTTACGCAACGCGCCCTGCGAGAAGAACCTCATGGTGGCCGCCTCGCCACGCAACTGGTCCTCGGCGTTGTGCAGGTACGCCAGATATTGGATCTCGGGCACCGGCAGCATCCCGGCCAGCCCGGCACCGAGCCCCAGGCCGAGGATCGAGGTCTCGTCGAGCAACGTGTCGAAGACCCGGGCGACACCGAACCGGTCCCGCAGGCCCTTCGTCACCCCGTACACCCCGCCCTTGGCGGCGACGTCCTCGCCGAAGACGGCCATCTGCGGATGGTCGAGCAGCCCGTCGGTGAGCGCGGCGTTGATGCTCTGCGCCAGCGTCAGCGGGCCGACCAACTCCGGCGGCTTGCCGCCGAACGCCTCGACCCGCGCGCCCGCGCCCGGACCGGCCGCCCGGTCGCCCGCCTCGGCCACCGCACGGGCCACCCGCAGCGGTCGGCGGGGCGCCAGCGGGGCGACCACCTCGGCGGGGCTGGCCAGCTTCGGCTCGTCGAGCACCCCCTCGGCCAGCCGACGGATCCGCCAGCCGACCTCGTCGTAGCGGTCCAGCAGCTCCGCGCCGCTGGCCAGGCCCGCCTCGACCAACCGTCGGGCGGTGGCCACCAGCGGATCCCGGTCCAGGTCGGCACGGATCTCCCCGGCCGACCGGTACGCGCTCTCGGCGTCCGCGCCCGCGTGCCCCATCAACCGCACCGTGGTCAGGTGCAGGACGGCCGGACGCCGGTGCCGACGCACCCAGGCCGCCGCCTCGACCGCCACCTCGTACGTCTCGACCAGGTCCGTGCCGTCGGCGGCGAAGTACCGGACCCCCGGCTTCGACCGCAGCGCCGTCGCCACCCAGCCCTGCGGGGACCGCAGGCTCAGTCCCAGGCCGTTGTCCTCGCACACGAACAGCACCGGGATGCGCAGGCCGGTGTGGTCGTACCAGCCGGCGGTGTTGAAGGCGGCGGTGGCGCTGGCGTGGTTGATCGAGGCGTCCCCGAACGAGCAGACCACGATCGCGTCGGGTGCCCACGTCGCCGCCGGCGTCTCCCCTGGCCGGGTCGGCTCCTGCCGCGTCTCCAGCCGACGCAGCCGCTCCACCGCGAGGCCCATGCCGACCGCCCGGGGCAGGTGCGAGGCGACCGTCGAGGTGGTCGGCACCACGGCGAGGTCGGCACGGCCGAAGACCTTGTGCCGGCCTCCGGCGATCGGCTCCTCCCGCGAGGCCACCATCCCGCGCAGCACGTCCCGGGCCGCGTCCGCGTACCCCGGGTCCACCGCCCGCGCGCCAACCGACCCGCCACCCGCCGTCCCCGGCGCCGCAGCGCCCTCGGCGGGTTCGGCACCGTCGGCCGGTTCGACATCATCCGCGGGCGCTTCGACCTCCTCAGCCGGTTCGACATCGTCCTGGGTCGGTTCGGTGTCCTCGGCCGGACCCGGATCGCTGTCCACGGGTGTGGTGTCCTCCGCGCGTCCGGACTTCCCCGTCATGCCGACGGTCGACGGGGGCGGTGTGGCGAACGCGTTCGAGGGTTCGCCGTCGCCGCCTCCGGGCGGGTCCGCGTCGGGCTCCCGGCCGGTGTCGGGCTCCGCGTTGCGGGCGGCCTGAGCGGCCCGTACGCAGTAGAACGCGCCGGAGCGGTAGTGCAGCAGGGCCGGGTCGGTGGGGCGCAGCGCTGCGGCGACCCCGGCGTTGCCTTCGTGCCCGGCCGAGCCGATCGTGTAGTAGCCCTCACCGAAGCTGCGGAGCCAGCGCCCGGCGAGGTCGAGTTGGCGGCTGGTGACCTGGGCGTCGAAGAGGTCCAACAGCTCTGCGCCGGTCAGCGTGGCACCGTCGGCCACCGGCTGTGCCGGGTCGGCGCGGCGCCCCGGCGCGGCGAGGGCGGCCAGGGCCTCCCGGAACCGGTCGTCGAGATCCTGCGGGGTGGTCACGTCCGACAGCATTACCGACCGAGGCACGCCTCGCCCACCTGAGCACGTTTCACGCACCTGGGACGGCGCGGCGCATCGGACCGTACGGCCCAGGTGGTGGCACCGACCAGGGGTGGGCCGTCCGTCGGGTGGAGGATGCCCGGCCCACCGTTGGCCCGAGTGACCGGCCTCAGACGCCGATCTGCTCCGGGCAGCCGCCGTCGGAGACCTTCCAGACCAGCTCGCCGAGGACCGCCAACTCCTCCGTGCTGAGCCCGGCCAGCAGTCGTGAGTCGGACAGCACCTCGTGGACCCTGTCCCGCATCCGCCGGCCCGCCTCGGTCACCACCAGCGTCCGCTGCCGCCGGTCGGCCGGGTCGGCGCGGCGCTCCACCAGCCCGGCCCGCTCCAGCTTGTCGACCAGCGCGGTCACGTTGGACCGGTCGCAGCGCAACTGCTCGGCCAGCTCGCGGGCGGGCAGCGGGCGATCCGGGTCCAGCTCGTAGAGCGCGCGGGCGACCGCCGGGGTCAGCCCCAGTGCGGCGATCTCGGTGTCCTGGTGGTGCCGCAGGGCGCCGGCCACGTGCATGATCCGCCGGACCGTGTCGCCGGCCACCCGGGAGCGGTCGGCCCGACCCGGGCCGACCAGGGTGACGGGTGGTCGCGGCATGGTCGGATTCTACGTTCCGGCCGGATTCGGGCAGCTCCGCCGTTACTCCGACCGCACGCCGCCGGGACGGTCCCGCCGTGGTGGTCGGCCGGGCAGACGCCGTGGTCAGCCGGGCAGGAAGGAGAAGCGGACCTGCCGGCTGGTGTTGTCGCCGTTGGTGTCGACCAGGCAGACCGACTGCCAGGTGCCGAGGGCGAGCCGGCCGCCGAGCACGGGCAGCGTCGCGTACGGGGCGACGAAGGCGGGCAGCACGTGGTCACGGCCGTGCCCGGGCGACCCGTGCCGGTGCTGCCACCGGTCGTCGGTGGGCAGCAGGGCGTCCAGCGCGGTGAGCAGGTCGTCGTCGGAGCCGGCGCCGGTCTCGATGATGGCCACCCCGGCGGTGGCGTGCGGCACGAACACGTGCAGCAGTCCGTCGCCCTGCCCGGCGAGGAACTGCTCGGCCTCGGCGGTGATGTCCCGGACGGTCGGCCGGGAACCGGTCCGGATGCTGATCACCTCACTACGCATACCCCTCATTCTGCCCGGTTACGAGATCTTGTACCGGCGCGCTCGGTGGCGTTTCCTGGCAAGATCGTCTACGACCCGTCGCGGCCTGCGCGGCGACCTGAAGTTACTGGTCGGTACGTGTGTCGCGCGTCGCCCTTGGGCCGGGTGGACGTGACGGCGAGTGCCGCGACGGGGCAGGATGGCGCTAGAGACCTATCCCACACACAACCGAGGGAACGCCTGTGGCTACGGAACGCAAGCGCCCGGTGATCACGGCCGGACTGCCGAGCCAGCTTCCGGACATCGACCCTGAAGAGACCAGCGAATGGGTCGAGTCGCTCGACGGTGTCATCGATGATCGTGGCACCAAGCGGGCGCGTTACGTGATGCTGCGCCTGTTGGAGCGCGCCCGTGAGCGCCAGGTCGGCGTACCGTCGCTGACCACCACCGACTACCTCAACACGATCCCGCCGGAGCGCGAACCCTGGTTCCCGGGTGACGAGCACATCGAGCGCCGGATCCGGGCGTACGTGCGGTGGAACGCGGCGATGCTGGTGCACCGGGCGCAGCGTCCCGAGATCGGCGTCGGCGGTCACATCTCCACCTTCGCCAGTTCGGCCTCGCTGTACGAGGTGGGCTTCAACCACTTCTTCCGGGGCAAGAACCACCCGGGTGGCGGCGATCAGCTCTTCTACCAGGGGCACGCCTCCCCCGGTATGTACGCTCGCGCGTTCCTCGAGGGCCGACTGAGCGAGAACCAGCTCGACGGCTTCCGGCAGGAGCTGTCGCACCCCGGCGGCGGTCTGCCGTCGTACCCGCACCCCCGGCTGATGCCGGACTTCTGGGAGTTCCCCACCGTCTCGATGGGGCTCGGCGGACTGAACGCCATCTACCAGGCCCGGTTCAACCGCTACCTCCAGCACCGGGGCATCAAGGACACCTCCGACCAGCACGTCTGGGCCTTCCTCGGCGACGGCGAGATGGACGAGCCGGAGACCCTGGGCGCGATCGGCGTGGCCGCCCGGGAGGAGCTGGACAACCTCACCTTCGTGATCAACTGCAACCTCCAGCGCCTGGACGGTCCGGTCCGCGGCAACGGCAAGGTGATGCAGGAGCTGGAGGCGTTCTTCCGGGGCGCCGGCTGGAACGTCATCAAGGTGGTCTGGGGCCGGGAGTGGGACCCGCTGCTCGCCGCCGACACCGACGGCGCGCTGGTCAACCTGATGAACACCACGCCGGACGGCGACTACCAGACCTACAAGGCGGAGTCCGGCGCGTACGTCCGGGAGCACTTCTTCGGTCGGGACGCGCGGACCCGCAAGATGGTCGACGGCCTGAGCGACGACGAGATCTGGAACCTCAAGCGGGGCGGGCACGACTACCGCAAGCTCTACGCGGCCTATAAGGCGGCGACGGAGCACACCGGGCAGCCGACGGTGATCCTGGCCAAGACGATCAAGGGCTGGACGCTCGGTCAGCACTTCGAGGGCCGCAACGCCACGCACCAGATGAAGAAGCTGACGCTGGACGACCTCAAGATGTTCCGCGACCGGCTCTACCTGGACATCCCGGACTCGGCGCTGGAGGACAACCCGTACCTGCCGCCGTACTACCGGCCGGACGAGAAGTCCGACGAGATGCAGTACCTGCACGAGCGGCGCAAGCAGCTCGGCGGCTACCTGCCGAGCCGGCGGACCAAGGCCAAGACCCTGGCCATTCCCGGCAGCGAGCGCTTCGCCGACGTCAAGCGGGGTTCGGGCAAGCAGAAGGTGGCCACCACGATGGCCTTCGTCCGGCTGCTCAAGGACCTGATGAAGGACAAGCAGTTCGGCAAGCGCTGGGTGCCGATCATCCCGGACGAGGCGCGCACCTTCGGCCTGGACTCCATCTTCCCGACCGCCAAGATCTACTCGCCGCACGGCCAGCGGTACACCTCGGTCGACCGGGAGCTGTTCCTGTCGTACAAGGAGTCCACCACCGGCCAGATCCTGCACGAGGGCATCAACGAGGCCGGTTCGGTCGCCTCGTTCACCGCCGCCGGTTCGTCGTACGCCACGCACGACGAGCCGATGATCCCGATGTACATCTTCTACTCGATGTTCGGGTTCCAGCGCACCGGCGACGGTTTCTGGGCGGCGGCCGACCAGATGGCCCGTGGCTTCGTGCTCGGCGCCACCGCCGGTCGCACCACGCTCAACGGTGAGGGCCTCCAGCACGAGGACGGCCACTCGCTGCTGCTCGCGGCCACGAACCCGGCCGTCGTCGCGTACGACCCGGCGTTCGCGTTCGAGATCGCGCACATCGTGGAGAACGGCCTGCACCGGATGTACGGCGAGGAACAGGAGAACATCTTCTACTACCTCACCATCTACAACGAGCCGATCCACCAGCCGGCCGAGCCGGAGGGTGTGGACGCCGAGGGCATCGTCAAGGGCATCTACCGCTACGCGGCGGCCCCGACGGTGGAGGGTGACGCCCCCCGGGCCAACGTGCTCGCCTCCGGCACCGGCATGCAGTGGGCGCTCAAGGCGCAGCAGCTGCTCGCCCAGGACTGGGGGGTGGCCGCCGACGTCTGGTCGGTGACCTCCTGGACCGAGCTGCGGCGGGACGCGGTCGAGTGCGAGGCGTACAACCTCCTGCACCCGGGCACGGAGCAGCGGGTGCCGTACATCCAGCAGAAGCTGGCCGACGCCGACGGGCCGAAGGTCGCGGTCAGTGACTGGATGCGCGCGGTGCCGGACCTGATCTCCCGCTGGGTGCCGGGCGACTGGACCTCGCTGGGCACCGACGGCTTCGGCCTGTCGGACACCCGGCACGCGCTGCGTCGGCACTTCCGCGTCGACGCCGAGTCGATCGCGGTCGCCACGCTGCGGCAGCTCGCGCTGCGTGGCGTCGTACCGGCGCACGTACCGGCCGAGGCGGCCAAGAAGTACGCCATCGATGACGTGAACGCCGCCCCGGTCGGCGAGACCGGCGGCGACAGCTAGTACCGCACGCACCGAGAGAGGGCCCGGCGCATGGCGCCGGGCCCTCTGGCGTGTCGGTATGACACAGGCGATATCGGGAGGCGACTTCCCCCCGTAACATCACCAATCCACAATCGTCGATAGGCATCCGGCTTCCGCACGGGCACCACGCCGGCCCGGTGGACTCCCCCTGTCGCGCCGTCCTCCGCCGGCTCGGACGCCGTCCGCCCCCGCGCGACGAGAGGGAGCACAGATGCGAATCGTCCGGATCGGCCTGGCCCTGGCCGTCGGCGCCCTGGTGGTGTCGACGCTGGGGCCGGGCTCGCCCTCGGTGGCACACGACCCCGCCACCCCCGCCGGGCGGGCCTCGGCCCAGGAGTTCATGGCACAGCGTGAACCGACCCAGCAGTTGGTCGCCGCCGCCGCGACGGCCTGCACGAACGGCCAGGCGGCGGGTTACCCGTGTCGCAACGTCGACCTGCTGTCGTTCCTGCCGCTGACGAGCATCGGCGGCAGCCAGGCGAACGACATCTGGGGCTGGACCGACCCCCAGACCCGCAAGGAGTACGCGATCGTCGGTCGCCGCAACGGCACCTCCTTCGTGGACGTCTCGAACCCGACCGCGCCGGTCTATCTCGGCAACCTGCCTGCGTACCAGAACCGAACGGCGGTCTGGCGGGACATCAAGGTCTACCGCGACCACGCGTACGTGGTGGCGGACGTGTCCGGGCACGGCATGCAGGTCTTCGACCTGACCCGGTTGCGGGGCGTCACCACGCCGCAGACCTGGACCACCAACGCGCAGTACAACCAGTTCGGCAACTCGCACAACATCGCCATCAACGAGCAGACCGGCTTCGCGTACGCGGTCGGCACCAACACCTGCAGCGGCGGCCTGCACATGGTCGACATCCGGACCCCGAAGTCCCCGACGTACGCCGGCTGCGTCAGCAACGACGGATACACCCACGACACCCAGTGCGTGGTGTACCGGGGTCCCGACACCGCCCACACCGGCCGGGAGATCTGTGTCAGCTCCAACGAGGACACCGTCACCGTGGTGGACGTGACCAGCAAGTCCGCTCCGCGGCAGTTGGCCCGCATCGGGTACACCGGCCGGGCGTACACCCACCAGGGCTGGTTCACCGAGGACCAGCGGTACTTCCTGCTCGACGACGAGCTGGACGAGTCCCGGCGCGGGGTCAACACCCAGACCTACATCTGGGACCTGGCCGACCTGGACGCACCCCGGCACATCGGCACCTACAGCGCGCCCTCCGGCGTCGCCGCCACCGACCACAACCAGTACGTCAAGGGGAGGTACAGCTACCAGGCCAACTACCGGGCCGGGTTGCGCATCCTGGACCTCACCGACGTGGCCGCCGGTCGGGCCACCGAGGCCGGCTTCTTCGACGTCTACCCCTCCAGCAACAGCTCCTCGATGAACGGGGCCTGGAGCACCTACCCGTACTTCCCGAGCGGTGTCGTCGTGGTCAGCGGCATCGAACAGGGGCTGTTCGTGTTGCAGCCCCGGCTGCCGTGACGACGACCAGCCAGGGGCCGACGGCGAACGCCGTCGGCCCCGTCGACGTGCCACCCGATCCGGAGTACGCGGCCGGTCCCGGCGTCCCGGTGCCGACGGCAGGCCCGGGGACCCGTTACGCGGCGATCGCGCTGGTGCTCGCGCTGTCCCTGACGGTCGGCTTCTTCGCCGGTCGGGCCGGTGGTCCGAACGGCGGTCCGGCCCGGCCGACCGCCGCCATGGCGGGCGGGCACGCGGGCCACGGTCCGGGTGGACTGGAGGTCTCGCGGGACGGCTGGACGCTGACGCTGCACACGCCGGCCCTGACCGTCGGCGAGCCGAACGAACTGGCCTTCCAGATCACCGACCAGACCGGCGTCGCGCTGACCGCGTTCCAGGAGAACCACGAGCGCCGGATGCACCTGATCCTCGTCGGGCGTGACCTCTCCGGATATCAGCACCTGCACCCGGAGATGTCGCCCGACGGCACCTGGCGGGTGCGGGTGACACCGTCGGCACCCGGCCCGTTGCGGGTGATCGCCGACTTCTGGCCGCTCGGCGCCCAGGCGGGGGTCGCCCTCGGGGCCGACGTGCCGGTTCCCGGCCGGTACGCGGTCCGGCCGCTCGATCCGCCCGAGGAGACGGTCCTGGTCGACGACTACACGGTCACCCTGGACGGTGGCCTGCGTGCCGGGGAGTCCCACCAGGTGCTGGTCTGGCTCGGTCGCCTCGGGCAGCCGGTGAACGACCTGCAACCACACCTGGGCGCGTACGGGCATCTGGTCGCGTTGCGTCAGGGCGACGTGGCGTACCTGCACGTCCATCCGGCGGCGGCCAGCCAGGCCAGTTCGGTGGTGGCGTTCGGCATCACCGTGCCGTCGACGGGCACCTACCGCCTGTTCTTCGAGTTCCGGCACCTCGACGAGGTACGCGTGGCGGCCTTCACCGTGGTCGTGTGAGGCGGTCGCACGAGGAGCCGAAAACGGTGGCGGCCCGGGTGCACCTGGTCGGGACACCGGGGCCGCCACCGCATCGTGGGTGACGCCAGGAGGTGGTCGGTCAGCCGACGGCGGCCAGGTCGGTCAGCCGAGCCAGCGAGTCCTCCAGATCGGCGCCGACCCTCCGCAGGCCGAGCCGGAGCAGAGCGGCCTTGACCGGGCCGGCCGGCCAGCGTACGACGATGAGCCGCACGACCGTCCCACCCTCGTCCTCGTCCGGGGTGAGCTGGACGTATATCTCGGTGCGCGCCTCCGCTCGGGCACCGGCGCCCTTGGCGCGTTCCCGCCAGCCGATCAGGGTCGGCTCCTGGTAGGCGATCACTTCGGCCTCATGTGCGGCACCGCGCCCGGCCTGGACCAGTTGCCGTCTGCCGAAGCCCTCTCCTGAGAGGACCTCGGCCGCACGGACGCCGGCCAGCCAGGCCGGCAACTGTTCAGCGCGCTGAACCACGTCCCAGACCGCGTTCACCGGTGCCGACACGTGCGCGCTGCGTTCCACGAGGATCATTTCCGTCTTCCTCCAGTGAGGACATCCCACAATATTCGGAACTGTATGCGCAAAAACGGACGTATGTGGACGGGTTTGACGAAGACACGCCGAAAGGTATTGCCATCGACGCCGCGGCACCCTATGGCGCAGCGCTCCCACGACCCCTAGAGTTCCGAACACGTTTCGCGTTTCGCCGGGAGGGCGCATGCAGACCGCTCCGATGCCCGACTTCCCCACCGGATTCCGCTGGGGCGTCTCCACCTCCGCCTACCAGATCGAGGGCGCCGCCGACGCGGACGGTCGCGGACCCTCCATCTGGGACACCTTCGCCCACTCCCCCGGGCGCATCCTCGACGGCAGCACCGGCGACGTGGCCTGCGACCACTACCACCGCTACGCGGAGGACGTCGCGCTGATGGCCGGGCTCGGGGTGACCGCGTACCGCTTCTCGGTGTCCTGGCCCCGCGTGCTGCCCACCGGCACCGGTCCGGTCAACGCCGCCGGGCTGGACTTCTATGAGCGGCTGGTGGACGAGCTGCTCGACCACGGCATCGACCCGGTCGCCACGCTGTTCCACTGGGACCTGCCGCAGCCGCTCCAGGACGCCGGCGGCTGGCTGCACCGCGACACCGCGCACCGCTTCGCCGAGTACGCCGACGTGCTGGCCGCCCGCCTCGGCGACCGGGTCAAGCTCTGGATCACCCTCAACGAGCCGTTCATCCACATGAGCCTCGGCCACGGCACCGGCGAGCACGCCCCCGGCAAGGCGCTGCTCTTCGACGCCTTCCCGGTCGCCCACCACCAACTGCTCGGCCACGGTCTCGCGGTCGCCGCGCTGCGCGCCCGCAGCAGCAGTCCGGTCGCCATCGCCAACAACTATTCGCCGGTACGGGTGCTCGGCGACGACCCGGCCGACGCCGCCGCCGGGTACGCCTACGACGCGCTGCACAACCGGCTCTTCACCGATCCGCTGCTCGGCCGCGGCTACCCGACCGAGCTGGGCTTCGACACCAGCGTGGTCCGCGACGGCGACCTCGACGTCATCGCCGCCCCGCTGGACGTGCTGGGCGTCAACTACTACAACCCCACCGGCGTACGCGCCCCCGAGGAGGGCTCGCCGCTGCCGTTCGAGCTGGTGCCGCTCACCGGGTACCCACGTACCGCCTTCGACTGGCCGGTGGCCCCGGACGGGCTCCGGGACCTGCTCGGCTGGCTGCACCGGCAGTACGGGTCGGACCTGCCCCCGATCCAGATCACCGAGAGCGGCTGCGCGTACGACGACACCCCGGACGCCGACGGCCGGGTGCCGGACCCGGACCGGATCGCCTATCTGGACGGCCACCTGCGCGCGGTGCACGCGGCGATGGCCGACGGGGTCGACGTGACCGGGTACTTCGTCTGGTCGTTGCTCGACAACTGGGAGTGGGCCGAGGGCTTCACCAAACGCTTCGGGCTGGTGCACGTCGACTTCGCCACCGGAGCGCGTACGCCCAAGTCGTCGTACTCCTGGCTGCGCGAGGTCATCGCGGCGGCCCGCCGGGAACCTCCCCGGTGACCACCATCGACCCGACGCCGGCCTCGCTGCCGGCGGCGCTGGCGGAGCCGACGGTCCCGGTGCGGCGCGGCTGGATCGCGCTGCTCTTCGCCGCGAACCTCGGTGTCTGGATGGCGTTCTTCACGCCGATCCAGGTGCTGCTGCCGCAGCAGCTCGGGCAGATCGCCCCGACCAACAAGGAGACCATGCTGGCGGTGGTCACCGGCCTCGGCGCGTTGGCCGCGGTGATCGTCAACCCGGTGGTCGGGGCGCTGTCGGACCGGACCTGCCTGCGGATCGGCGGCCGGGAGTTCGGTCGCCGGCACGTCTGGACCCTCGGCGGCGCGGTGCTCGGGGCGCTGTCGCTGGCGCTGCTCGCCCAGGCGCAGACCGTGCTCGGCGTGGTCGTCGGCTGGATCGCGGCACAGACCTGCTTCAACGCGATGCTGGCCAGCCTGACCGCCGCCGTACCGGACCGGGTCCCGGTCGCCCAACGTGGCGGCGTCTCCGGCTGGGTCGGCATCCCGCAGGCGCTCGGGCTGGTGCTCGGCGTCGTGCTGGTCACCGCCGTGGTCACCGGCAACGCCGCCGGGTACCTGGCGATCGCCGCCGCGGTGCTGCTGTTCGCGCTGCCGTTCGCCCTGCGCACCACGGACGACCCGCTGCCGCGGACGCACCGACCGGCGCTGCGGGGACTGCTGGCCGGCATGTGGGTGTCGCCGCGCCGGTACCCCGACTTCGGCTGGGCCTGGATCACCCGGTTCCTGGTCCAGCTCGGCAACGCCTTCGGCACCCTCTATCTGCTGTACTTCCTCACCGACGAGGTCCGGATGGCCGACCCCGAGGGCGGCCTGCTGGTGCTGATCCTGCTCTACACCGCCGGGCTGATGGCCACCACGGTGGTCGCCGGGCGGCTGTCGGACCGCTCGGGCAAACGCAAGATCTTCGTGATCGTCGCCGGAATGGTGATCGCGGTCGCGGCCCTGCTGCTGGCCGTCGCCCCCACCTGGCCGATGGCGATCGTCGCCGCGCTGCTGCTCGGTGCCGGTTACGGGGTGTACCTGTCGGTGGACGCCGCCCTGATCACCCAGGTGCTCCCGAGGGCCACCGACCGGGCCAAGGACCTCGGCGTGATCAACATCGCCAACTCCGCCCCACAGGTGCTCGGACCGGCCATCTCCGCCCCGATCGTGGTCTACCTGGGCGGCTACCCGGCCCTGTACGCCACCACCGCCGTGGTGACCGTCCTCGGCAGCGTTCTGGTGCTGAAGATCCGCTCCGTCCCCTGACCGGCTGTGATGTAAGGAGGGGACCCCTGTACAACACCAGGCGATAGCAGGGGACCCCTCCTAACATCTGTACGCTGGGGGCCGTGACGGTACGTGTGCGATTCGCCCCCTCCCCGACCGGTATGTTCCACGTCGGCGGCGCCCGCTCGGCGCTGCAGAACTGGATCTACGCCAAGCAGCAGGGCGGGGTGTTCGTGCTGCGCATCGAGGACACCGACGCCGCCCGCAACAAGCCGGAGTGGACCGAGGGCATCCTGTCGGCGCTGGACTGGATCGGCATCGAGCGGGGCAGCTACGAGGGCCCCTGGTTCCAGTCCTCGTACGCCGACGAGCACCGCGCCGCCGCCCGCCGGCTGCACGACTCGGGCCGCGCGTACTACTGCGACTGCACCCGCGAGGCGGTGCAGGCCCGGACCGGTAACCAGTACACCGGCTACGACGGCCACTGCCGCGACCGTGGCCTGCCGCCCGGCGAGGGTCGCGCGCTGCGCTTCCGTACGCCCGACGAGGGCACCACGGTGGTCGTGGACCTGATCCGGGGCGAGCCGACCTTCGAGAACAAGCTCATCGAGGACTTCGTGATCGCCCGGGGCGACGGGTCCCCCGTCTTCCTGCTGGCCAACGTCGTCGACGACATGACGATGGGCATCACCCACGTCATCCGGGCCGAGGAGCACCTGCCCAACACCCCGAAGCAGCAGTTGCTCTGGGATGCCCTCGGAGTGAAGCCGCCGATCTGGGCGCACGTTCCCGTGGTCGTCAACGAGAAGCGGCAGAAGCTGTCCAAGCGACGGGACAAGGTCGCGCTGGAGGCGTACCGGGACGAGGGTTACCTCGCCGCCGCGATGCGCAACTACCTGATGCTGCTCGGCTGGGCGCCCTCCGGCGACCGGGAGATCGTGCCCTGGTCGGTGATCGAGGACGAGTTCCGGCTCGACGAGGTGAACCCGTCGCCGGCCTTCTTCGACGAGAAGAAGCTGCGGGCGTTCAACGGCGAGTACATCCGGGCGTTGTCGGTCGAGGAGTTCGTCGAGGTCTGCGGGCCGTGGCTGACCGGTACCGGCAGCATCCCGCCGCCGCCGTGGCAGCCCGACGAGTTCGACCCGGCGACGTTCGCCGCGGTGGCACCGCTGGCCCAGACCCGCATCGCGGTCCTCAGCGAGATCGTCGCGAACGTCGACTTCCTCTTCCTCGCCTCCCCGCTGATCGACGAGGCGGCCTGGGCCAAGGCGATGAAGGAGGGCGCAGCCGAGCTGCTGGACGACGCCATCGCCGCCTACGCGGCGGTGACCTCGTGGGACGCGGCGACGCTGAAGACCACCCTGGAGGAGGTCGGCGCGGCGCGCGGTCTCAAGCTCGGCAAGGCCCAGGCGCCGGTACGCGTCGCGGTCACCGGCCGGACGGTCGGGTTGCCGCTGTTCGAGTCGCTGGAGCTGCTCGGCGCCGAGCGCACCCTGACCCGGCTACGCGCCGCCCGCGCCCGCCTGTTCTGAGGCTGTCGGATGTAAGGAGGGGTCCCCTGCTAACGCCTGGTGCATAGCAGGGGACCCCTCCTTACATCCGTGCACGGCGAGAGGCGCGGCGGCGGATCAGGCGGGCGGCGACCAGGACGACGAGCAGCACCAGGGCAACGATGCCCGCCCACCAGCCGGCGCCCGACGAATCGCCGGACCGGGGCATCGGGGTGGCCACCAGCGGACCGGACCTGCTCGGGGTGGGCGTGGCCTCCGTCGGTGCCGGGGTGGTCGGTACGGCGGTGGTGGCCCCCTCGGCAGGGGCAGCGGTCGTCGCCGACGAGGTCGGATCGGCGGGCGTACCGGTGGTCAGCGTGAACCGGACCTCGCCCGAGATCGGGTGGCCGTCGCCGGAGACGATCTCGTACCCGATCACGTACAGGCCGGCCCGGCCGGGGGTGAACGGCGCGCTGATCCGGTTGCCGGAGACCCTGGCCGGCCCGCCGAGCGCGTCCACGTCGTCCGGTCCGGTGACCCTGAGTGTGGTGCTCTCCTCGTCGAGCCGAGCAAGGAAACGCAACTCGACCCGCTCGGGCGCGGTCGCGACGCGGGCGCCGTCGCGGGGGTTGCTGCTGGTCAGTTGGTTGTGCGCGGCGGCCGGCGTCACCGGCAGCAGCAACGACACACCGAGCGCCACGCCGAACACCACTGTCCAGGACCGCGTCGTACGCGCTACCCTGCCCCCCATCACGGCCTCCGCACCGGTAAGATCCGCCCCGCGTGTCCACGGCTGATCATTGGTCGATTCGCGATCGCAGATAGTTCCAATTAGTGTTTCACCAGCTGCAACCGATCGTCGTTCCACGGAGTCTTTGTGGTGGGTACCCGTCCTGTGGGCACGGTCACCGCCGTCGGCCTTCCAACGCGTGACCCCTGCAGCACAGCCGACCATCGACGGGGCGAGGAGGCGGCATGGTCCGACGGATGAGGCGACTGGCCACGATAGCGGTCGGTGGAGTCGCCGCGGTGTTGTTGTCGCTGGCCTTCGTCGAGCCGGCCAAGGCCGCGCCGAAGGCGCCGCCGGCCGGCGTCGACATCACCGGAGACGGGTTGGCCGAGCCGTTGCGCCTGCGCCACGACACCAGCCCGGAGCAGGTGACCGCCGTCATCGACCAGGTGAGCCGGTCCCTGGCGCGGGCGAGCGCGCCCAAGAAGGCCGATCTCGGTCCGAAGTACACCGTGGTGGTGCTGGCCGGTGACACTCCGAAGCAGACCTACGACCTCTATCCGAAGGCGGTCGGCGGACCGCGCGTCTATCGGCCGGCCAAGCAGCCGGACGCCCGCAAGACCACGGCGGCCTGGTTCCTCGGGCGGATGACCATGTCGGAGACGCTGCGCACCGTCGGGGTGCCGCTGGAGCGGACCTACGAGGCGGTCAGCGGCGGGGTCGGTGGAGGCGAACGGATCATTCCGGAGGACGCGCTCAACCCCGCTCAGGACATCAACGAGGCCTTCAGCGATCTGCGCCGCCTGCTCCTGCTGAACGTCGCGGTGATGCTGGTGATCACCCTCGGGCTGGCCGGGATCGCGCTGCTGGTCCGCCGCCGGACCCGCTGAACCTCCGCACCAGCGCCGCCGGACTGAGCCTCAGCACCAGCACGACCGGACCGGGTGCGCCTCAGCACCAGCGGCGCGGGGGCCGTTCCCGGCGTACCGCCCGCAGTGCCGGGCGGACCGGGCCGTGCCGGTGGGCGCCGGCCCAGCCGGGCAGATCGCTGCGACAGCCGCCGGTGACCGGCTCCGGCACGGCGGTCTCGCCCGTACGCTGACGCGGCACCACGGGGTCGACGGGGCGCGGGCGCACCGGAGCGACGTCCTCCTCGGGACGCTCGGGCGCCCGTGCCGGCGTGGGTTCGCCCGGGTGGGCCAGGCCGATGAGCCGACGGTGGTGCTTGGCGACGGCCGGCTGCTCGTGCGGTCCCGATCGGCAGGGCTCTCCCTGGGCGCAGCCGTGGTCAGCCTCCCCGTGCGCCATCGGTGTCTCCTCACGCTCGCCCTCACCCGCCGGTGCCCACCCGACGTGCCTCGTTACCGTACTGGCCGGCTCCGACGGCCCGTGCAGCGCGTACCGGGTGGGTGCTGTCGGTCCCGCCGACGCCTGCCGGCGAGGTCCAGCTCAGGACATGTCAGGCTAGGCGGGTGAGCGAGTCGGGCGGGACGGACCTGTCGGCCACGCTGCGCCGGATCGAGCGGGCCGCCGGTGCGCTGGCCACCGACAGCGTGGCCCGGATGGACGACACGCTGCCCTGGTTCCGGGAGCTGCCCGCCGACCAGCGGTCCTGGGTGATGCTGGTGGCGCAGGCCGGCGCGCGCTCCCTGGTGCAGTGGCTGCGCTCCGACGGCGGCCCCAACAAGGGCACCCAGGAGGTCTCCGACGAGGTGTTCGCCACCGCGCCACAGGCGCTGGCCCGGTCGATCACCCTCCAGCAGACCGTCGCCCTGATCAAGGTGACCATCGACGTGGTCGAGGAGCAGGTCGACGACCTGGCCGCGCCGGGCGAGGCGGCGCAGTTGCGCGAGGCGGTGCTGCGCTACTCCCGGGAGATCGCCTTCGCCGCGGCCCGGGTGTACGCCCGGGCGGCCGAGTCGCGCGGTTCGTGGGACGCCCGCCTACAGGCCCTGCTGGTCGACGCGCTGCTGCGGGGCGACTCCCCGGACGTGCTGGCCAGCCGGGCCGCCGCGCTCGGCTGGACGGACGCGCCGCCGGTCGCGGTGGCGGTCGGCCCCTCCCCCGGCGGCGAGGTCGCCGCCGTGCTGCACACCGTCTACCGGCAGGCCCGGCGGGTCGGGGTCGAGGTGATCGGCGGCGTGCACGGTGACCGTCTGGTGATCGTGCTGGGTGGGGCGGCGGACCCGGTGGCGGCCACCGCCGAGCTGCTCTCCGCCTTCGGTGACGGCCCGGTGGTCGTCGGCCCCTCGGTGCCGAGCCTGGACGAGGCCACCGAGTCGGCCCGGGCCGCGTTGGCCGGTTACCGGGCGGCCCCGGCGTGGCCGGCCGCGCCCCGGCCGGTCTACGCCGGTGACCTGCTGCCCGAACGGTCCCTGGCCGGCGACGCGGAGGCCCGGCGGCGGCTGCGGCACGACGTGTACGCGGTGCTGGTGCGGGCCGGCGGTGAGCTGCTGGAGACGCTGGACGCCTTCTTCGCCGCAGGAGGCACGCTGGAGAGCGCGGCCCGGGCCCTGTTCGTGCACCCGAACACGGTGCGTTACCGGCTGCGGCGGATCTCCGACGTCACCGGGTTCAGCCCGTTGTCGCCCCGGGACGCCTTCGCGTTGCGGGTGGCCCTGACCGTGGGTCGGTTGGATCCGGTGGTGCCGACCCCGACATTGGCCCCACCGACCGGTAAAAGATCACAGGTCGGCGATGATCAGCACCAATCTTTGTAGGATCTCTCCAAAGGTCCTAGTGCGGTTTGGTACCGGTCGGCACAGCGCAACCGGTGGGTATCCGGGAGAGTCATAGACGTGCTCGCCGTACTCTGCCCCGGCCAGGGTTCTCAGAAACCCGGCTTCCTGACTCCCTGGCTCGACCTGCCCGGCGCCGAGGCGCGGCTGCGTCACTGGTCCGCGCTGGCCGGCGTCGACCTGGTGCACCTGGGCACCGAGGCCGACGCCGACGAGATCCGGGACACCGCCCGCACCCAGCCGCTGCTGGTGGCCGCGGCCCTGCTCGCCGCCGAACACCTGCCGATGCAGGACGTGGCGCTGACCGCCGGGCACAGCGTCGGCGAACTCGGTGCGGCGGCGCTGGCCGGCGCGCTGCCGGCGGACGCCGCGATCTCCCTCGCCGGGGTACGCGGCCGGGAGATGGCCGCCGCCTGCGCGCTGGAACCGACCGGCATGGCCGCGGTCCTCGGCGGCGACCCGGACGAGGTGCTCGCCGCGATCGAGGGGCACGGGCTGCACGCCGCGAACCGCAACGGCACCGGGCAGGTCGTCGCCGCCGGTGCGGTCGACGGCCTGGAGAAGCTGGCCGCCGAGCCGCCGGCCCAGGCGCGGGTCATCCGGCTCCAGGTGGCGGGTGCCTTCCACACCCCGTACATGGCTCCTGCGGAGGCGGCGCTGGCCACGGTCGCGGCCGACGTCACCACCGCCGACCCGACGCGGATCCTGCTCTCCAACCTCGACGGCACCGCCGTCGGACAGGGCGCGGAGATGCTCCAGCGGCTGGTCCGGCAGGTCACCGCCCCGGTCCGCTGGGACCTGTGCATGGCCACCCTCGCCGACCTCGGGGTGACCGGCGTGATCGAGCTGCCGCCCGCCGGTACGCTCTCCGGCCTGGTCAAGCGCGAGCTCAAGGGCCCCGGCCTGCCGGAGATCGTGACCCTGAACACCCCGGACAAGCTGCCCGCCGCCCGCGACCTGATCGCCCGCGTCGCCGGAGGGCAGGCGTGAGCGCGGTCCGCCTCAGTCCGTCCGACTCCCGTGCCGAGATCGACCGTAGGAAGGGCTCGTCATGAGCGGCAGTCGCATCCTGTCCCTGGGGCACTACCAGCCGTCCCGGGTGGTGACCAATGACGAGATCGCCCAGTTGGTGGAGACCAACGACGCGTGGATCCGGGACCGGGTCGGCATCGCCAGCCGGCGGATCGCCGGTGACGAGACGGTCGCCGACATGGCCGCCGCCGCCGCGGACAAGGCGCTGGCCAACTCGGGGCTGACCGCCTCCGACATCGACCTGGTCGTGGTGGCGACCTGCACCTCGATCGACCGCAGCCCGAACGTGGCCTGCCGGGTCGCGGCCAAGCTGGGCATCGACGCCCCGGGGGCGTTCGACCTGAACACGGCCTGCTCCGGCTTCGCGTACGCGCTGGGCACCGTGGACCACGCGGTCCGCGCCGGTGCCAGCCGCAACGCCATCGTGATCGGCGCGGAGAAGTTGTCCGACTTCATCGACTGGAACGACCGTTCCACCTGCATCATCTTCGGCGACGGGGCGGGCGCCGCGGTGGTCACCGCCGCACCCGAGGGCGAGCCGGCCGGTATCGGCCCGGTGGTCTGGGGCTCGGTGCCGGAACGCGGCGACGCGGTACGCATCGAGGGCTGGCGCCCGTACGTCGCGCAGGAGGGTCAGACGGTGTTCCGCTGGGCCACCACCGCCCTGGCGCCGCTGGCCCTACAGGCGTGCGAACGGGCCGGGGTCGACCCGTCGGAACTGGCCGCGTTCGTTCCGCACCAGGCCAACACGCGGATCATCGACGGCATCGCGAAGCGGCTGAAGATCCCGCAGGCGATCATCGCGAAGGACCTGATCGAGTCCGGCAACACCTCGGCGGCCAGCATCCCGCTGGCCCTGTCGAAGCTGGTGGAGCGCCGCGAGGTGCCCTCCGGCGCGCCGGTGCTGCTGTTCGGTTTCGGCGGTGGCCTGACCTACGCCGGTCAGGTCGTCCGCTGCCCCTGAGACCCCCTCGGCGCGCAGGCGCAGAGGTGTGACGGACGGCGTCGCCGCCCGTCGAGAAATTCCGATGAGAGGAACCCACCGCAATGACCCGTGACGAGATCACCACCGGCCTCGCCGAGATCCTCGAAGAGGTTGCCGGGGTGAACCCGGACGACGTGGCCGAGGGGAAGTCCTTCACCGACGACCTGGACGTCGACTCGCTCTCCATGGTGGAGGTCGTGGTGGCGGCCGAGGAGAAGTTCGGCGTCAAGATCCCGGACAACGAGGTCCAGAACCTCAAGACGGTCGGGGACGCCGTGAGCTACATCGAGGCGCAGTCCTGATCATGAGTCGTCCTGACGTCGTCGTCACCGGGCTCGGCGCGACCACCCCGCTGGGCGGGGACGTCGCGTCGACCTGGGACGCCATGCTCGCCGGCCGCTCCGGGGTGAGTGCGCTCACCCAGGAGTGGGCCGGTCAGTTGCCGGTCCGGATCGCCGCCCAACTGGCGGTCGATCCCTCCACCGTCCTGGACCGGGTGAAGCTGCGCCGGCTGGACCGTTCCGAGGCGATCGCGTTGATCGCCGCCCACCAGGCCTGGGCCGACGCCGGCCTGGTCGACGCCGGAGCGGATCCGGAACGGATCGGGGTCAGCATCGGCTCCGGTATCGGTGGTGCGGTCACCCTGCTCAACCAGGACGACATCCTGGAGGCGTCCGGTCCCCGGCGGGTCTCCCCGCACACCGTGCCCATGCTGATGCCCAACGGTCCCGCCGCGTGGGTGGGTCTGGAACTCGGCGCCCAGGCCGGTGTGCACTCGGTGGCCAGCGCCTGCGCGACCGGCGCGGAGGCGATCGCGCTGGGTCTGGACATGATCCGGGCCGGTCGGGCCGACGTGGTGGTGGCCGGTGGCACCGAAGCGGTGATCCACGCGCTGCCGATCGCCGGTTTCGCCTCGATGCGGGCCATGTCGACCCGCAACGACGAGCCCGAGCGGGCCTCCCGGCCGTGGGACAAGGGCCGGGACGGCTTCGTCCTCGGCGAGGGCGCCGGCATCGTGGTGCTGGAGCGCGCCGAGCACGCCGCCGCCCGGGGCGCCCGGGTGTACGCGCGGCTGGCCGGTGCCGGTATCACCTCCGACGGCTACGACATCGTCCAGCCGCACCCGGAGGGCGCCGGCGCGATCCGGGCCATCGCGAAGGCGATCGCCGACGCGGACGTGGACCGGGCCGACATCAGCCACGTCAACGCGCACGCCACGTCCACCCCGGTGGGCGACATCGCCGAGATCAAGGCACTGCACGCGGCACTCGGCGACCACCCGGTGCTGACCGCCACCAAGTCGATGTCCGGGCACCTGCTCGGCGCGGCCGGTGCGCTGGAGTCGATCGCCACGATCCTGGCGATCCGCGACAGCGTGGTGCCGCCGACGATCAACCTGGACGACCCGGACGACGGCCTCGACCTCGATGTCGCCGCCGGCAAGGCCCGCCACATGGACATCCCCGCCGCGCTGAACAACTCGTTCGGCTTCGGCGGCCACAACGTGGCGCTCGTCTTCACCCGGGCCTGAGCCGCCCCGGCGGCGCAGGCTGCGGCAGCACCGCATCGGCCCCGCCGACGCACCACGCGTCGGCGGGGCCGATGCGTGTTCCGGGCCGGTCGGCCGGTCGTCGGCGGGTCAGCCGCAGGTGGTGGCGGGCAGCCCGGAGACCTTCACCGGGGACCGTCCGCGCGGGGCGGCCTTGCCGGCGAGTACGTCGGCGAGCGCCGTCATCGAGGCCCGGCTCGACGAGTACGTGGCCAGCAGCGTCGGCGAGTTCGCCTGCGCCAGCACGTACGGGGTGTCCATCGCGACGGTGACGGCGGCTCCGGAGCGCAGGTCGCCGGCCCCGTCGCCGTACCCGACGAGGTGCACGACCGTGCCGCCGCTGGGCACCACCTCCATCCCGGCGGCGGTGAGTGCCTCGGTCAGCGCGGTCCGGGTGTGCGCCCGCCCGCCGGAGGAGGTGACGGTGACCGGGCCGTTGACCCCGCTGGTGTCGCACCGGCCCTTCAACACGGTCACCGCGGCGGCGGCCAGGTCACCGGCGGCCTCGAGATGCGCCGGAGCCCGCAACGTGGACATCTCCGGCACCGGCTTGTCGGCCAGGGTGAGCTTCATCGTCAGTACGCGGGTGGCCGCCTCCACCAGTCGGGCCCGGGGCAGCGAGCCGTCCCGCAGCGCCGTCAGCAGCCCGTCGTACGCCTGACCGACGTGCGGCGGCATGAGGATCAGGTCGTTGCCGGCCTTGAGGGCGCGTACCGCCGCCTCGCCCGGCCCCCAGCGGCGGGCCGGAGGCATGTTCATCCCGTCGGTGATGACCACGCCCTGGAACCCGAGTTCGCCGCGCAGCACGTCGGTGAGCAGTTTGCGGGAGAAGGTGGCGGCCACTCCCGGATCGATCTCCGCCACGTCGAGGTGGGCGGACATCACGGCCAGGGCGCCCGCCTCGATGCCGGCGCTGAACGGGGGCCACGCCTCGGCGGCGAGCTTCTTGCGCGACTGCGTGAGCACCGGCAGGTCCTCGTGCGAGTCGACGGCGCTGTGCCCGTGCCCGGGGAAGTGCTTGACGGTGGCCGCGACACCGGACGCCTGAAGCCCCCGGACCGCACCGCCGACCTGTCCGGCGGCGCGGGTCGGGTCCGCGCCGAACGACCGGGACCCGATCACCGTGCTGCGCTTGACCAGCACGTCGGCGACCGGCGCGAAGTCGAGGTTGATCCCCATCGCGGCCAGCTCGGTGCCGGCGGCCCGCCAGGCGGCCTCGGTCAACGCCGGATCGTCGGCGGCACCGGCGGCGAGCGCGCTGGGCAGCATGGTCACCCCGTCGGTGATCCGGGTGACCACGCCGTACTCCTGGTCGGTGCCGATCAGGAACGGCGCCGTGCCGGCGGGCAGCTTGTCGGCGGCCTCCCGCAGGCCGGTGGTGAGCTGGCGGACCTGCTTCGGGTTGTCGACGTTGGTGGTCGGCTGGTTGCCCTGGGTGGGGTCGTCGGCGCTGAAACCGACCAGGATCAGGCCACCGAGCCGGTACTTCTCGATCATCTCGGCCGGGGTGTCCACGCCGCCGAGGTTCCGGTTGCCGGCGGCCGAGCCGGCCGAGACCTTGGTGGCCTGGTCGCCGTAGGCGTACGGCATCAGCACCTGGCCGACCAGGTCCTCGTCGGCGAGTTCGGCGACCAGCGCGGCGGCCCGGGTGGCCGGGTCGTCCGGCGGTGCGCTCGACGGGGGCGCCGGTTCTGTCGCCGGGGCCGACGACGGGGCGGCCCCCGGTCGCTGCCCGGCTCCCGAACAGCCGGTGACGAGTAACGCGGTCACGGCGACGAACGCGGCGACGACGCGCCGAGGGGTAGTCGACACGCGGCCCAGTCCACCAGCTCACCGCGTATCGGGGCAACTCGACCGTCAACCAGTGGACGGGCGTGCCGGTACGCCGCCGGAGGTGGCGGGCCTCGGGTCCGGCCGCTCAGCCGACCCGGGTGAGCAGGGTCACCGGCGCGCCGTCACCGGCGTAGCGGTACGGCTCCAGCTCGGCGTCCCAGGCGGTGCCGAGCGCCTTGTCCAGCGCGTGCGCGAGCGCCTCTGGTCCCCGCGCCGCAGCCATGATGCTGCGCAGCCGGTCCTCGCCGAGCTGGATGTCACCGGCGGCACCGACCGTGGCCCGGAACAGCCCGCGTCCCGGCACGTACATGAAACGCTCGCCGTCGGCGCCCGGACTGGGTTCCTCGGTCACCTCGAAACGGATCATGGGCCACTGCCGGAGGGCAGCAGCCAGTTCGGCGCCCGTCCCCGGGCGACCGGACCACCCGCACTCGGCCCGGCGGGCGCCGGGATCGACGGGTTGAGCCGTCCATTGCAGGTTGACCGGCGCGACAAGGACGCGCGCGATCGCCCACTCGACGTGTGAACACACGGCGAGCGGGGTCGAATGGACGTATACGACGCCACGCGTTGGCACGGTGACCTCCCGGAGAGCGAGGTGCGTCTTCCCCTACGACCTCGACCCGGACCGGGTGCGTTGCTGGAACACATGATGACTCCTGTGACGGATGGTGCGCCAGCGAATCGGGAAATCCGCCGGTCGGAATACCCGGACAGGTGACTGCGGTTCCACCTCGTGACGCCGCGGTGACCAGCCGGGATCGTGGCTCGTGTACAGTTCCATCGGCGGCCTGTGCCGCGTACAGCCTCTGCGGGTCACCCATTCGGTACCACCCGCATCAGCCCCCGGACGTTTCCCCGTCCTCCGTACGTCTTGCAAGGAGTACCTCCGTGGCGAGCAACACCTCTAAGACCGCGCGCGCGTCAGTCCGGGCCGGCCAGGCTGGCCAGGGTGGCGCACTCAGCGTGCTGGGCGAGTTCAAGTACCTGATCCCGCTCAACGGCGGCAAGCACGCCTACGTGCGGAACCTGACCAACGGCAAGACCGCGCACCTGCGTACCGACTCCGAGGCCTTCATCGAGGAGATCCGGGTGCTGGCCGCCGCCGGGCACGCCACCAAGATCCGGGCGGAGATCAACGGCCTCAACGCCGCCCACCCGGGCGACGGCTGGGACGCCACCGAGAAGCGCCTGGTCGAGGCCGGCGTCTTCGAGGGCTGAGCACCGCCCCACCCGCACCACCACGAACGCCCGCCGGGCCCACCCGGCGGGCGTTCGCGCGTCCCCGCCCCCGACCCCCGAACCGCCCGCGCCGCATCCGCCTCGCCCTGGCACGCCTCGCCGCGCCCGCCGACGCAACACCCCCGCCTCGCCGCACCCCGTCGCTCCGCTGCGCGATCATGGAGTCATGGCAGCGACAAAAGGGCGAATACCATCCCAAAACATCTGCCACAATTCCATGATCGCCCGAGACAGGGCGGACAGCGGGACGCAGGGCACGGGCAGCGGGGCACGGGCAGCGGGACGGGGTGGGGTGGTCAGGGGGCGGGGGCGACCAGGGAGACCTCGCCGGTGGTGAGGGTGTAGAGCGCGCCGGTCACCGCGACCCGGCCGGAGGCGACGGCGGGGGCCAGGAGCGGGTCGGCGCGCAGGGTGGTGACGGTGCGCCGGACGTGGCGGCGTACGGCCAGGGGCTGCACCTGCGGGTCGTCCAGCCCCACCTCGGTCACGGCGGGCGCGATCCGGTCGACCAGGTGGGCCAGCGCCCCGGCCGGACGTCGACCGGTACGCAGGGTGTCGACCGTCGTGGCCACCGCGCCGCAGCGTTCGTGCCCCAGCACCATCACCAGTGGTACGCCCAGCACGTCCACGACGTACTCGATCGAGCCGAGGACCGCGCGGTCCAGCACGTGGCCGCCGGTGCGGATGACGCAGATCGAGCCGAAGGTCTGGTCGAAGATCGCTTCGAGCGGTACCCGCGAGTCGATGCAGCCGAGCAGGACGGCGTACGGCTGCTGGTCGCCGGAGGCGCTCGCGGCGGCGGCGGTGACGTCGTGTCCGTGCACCGGCTGGCCGCTGACGAAGCGCCGGTTGCCGGCGAGTAGTTCGGCCAGCGCGGCGCGTGGGGTCCCGCCGGCCGCCCGGTCGTCCGGTCGTGGATCGGCCGTCCGTGGCATCGCCATGGTCTCAGCTTGGCCGGATCGTCCCGCCGACGTCACCGGTTCCGGGATCTTCTCAGCACCCCGATTCGCGTGGTCTCATGACGGGTAGCCGGTGTTACCACCGGGTATCCCCGGTGTTGCGCATCCGCGTGTGCCTGGGGAGGTGGCGATGCCAGATCCGGTCGAGGTGCGACTGGGCGACGACGTGAGCCTGCACGTGGACACCGACGGCCCGGCGGACGCCGAGGTCACGGCGGTGCTGCTGCACGGCTGGACGCTCGACGCGCGCAGTTGGCACCGGCAGGTGACGGCGCTGCGCAAGGCGTACCGGTCGGTGCGGGTGGTCAGGTACGACGCGCGTGGCCACGGTCGGTCCAGCTGCATGACGCTGCCCACGGCGACGCTGGCCCAACTCGGCGACGACCTGGCCGCGGTGCTGGACACGGTGGTGCCGACCGGCCGGGTGGTGCTGGTCGGGCACTCCATGGGCGGGATGACGATCATGGAGTACGCGCACCGGCACCCCGGGCACTTCGCCCGCCGGGTGGCCGGGCTGGTCTTCGTCTCGACCACCGCCGAGGGGCACACGCACACGGTCTACGGGTTGTCGCCCCGGATCGCCCGGATCATCCGGCTGGCCGAGACCACCGGGGCCGGGGTGCTCGCCCGTTGCGGGGCCTGGCGTCCGCCCCGGGCCCTGTTGCGCGCGCTCCGCCCCAGCATCCGCTGGATGCTCTTCGGCGACCGCTGCGACCCGACCGACATCCGCCTGGTCACCTCGGCGGTGGCGCGCGCCTCGCTGCGCTCGATCGGCGGGTTCCGGGCCTCCTTCGGCGCCCAGCACCGGCTGGAGACGTTGGCCGCGCTGGCGGATCTGCCGGCGGCGGCGTTGGTGGGCGACCGGGACCGGCTCACCCCGCCGCCGTGCGCGGAGTCGATCGCCGCCGCGCTGCCCGCCACCGAGCTGACCGTCTGCCCCGGCGCCGGGCACATGTTGATGATGGAGCGTCCCGAGGAGGTCACTGCGGCCCTCTCCGGCGTGCTGCGTCAGGTGCTCGCCGACGCCCGACGCGCCGGTGGTCGGGCCGCCGCCGGCCGCACCCGCCGCCGATAGAGATCGCACCCGGGCCCGGTGCCTCCGCACGCCCGCGAGGTGGGGCGTAATCTCGTGCGGTTGGCCGGGCCGGGTGACGAGGAGAACGAAGCGGTGGACCAGAGCACCCTGGACCAGGAGATCGCCGTCGAGCAGCGGCATCTCGACCGGGTGTACGCACGACTGGCCGAGCTGCGCCGCGCGGCGGTCCGTGCCGAGCGGGACGGCTACCGGCTGGCCCGGGTCGGCAACTTCGGCGCGCTGGTGGAGCGGGACGCGATGGTGTTCCACGCCGCGCAGCGCCGTCACGTGCTCGACGCCGAGTACGAGGGGCTGGTCTTCGGCCGTCTGGACCTGCGCGACGGGCAGGTGTTCCACGTCGGACGGCTGGGCATCCGCGACGAGGACGCCGCGACGCTGGTGGTCGACTGGCGTGCCCCGGCCGCCGCCCCGTTCTATCAGGCCACCCCGGCCGAGCCGCTCGGCGTGGTACGCCGCCGGACGATCCAGTCCAGCCGGGAGCGGGTCACCCGGATCGAGGACGACCTACTCGACCCGGACGCCGCACCGGCGGAGATGGCGGTGGTCGGCGACGGCGCGCTGCTGGCCAACCTGTCCCGGACCACCGGTCGGGGCATGCGCGACATCGTGGCGACCATCCAGCGCGAGCAGGACGAGGCGATCCGCTCCCCCGGTTCCGGGGTGACGCTGGTCTCGGGCGGGCCGGGCACCGGCAAGACGGCGGTGGCGCTGCACCGTGCTGCGTACCTGCTCTACTCCGACCGCAGCCGGTACGCCGGGGGCGGCATCCTGGTGGTCGGCCCCTCCTCGGTCTTCGTCGAGTACATCGCCTCGGTGCTGCCGTCCCTGGGTGAGGAGACCGCCACCCTGCACTCGCTGGGCACCCTCTTCCCCGGGCTGGTCGCCACCCGCACCGACCCGGTCGAGGTGGCCGCGGTCAAGGGGTCGCTGCGGATGCGCCGGTTGCTGGAGCGGGCGGCCCGGGACGGCGTACCCGACTCCCCGGCCGAGCTGCGGCTGCTCTACCGGGGGCAGTTGCTGCGGTTGGAGCGGGCCGAGCTGGACGCCATCCGGGACCGGGCGTTGGCCCGGGGCGCGCGGCGCAACGAGGTACGCCGGGCCGGCTTCGACGGCGTCCTGGCGGCGCTCTGGGCGCAGGCCCGCCGGTTGGGCATCGCCCGGCTGCCCGAGCAGCGGGCCTTCGAGGACGAGCTGATCGACCGGACGGACTTCCGGGACTTCCTCAAGGCGTGGTGGCCCCGGCTGCATCCCCGGCACGTGCTCGGCTGGCTGGCCGATCCGGAGCGGCTGCGCCGGTACGCCGCCGGGCTGCTGTCCCGGGCCGAGATCCGGCTGCTGGAGCAGGCGTACCGGGGGCTGGCCGCCGAGGTGCCGACCGTCGCCGACGTGGCGCTGCTCGACGAGCTGGACGCGCTGCTCGGCAAGCCGGTGCGTCCGGCCCGCGCGAAGCGCGACCCGTTCCAGCTCGCCGGTGGGGTACGCGAGCTGAGCACGCACGCCGGCCGGCAGCGGGCCGCCCGCCAGGCGGCCCGGGAGCGGCCGGAGGACTACCGCGACTACGCGCACGTGGTGGTGGACGAGTCGCAGGACGTGTCACCGATGCAGTGGCGCATGATCGGCCGACGCGGTCGGCTGGCCTCGTGGACGGTGGTGGGCGACCCGGCGCAGACCGCGTGGACGGGGGATCCGCAGGAGCTGTCCCGGGCCCGGGACCAGGCGTTGGGTCGTCGGCGGCGGCACCGGTTCACGCTCACCACCAACTACCGCAACTCGGCGGAGATCTTCGCGGTGGCGGCGGCCGAGATCCGGCGGGCGTACCCGGACCTGGCCCTGCCCACCGCCGTGCGGACCACCGGGGTCGACCCGGTGGAGCTGGTGGTGCCGGCGGCGGAGCTGGAAACCAGTGTGCTGACCGCCGCGAGCGCGCTGCTCGGCGAGGTCGAGGGCACCGTCGGGGTGATCACGCCGGTGCCGCGCCGGGACGAGGTCGCGGCCTGGCTGGGCGGGCTCGGCGGCGAGCGCCTCCAGGTGGTGACCAGCCTGGAGGCCAAGGGCATGGAGTACGACGGCGTGGTGCTGGTCGCCCCCGGTGAGATCCGTGCCGATCCGGGCTCCGGCGTGCGTACGCTCTACGTCGCCCTGTCCCGGGCCACCCAGCGGCTGACCACGATCGACCCGACCGGCTGAGCGCGCACATATAGCAATGTCGGCATAGATCCGTCCCCGGCGGGGCGCAGCACGCAAGGTGTCTGCGTGGGCGCGGGCCACGACCACCACCACGCTTCGGTGTCGAACGCCGCACACCGCCACTCCGGCCGGCTGTGGGCGGCGTTCGTGCTGCTCGCCGCCCTGATGGTGGTGGAGGCGGTGACCGCCCTGTGGACCGGCTCGCTGGCCCTGCTCTCCGACGCCGGGCACATGTTCACCGACGTGCTCGGCATCGGGATGGCGCTCGCGGCGGTGACCGCCACCCGACGCGTGGACACACATCCACAACGCACCTTCGGCCTCTATCGGCTGGAGGTGCTCGCCGCGTTGGCCAACGCCGTGCTGCTCGTCGGCGTCGCCGGTTACGTGCTGGTCGAGGCGGCACGCCGGTTCGGCGACCCACCGGAGGTGCGTACCGGGCCGGTGCTGGTGGTGGCCACGCTCGGCCTGCTCGCCAACCTGGTCGCGTTCGCGCTGCTGCGACCCGGGGCACGGGAGAGCATCAACCTGCGCGGGGCGTACCTGGAGGTGCTGGCCGACCTGCTCGGCTCGCTGGGGGTGATCGCGGCGGCGGCGCTGATCGCGCTGACCGGCTGGTGGTGGGCGGACCCGCTGGTGGCGGTCGCGATCGGCGCGTTCATCCTGCCGCGTACCTGGCGTCTGGGCCGGGCGGCGGTCCGCATCCTGGTGCAGGCAGCCCCGGAGCACCTCCAGGTCACTGCGGTGCATGACCGGCTGGCCGCGGTGCCCGGCGTGGCCAGCGTCCACGACCTGCACGTCTGGACGCTCACCTCCGGGATGGAGGTGGCCTCGGCCCACCTGACCACCGCCGAGGGCGTCGAGGTCGGCACGGTGCTCCGCGCGGCCCGTAAGGCACTGCGCGAGGACTTCGACATCGCGCACGCCACGTTGCAGATCGAGCCCGGGACGAGCGCAGGTGCCTGTGGGACGGTGGAGTGGTAGCGGGACGAGGAATACGAAAGGCAACAAGAATCCCATTTGTCTGGTTTACTGGTGATCAGGGGAACACCAGGAGTCACACCGGCTGCACCAGCCCCACCAGCACCGGTAGGCTCGGACCCGGTCTCCGCCAGGCGGCACTCGACGGTGCCGGCGGTGACCGCCGCCTAATCGCCCGCCAGGGCGAACCGGGGAACCATGTTCCAGGGGTGCATCCGCGTCCAGCGGTAGGGATCTTCCGTCCCGAACCCGTCAGCTAACCCGGTCGGCGGCTGACGGAAGGACATGTGCATGCCAGCAGTGGCAACCGTGAGACCGGCCGCCCGTACGGCGGCCCTGATCGCTGCGGGGCTCGCCCTCGCCCTGGGCGCCGCGCTCGCTCCGTTCAGCGCTGCCTCCGCAGCCCCCGGTGACGTCGGCGACGAGGGCGGCACACCGGCGCTGCGCGCCCAGTTGGAGGCGGCCAGCAAGGGCTACCTCGACGCCAAGACCGCCCTGGACCGCTCGGTCGACCGGCAGAAGAAGCTGGCCGCGCAGCTCACCACGACCGAGGGTCAGCTCACCGAACGCAGCGACAAGGTAGCCGAGATCGCCGCGCAGGCGTATCGCGGCGGCCGGCTCGGTGCCGCGTCGGCGCTGCTCAACAGCGGCTCCCCGGCCGGCTTCATGGACCGTGCGGCGGCGCTGGACGCGGTGGCGGCCAACGAGGAACGCGCGCTGCGGGACCTGCGGACCACCCGGGACGAGGTCAGCAAGACCAAGCAGGCCCTCGACGTCGAGGTGCAGGAGCAGCGCAAGCAGGTGGCCGTGATGGCCAAGCGCAAGGAGCAGGCCGAGCGCTCGCTGACCGTGGCCGAGGAACGCGCCGAGCGCGCCGAGCGGGCCGCGGCACAGGAGCGGGCCAGCCGGACCCCGGCACGTGGCGGCGGTTCCAGCAGCGCCACCGCCAAGCCGGCACCGCGCAACTCCAACGGCTCCTGGCCGGCCGAGTCGTGCAGCGTCAACGACCCCACCCCGGCCAACGGCTGCATCACGCCCCGCACCCTGCACGCGCTCAACCAGGCCAAGGCGGCCGGCTTCACCCGGTACGTCTCCTGCTACCGCGCGGGCGGCTCGGGTGAGCACCCGAAGGGTCGGGCCTGCGACTTCGCGGCGCAGAAGAACGGCTTCGGCGGGGTCGCCACCGGCGGCGACCGGACGTACGGCAACAACCTGGCGGCGTTCTACGTCAACAACGCCGACCGTCTCGCCGTGCTCTACGTGATCTGGTACAAGCAGATCTGGCTGCCGAGCAGCGGCTGGCGGACGTACAGCGGCGCGCGGGGCGACCCGTCCAGCGACCACACCAACCACGTGCACCTGTCGGTGTACTGATCCACACGGCACGCCGGGTGGCCGCCCTCGCGGGTGGTCCACCCGGCGTCGTCGTTCCCGCACTCCGAGGCGGCTGCCTCGGTTCCGCCCCGCCCGTCGCCGCGCGCTCTGCGGCCACCTTGGTTACCGTCGACATCGAAGCGGACATTTCGTGGCGACCGGGAGGAACGGTTATGAGCGGACCGCAGCGGACCCAGTGCGACGGTGCGTCGTGAGCGCGGCGACCGGACATGTGATGGTCTTCGCGCCGACCCCACTGCTCACGGTCACGATCGACCAGCCCAACGAGACTCCGGAGCTGCACCTGCACCCCGGCGGTCAGGGCGTCTGGCAGGCCCGGATGGTGCTGTCGCACGGCGTCGACGTGGTGCTCTGCACCGCGCTCGGCGGCGAGATCGGGCAGGTGCTGGAGCCCCTGCTGGTCAGCGAGGGCGTCGACCTCAAGGTGGTGGCGCGGGACTCCGGCGGCAGCGGCGGGTACGTACACGACCGCCGCGAGGGCACCCGGCAGGAGATCGTCGACGTGACCGGGCAGCCGCTGAGTCGACACGAGTTGGACGAGCTCTACAACCTGTCGCTGGGCGAGGGACTGCGGGCGGCGGTGAGCATCCTGAGCGGCCCGAACGACCCGTCGCTGGTCCCCGCCGACCTGTACCGGCGCTTCGCCGCCGACCTCGGCGCGAACGGCAGCCGGGTGGTGGTGGACCTCTGCGGCGACCACCTCACCGCCGTGCTGGACAGCGGGGTGTTCTTCGTCAAGGTCAGCCACGAGGAGCTGATCGCCGACGGCCGCGCGGCCGACGACGACGAGGAGCAGCTCACCCGGGCGATGTACGAGCTGCACGCCACCGGCGCCGAGAACGTGGTGGTCAGCCGTGCCGACAAGCCGGCGCTGGCCCTCGTCGACGGCGAGGTCTTCGAGGTGCAGATGCCCCGCCTGGAGGCGGCCGACCCGCGCGGTGCGGGAGACTCGATGACCGCCAGCGTGGCCGCCGTGGTGGCGCGCGGCGGTGACGTACGCACCGCGATCCGGACCGGCGCGGCGGCCGGCGCGCTGAACGTCACCCGGCACGGGCTGGGCACCGGGCGGCTGGACTCGATCACCGGCCTGGTGGACCGGGTACGCCTGGAGCCGGCCGGCGTCCGCCGGCAGGAACGCACCACCCCCGACGAGTTGGCGCACCGGGTGGGTGGCGCATGACGTTGCGCGTGCTGATCACCAACGACGACGGGATCGCCGCGCCGGGAATCCATGCGCTGGCCCGGGCGGCGGTCGACCGAGGGCTGGACGTGGTGGTCGCGGCACCGTTGGAGGAGGCGAGCGGCACCAGCGCCGCGATGAGTGCCGTGGAGCAGGACGGGCAGGTGGTGGTCCGTGAGCATCCGCTGCCGGAGCTGGCCGGGGTACCGGCCTTCGGGGTCGGCGGCTCACCCGGCTTCATCGCGTTGATCGCCGTGCACGGCGCGTTCGGGCCGCCGCCGTCGGTGCTGCTCTCCGGCATCAACCGGGGGGCGAACGCGGGCCGGGCGGTGCTGCACTCCGGCACGGTGGGTGCGGCGTTCACCGCCGCTGCCAACGGCTGCCGGGCGTTGGCGGTGTCACTGGACGTGCTCTCCGTCGGGGAGGCGACCGCCGTCAGCGGAGGTGCCGCGGTGGCCGCCGCGGCCCGGGTACGCGACGCCGAACGGAACTGGGCCACCGCCGCTCACGTGGCCCTGGACCTGCTCCCCCGGCTGACCGCCGGTCCGGTGGAGAGCGTGCTCAACGTCAACTCGCCGGACGTGCCGTTGGACCGGCTGCGCGGCGTACGCCGGGCGGGTCTGGCCACCTTCGGTCAGGTGCAGATGACCGTCGCCGAGGCCGGCCACGGTTTCGTGCGGACCGCGCTGGAGGAGCCCGGTCAGGCGGTGCAGCCCGGGACCGACCTGGCGTGGCTCGCCGACGGGTACGCCTCGGTGACGGCGGTCCGCGCCGTTACCGAGGTGTCCGACGTGAACCTGACCGGTCTCGACGGCGACTGACGGTCAGCCGCCGGGAAGGACCTCGGGAGTGGCGGCGGCACCGGCGTAGTACGGCTCCGGCGCGCCGAAGAGACCGAGCAGCCCGGTCACCCAGAGCTGTCGGTGCACGAACCGACTGGGTTCGGTGACGATCAGCTTGACGCCACTGACCTCAGCCGTCTGGAAGCCGGCGACCATCGCGCTGATGCCCACCGAGTCGATGAAGGTGACCAGCCGCATGTTGAGCTCGATCCGGGCCGGCCGCCCCTTGGCCAGCACTTCGGCGATGGCCTCTTTCACCTCATACGCGGTGTCGACGTCGATCTCGCCCCGAGGGGCGATCTCGATGACACCACCGGGCCGAACCGTCTGCAGGATCGACAGGCTCACGCGAGCACCTCCACTCGCCCGTACGACGGGCGCCTCATCAGTACGCGGGCCGCGACCGAGAGTATTCCTCCGACGGCCTCGGTCGCCACCCCTCGGGATGAGCAATTCGCGGACATCGGCGCGTCAAATCGCCCATATCCGGACTTATTACGTCCTATCACTTGGAGCAAGCCGAGGCTCGCACCGACGAACCAGGGTAGCGGGCCGCGGCTCGCCCGTCCGATATCCGGGACCCCGGCGTGCCCCGCCAGCCGACGGCCTGACCTGCGACCAGCCGGTGCCGGTGGCGGAGTGTGCCTAGCATCACCGATGACGACCACGACGAAGGGACGACGCGATGCTTCGCAGGCTCGCCGGTCTGGCCGGTGTCAGCGCCCTGCTCGCCCTCCTGCTCGCCTGCGGGTTCGGCGGCGGGGGCGATGACGACGACGATGACGATGACGACGACTTCGCCCGCGCGGCGGTCGTCGCGGTGGTGTCCCAGGGGTGATGGTGGTGTCCCAGGGGTGATCCGGTACGCCGGCCGGCGAGAGCCGTCGCCCGTGCACGGGCGACGTCCACGCGGCCGACACCGACCACGCGGGCACTGTGGTTTGCGGTGGCGTCCGGCGGGGCACAGCCTCGGTGGCGAACCGCCGACGTCCGAGGTCTGCCCGGCCACCGGCTTCGGCACTGTCGAGGAGGGAACCACATGTTCGGAAGCAACCTGCTGGACCGTCGCAGCAAGCCGGAACAGATCACGGACCAGGCGTGGCAACACCTCGTCTCGGCGGGCGACAGCATCCGGGACGCCGCCCGCTCGGCGCGGCACACCTCGGCCGGTTTCGCCGACGACGCCGGTGACCTGGTCGGATCGGCGGCCGAGGAGGCGCGGCACCGGGCCAGCGTGGCCTTCGACGCGCTCGCCGGACGCCGCCCCGCGCTGCCCTGGACCCTGCTGATCGGCGCGGCCCTGGTCGGCGCCGCGATCGGCTGGGCCGCCGGCAGCGCCGCGCGGGCCGCCGGCAGCCGGGACCGGGCCGCCGACGACATCGAGTTCGTGGACGTCGAGCGCCCGGACTCCCCCGCCGGTCCGCTGACCTGACGAAGATGTAAGGAAGGGTCCCCTGCTAACGCCTCGTGCATAGCAGGGGACCCTTCCTTACATCTGTGCGCGGCGTCTCGCCCGAACATCTGTGCGCGATGTCTCGCCCGACGCGGGTGAGGCGGGATCACCCGCTCCTCGACCAGGCTCGGTCCCGGCGGACCGGTACCGGTCCGCAGCCGCCGCCGCGAGAGGAGCGAGGAGATGGTCGGCATCTCGACGATCCAGCGCACCGACGAGCACATCCGGACCGCGGTGCTGGACGAACTCGACTGGGAGCCCCGGGTCCGGCCGCACGAGATCGGGGTGAGCGTCGCGGAGGGCGTGGTGACGCTGACCGGACGGGTGGACGGCTACGCCAAGAAGTGGGCGGCGGAGCGGGCCGCTCACCGGGTGGCCCAGGTCCGGGCCGTCGCCAACGACCTCGCCGTACACACGGCCACCGGCGCCGAGCGCACCGACCCGGAGATCGCCGCCGCCGTGACGCACGCCCTCCAGTGGCACGCGTTCGTGCCGGTCGAGCAGATCGACGTGACGGTCTCGCAGGGCTGGGTCACCCTGCACGGCGAGGTCGAGTGGGAGTACCAGCGCCGGGCCGCCCAGCAGGCGGTCGCCGGGCTCGGCGGCGTACGCGGGGTCAGCGACGGTCTCGTCGTCCGGCCCTCGGTACGCCCCGACGGCGCCGTGCTGGCCCAGCGGATCGTCGACGCGCTGGCCCGCAACCAGGCCACCGAGGCCGAGCAGGTGACGGTACGCGTACACGGCGACACGGTGCTGCTGGGCGGGTTGGTGCACTCGATGCCCGAGCGCGCCGAGGTCGAACGGGTCGTCTGGTCCGCTCCCGGTATCCGCGAGGTGCGAAACCACATCGCGGTGGCCCCGGTGCTGGGCTGAGCCGTCCCGGCCCGACCACCCCGGCCGGGTGACCCCGCCTCACCCGGCCGGACAGCAGACTGGCGGGTATGACCGATCGGCTGACCACGCCATTGCAGGTCACTGCGCGGCTCCGCACACCCGTCACGGAGCACGACCACGTCCGGGGCCCGGTGGACGCGCCGGTGACGATCGTCGAGTACGGCGACTTCCAGTGCCCGTTCTGCGGAACGGCGCACCGCAACCTCCAGGAGGTCCAGCGGCAGCGGTCCGACACCGTCCGCCTCGTCTATCGGCACTTCCCCATCGCCAACATCCACCCGTACGCGGAGCGGGCCGCCGAGGCGGCGGAGGCCGCCGGTCGGCGCGGACGGTTCTGGGAGATGCACGACTGGCTCTACGAGCACCAGGACCAGCTCGACCCGGTGCACCTGACGCTCGGCATCGAGCAACTCGGCCTGCCGGTCGACGAGGTGGACGCGGAGATCGGGCGGCACGCCGGTGGTGACCGGATCCGGCAGGACTTCGTCGGCGCGATCCGCAGCGGCGTGGACGCCAGCCCCACCCTGTTCGTCAACGGCGACCGCCACGACGGCGATGTCGACCCGGGCACCCTCCTGACCGTGGTCGACGACGCCGCCGGCTGACCAGCGGCCGGGCGGTGGCGACGGTGGCGGGTGATCACCTCACCCGCCACCGTCGCGCATCCGGATCAGATGAGGCGCAGTTGGCGGGCCCGGCGTACCGCGTCCCGACGGCGCGTGGCGTCCAGCTTGCGATAGATGTTGCGGACGTGCGTCTTGACGGTGTTCACCGAGACGGACAGCTCGGCCGCGATCTCCACGTTGGACAGGATGCTCTGCAGGTACCGCAGGATGGTCAGCTCCCGCTCGGTCAACGGCTCGTCCAGTGCCGCCAGCGGCACGCCCGGCGTACCCCGCCCGTCCGGCACCTCGACGGCACGGACCAGGTCACTGACCGTCGGCCAGTGCGCCGTGCCGGAGTCCAGGTGGGCGGCCAGCAGGTCCCGCAGGCCCGGCTCGGCCCGGGTGAACGGCCGCCGGTACCCGTCCGGGGCCGCCAGGTCGAGCGCCTGCTCCACCGTCCGGCCGGCCCGCCGCCCGTCCCCGCTCCCGGCCGCGAGCACCGCGTCGAGCAGCGCGGCGTCCAGGCGTACCGGCAGCGGCCAGTCGGCCGACGACGGCGCCGACCAGTCCGGCAGCAGGCGGGCGGCGGCGCGCGGGTCACCGGCCCGCAGCTCGACCCGGGCGGCGGCCACCGCCAGCGGGGGTGCCGCCGAGTCCGGGTGGCCGTTGGCCAGGTCCCGGGCCGTCGGCACGTCACCCCGGGCGCTGTGCAGGTCCGCCTCGGCCGCCCGCAGCCGCCCGTCCAGCTCGCCGCCCCGGCCGGACCAGCGGCTCCGGGCCTCCACCAGCAGCCGGTGGGCCACCGCGAGATCCCCCTCGTCGCCGCGCAGGTACGCCCGGCACCAGACCGCCACCGCGCCGGCCGCCGCCTCCTCGTTCGCCGGTGCCGCCAGGGTCAGGTTCGCCTCGGCCTCCGCAGGCTGGTCCCGATGCAGCGCCACCAGGGCCAACGCCAGATAGGCGTACCCGCAGTCGAGCTGCGCCGACCAGCCCTGGCAGGGCGGCAGGGCCAGCGCAGCGCGGGCCGCCTCCTCGGCCGCGCGCAGCTCGCCGCGCAGCGCCGCGAGCAGCGCCCACCGACTGGCGCAGACCAGTTCGGTGCGCGGCCGACCCGCCGACCGCGCCGCCGCCAGCGCCGCCGCGAACCCGCTCGCCGCACCGGCCAGGTCACCGGCGTCGAGGGCGAGCAGGGCCGAGGCGGTACCGGCCACCGTCCGCACGTCGGCATCGTCCCCGGTGCCCGCCCGGAGACCCTCGGCGCGTACCGCCACTGGCTCGTCCGCAACGGCGAGGTCGAGCCGCCCCGCAGTGGCCGCCCCGACTGCGGGCTCCGCGACGGCGGGCGAGGCGACGGCGGGGCGGGTGGCGAGCAGGCGGGCGGCGGCGACGCGTACCGCCTCGGGGTCGTCGGCCAGCCGGGCCAGGGTGAGCTCCACGGCGGCGACCAGCCGGGCGAACCGGCTGCGGCGCGGTTCCGGCAGGGCACGGGCGTGCCCGGCGGCCAGCCGTAGGTGCCGGTGGGCGGCGTCGCCGTCACCGTCGAGAGCCCGCTGGGCGGCGCAGGCCAGCGCCAGTTCCGGGTCACGCGACACCGCCTCCGCCGGGGGTGGCGCGGGCACCGGCCCGGTCCGGCCGCCCCGGTCGTACGCCAACTCCGGCCAGCCGGTCACGAACAGGTCGGTCGCCCTCGTCCAGTCGCCGGCGACCAGCGCGTGCCGCAACGCGTCGGCCGGTCGGCTGTTGCCGGCATACCAGCTCGCCGCGCGCAGGTGCAGGTCACGCTGCTCCTCGGCGGGCAGCCGGGACACTTCGCGGTACAGCAGGTCGGCCAGGAGCGGATGGCACCGGTACCACACCGGCCGCCCGCCGTCGGGGTGCAGCAGCCCGGCGTCCGCCGCGAGCGCGCCGAGTCGCCCCTCGGCGTCGCCGTCACCGGTCAGCGCCACCGCCAGTCCGGCGCAGACGGTGTCGGTGACCGCCGCGCGGCGCAGCAGGTCCCGATCGGCCGGGTCCAGTCCGGCGAGCACCTCCTCGCGCAGGTAGCCGGCGATCTCCGGCTGGTCCGCGCCGAGCTGGGTGATCCACCGGTCCGGGTCCGGCTGGCCGTGCAGCCCGAGCGCGGCGATCCGCAACGCCGCCGCCCACCCCTCGGTACGTCCGCGCAGCCGCTCGACGGCGGCGGCCGGCACCGCCACCCCGTGCGCGGTCAGCAGGTCGGCCACCTCGTCGGCGGTGAAGGCCAGGTCACCCGGACCGATCTCGGTCAGTTCACCGGCCAGCCGTAGCCGGTGCACCGCCAACGGCAGGCCGGCCCGCCCGGCCGCCACCACCCGCAACCGCTGCTCGGTGTGCCGCAGCAGGAACTCCAGCCCGACCAGGGCGGCCGGATCGGTGACGCGGTGCAGGTCGTCCAGGATCAGCACCACGGGTCGCTCCCGGGCGGCCAGGGCGGCGGCGAGCACCTCCAGCTCGTCCGGGCGTGGGGCCCGGTCGGGCACCGGTGTCGCGGCCGGGTCCGCCCCCGGGTCCGCGACCGACCGCAGCGCCGCCGCGAGGTACGACCAGAGGCGGTCGCTGTCGTCGCCGGCCTCCACCGAGATCCAGGCCGGTGCCGGGGCGTCCGGGTCGGCCTCGGTCACGGCCTGCCGCCACGACGCGAGCAGCGTGGTCTTGCCCCACCCGGCGGGCGCGCGGACCAGCGTGACCGGCGACGTCACCCCCTCGTCCAGCATCCGGGCCAGCCGGGGACGCAGCACCACCGGTCTCGGGAGCACGGCAGGCGTCAGGCGCGACGCCAGCAGGGGCGGGCCGGCCGGTGCGCCGACCGCCCCGGCGGTCCGTACGGTGCTGCGGTCATCCGGCATCCGGCCCACCCCCACGGACGCGTACTCCTCCCCGGTCCTGCGGCGGGCGGTTACCCGACCGGCGGCCGTTCACCCCTTCGGGGCGAGCCGGGTTCACCTCACCCCGGGCGAGCGTGGAGAGGTTCCCGTCCGCTGGGCGGGGCCGCCGATCCGGACGATCGGGGCGGACACGGATCCGGAGGTGCGAGTGGGACGGGTCAGGACGGTCGTCGCGGTGGCCGGCGTCCTCGGTGGGGCGGCGGCGCGTACCGCCCGGTCGGTGGTCGCCCGCCGGTGGGCCGCACGCCGCCGGGGACCCGACGGCGCCCGCACCGGGCGCTGGCAGGTGGTGACCGTCGACCGCCCGGCGGAGGAGGTCCTGCCGGCACGCGGCTGGCCCGAGCCGCTGCGTCGGCTCGACGGCGCGGTCGACGTCACGCTACGCGCCGCCCCCGGCGACCGGGGCGTCGAACTGGCCGCCCGACCACGGCCCGACGCCACCCCGCCCGGGTTCGCCGCCCACCTGGTCGGCGACGACCCGCAGCTCCTGGTGCGCCAGGCGTTGTGGCAGGTCAAGCAGCTCGTCGAGGCCGGTGAGGTGTTGCGCGCCGACCGTCCGTCCACCGACCGACCGGCGCGCCCGTCGGGATGAGGGCGCTGTGTTGGACCTCCGGCGGGGACCTGGCCGTGCGCCAGGTCCCGGACCCGGAGCTGCGCAACGACCAGGACATGATCGTCCGGGTACGCCGCAGCGCCACCTGCGGCGCCGACCTGTCGCTGCTCGCCGGGCGGACACCCGGCCTGTCCCCCGGCGACGTGCTCGGCCACGAGTTCCTCGGCGACGTGCTGGAGGTGGGTCCGGCGGTCCGCCGCCACCGGGTCGGCGACCGGGTGGTGGTCTGCGCCTCGGTGGCCTGCGGTGCCTGCTGGTACTGCCGGCGCGGGCTGCCGGCCTGCTGCGACAACGGCAGCACCGAGCCGGCCGCCGGGGAGGCAGAGTGGGGGCACCCGGTGGCCGGCTGCTTCGGCCAGCCCCGGGCCGCCGGAGGCTTCGCCGGCAGCCACGCCGAGTACGTGCGGGTGCCGTACGCCGACGTCGGGGCGTTCACCGTGCCGGAGTCCGTCGGCGACGACCGGGCCCTGTTCGCCTCGGACGCCGCCCCGGCCGGCTGGATGGGCGCCGACCTGGGCGCGGTCCGCCCCGGGGACGTGGTGGCCGTCTGGGGGGCCGGAGCGGTGGGGCAACTGACCGCCCGGGCGGCCGGATTGCTCGGCGCCGACCGGGTGGTGGTCGTCGACCGGCACCCGGGCCGGCTGCTGATGGCCCGGCAGCACACCGGCGCGGAAACCCTCGACCTGCGCCACACCGACGTGCTGGCGGAACTGCGCGACCTCAGCGGCGGACGGGGGCCGGACGTCTGTGTGGAGGCGGTCGGCGGCGCGGCCGAGGAACCCCGGTCCCTGGCGGAGCGTTTCACCGGACGACGCCGCGCGCCCGAGGCGCTGCGCGAGGCGGTGCACGCCTGCCGCAAGGGCGGCACGGTCTTCGTGCTCAACGGCGGCGCGCGCGTCGTCGACGCGTTCCCCACCGGCGCGGTGGTGCACAAGGGGCTCACCGTGCGCGGAGCGCGCCAGCACGGTCAGCGCTACATCCCGATGTTGCTGGACCGGATGGCCCGCGACGAACTGCGGACCGAACACCTGGCCACGCACCACTTCCCGCTGGAGCGGGCGGCCCAGGGGTACGCGCTGTTCCGCGACCACCCCGACGACTGTCTGCGGGCCGTGTTCACTCCGCACGAGCCGCTATCGATCGACGGTCGGCCTGGTGGATGACATCATCGCTTGATGGCTGCGGAACGGACGTACGACGTCGTGCTGTTCGGGGCGACCGGGTTCACCGGTGAGCTGACCGCGCAGTACCTGGCCCGGCACGCGCCGGCCGGACTGCGCTGGGCGATCGCCGGGCGCAACCCCGACAAACTGGCTGCGGTCCGGGACCGGCTGGCCGCGATCACGCCGCCCCTGGCGGACCTGCCGCTGCTCACCGCCGACGTCACCGACCCGGCGTCGCTGCGGGCGGTCGCCGAGCGGGCCCGGGTGGTGGCCAGCACCGTCGGCCCGTACGTGCACCACGGGGAACCGCTGGTCGCGGCGTGTGCGGCAGCCGGCACCGACTACCTCGACATCACCGGCGAACCCGAGTTCGTCGACCAGATGTACCTGCGGCACCACGCCGAGGCGACCCGCACCGGGGCCCGGCTGGTGCACGCCTGCGGCTTCGACTCGATCCCGCACGACCTGGGCGTCTGGTTCACCGTCAAGCACCTCCCGGCCGACGTACCGATCACCGTCGACGGTTACGTACGGGCCGGCGGCCGGTTCTCCGGCGGCACGTACCACTCGGCGCTGACCGCCTTCTCCCGGCGGGCCGAGACGTCCCGGGTGGCCCGCGAACGGCGCGCGGCCGAACCGCGACCCACCGACCGGCGGGTCCGGGCCGTACCGGGCAAGCTGGCCCGGTCGCGCGATCTGCCGGTCTGGGCGGTGCCGCTGCCGACCATCGACCCGCAGGTGGTGCGCCGCTCGGCCGCCGCCCGCCCCGAGTACGGGCCGGACTTCCGCTACCGGCACTTCGCGGCGGTCAAACGCCTGCCCACCGTGCTGGTGGCGGGTGCCGGCCTGGGCGCGCTGGCCGGACTCACCCGGCTGCCCCCGGCCCGGCGCTGGCTGCTCGGCCGGCTCGCCTCCGGCCAGGGCCCGAGCGCCGAACAGCGGGCCAAGTCGTGGTTCCGGGTCCGTTTCGTGGGCACCGGCGGCGGGCAGCGGGTGATCACCGAGGTGGCCGGCGGCGACCCCGGCTACGACGAGACCGCCAAGATGCTCGCCGAGTCCGCCCTCTGCCTGGCCCTGGACGACCTGCCTGCCACATCCGGCCAGGTCACGCCGGTGACCGCGATGGGCGACGCACTCCTGACCCGCCTCACCAGCGCCGGCCTCACCTTCCGCGTCCTCGGCTGAACGGTTTGGGTGAACGGTGCTGGGTGAACGGTCTTTGATGAAAGGAAGGGACCCTTTCTAACGCCTCGTGCATAGGAAGGGACCCCTCCTAACATCCGCCCGGCGCCCGCCGCCCGGTTGACCCTCGACCTGGTCGAGGCGGCAGGATCTGCGGGGTGGAGCGTGACCTGCGCAGCATCGGCGAGGTGGCCCGGGACAGCGGGCTGACCGTGAGTGCCCTGCGGTTCTACGACGCCGCCGGGGTCCTGGTGCCGGCCCTGGTGGACCCGGTGACCGGGTACCGCCGCTACACCGACGACCAGGTCGCCTCGGCCCGGCTCGTCGCCGGGCTGCGCCGGGTCGGCCTGCCGGTGGCCGAGATCGCCCAGGCGGTACGCGCCGAACCGGCCGTCGTGCACCGGCTGCTCGACACCCAACTCCGCCGGTTGGCCGACGGGCTGGCCGACGCGCGCCGCGAGGTGTCCCGGATCCGGGCACTGCTGCCGGTCGAGGAGTCGAACGCCGCCACCCGGCTCACCCTGGACCGCGCGGGACTCGCCGCCGCCGTGGACGCGGTCCGCTTCGCCGTCGGGACCGACCCGGAACTGCCGGCGCTCACCGGTGTCCTGTTCGACGTGACCGCCACGGGCGTACGGCTGGTGGCCACCGACCGGCACCGGCTGGCGGTGGCGACCGCCGACGCGACGGTGGACGGCCCGGCGGTGCGTACGCTGCTGCCGCTGGCGGCGGTGGACAGGTTGAGCCGACTGGTGACCGACCCGGACGTCGACGCGCACGAGGTACGGCTGACGCTGACCACGTCCCGGCTGCACGCCGACGTGGCCGGGCGGGAGTTGCACGCCAGGGCGCTGCCGGACGACTTCCCCGACTACCACGTGCTGCTACCCCGCGCGGGCGAGCACGGGCCGACCCGCCGCATCGCGGTGGACGCCGAGTGGCTGGCCGGCGCCCTGCGGGCGGGCGGTCCCACGCTGACCCGCGAGTACGCCGGTGCTCCGCTGCCGGTGACCGTACTCGGGTTGGGGACGGGCGACGGGCTGCGCCTGCTCGGCCCCGACGACCTGCACCACGCCGACGACCTGCAGGTCGGGGTGAACGGCGCGTACCTGCTCGACGCGCTCGACGCGGCCGGGAGCGGCCGGCTGGTGCTCGAACTCGACAGCCCGGTCACCCCGCTGGCGATCCGCCGTCCGGACGACGAGGGCGCCTTCTCCATCCTGATGCCGATCCGGCTCTGACCGAGCGCGCCGCTGGGCAGGATCAGAGTGCCGGGTGCGGGAGTCGGGGCGATCCGGGCGCGGCGGTAGCATCTGGTAGTCCACCCGACTTCCGGACGGAGGCGTACGGAGCAGCATGCTCGACATGGAGTTGATCCGGAAGGATCGCGACGCGGTGGCGACCGCGCTGGCGAAGCGGCTGGAGGCCGCCGAGGTCGACCGGGCGCTGGACGACATCCAGCAGCTCGACCGGGAGCGTCGCCGGCTGATCAGTGAGATCGACGGGGAACGCCAGCGTCGCAAGGCCGAGGCCCGGGCGTACGCGCAGGCGAAGCGGGCCGGTGTCGAGCCGGAGACGACCTCCGAGGTCGGCCGCAAGCAGATCGCCGAGTTGGAGAGCGAACTCGACGAGGTGCAGGCACGGCTGCGTACCGTGATGAGCGAGCTGCCCAACCTGCCCGCCGACGACGTGGTCCCCGGCGGCAAGGAGGCCAACCGGGTGGTGAAGACCTTCGGCGCGCCTCCGGCGATCGAGAAGGTCCGTGACCACGTCGAGTTGAGCCGGGCGCTGGGCCTGGTCGACCACGAGCGCGGCGTCAAGCTGGGCGGGTCGGGCTTCTGGATGTACACCGGCCTGGGTGCCCGCCTGGAGTGGGCGCTGGTCAACTGGCTGATCGAGAGCAACATCGAGGCCGGGTACGAGTTCCTGCTCCCGCCGCACCTGCTGCTGGACACCGCGGGCTTCGCCGCCGGCCAGTTCCCGAAGTTCTACGACGACGTCTACCACCTGGACAAGCAGTCCGCCCCGCGTGGGCAGTTCCTGCTGCCGACGGCGGAGACGGCGATCCTCGGCGCATACCAGGACGAGATCCTGGAGACCGCGAAGCTGCCGCTGCGGGTGTTCGCGTACACCCCCTGCTACCGCCGCGAGGCGGCGGGCTCGCACTCCGACGAGCGCGGCACCGTGCGGGGCCACCAGTTCAACAAGGTGGAGATCTTCCAGTTCACCCTGCCCGAGCAGGCCGACGCCGCGCTGGAACAGATGGTTGCCCACGCGGAGAGCCTGGTCGAGGGATTGGGCCTGCACTACCAGCGCAGCCTGCTGGCGGCCGGCGACTCCAGCGCCTCGATGCGCAAGACGCTGGACATCGAGGTGTGGATGCCCAGCACCGGCAAGTACAAGGAGGTCTCGTCGGTCTCCTGGGGCGGTGACTACCAGGCCCGACGGGCGGCGATCCGCTACCGCGAGCCGGGCGGCAAGCAGACCCGGTTCGTACACACGCTGAACGGCTCGGCGCTGGCGACCAGCCGGCTGCTGCCGGCGATCCTGGAGCAGTTCCAGCAGGCCGACGGTTCGGTGCTGGTGCCGGAGGTGCTCCGCGACCGGATCGGCACCGACCGACTCACCCCGCGCTGACCGGTTCGTCGGGGGTCGCCGCGTGCGACCCCCGACGCTCCGACCCGCTGCCCGGTACGCCGACCGGCGCGCTGCCGATCCGTGCGGTATCGACCGATGCGGCATCGACCGGTGGTGCGGTGCCGCTCGGTGCAGTGCCGCTCGGTGCAGTGCCGCTTCGTGCGCTCGCGTCCGAGGGCTCGCGGCGGGGTGCGGTGTTAGCAGGGGACCCCTGCTCTACCGCAGGCGTTAATAAGGGGCCCTTCCTTCGCAGCAAGCCGGCGAGCAGCAGCACGCCGACAGCCGCGACGAGCACCGCCGGACCCGCGCTGTCCAGAGCCGCCGCCAGCGAACGCTGGACACCGGCGACGGCGCTCACCACCGGATCGGCGAGCGCCTCGCGACGACCGGCGGCCAGCCGCGCCTCGTACCAGCCGTACCAGGCGACGTAACCACCGGCGAGCAGCAGCACCAGGCCACTGACCCGGGGTGCCCAGGCGCCGGCGCCCCGCAGCCGGGCCACCACCTCGCCGCGCAGCAGCGCCACGCCGAGCGCGGCCACCGCGACCACCAACCCCATCCCCAGGGCGTACGCCCCGAACAGCGCCAGCCCGCGTCCGGTCGACCCGGCCTGAAGGCTGGTCACCACGATCGCCAGGAACGGCGCGATGGCGCAGCCCAGCGAGGCGGCGGCATACGCCATGCCGAACAGCACCATCGACGGCCAACTGCGGGTCAGCCGGGGTGCCCGGGGCAGCGGGCGCAGGCTGGGCAGCCGTCGTCCGGCGAGCAGCCAGCAGCCGAGCAGCAGGAGCAGCAGTCCCAGCCCGACGGTGAACCACGGCAGCCGGGGACGCAGCCACCCGGCGAACGGGGCCAGGGCCAGGCCGAAGGCACCGAACACCAGCACGTACCCGCAGGTGAGCGCGGCGGCGGCGGTGAGTGCCCGGCCGACGGCGCCCCGGGTGTCGGTGGCCCCGGCGACCAGCAGCGACAGGTACGCCGGCAGCATCGCGAAGCCGCACGGGTTGACCGCGCCGAGCATGCCCGCGGTCAGCGCGAGCAGGAGCGGCGCCTCCATCAGGCGGCCAGGGCGGTGACCCGCCGGGTGAGGTCCTCCCCGTCCAGCCACCCCTTGTGCGCGACCTTGCCCTCCCGATCGATGATCACGAAGGTGCTCTGCTCGACGACCCCGAACCGCTTCCAGAGCGTGCCCTGCCGGTCGTCGATCTGCGGCATCGGGCCGAGTTCGAATTCGGTGACGAAGTCGGTCATCGCCTTGCGTTCGCCGAGCCCGGCGACGCCGACGATCGGCACGGTGTCCCGGAAGCCGGGTTCGATCTCGGCGATGGTCCACGCCTGGCTGGCACAGGTGGCGCACCAGGGTGCCCAGAACCAGAGCACCACCGGACGACCGGCCAGGGCGGCGGCGTCGAAATCCGTACCGGCCAGGGTCTGCCCGGTGAACTTCAGAGTGTCGGGTACCGGCACCGGGGCGGTGGGGCCGGGCGTCGGTCCGGCGGGCTCCGCAGACGCCGAGGTGGGTGCGGGCGCGGCGGCGGACTCCGGTACGGCCGCGGCCTCCTCGACCGAATCCGCGGCACCGCAGCCGCCGGCCGCCAGCGCGGCGGCGAGCAGGACGGCGACCGCACCGATGGCACGTCGCGTCTGTCGGACCGGCCTCATCGGTGTCTCCTTCGGTTCGCTGGTACGGCCACCGGCCGCCCGCCCGGTCCCGCTTCGGTCACCGCACGCGCACGCACTCCCGCTTCGGTCGCGGCACGCCTGCCCGGTGCCAGCTTCGGTCGCGGCACGCTCAGGCCTTGGTCAACCGCAGCGCCAGCTCCGGGCAGACCTTGACCGCCTTCGACGCGCCCTCCCGCAGCCAGGTCGGCACCGGGGTGGGCGGGAAGGCGGGGTAGCCGTTCTGGTCGAGCCGGATGAAGTCCGGCACCACGTGGGCGCAGAGGCCGTGGCCGTCGCACCGGGACCAGTCCAGGACCAGCTTCTGCGGATCCGGGTCGGGGGCGCCGGGCAGGCCCATCATGCCCTTGACCCGCCGGCCGCAGCCCTCGCCGGTGGTGTGTTTCTTGAGGTCGTCGGCGAAGACCTCCATCGCCGACAGCGCGAAGCGGGACGTACCGTCGGGGTGGCTGCACGCACCGCGCCCCTTGACGTCGCCGGCGGCGGCCCGGACCACCTCCACCGGCGCGCTGCCGGAGACCGCCAGGTCGACCGCGCGGGCCAGGTCGGGCAGGCCGCGCTTGCACGGTCCGCACTGCCCGGCCGACTCACCGGCCAGGTAGCGCACCACCTGGGCGGCCTCGCCGAGCGGGCAGGTGTCGTTCGCGAGCGGCACGATGATGCCGGCACCGAGGGTGCCGCCGACCGCGGCGAGCCCCTTGCGGGAGACCTCGGCCTTCTCCGCCGCCTCCCTGGTGATCCACTTGCCGTGGTAGCCGCCCATCAGGATGCCCGGCCCGTCGGGCACCTCGCAGAGTTCGAGGATCTCCCGCAGCGGGGTGCCGGCCGCGCACTCCACCACCGCGTGCCGCTTGGCCGCACCGGTCACGCTGAGCAGCACGGTGCCCGGCTCGTCGTCGGTGCCGAGCGCCGCGTACTCGTACGGGCCGAGGCGGGCGGCCACCGCGAGCTGCGAGTACGTCTCGGCGTTGGAGAGCAGAGTGGGCAGGTTGCTGACGCCGGAGTCGCTGGAGCGCTTCTTGGTGCCGGGCGGGATGTGCGGCAGCCCGTTGATCCCGTTGACCAACGCGCCGCCCTCCCCGCTGATGAACCGGTGCGGCACCGTCACCACGCTGGTCGGCACCGGCATCCGCCGCTCGTCCAGCGCCTCCATCAGGGAGTCCCGGCCGACCAGGTCGTCGGCCACGCAGAGCACGATCTCCTCGGCGTCCAACGCGAAGGCGGCCAGCGCCGCGCCGTCCAGGATCAGGTGCGGGGCCCGGGTGAGGATCACCTTGTCCTTCCAGCTCGCCGGCTCCCCCTCGGTGGCGTTGACCACCACCACCGGCGGCAGGTCCTGGCGTTCACAGGACTCCAGCACCGCCCGCAGCTTCCTGGCGAACGGGAACCCGGCGCCGCCCTTGCCCTTGAGCTGGATGCCCTCCGCGAGACGCAGCAGGTTGGACGGCTCCATCGGGCTGATCGGGCCGTGCACCATCTCGTGGGCCTGCAGGTCGAGCCGGCCGAACTCGGCGAACCCGGCGGTGAGCCGGGGCTCACCGACACAGGCCACCGGCGGGACCACGGCACGCTCCGTCACTTGGCCTCCCCTCGCAGCCCGGCCCAGTAGGCGCCGTCCACCTTCTCCGGGTCGGCCCGGCGGCGCCGGCTGTCCGACGCCCGGCGGGCGCGCCGGGAGGCGAGGTCGACCAGGGTCGGGGTGTCGTCGTCCACGTCGTCCTCCGTCGCGTACCGGGCCGGAGGCCGCCAGTAGTCGTTCTCCGCCTCCGGCACGTCGTCCTCCACGCTGTGCCGCCCGCCTCCGCTGCGCGGCTCGGCCGAAATGGGCGTACCCGAGATCGGCGAACCCGAGATGGGCGCACCGGAGATCGGACCGGCCGAGATCGGGGCGTTCGACTCCCAGCGACGCGGGCTGTCCCAGGGCTCCTCCGGCTCGTCGGCGCGGCGGCGGGGCGGGGACGAGTAGCGGGTACCGGCGTCGTCGTCCACCCGGGAGCGGCGGTACCGGCCGGTCTCCTCGTCGTCGCGGCGGCGTCGGCCGCCCGGCTCGCGCTCGTACTCCGACTCCTCCTCGCGGCGGCGCGCGGAGCGTCGGCCCACCGACTCGCGCTCCTCCTCGCGGCGGGACGCACGGCGCCGGACCGGCTCCTCGTCCTCGCGGACCCGGCGGCCCACCGGCTCCAGCTCCTCCTCGTCCCGGCGGTACGCGCGCCGCCCGGTGGACTCCAGCTCGTCGTCGCGGCGGACGGCACGCCGACCGACCGGTTCCTCGTCACGCCGTCGGGACACCGGTTCCATCAGCTCGGTCTCGCGGCGGATGGCCCGCTCGAACTCCTCCTCCTCGCGGCGCGAGGGCCGCCGCACCACCGGCTCCAGGTCCTCGTCGAGGCGGTCCCGGCCGGGACGTACCGGCTCGCGCAGACTGCCCGGCTCGGGGACCACCGGCACGGTGAAGCGCTCCGGGTCGTTGCGCCGGATGGTCGGGCTGGCCCAGGTGCCGGAGGTGCTCTCGGCCCAGCTCATGTCGCGGCGCACCCGCTTCTCGCGGCCGTCCTCGCCCTCGGCGCGCCGGCCGGTGAGGGTGCCGAGCAGGCCCTTGCCCCGGGTCTCCTCGGTGGACTTGCTGCCGGTCATCGCCTCGTTGAGCGCGGCGGCCTGGTGCTGCTCGCGACTGCGGCGCTGGAGGCTGACCGAGAGGCGGACCAGCAGCGCCACCACCACCAACACCACGCAGAGCCAGTAGCTGAGGGTGACCCAGGTGGCCGGCGCGCGTCCGGCGCCGAGGCCGTGGAAGATGCCGAAGGGCCAGGACAGGTACGCCATCGAGTGCAGGCCGCGCCACAGCCACTTGGGACCGACGTCGGCGAACCGGGCCCGGATGATGCCGGTCCAGAGCACACCCACCATGAGCAGCGCGGCGATGGTGCCGAGACCGACGTAGAGCCCCCGGCCCCCGACGAACGGCACCGCCATGTCGGTCACCCCGGCCCGACCGCTGGCGATCTTCGTGATGACGTGGAAGACCAGGCCGGCGACGCCGAGGATGCCGGTGGCCCGGTGCGCCGACTGCAACAGCACCCGGTGCCGGATCAGCAGCACCAGCCGGTCGGTGGCGAGCAGCCCCATCATCACGGTCAGACTCAACGCGACCAGGGCGATCACACCGGCGAAGAACTCGGTGAAGAAGAAGCCCATGGCGTACGCCCGCTGGCCGACGTTGGTGAGCATCATCAGCGCCCACAGCGCCGCGATCCCGGACGCGGACAGCGCCAGGATCTGGCCGCGGGACCGTACCCGGATGCCTCTGGTGCTGGTGCTGGTACGGACGGCAGGCGCCTTCTCGTTCTGCGTAGCCCGGGCCATTAGCTCCTCGATCGTCTCGCGGCGGCGCACCGCCGGCCGACCCTGTTCCCCCCACCAGTACGTCCGTAGCGTTCAGTCGGATTAGCTCCAGCCGAAAATTTCTCGACGAGTTGTCGAACCGTCTCCCCGCCCGGCGCGTGTAGCGGCTCCGCCACCCTGTCCGGGACAGTCACGGACGTCCATGCATTGACAGGTGATGAAATGCGCTTGTAACCTTGCCGAAATTTTCAGCCCCGGTTGCAAGATCCGGTCAACCGCACTGCCGTCCCCCGTCCTCCGGCACCCCAGGAGCACCCGATGCATCGACGTCGACTCCGCCCGGCGATCATCGCTCTCGCCGTGATCGCCAGCCTCCTCGCACCCGGCACCGTGGCCACACCCCCGGCCGCCGCCGCCCCGACCGGCGGCAAGAAGGTCATCGCCAACCTCTTCGAGTGGAACTGGCCCTCGGTGGCCGCCGAGTGCACGAGCACACTCGGCCCCAAGGGCTACGGCTACGTCCAGGTCTCACCCCCGCAGGAACACGTACGCGGCAACCAGTGGTGGGTCGCCTACCAGCCGGTCAGCTACCGGATCGAGTCCCGCAAGGGCACCCGCGAGCAGTTCCGGTCCATGGTGGCCACCTGCCAGGCGGCCGGCGTCAAGGTGATCGTCGACGCCGTCGTCAACCACATGTCCGGCCAGACCAACGGCGGCACCGGCTGGGCCGGCTCGTCCTACCAGCACCACGTCTACCCCGGCATCTACCAGGCGCAGGACTTCCACTACTGCGGCCGCAACGGCAACAACGACATCGTCAACTACCTGGACCGGTACGAGGTCCAGAACTGCGAGCTGGTCAACCTCGCCGACCTCAAGACCGGCTCCGAGTACGTCCGGTCCCGGCTGGCCGGGTACCTCAACGACCTGCTGTCACTGGGCGTGGACGGCTTCCGGCTGGACGCCAGCAAGCACATGCCCGCCGCCGACATCGCCGACATCCTGCGCCGCCTGAACCGCCCCGCGTACGTGGTGCAGGAGGTCATCCACGGTGCCGGCGAACCGATCCGGCCCGAGGAGTACACCGGCAACGGTGACGTGCACGAGTTCCGCTACGGCAAGGACCTGGCCCGGGTCTTCCGCTCCGAACGGCTCGCCTACCTGCGCAACTTCGGTGAGGGCTGGGGGCACCTGCCCAGCTCGGTAGCGTCGGTCTTCGTCGACAACCACGACACCCAGCGCGACGACGGCGGGGTGCTCACCTATCGCGACCGGGGCACGTACGCGCTGGCCAACGCCTTCATGCTGGCCTGGCCGTACGGTTCGGCGACGGTGATGTCCAGCTACACCATCACCAACCGCGACGCGGGCCCGCCCTCGGACGGCAACAACAGGACGCTGAACACCACCTGCTACTCCGGCTGGGAATGCGAGCACCGCTGGCCGGTGATCGCCAACATGGTCGGCTTCCGCAACGCCACCGAGGGCACCGGGGTCAGCAACTGGTACGACAACGGCTACCAGCACATCGCCTTCAGCCGCACCGGCCGGGGCTTCGTCACCATCAACGACGAGGACTTCCCGATCACCGGCCGCTCGTACCAGACCGGCCTGCCCGCCGGCCGCTACTGCGACGTCATCCACGGCACCTTCGCCAACGGCACCTGCAGCGGCCCGGTCATCACCGTCGACGCCAACGGCTGGTTCGCCGCCACCATCCCCGCCCACGACGCCATAGCCCTCCACACAAACGCCCGCCTCCCCTAACCCCCCGTCCCCCCTCCCCCGTCCCCACCCCACCCCACCCCGCCCCGCCCCCGCCCCGCCCCCGCCCCGCCGTGTTGATCAAGAGGTTTGCGCCAAAACCTCACCGAATCTCGACGCAAACTCCTTGATCACCGGCACCCCCGGCCAGCCCGCACGCGGCAACGCACCCGTTCGCTGGGACGGGGTGATCAAGAAGTTTGCGTCAGGATTTCGATCTCGGCGTGACGCGAACTTCTTGATCAACGCGATCCGAGGGTGGGGGTGGGGGTGGGTGGGTGGGTGGGTGGGTGGGTGTGGGGAAATGGGGTTTTTGGGGTTGTTGGGTTGTTAGGGTTAGTTGTGCGGATTGGGGACTGGGGCAGAGGGCGACGGGGAGTCGTCGCGGCGGTCGGGGCCGCCGTGTTGCTGGGCGGGTCGACGTACGCGGGCTGGGCACTGACACCGTCGCCGGAGCCGGCACCGATCGCACGGCCGAGCGACCGGGCGGAGATACCGAGTACGACGCCGCCACCGCTCGACGAGATCGTCGCGTCCGCCGCACCGGCACCGGACGACCTGCCCGAGATCGACTACGACCCGGCGCCGACCGGCTTTCCCGACGATCCGGACACCCTGGACACCACCCCGTTGACCGAGGGGCTGCGGCCGACCCGACGACTGGCCGCATACGACGGGCCGGGCGGGCGACCGGTCGCCTTCCTGATGCCCACCATCAGCGGGGTGCCGCTCACCGTACCGATCGCCCGACGCGAGCAGGGCTGGACCGCCGTCCTGTTGCCGTCGGCCAACCGCAAGCTGGCCTGGCTGCCGCCCGGTGGCTTCCGGACCGTCGCGCTGCGGGACCAGATCGTGGTGGAACGGGTGCCGTACCGCCTCACCTGGTACCGCGACGGGGTCGCCCGCCGCACCTGGCAGGTCAGCCTGGGCCAGCGCGGCCAGGAGACACCGCTGGGCCGCACCTTCGTCCTGGGCCGCACCCCACCGCCGGAGAGCGTCTACGGCGGGGTGGACATCTACGCCCTCGGCTCGATCCCCGACGACCCGGACTCGGTGCCGGCCGGGCTGCGCGGCGCCCACATCGGCATCCACACCTGGTACCACGACGGCGAACTGGGTCGGCAGACCACCAACGGCTGCATCCGGCTCACCCCGAGTGGTCAGCGGCAACTGCTGGCCGAGGTGCCCGAGGGCAGCCCCGTGGTGGTCGTCGACGAACTACCCGCCGCACCGGCCACCGCCTGAGCAGACCGCCGACACACAGCAGGGCCGCCGCACCCGGCTCAGCCGACGATCGGGACCAGGTAGCCGCGAAGCACCTTCTTCAGCTCGCGTACCTCGATCTCCCGTTCGCCCTCGGGCGCGGCGACGACGATCGGCAGCATCCCCTTGAAGACCTGTACCAGCGTGCGCGCCGCCCGGGTGCGATCCTGCGCCGCCAGGTCGGGCACGCGGGCGGCGAGAACGGCCTCGACCCGGCCCAGCAGGGCGGCCTGGATCGGCGCCGCCGCCTGGGTGAGTCCGGCCGGCATGTCGGGCCGGGCGAACAGCGCCTTGAATCCCGGGTTGTCGAGGTTGAAGGCCAGGATCGGGTCGACCACCCGGTCGAGCAGGCCGTCGAGGTCCATCGTGGCGAAGTCGGCACCCTCGAACGCGCCCTGGTGCGCCTCGCGCATCCGGCTGACGAACCGGTCGGCCAGCGCCTGCGCGATCGCCTCCTTATTCGGGAAGAACTGGTACAGCGAGCCGGGTGAGATGCCGGCCACGGTGGCGATGGCGTTGGTCGTCGCCTTCTCGTAGCCCGACTCACCGAAGACGGATGCGGCCGCGTCGAGGATGTCGGCGATCCGCCGCTCGCCGCGCGCCTGTCGACGCCGTGGCCGATCCTCAGTCGCCTCCACTGTCGAGCCCTCCCCTTGAAAAATACGAGCGATTACTCGTATCGTGGTCAACGAACACGAGCGGCGACTCGCAAACCGTTCAGCGGGAGATTACCGTGCCCGGCGCGCACCAGCGGCGGGGCCTCCTGCGATCGCACTCCACGCCGTCGTCCGCACCGGGCCCATCGACGAAACCCCGCGCCAGGACGACCCGGCACCCCGACAAGGAGTCCAGCCATGCCCGACCACCGATCCGTCGACCGACGCACCCTGCTCACCGGCACGGCCGCAGCCGTCGCCGCCACCGGCGTCCTGGCCGGCAGCGCGACCCCCGCCGGCGCCGCCACTCCGGCCCGACAGCGCCGGTACGCGGGCAAGGTCGTCCTCATCACCGGTGCCACCTCCGGCATCGGCCGGGCCGCCGCCCTCGCCTTCGCCGCCGAAGGTGCCAAGGTCGGCTTCTGCGGCCGACGCGAGCACCTGGGACGCGAGGTGCAACGGGAGATCCGGGCGGCCGGCGGTGAGGCGACCTACCTGCGGGCCGACGTCCGACAGCCGGCCGAGGTGAAGACCTTCGTGGACCGGATCGCGCAGCGCTACGGCGGCCTGGACGTGGCGTTCAACAACGCCGGCATCCAGGAACCGTGGACCACCCTGGAGCAGACGAGCGTGGCCGGCTGGGACGCACACGCGGAGACCAACACCCGGGGCGTCTTCCTCTCCATCAAGTACCAGATCCGGCACATGAAGGCCAAGGGCGGCGTCATCCTGGTCACCGGCTCCGCCAACGAGTTCACCACCCGGTACGGCCTGTCCGCGTACTCGTCGAGCAAGAGCGCGGTCACCGGGATCGTCCGTACCGCCGCCATCGAGCTCGGCCAGTACGGCATCCGGGTCGTGTCGCTGGCCCCCGGCACCACCGAGACCGCGCTGGTGGAGGCGCAACGACCGCCGGGCATCACCGACGAGCAGTGGGCGGCCGGAAAGGCCGAATGGGGCCGCGTCAACGTCGACGGCCTACGCCGGATGGCCAAGCCGGAGGAGATGGCCGCCGCCGCGCTCAACCTCGCCTCGGCCGAGATGAGCTTCCTGACCGGTACGAGCGTCGTGGTCGACGGTGGCATGCTCAGCGGCACCAGCGGCGGCGAGATCCCGGACCTGTGATCGACCGCCCTCCGGCCACCACGTAGACGAGGTCAAGCGAGGAGACCGGATGACCCCACCCGCTGCGGTGCCGACCGTCACCCGCCAGGCCCGGCTCTGGTGGCCGGTCCTGGCGGGCGGTGGGGTCCTCGGTCTGTTCGCCTTCGTCGGCGACGAAGTGCCGGGTGTAGTGGGACTGGTCATCCTCACGCTGACCAGCACCGGCTTCATCTGGGGCATGGCAGCCTTACTGGCCGGGTACGCGTCGCACACCCCTTGGAGCGCCGTCCGCAACGCCACCACGCTGCTGCTCGTCGCCACCGTCGCGTACTACGGGCTCATCCTGGTGCACGGACGGCGCTGGCACTCCGGGCAGTTGGCGGACGGCAGTTCTGCCGCCATGTCGGGCCTGGCCTCGGTGGGTCGCCACGCCGCGCTCTGGCTCGTCGCCTCCGTCGCCGCCGGGGTGACACTCGGCTGGCTGGGTTCGACCGTCCGGCGCGGGACACGACTGCGAGCCTCGCTCGCCGCCGGGGCGGCGGTGGGCCTGCTCGCCGGCCAGGGGCTGCACCTCGTGGCCACCTTCCAGGCGTGGCATCTCCTGGACGACCCGTTCTTCCTGGGCCACCTCGTCGCTGCCGGGGCCGGCATCGCGCTCGCGACGGTGAGCGTCACCGTTCTCCTTGCTCACCGCAGGGCCACGAGGTCCTGGCCGACGTTCGTCGCGGCGTCCGTGGTGGCCAGCGTGGCGGGAGCACTGCTCTGGAGTCAGATCGATTTGATTCGATCAACCATGTAGACGCACTAGCCAGACGCCACGTCGACCGGGGGTCGAACCGCCTGCGCCATCAGCTCGACAGCGGCCCAGCCCCATCGAGGGTCCAGTGCGCAAAGCCCGCCGCTTAGGGATTTCGGGGCGGCGACGCGCATAGATGTCGGATAGTGCTCGGGCCGCCACGGATTCATGAGCTTCGTCGAGCGCCGTGGCTGATGCGCCATTCCGGGCTCCTTGCGGCGCTCGGGGACGAGGACCGGTAGGTAGCCGCAGTGGTGACGTTCCGGACTGCATGGAAACGACCTGCGGGGGTATCAGCGACACATGAGGGCGAGTTTCCGGCTCGGCCGGATCGTGGGCGTACCCGTCGGGGTCAACTGGAGCGTCCTGGTCATCTTCGCGCTGATCTGGTGGGGGCTGTCGGCCAACCTGTTCCCGGTGTCGTACCCGGACCGGTCGGTGGTCGCGTACGTGCTGGCGGGGCTGGCGGCGGCCATCGTGTTCTTCCTGGGCCTGCTGGCGCACGAGGTGTCGCACGCGGTGGTGGCCAAGCGCAACGGGTTGGGCGTCGGCGGGATCACCCTCTGGCTGTTCGGCGGGGTGGCGGAGTTGCGCGGCGAGGCGCGTACGCCCGGTGCCGAGCTGCGGATCGCCGGGGTGGGGCCGCTGGTCAGCCTGATCATCGGCGCCTTCTTCGGGGTGCTCGCGATGCTGCTCAGCGTCGCCGGGGTACACGGGCTGTGGCTGGGTGTGATGGCCTGGCTGGGCGGGATCAACCTGCTGCTGGCGGTCTTCAACATCCTGCCGGCCGCCCCGCTCGACGGTGGGCGGCTGCTGCGGGCGGCGGTGTGGAAGGCCACCGGGGACCGGACCCGGGCGACGGTGGTGGCGGCCCGGGCCGGGTGGGTGCTGGGTCTGGCGTTGATCGGTTTCGGGTTGTTCCGGTTCCTCACCGGCGCCGGTGTGGGCGGGCTCTGGCTGGCCCTGATCGGCTGGTTCCTGATCGGCGCGGCCAGTCTGGAGGAGCGGCAGGCGCGGGTGGGCTCGGCGCTGCGCGGGATCCGGGTGGCCGACGTGATGACCCCGCAGCCGCAGACCGCCTCGGGCGAGATGACGGTGGCCGACTTCGTGGACAACTACCTCTTCGCGTACCGCCACACCGCGCTGCCGTTGACCGAGGACGGCCGACCGGTCGGCCTGGTCACCCTCGACCGGGTACGCGGTGTGCCGAGTGACGCGCGGGGCAGCACCACGCTGGAGTCGGTGGCCTGCCGCTCCGACGAGTTGGTGCTCGCCTCCCCCGACGAGCAGCTCACCGACCTGCTGCCCCGGCTCAGCGACTGCGCCGACGGGCGGGCGCTGGTGGTCACCGACGGTCGCCTGGTCGGCATCGTCTCGCCCAGCGACATCAGCCGGGCCGTGCAACGCGGCAGCATGCGCGACCAGGTCACCGCCGGCCGCTGACAGGTCAGCGGGGGAAGAGGTGGTCCAGTTCCTCGGTGCGGAACCGGCCGGTCGGGTCCAGCCGGGTGAGCAGCGCGGCGAAGTCCGCCCAGCGGGGGTAGGTGGCCGCGATCGTCTCGGGCGGCAGGGTGAAGACCTTGCCCCAGTGCGGGCGCGGGGCGAAGGGGGCCAGCGCGCGCTCCACCTCGGCGAGCACCGGCAGCACCTGCGTGGTGTCGGCGATCCAGGTGAAGTGGACGGCAAGGGTGTCCCGGTCGTACTGGGGGCTCAGCCACAGCCGGTCGGCCGCGATCGTCCGCAGCTCGCTGGTCTGCGAGACCGGGGCGATCAGGTGGGCCACCTCGTCCAGCGCGGCCAGCGCCTCGGCGGCGTCGGCGCGCGGCAGGTGGTACTCGGACTGCAACTCGTCGCCGCTGCTCGGGGTGAAGCCGAGCCGGAAGTGCGGCAACCGCTCGTGCCACGGCCCGGCCACCCCGAGCTGCTCGGTGCAGTTGACCGTGGGCATGCCGGGCACCGGGTGCCAGGGCCGGTCGGCCGCCGTGGTGCCGAGCCAGTCGGCGGGCGGTGGCGGCTGGTCGGCGAGCTGCTTGCGCCAGACCTGGGTGCCGAGGGTGGAGCGCCAGTCGGTGAAGACACTGACGCTGTACGCGGCGGCGAGCGCCTCGTCCAGCGCGGCGCGGGGCAGGTCCAGCCGCACGTACTGCCGGATGTCGTAGGTGGGCACCACGTCCAGGGTGATCCGGGTGACCACGCCGAGGGCCCCGAGGGCGACGACCGTGCCGGCGAAGTCGGCCGAGTCCCGGTCGACGGTGTGCAGGTCGCCGGTGCCGGTGACCAGTTCGAGTCCGGCGACGGTGGTGGCCAGGTTGCCGACGGTGACACCGGAACCGTGGGTGCCGGTGGCGACCGCGCCGGCCACCGAGATGTGCGGCAGGGAGGCCAGGTTGGCCAGCGCGTACCCCCGCTGGTGCAGCCAGGTGGCCAGGTCGCCGTAGCGGATCGCGGCCGGGACGTCGACGGTCCGGCGCTGCGGGTCGAGCCGGATCGTGTCCGGCAACCCGGACAGGTCGACCAGGTCGCCGGTGGTGTCACCGAGCCGGTTGAAGGAGTGCCCGCTGCCCACCGCCCGGATGTGCTCGCTTCCGGCGACCAGCTCGCGCAGCTCGTCCACGGACGACGGCCGGTGATACGCCCGCGCGGAGTACCGGATGTTGCCCGCCCAGTTGCGCTGCGTCGACACGCGACCTCCCCCTGCCCTGCCGACGGTTACCGTCGGCTCCGTCGGGGAACCCTACGCCGATGAGCAGCTACCGTGATCCCGCCCCTCGTGGCGACGTGTACCCCTCCGAGGAGGAGATCGACCCGACCGGCAGCGGCGTGTTCCCGGCCAGCGCGCCGACCGGTGCGTACCCGGCGGGCCAGCCCACCCCGCAGCCGTCACCCGCGCCGGGACCGGCGCCGGCGCCGGTGCCGACCCCCGGCCCGCCGCCCCGGATCGAGGGCGGCGCGCGGTCGATCGTCAGCCGGCACCTGGACGGTTCGGTCGCGGTGGTCACCGACTTCGACGGCGACGGTGTGGCCGACGTGGTGCAGTACGACCTCGACGGCGACGGGATCCCGGACGTCACCTACCTCGACAACGACCGCGACGGGCGGCTGGAGACCGTGCTGCGGACCCCGACCCGCTGACGGGCCGGGGTCGACACCGCACCGCCAAGACCAGCCGCACCGCTCACAGCTGCGGCAGCACCTCCGAGGCGACCAGGTCCAGGTGGTCCAGGTCGCCCAGGTCGAGCACCTGGAGGTAGGCCCGCTGGCTGCCCACCGAGGCGTACCGGCCGAGCTTGTCGACCACCTCGGCGGGCGTGCCGGCCAGCCCGTTCTCGCGCAGCTCGTCCGCCTCCCGGCCGATCGCGGCGGCCCGCCGGGCCACCTCGGCGTCGTCCTTGCCGCAGCAGAGCACCAGCGCGTTGGACCAGGTCAACTCGTCCGGGTTCCGGCCGATCTCCTGGCAGGCGGCACGCACCCGACCGAACTGGGTGACCGTGTCGTCGATCGAGACGAACGGCAGGTTGAACTCGTCGGCGTACCTGGCGGTGAGCTGCGGGGTCCGCTTCGCGCCCATGCCGCCGAGCAGGATCGGCGGGTGCGGCTGCTGCACCGGCTTGGGCAGCGCCGGTGAGTCGCTGACCTGGTAGTGGCGGCCGGTGAACGCGAACGTCTCCCCCGGCGGGGTACGCCACAGACCGGTGATCACGGCGAGCTGCTCGTCCAGCCGGTCGAAGCGCTCCTTGAGCGCCGGGAACGGGATGCCGTACGCGCTGTGCTCGGCGTCGTACCACGCGGTGCCGATGCCCAGTTCGACCCGGCCGCCGCTCATCTGGTCGACCTGCGCGACGGTGATGGCCAGCGGGCCGGGCAGCCGGAACGTCGCGGCGGTCATCAGCGTGCCGAGCCGGATCGAGCGGGTGTCCCGGGCCAGCCCGGCCAGGGTCGTCCAGGCGTCGGTGGGGCCCGGCTCGCCGCTGACCGACCCCATCTTGAGGTAGTGGTCCGAGCGGAAGAAGGCGCCGAAGCCGGTCTCCTCGGCGCGGCGGGCCACGGCTAGCAGGTCGTCGTAGGTCGCACCCTGCTGAGGTTCGGTGAAGATCCGCAGTTCCATGGACCGAGCATAGAAAGCCCAGCGCCGTGCCGCCCGACTTGTGTCACCCATCTAGGGTGGTGCGGTGAGTGAACCGGTCGTCGCCGTCGCGGACCTGCACGTCACGTTCGGCAGCGTGACCGTGGTGCGGGACGTCGACTTCGATCTGCCGGCGGGCGGCGCGCTCTGCCTGGTCGGCGAGAACGGTGCGGGCAAGTCCACCGTGTTGCGCTGTGTCACCGGCCTGACCGACCCCTCCGCAGGCCGGGTCCGGGTCTTCGGGGCTGCGCCGGACGGCTCGGCCGCGTTCTGGCGCCGGGTGGTGGCCACCGTCGAGCAGCCGAGCTGGTACGCCGGACTGACCGTCCGGGAGCACGTGGAGCTGGTCCGGCTGGCCGGTGGCGACGACCCGGCCGACGGTCGGGTGGACGAACTGCTGTCCGTGTTGGGCCTGCGCGACCTCGGCGACGGCACCCCGGACCGACTCTCCTCGGGCGAGCGGCAACGGCTGCTGCTGGCCGCCGCCCTGGCCCGTCCGGCGGAGCTGCTGGTGCTGGACGAGCCGGAGCAGCGGCTGGACGCGGCGATCCGGCCGGTGGTGGCCGGTCTGCTCGGCGACCACCTGGCCGCCGGTGGGAGCCTGCTGTTCGCCAGTCACGATCCGGTCTTCGTGGCCGCCCTCGACTGTCCGGTCCTCCGGCTGCACACCGGGTCACCGACGCCCGACGCGAGCACTTGGTCACCGGTGCCCGACGGGGGCACATGGTCACCGACGCCCGACGCGGGCACATGACGCGGGTGGCCGAGGCGCCGACCCGCCGGGAGCCGGTGCCGCCGACCGCCCGCCGGCTACGCCGCTGGGTGCGCCGACGGCGGGCCGAACGCGCCCCCTCGCTCTCGCTGGAGAGCGCGTACCTGCTGGTGCTGACGGTGGCGATGGCGGTCGGGCTGTTCGGTCCGGGGGTCGGGTCGGCGATGTGGCCGGCGGCGGGGGCGGCCCCGCCGGACCGACCTGTGGTGCTGGTGCTGCTGGGTGCGGGTGCTGTCGGCCTGATGCTGCTGTTGCGTCAGACCGGCCCGTTGGTCCTCGGACGCGGTGAGCTGACCTGGCTGCTGCCGGCGCCGGTGCCCCGGCGTGGTCTGCTGCTGCCGGCACTGGTGCGGGCGCTGGCGGTCGGTGCGGTCATCGGCGCGTTGCTGGCGTTGGCCGGCGCCGCCCGCCTGGCGGTCCGCCCGGTCTCCGGGTCCGCCCTGGCCGGTTGGCTCGCCCTGGGTGCGGCCGTCGGTGCGCTCCTGGCACTGCTCGCGACGGCCGCGCAGCGACGGCCGGGGTACGCCCGGGTGCTGGACGCCACGCTGCCGGCGCTGCTGGTGGCGCTGGGCGCGACGGTGCTGCTCACCCGGGTACGACCGATGCCGACGCTGCCCGGCGTCGACGCGCCGCCGCTCCCGCTCACCCTCGGCGTCCTGCTCCTCGTCGCGGGCCTCACCGCCCTGGCCGTCCGCGACCTGGCGCGCTTACCCGACGTCCGGCTGCACGAGCCGTCGCTGACCGTCGGCACGTACCTGGACGCCGCGTACGCCGTCGAGCCGTCGTTCCTCGCCGACCTGCGTGAGCGACGGTACTGGCGGCGGCGGACCCTACGCTCCCGGCCGCTGCGTCCCCGGTTCGGCCGGCTGGTGCCGCTGCAACAGGACCTGCTGGTGCTGCGCCGACGCGGTTGGCGGCTGGGCTGGCTGGCCCTGGCGACTCCACTGCCGGCGTTGCTCACCGCCGGTGCCGGCTGGCTGCCGGCGACCGCCCTGGTGCTGGGGGCGGTCACCACCGCCGGGGTCACCCTCGACGCGCTGCGCCGCGACGCGGCCCATCCGGCGCTACTGCGGCTGCTCGGGCTGACCGGCCGGCGGGCGGTCGCGATCCGGCTGGTCGTGCCGACGGCGCTGGCCACGGCGTGGTCCGGACTGGCCGTGGCGGTGCTGGGATTGCTCGGTGACCTGCCGCCGGGCCCCTGGTGGGCGCTCGGGTTGGCGTTCGGCCCGACGGCCGCGATGATGGCCGTCCGGCGGGCGCAGGCGGGTCGGATCGACCACTCCCTTCCGCTGGTCGTCACCCCGATGGGTGCCTTCTCGCCCGGCCCGGTGCTGTGGCTGCTCAACGGGACGGACGTGCTGCTGTTCGCGACGCCGACCCTGGTCGCCCTGCTCGGGCCGGTCCGGCCGGGCTGGGGTTGGGTCGCCGTCCAGGCGGTGTGCGCGGTGCTGGCGGTGCTGGCCTATCTGCGTTTCGGCACGGACGGACGTCGCCCTCGGGTGTGAGCCACCGACTGTTCCGGCCGAGGTGGACGCAAATTCTTGCAGCGTTTTCAGCCATCCGCAAGAGGCTGCTCGCAGTTGGGTCGACGTGTGAATCAGAGGTTCCCAAGCATCGACGTCACTGTTACGGTCACGCCATCACCGCAACTTCTTGCATAGCTTGCAGGAACCTGTGCTGTCACCACGTCTGCCTGACCGTCCCCCGAGGAGGGCCCGTGCGAATCCCCCGTCCCCGCGCCGCGATACCCGCGGCCCTGGCCGCGACACTTGTCGCGGCCGGTCTCACCGTCGTCGCCGCCGGCACCGCGCCGGCCAGCGCAGCCGACGTACGCGTCAACGGCGACGCGATCGTCCACCTGTTCCAGTGGCGGTGGGACTCCGTCGCGCAGGAGTGCGAGAGCACCCTCGGGCCCCAGGGTTGGGGTGGCGTGCAGGTCTCCCCGCCGCAGGAGCACGTGGTGCTGCCCAGCGCCGAGGGCGCCACGTACCCGTGGTGGCAGGACTACCAGCCGGTGTCGTACCGGCTGGACTCGACCCGGCGCGGCACCAAGGCCCAGTTCGTCGACATGGTCGAGCGCTGCCGCGCGCAGGGCGTGAAGATCTATGTGGACATGGTGCTCAACCACATGAGCGGCACCGGTTCGGCGGGCAGCGGCCCGGGCAGCGCCGGCACCGTCTACGGCAAGTACAGCTACCCCAACCTGTTCAACGACGGTTCCGGCGACAGCTACGGATACGGCGACTTCGCGCCCTGCTACCGGCGGATCAGCAACTGGAGCAACAAGCAGGAGGTCCAGGACTGCGAACTGCTCGACCTGGCCGACCTGAACACCGCCGACCCCGAGGTGCGGCGCAAGATCGCCAAGTACATGAACGCGGTGATCGACCTGGGCGTGGCCGGCTTCCGGGTGGACGCGGCCAAGCACGTGCAGGAGGCGCACCTGGGCGACATCATCAACCGGTTGCGGGACGTACCCGGGTTCGGCGGTCGGCCTGACCTGTTCCACGAGGTGTACGGCGACGGGACGATCCCCTACACCGCGTACGCGCCGTACGGCGGGGTGACCAACTTCGACTACCAGCGCGCCGTCTCCTCGGCGTTCCGCGACGGCACCATCGCCCAGTTGGGCAACCTGCCCAACTACGGCGGGCTCACCGCCGGGCAGGCGGTCGTCTTCGTCGACAACCACGACACCCAGCGCGAGAACCCGACGCTGACCTACAAGAGCGGCGCCCGCTACTACCTGGCGGACACGTTCATGATGGCCCACCCGTACGGTCGGCCCCAGCTCATGTCGAGCTACGCGTTCGGTTCCGTGCACGGGCAGGGCCCGCCCAGCTCGTCCAACGGCACCACGCTGGCCGCCGACTGCACCGGCAGCGCCTGGATCTGCGAGCACCGCAACGCGGGGGTGGCGGGCATGCCGGGCTTCCGCAACGCGGTCGCCGGCACCGGCATCGGGTCGGTGGTCACCGACGGCAACGGGCGGTTGGCCTTCGCCCGGGGCAACCGGGGGTACGCCGCCTTCAACGCCACTACCAGCACCTGGAGCCGCAGCTTCGCCACCTCGCTGCCGGACGGCCGCTACTGCAACGTCGGCCGGGGCGCGTACGACCGGTCCACCGGAGCCTGCCCGGGTGGTGCGGTGACCGTCACCGGTGGCGCCTTCACCGCGTCGATCGCCGCCGACCAGGCGGTCGCCCTGCACGTCGAGGCCCGTCTGGACGGTGCCACGCCGACCCCGACGGCGACCCCGACCGGCTCGCCGACCCCGACCGCCAGCCCGTCCGTCCCGGCCGGGTCGACGCGGTTCACCGCGACCGTCTCCACCAACCCCGGCCAGGAGGTGTACGTCGTCGGCTCGATCCCCGCGCTCGGCTCCTGGAACCCGGCGAACGGCGTCAAGCTCTCCACCACGTCCGGCAGCTACCCGACCTGGACCGGGTCGGTGTCGGTGCCGGCGGGCACCGCCTTCGAGTGGAAGCTGGTCAAGGTCGGCAACGGCACCGTGCAGTGGGAGAACGACCCGAACCGCACCGGCTCCGCCGGCACCGCCCTGACCGCCACCTGGAACCAGCAGGTCAGCAACCCGCCGGACGCCACCACGGTCTCCTTCCGGACGACCGCCACCACGACGCCCGGCCAGAACCTCTACGTCGTCGGTGACCTGCCCGCGCTCGGCGGCTGGGACCCGGCCAAGGGGGTCCGGCTGTCGCCGACCGCCTACCCGGTCTGGACCGGAGGGCTGGGCGTGCCGGCCGGCACCACGTTCTCCTACAAGTACGTCAAGCGCACCGACTCCGGCCAGGTGGTCTGGGAGTCGGGCGGGAACCGCACCGCCACCGCCACCGGTTCGGTCACCCTGACCGACACCTGGCGCTGACCGCGATCGACCGCATACGGCCCCTCCCGACACCCGGTCGGGAGGGGCCGCCCCCGTTCTGCCCGGTCGACGGCCCCCGAACCCCCCTCGGGCGTCCGTCACCGGGCCGTCGACGGTCAGGGGGTCGCGCGCCGGATGATCAGGTAGCTGACGACGGCGAGCGGCAGCGTGAGCAACGCCGGCCAGCCCACCAGCAGGGCGGCGCCCGACTGGTCGGCCAACCAGCCACCGATCGCCGACCACCAGCCGCGCCAGGTCGCCAGGACCACGGCCCCGCCGATCACGACCAGCGCCGCAGTGCTCAGGGTGAGCATGCCGTTGACGCCCCACCGCTTGAACACCAGGGCGATGGCGATCCCCAGGAACCCGAGCAGCAGGAACGGGATCGCGAAGCCGAGGAACCGCAGCACCGGGTTCTCCACCCAGAGGAACGGGATGCCGAAGAAGGTCAGGCCGACGCCCCAGCCGTCGGTCGCCTCCTCGATGACGGCGAGCAGATAGAGCAGCCCCGCATAGACGACCGCCTGGGCACCGAAGGAGAGCACGTTGCCGAGGTAGAAGCTGCGACGCGAGATGCCCAGCCCGATCGCGAACGGAAAGTCCTGGGTGATCACGTTGATGCAGGCGATGAACATCATCACGTAGATGCTGGCCAGACCACCGGTGGTCTGCTCGATGTCCCGCCCGTCCATGGAGGCGAAGAAGGCCAGGTTGATGAGGAAGCTGAGGGAGAGGATCGCCACGGGCCAGCCGACCACGCTGGGCCAGGCGACGAACTGCAACCGGGGGACCGTCAGGGCACGGTTCATCGGACGGCCTCCTTGCTGGTGGCGCCGGCGGCCTGCCCGTCGGCCGAGGTGGTCAGACGTACGACGGTGTCCTGCAACGACGAGGCCTCCAGGGCCAGGCCCAGGGACCGGGCCCGCTCCTGGTCCGCCGGGCCGAAGTCACCGCGTACGGTGGCGCGGGCCGTGCCGCCGAGCAGCACCCGGTGCAGTTCGGTGGCGGTACGGCTGAACTCGTCCACCGCCGCGACCGGGCCGGCGACGGTGAGCACCTGGCCGCGCAGGACCTCCGCCTCCTCGTCCAGCAGCAGCCGTCCGGCGTCGATCAGCAGCACGTGCTCGATCAGGTCGCTGACCTCGTCGATGAGGTGGGTCGAGAGCACGACCGTGCGGGGGTGCTCGGTGTAGTCGGCCAGCAGCCGGTCGTAGAAGATCTGCCGGGCCACCGCGTCCAGGCCGAGGTAGGGCTCGTCGAAGAAGGTCAACGGTGCCCGCGAGGCCAGCCCGACGATGATCCCCAGTGCCGAGAGCATGCCCCGGGAGAGTTTGCGGACGTTGCGTCTCGGCGGCAGCTGGAAGTCCTCGACCAACTGCTGCGCGAACTGCTCGTCCCACCCGGGGTGGACCAGGGCGGCGGCCCGCAGCACGTGCCGCACCTGGAGGTTCGACGGGTAGGTCTGACTCTCCTTGATGAACGAGATCCGGGACAGCACGCCCTCGTTCTCGTACGGGTGCTGCCCGAAGACCGCGACCTCGCCGGAGGTGGCGAAGTTCTGCGCGGTGAGGATCTGCATCAGCGTGGTCTTGCCCGCGCCGTTGCGTCCCAGCAGGCCGTAGATCCGGTTCCCGGCGAGCGAGAAGCTGACCCGGTCCAGCGCCGTGACGCCCCGGTACTTCTTGGTGAGGTCGGTGACGGTGACGACGGGGCTCATCGCTCCCCCTCCCAGTTGTCGATCATGCTCTTGAGTTCCGCCGGGTCGATGCCGAGCTTGCGTGCCTCGGTGACCAGCGGTTGCACGTACTGCCGGGCGAACTCGTCACGGCGTCGACCGCGCAGCTTGGCGCGGGCACCGGAGGAGACGAACATCCCGATTCCTCGTTTCTTGTAGAGCGTTCCGTCGTCGACGAGCTTGTTGACCCCTTTGGCGGCGGTCGCCGGGTTGATCCGGTGGAAGGCCGCCAGCTCGTTCGTGGACGGCACCTGCTCCTCCTCGGCCAGCGTCCCGTCCAGGATCGAGTTCTCCAGCAGCTCCGCGATCTGGAGAAAGATCGGTCGGCCGTCCTCCATCACGTCCGCCACCCTGGTCCGCCACCCTGGTTGGCCGGTTCACTACTCATGTAACTAACCATGCAACCGGAGCGGTGTCGCTGTCAAGCCGGGGTGCGGGCCGTTAACCTTCCGACCCGGTCCGCGCGTCTACGTACCGGGAGGTGCGCATGACCGACGGACACCCGGCGCCGCCGGAGGGCTTCGCCGAGTTCGTGGCGACCCGGTCCCCCGCGCTGCTGCGGTCGGCCTGGCTGCTGACCGGCGACGCCGGGCGGGCCGAGGACCTGTTGCAGACCGTGCTCGCCGCCGCGTGGCAGCGCTGGCCGACGGTGTCCGCCGGACATCCCGAGGCGTACCTGCGACGCGCCCTGTTCACCACGTACGTGTCGTGGTGGCGACGCCGGTGGCGGGCCGAGGTCCCGTCCGCCGCACCACCCGAGCAGGCCGTCCCGGACGACCCGGCCCGCGAGTCGGCCGACCGGGACGCGCTCCGCCGGGCGCTGGCCCGACTCAGCCGCCAACAGCGGGCGATCGTGGTGCTGCGCTACGCCGAGGACCTCTCCGTGGAGCGGACCGCCGAGGTGCTGGGCTGCTCGACGAACACGGTGAAGGTGCAGTCGTCCCGTGCCCTGCGCAGCCTGCGTACCGATCCGAACCTGGACCTGTTCACCCAACGGAAGGTCGTGTCGTGACCCGTGACGACGAGGACATCCGCCGACTGTTCGCCGACGCCGTCCCCCCGCTGCCCGCCCCGCGCGACCGCATCGCCGAGGTCGGGACCCGGGTACGCCGGCACCGCCGCCGGATGGTCACCGGCACGGCGGCGGCCGTGACCCTGGTCGTGGCGCTCGGCGTCGGCCTGCCGGCGCTGTGGACGCCGGACCGGAGCGGCCCACCGGTGACGACCACCGAACCGATCGGCGAGGTCGTCTGCCCGACCAGCCTCGCCGGGCAGCCCGACCTGGACGCCGTGCGCTACGGCGACGACGAGCCACTCGTCCCACCCGGCGCGGTCGAGATCACCAACTGCCAGGTGCAGGTCGGCCCTCCGGGGATCGGGCAGGAGCACCCCGGCCCGCGGACCCTCACCACCGGGGTGGACGAGATCGTCCGGTTGCTCAACGCCCAGCCGCTCAGACCAACGGACCGAGCGGGGCGACCACTGCCGGCCGGGCAGATCATGTGCACCGCACCAGGGGTCGACGGCGAGACGGTGCTGATACTGCGCTACCCCGACCGCGAGCCGGTGACGGTCTGGATGAGCGGCGCCTGCCATGTGGCGGTCACCGCCACCCACGGGCGGGGAGCCGACTTCGAGGTCTTCTCGACGTTCCTCGACCGGTACCGGGAGCAGCTCGCCGTGACCACCGACCCGGCCACGATCACCACCCCGGACTGCCCGGCCACGATCCCCGCCGACCGGGTACGGAGCAAGCCGTCCAACCCCGGGCCGCCGGACCGGATCCAACTCAACAACAGCGACCGTTACGTGACAGTCCTGCCGACCCCGCTGGTCGAGGTCACCGCCTGCCGGTACGAGGTGGCCGATGGCACCGCCGAACTGGTCCGGCAGGAACGGCGGCGCGCGGGAGCCGACGACCTGCGCCCGGTGCTCAACGACACGTTCGACCGGAAGGCCAAGAGCAGCGACTGCGGCGAGTGGCCGGGCTATCCCGCGCCCACCGCGTTCGACACGCTGACCGTGGCCGACGCGACCGGCGCCACGGCCGAATTCTGGGTCCGGCACACCCCGTGCCAAAGCGCCCGGCGTCTCTGGAGCGTCAACACCCAGGTCACCGCGCCGCTGCTCGACGCGCTCACCGATCTGCTCGGCCCGCCGCCCGCCCGGTGACGGTCAGGCGTACGGAGGACGGGCGTACGCGGCCCGGAGGGCGGCCAGTCCGGGCGCCTTCGGGCTGAGCGTGCCCCAGCCCGAGTTGAAGTAGTTGGTCCGGACGATGAACGGGCCCCGCTCGGCGTTGAGCCGGGCGATGGCGGCCGGCACGGTGGCGATCCAGGCCGGCTGGTCGGGGATCTCGGCGGCGCGTACGCCCCACTCGGCGATGAGTACCGGGCGGGCCAGGGCCACCGGGCCGAGGTCGGCCACGGCCCAGTCCTTGGTCCGACGGAACCGGTCCAGCGCGGTGTGCGAGGCGCTGGTGGCATAGACGTTCCACTGGAGGAAGTCGAGCCGCGACATCAGCGACTCCGGGTGGGTGCGCTGGAAACAGGGCCGGTCGAAGCCGCCGAGACCGACCGAGAAGGTGGTGCCCTGCGGCAGCGACTTGGCCCGGAACCAGTTCACGATGTAGGTCATCGCCTGCACCGCACGCACGTCCGACTCCGCCCAGGTGTACGCCCGGCCGGACTCGGTGGTGCCGAACTCGTGGTCGGTGTCCAACTCGGAGGCGAGCTGGATGTTCACCCCGAACCCCATCGTCCGGTACTGCGACAGCGCCCGGGCGAAGAGTCCGTCGCACTGCCCGGCGAGCACCTGGCCGTAGCCGTACGCCTTGGGCCAGACCGCGCCGGGACGCTGTTGGATGGTCATCGCCGGGGCGGGCACGACGTAGCGGACCCCGTCGACGGTGAACGTCTGCGCACCGGTGTCGGCCGCCCCGTAGTGCTTGAGCTCCAGCACCATGTTGATCTGGATCCCGCCACGGCCGAGAGTGACCAGCCACGGCCGGTTGTACCCGGGGAAGACGTAGCTGTCGGCGAAGCTGCGGTACTGGGTCAGCGACCGGAAGTTGCCGCCGGCCATGTCGGCGGTCGGGTCGGCGTTCCCGGCCAGGTAGTAGCCGCCGAGCACGGGCGGCGTGATCGCGTAGTCGACGGAGGCGCTGGCGGCCTGACCGGTGGAGTCGCGCACGGTGACGGTGACCCGGGTCATCACGCCACCGCCCGGTACACGGCCACCGCGCCGTTGTCCGACACCCGTGTCCAGGTGCGGCCGGAGGCGTCGGTGACGGTGACGGTGAGCGGGTCGATGACGGCGGTGACCTTGGCCGGCGCGCTGCTGTTGCCCTGCGCGTCGGTGACCACGACGGTGACGGTGAGCGTCTTGGTGTCCGGATCGCCGTAGGTGACGGTGAGCAGCATCTGTGCCCCAGGGGCGTAGGTGCTCGCGTTGAGGGCGGCGGTGACGGTGGGAGCGGCCATGGCAGCTCCTTCCTGGCTCGATCGCGGTGACCGGCGGGCTGCCCCGTCGGCCGGTGGGAGGTGCGGCGACGGCCCGAGCGGGCAGGTACCCGTCCGGTGGAGAATTCGGCGTGATGACGGTGGCGACGTCGCTGTCGGGCGGGGCGGGCATCCGCCCGGTCCACCGGGCGGTCCAGTCGGACGTGGTCCGCCGTCCGCAGCCTCTCCACCTGCTACAACAGTGCGTCAGGAGAGGACCCGTTGTCCTGTCTATTTACGGACATATCGATCATTATGAGGATGGCGCATGAAGTACCTGATGTTGATCTACGGCAACGAAGAGGTCTGGGGCAGCCTGCCGGACGGCGACCTGGCCACGCTGATCGGCGAGGTGGACGCCTTCAACCAGGCGCTGCGCGACTCCGGCGAACTGGTGGACTCGCAGGGCCTGGAAACCCGCCCCCGGGCGGTCCGCATGGTCGACGCCGCGCCGGTCGTGACCGACGGGCCGTACCTGGAGGCCAAGGAGTACGTCGGGTCGTACTTCGTGGTCGACGTGGACAGTGAGCAGCGCGCGCTGGAGATCGCCCGGTCGTATCCGGGGCTGCGGATGGGCACGGGAATCGGCGGCGGTCTGGAGATCTGGCCGCTGATGACCCAGGACGGGGCCGGGAGCTGAGCCTGGACGAGGCCACCGTCGACCTGCTGCGCCGCCTCGCCCCGCAGGTGCTGGGCACCCTGGTACGCCGCTACGGCGACTTCGCCACCGCAGAGGACGCGGTCCAGGAGGCACTGGTCGCCGCCGTCGAGGCGTGGCCGCGCGAGGGCGTACCGGAGCATCCGTCGGGCTGGCTGCACACCGTGGCCGCCCGCCGGTACGTCGACCAGGTCCGCGCCGAGGCGGCCCGGACACGCCGGGAACGGACCGCCCATGACGCCCTGCCGCGGGACGCGCTCGTCGCGCCGCCACCGGACGCCACCGCGCCGCCCCGCGACGACCTGCTGGAGTTGTTCCTGCTCTGCTGCCACCCGGCACTGCCCGCACCGGCGCAGCTCGCTCTCACCCTGCGGGCCGTCGGCGGGCTCACCACCGCCGAGGTCGCCGCCGCCTTCCTGGTGCCGGAGAAGACCATGGGGCAGCGGATCGTGCGGGCCAAACAGCGGCTGCGCGAGGCGGGCGCACGGTTCGCCCCGCCGCAGACGGCGGAACAGGGCCGTCGGCTGGCCGTGGTCCGGCATGTGCTGTACCTGATGTTCAACGAGGGATACAGCGCCAGCAGCGGCCCCGAGCTGCGCCGGGCCGACCTGACCCGGCAGGCGCTGCGGCTGACCCGGCGGTTGCACGAGCGGCTGCCGGACGACGGCGAGACCGCCGGGCTGCTCGCGTTGATGCTGTTGACCGAGGCGCGAGCGGCGGCCCGGGTCGGCCCCGACGGCGACCTGGTGCCGCTGGCCGAGCAGGACCGTCGGCGGTGGGACCGGGCGGCGATCGCCGAGGGCTGCGCGCTGGTCGCGCACAGCCTCGCCACCTCGCCGCCGGGCCCGTACCAGGTGCAGGCCGCCATCGCCGCGGTGCACACCGAGGCACCGCACACCGAGGAGACCGACTGGCCGCAGGTCCTCGCCCTCTATGAGGTGCTGGAGCGGATGGCGCCCAACCCGGTGGCGACGCTGAACCGGGCGGTGGCGGTGGGTATGGTGCGCGGGCCCGAGGCCGGGTTGGCGCTGCTGGCCGAGGTGGAGTCGGGCCTGCTCGCCGGCCATCACCGGCGGTACGCGGTCCGCGCCCACCTGCTGGAGCTGGCCGGCGACCGGAGCTCCGCGGCGGTGGCCTGGCGTCGGGCGGCCGACCTCGCCGGCAACGACGCCGAACGGCGGCACCTGCTGCGCCGCGCCGCCCGCTGCGAGAGTGACCCAGGACACAGCGACGATCGGTAGAAGCGGCCGGTCCGGCTCCGATCCACCGGTGAGCGGCGGGTGCCCGCCGCAGACTACGGAGGTACGGAGATGACCAAGGTGACCGCGCAACTGTCGGTGTCGCTGGACGGCTGCTACGCCGGCCCACGACACGACGGGACCGGCGACTGGATGCACTCGGCGGAGAGCCACGGCTTCTTCCGGGTCACCCGCTGGGTCACCGCCGCGATGTCGTGGCGCGAACGGCAGGGATTCGCCGGTGGCGAGCACGACGTGAACTCGGAGATCGTCGCCGAGTCGTTCGGCGCGGCCGGCGCGTACGTGATGGGGCGGCGGATGGCCGACGGCGGTGAGGTGCCGTGGGGCGACGAGCCGCCGTTCCGGGCCCCGGTCTTCGTGGTGACCCACCGGCCCCGCCCGACGCTGCTGCGCCAGGGCGGCACCAGCTTCACCTACGTCACCGACGGGGTGGCCGCCGCCGTGGCACAGGCCCGCGAGGCGGCCGGCGACAGGGACGTGGCGGTGGCCGGCGGCGGCAGCCTGGTCCGGCAGGTGCTGCGGGCCGGTCTGCTGGACGAGGTGGAACTGCACGTGGTGCCGGTGGTGCTCGGCGACGGCCTGCGCCTGTTCGACCCCGACCTGGGCCTGGACGACTTCGAGGCGATCGAGATGTCCCCCATCCGGGTGGTGCCCACCCCCGAGGTCACCCACATCCGGTACGCCGTACGCGGCCGCGCTCCGCTGGTCCTGGACGACCGGGGCCGGGGCACCGGCACGCCCGAGTGAGCGTGGGCCGACGGGTCGCCGCATCCCGGGCAGAGGGGGCAACGCGCAGAGGTGTACCGCCCTTAGAGTGACGGCAATTCGTCCATCGAGGAGGGCGCGGTGTCCGAGCCGCCACCCGCCGAGCGTTTCCCGACCGAGGAACCCGGCGACATCCCTGTGCCACCCGACGCCGGTCCCACCGGGACGCCACCCCGGCTGCTGGTCCTGCCGCCCACCGACGGGTTGTCACCCATCGTCTGGCCCGGCGCCGCCGACCAGCCCGCCTGGGCCATCCCGGTGACCGTGCCGCCGGGCACCCGGGGGTACGCGATCTTCCTCCCGCTGGTGGCGACCGACGACGACCCGGCCGCCACCGCCCCGGGCACCTCGACGGTGGCCGCTTCGGCGACCCCGCCCCCGGCCGCCGCGACGGTCTCCACCCCGGTCGGCTCCACTCCCCCGCCCGGGACTCCCCCGTACCTCCCGGCTCCGGCGGTGACCGCGCCGGCCCAGCGGAGTGCCGAGGCGGCGGGCCGACAGAGCCCGGACCCGTCCCCTCGCCCGGAGGCGGCGGCTCCGGCTCCGTCGGGCCCGGCGGTGTCGTCGACGACGCAGGTTCCGGAGTCCTCTCCGCCGACCGAGCCGGTCTCGAAGGCGGCATCACCACCAGCACAACGGACTCCGGAGACGGCAGCGGCGGGCCAGCGGGTTCCCGGTGCGGCACCATCGGCGGCGCTGCCCGGCGTTCCCGTGCCGCCCGCGCCCGGCTACCGGATGCCCGGCTCGCCGTACGACTTCCGGTCCCGGCCACTCCAACCGTCGTTCCTGGACCGGGCGTGGCCCGGCCCGGCCCCGGCCCGGGATCGGGCCACCCCGCTGGCGGTCCTGGCCGGGGCACTGGGGGTGGCCGCGTTCGTGCCGTTGGGGCGTACCGGCGTCGGTTGGTTCCTCGGTTGGCTGGTGCTGACCGCCGGGGTGCTGGTCGCCGTCCGCCGACACACCGCCGACCTGCCCAGGGCCGAGCGGTGGGTCCGGGCCGGCTGGGCCGGTGCCGCCCTGGCGCTGCTCGCGGTGCTGGCCTTCCGCAACGCCTGGTGGCTGGTGACGTTCTGCGTGCTCGCGGCGCTGTGCTGCGCGGCCCTGGCGATAGTCGGCGGACGGCGGATGCGCTCGATCCTGTTCAGCCTGGGCGCCGCCCCGCTCGCCGCGCTGCGCGGACTGCCGTGGGTGCGCGCCCACGTCCGGGCGCCCGGCGGCGACGGCACCACCCGCCGTGTCGTCGGCTCGGTCGCCGCCACCGTGGCCGTCCTGGTCGTCTTCGGTGCGTTGCTCTCCTCCGCCGACGCCGCCTTCTCCCAGGCACTCGGCGTCCTCGTCCCCGAGGTCAGTGCCGGCGGGGTGGTCCGGTGGCTGTTCCTGGCCGCCGTCGGTGGCCTGATCGCGGTGGCCGCGCTCTTCACACTCGCGGCGCCACCGGACCTGTCCCTGGTGGACCGGCCCACCGCCCGGCGGCTCAGCCTGGTCGAGTGGGCCCCGCCGATCGCCGCCCTGACCGCCCTCTTCGGCGGCTTCGTGCTGGTGCAGTTCACCGTCCTGTTCGGCGGGCAACGGCACGTGCTGTCGACCACCGGCCTCAGCTACGCCGAGTACGCCCGCAGCGGCTTCTGGCAGTTGGTCGCGGTGACCGTGCTGACGTTGGCGGTCCTCGGCGGGGTGACCCGCTGGGCCCGCCGGGACACCCCGCGCGACCGGCTGCTGCTGCGCATCCTGCTCGGCCTGCTCAGCGCGTTGAGCGTGGTGATCGTGGTGTCGGCACTGTCGCGGATGTGGACCTACCAGAAGGTCTACAGCTTCACCGGCGAGCGCGTCTTCGTGATGGCGTTCGAGCTGCTTCTCGGAGCCGTCTTCCTGATGGTCCTGGTGGCCGGCGTCCGGTGGCGCGGCGGCTGGATCCCCCGGCTCACCACGGCGCTCGCGGTGGTGATGCTGCTGGGGCTGGCGGCGCTCAACCCCGAGGACTACGTGGCCCGCCGCAACATCGACCGCTACCAGGAGACCGGCCGGATCGACGCCTGGTATCTGCGGGCGCTCTCGGCCGACGCCACGCCCGCGCTGGCCGCCCTGCCCGACCCGGTACGCCGGTGCACCCTGAGCTGGATCGCCGACGACCTGGCCGAACCGGACCCGTGGTACGCCTGGAACCGGGGTCGCGACCGGGCTCGGGCGGTACTCGACCGGTTGGGTCCCGAGGCGATCGGCAACCAGCGGGACTGCCGCCGCGCCGACCAGTTCGACCTGCCGAAGACCCGCCGCTGACCCCGTCGACCGGGCCGGTCCGAGTCGGCCCGGCCCGGTCGAGGCGATGCCGGTGGCGGGACGACCGGTGTCACCAGGGCTCGGGGATGTTCACCGCCAGGCAGCGCTGGGTGCCGGCGGTGGGCTGGTAGCAGGCGGACGCCTCCAGGTTGTAGCTGTGGTCGAACCGGTGGAACGAGGCCGTACCGCCGTTGACGCAGGTGCTGCCGCTGACCGTCGTACCGCCGGTGACCTTGCCGGAGGCGCAGCCCGCCGTGCCGGCGGTCTTCTCCACGGTGCTCAGCGAGGAGCGCAGGTCACCGGACTGGTGTGCGCCGTAGCCCACCGAGCTGACGCCGTCGCGGGTGATCGCGTACTGGAAGGCGGTCGAGGTGTAGTACGACCAGCTCGCGCCGGTGCCGACCGTCCGCAGCCCGGAGTCCGTGGCCGAGGCCGGGATGAACAGGTCGAACCCCTTGTCGTACGTGGTGGTGCCGTCGATCATGCGGTACACGATCACCAGGAGACCCTGGTTGTAGGTGCCGGTGTTGTAGGTCAGGTAGGTGCCGTTGCCGCAGGCCGTGCGGTCGGCGATGTAGCCGACACCGGCGGCGTAGAGCAGCACCCGGGCGCAGCGCCCGTCCGCCGCGATGTCCTCGATGGTGCCGACAGTGGACGAGATGCCGGCGTTGTCGGTGGCGTACCCGGTCAGGCGCACCCCGGGCAGCGTGCCGGAGTACTGGTAGGCGGTGGGGTGGTAGTAGTTCCACGACGCCGACCAGCCGGTGCCCGAGGGCAGCGCGAGAGCCGGCGCGGCCGGCAGCAGGGCGGCGGTGAGCGTGGCGACCAGGGCGGCGGCCAGTGTGGCGATGGACCGCAGTCGGGCGTGCGTCCGCATCGTTTCTCCGTTCAGACGCGAGTCGTGCGAGGGGTGGATATCGACGATGATGACGGCATCGTCGGCCACCCGGGCGCGCTCTGTCCCGACCCGGACACCGGCGGTCCGTTACGGCACTCGCTCTGCCAGCATGACTCCCTGGCCCGTGTGGCCGGAGCATCAGATGGACGCCGGAAAGTTCGCCTTGGCTGCGCGACCAACCAGAGCGGTGAGAGCGGCATCCACCCCGGCTCCGACGATGCCCCCCGCGATCGGGATGCCCTTGGCCAGGGTGACTACGGACCGTTGCGTGCCGTACTTGGCGAGGAGCATGAAGCCGACCTGGGCGTTGATCTTCCGAATGACGGCGATCGGGATCGCTTTGATCATTTGCGCAGTCAACTTCGTCCCGATCTTGACGCCAACCCCGTGGAGCGTGCTCGCCAGCGTCCCGCCTGCCGTCGTGAGAGTGACGAATGTCTGGACGTGTGGATCCGAGATGTCGTAGCCCCGAAGGTAGGCGATCGCCCCGACGAGTCGCGCGTTGATCACCAGTGACCCGGCGATGTTCGCGGGGATCGTGATGGGCATGGTGACGAAACCACCCAGGCCGGTGACGAACCCATTCGTCGAAGACGCCGCCACCGCCTCCATGACCAGTCGATCGATCACCCGCTCGATCGCCGCCTCGCTCGTGTGGTCACGCAGCAGCACGCCGTCGGGCTCGATGATCGGGCCACCCAGGTCCGTCGTGGCCTTGCCGAGACGGTCCACCGCATAGGGGATGGAACCGGTTATCGGACCGACGCCATCCTCGATGACCTTCACGGTGAGGTCCTGGAAATAGCGGACGATCACGTTGGAGGGACCATCGCCTCTTTCGCCCGCGTCGGATTCACTCGCGTCCACAGTGCTCCATTCCTGCGTCAGCTATCGGAGGGGTGTCATCCCATACGGCAAGCGTGAAGGATAGTGCATGAGTCCACATAGGAGTACTTCATGCCCCGCCGAGGAGTGCAGATCCCTTTTCGGTAGGGGACTTCGATCAAATAGCTGACAGAAGCACATGTCGACGGCTCCTCCTCCGTAGGTTGGTCAGCGCCACACAGTCAGGAGGTTGGATGTCCCGCGTCCGCATCCAGATCGCTTTCACGCCGATCGCCGACGACGACGAGTTCGTCCTCGGTGAGCTGACCGACGAGCTGGCGGACGACCTCCGGGAGATCGGTGACGCGCAGCGCGTCGAACGCGCTGCCGTTCCAGGTGCGAAGGGCGTCGCGGAGCTGGCGCTCGGCGTCGTCACGGTACTGGCGGGTACCGAGCCCGGCTATGTGCAGGCGTTTGTCGACGTCGTGCTGGCCTTCCTGCAACGCCACACCGGCCGCCGTGTGCAGCTGCGAGTCGGCGACATTGAGTTGATCATCGATCAGCCCACCCACCAACAGACCGACGAACTGATCAGCACCGTGCGGGCCGCGATCGAACGGGCCCATCCCTGATGGGCCGACACGCCCTGCTGCTCGGCACCGCCACCTGCCACACCGACCGTGAGCTTGCGCCCCTGCCCTCGGTACGGCAGGACGTCGCTCAGCTCAAGGCGCTGCTTGACAGCGCCGGCGAATTCGACACCGCTCGCGCCGAACTGGATCTGCCATCGGCGCACCTCCGCCAGATCGTCGAGGAGTTCTACGGGGCACGGCGCACCGGCGACCTGGCCCTGCTCTACTACTCGGGCCATGGGATGTTGCATGGTGATGGCCAGTCGCTGTTCCTCGCAGCGACCGACACGGTCAGCGGGCAGTTGCACGCGACCGCCTTCGACACCGATGGCATGCTGCGTCACCTGCTCAACGACTCCAAGGCCAGCCAGAAGGTCGTTCTCCTCGATTGCTGTTTCTCCGGCGCGTTCACGGCCCGGCATCGCTTCCGGGGCGGTGTGCGCGAAGAGCCACGTCGTCTCAAACGACAGCGCGGCACCTTCATCCTGACCTCCAGCACACACCAGAAGGCGTCGAAGGCACAGGGTCCCGACCGCCCGTCGGTCTTCACCGAGGTGCTGCTCGACGGGTTGCGCGGTGCCGCTGAAGGGCCTTCCGACGATGGGTGGATCACCACCAACGACCTTTCCCGGTACGTCCCGAGCGAGATGGCCCGACGCCGCCAGCACACTCCGGTCGAGTCGAGTGAGGGCGTCACCGAGCCGATCCGGCTGATAGCAGCTCCGGGGTCCACTGCCGCGGCACGGCAGGTCACGATCGTCACGACGAGCCCGGCGGACGAGGCACCGTTCGATGCGGACCAGTGGCGCCGACTGGTGACCTACTACATCAACTGCATGCAACGGTCGACCGTGCTGCAGTCGTTCATCGATCCGCAAGCAAGCAGGACGTACGTCACGGCACCGCCCGGGGCTGAGGCCGTCTTCACCTCGGAAACGCCAGTCCAACTGGGCGGTGCGGCGGTGAAACTCGCCGCCCAGGCTCGCGCCGACGGCAGGGAGATGCAGTACGGCTATCCCGTCGTCGCAGTTCGGTCGGCCCGGCAGAAGCCACTCCGGCTCACTCCGCTGCTGGTCTGTGATGTCACCGTCGGCGAGGACCACGTCCTGCACGCCTCGTTCCCGCCCCGCCCCAGCGCCGCACTCGTCGATCTGTTCCAACTGTCCGAGGTGGAGTCCGACGAGCTACGGCTCCGCGTCGAGCAGGCGTTCGCACCGGGCGACCCCGCCTCCCTCGCCGCCACCGTCGACGTGCTCGTGAAGACATTCGGGTTGAGCCCGGTGACCGAGTTGGACCCGGCCACGCTCGGCGGCACCATCCGGCCGGGGCCCGTGAACGGGGTGCAGAACGCCGCCATCCTGTACACCGTTGACGCCGCCGAGTCGCCGCAACGGCAGCTCGTCGACGATCTGCGGGGCATGATCAAAAATCCTCGACTCATCGAGAGGACGGCGCTGGCTGCACTGGCGGTCCGCCCGGACGAGGCAGCGGCGGCACAGGTCACGACGGTGGCGATGAGCGCGACGAACGAGGCACAGGAAGAGATCATCCAGGCGGCGATGTCACAGCCATTGACCGTGGCCCAGGGGCCGCCGGGCACCGGCAAGAGTCAGCTCGTCACGGCGCTGCTGGCCACCGCCACCGCCGCCGGCCAGAGCGTGCTGATCGGCTCCACCAGCAACCAGGCCGTCAACTCGGTGCTTGAGAAGGTGACCGAGCTGATCGGCCCGGGTCTGCTGCTGCGTACGGGCAACAAGGACCACCGTATGCAGGAGCCGAAGCATCTCGCCGACATCCTGGCGGCGTATCCACCGGTCGAGCGGCCCTCCCCCGAAGACCAGACGCCCCGCCATGAGCTGCGACTCGTGAACGAAGAGGCAGCCAGCCTCCGTAAGGAGTTAGACGAACGTCGGCTGCTCGAACGTGACCTCGCAGAGCTGGCCGCTGAGCGGGGGATCGACCCCGCCGTCGGTGCGGCACCACTGCCCGCCGACGACGCGACGCTGGCGCATCTCGTTCAGCTGACCGACCGGGCCCTCGCCAGCAGGTGGTTCGGGTGGTGGTACCGGTGGCGGCTGCGGTCGTATCAGTTGGCGGACCGGTACGCCGTCCAGGCGCTCGCCGATCGGGCGGTGGTCGAGCTGCGCTGGCGTGACGGTCGACGGCGCCTCGCTGAGCTGCCCGACGCCGACGTCTCGTGGCAGCGCCTGGTCGCCCTGATCGGCACTGAACGGCCCGCGCTGAGCATCGATGTGCTGCGGGCCCAGATCGCCCGGCGGGTGGCTGCGGGAGCACGGCTGCTCCAGGACCGGGCCGATGAGATGGCCAAGCCCCAGTCGGACAGTTGGGCGTACTTCCCGGAGTTGCTCCGAGTGCTGCCAGGCTGGGCCGTGACCGCCCTCTCCGCCCGGAGACTGAAGAGAACCCCCGCAATGTACGACCTCGTGGTCATCGACGAGGCGGCACAGTGCACAATTCCCGCGATCCTGCCCATGCTCTATCGCGCTAAGCGTGCCCTTCTCATCGGCGACCCTCGCCAGCTCGCACCCGTCGTGGACCTGCCGGAGAGCGACGACGTCGCCGAACGCGCCCGAGCCGACCTGAGCACGGGTTGGCTCACCACCCGCCGGCTGATCTACACAGCGCACTCCGCGTACGACGCGCTCGCCACCGCTGCGGGTACGGCGCATCTCCTCGACGAGCACTACCGGTGCCACCCGGACATCGTGAAGGTGCCGAACCGGGAGGTCTATCAGGGTCGGCTCACGGTGTTGACGGATCCGAATCGGCTGGCCGCTGCGGCCGATCCGGCAGTCCGTTGGCGCGACGTGCCCGGGCAGTTCAGCCGTGGCGCAACCGGGTCCGGGCTCAACCAGATTGAGATCGACGCGGTCGTCGCCGAGGTGGCGGGACTGCGGGCCGCGTACCCCGACGTCTCGATCGGGGTGGTCACGCCGCTTGCCGCACACCAGCGTCGCCTGGCTGCAGCCCTGCGCGACGCCGGCCTCACCGACAACCTGCTCTGCGCGACGATCCACAAATTCCAGGGCAGCGAACGAGACATCATGGTCGTCTCGCCGGTCGGGGCGCACGGCATTCCGGACCGCACCCGGGGCTGGCTGGTTCACCAGACCAATCTGTGGAACGTCGCCATCACCCGGGCAAAGTCCCAGCTCGTCGTGGTCGGTGATCGGTCGTGGTGGTCGGGTCAACGCGGCCTGCTGACCGCCTTGGCGCTGGTTCATGATGTCGCCGACGCCCAACCGGACGCCCCGGCGGTGCCAGCGGACCGACTGCACCTCGCTCTACGGGGCAGCGGTCTCACCGTGCGCCGTGGCGTTGCCGTGGCCGGGCAGGCTGTCGACTTCATGGTTGGGCGCGGAGATGCCGAACTGGCCGTCGTCGTCGACGATCCGATGGGCGATCCCGACGGCCGGGGACTGCGCCGGGCGCTCGCCCGACTCGATGTGACACGTACTTCCGCACCTGTCCGTCGGGTGCCCGCCTGGCGCTGCCTCTCGGAGCCGGAGCAGGTGGCGGCAGAGTTGGCTGACTACGTAGCCCGCCGGCCAGCCGCCATGGCCTAGATCTCGATGATCTCCCTGGTCAGCGAAGAGACAGCCCGGGTTACGCCAGGAGCTAAATGCGTAGAACATCTGGTTCTACACTTGGGTCCATGGAACGCATCGGTGTCCGGGAGCTGAACCAGAACACGAGCCAGGTGTTGGCTCGGGTGAGTGGCGGGGAGACCGTCGAGATCACCGATCGTGGACACCCGATCGCCCGACTTGTTCCGGTAGGTGACGACAGGTCGATTCTGGCCAAGCTGGTAGCGGCAGGGCGGGCAGTCGCCCCCACCGGCGGGGGCTCTGTCCCACTTCCTCCGAAGCTCGGCGACGAGAGTGTGGACGTGGCCGCCTCGCTCGCTGCGATGCGTGACGAGGAGCGCTGGTGATCTATCTCGACTCCGCCGCCGTCATCAAGCTGGTGCGGCAGGAAGCATGCAGCGCCGACCTCGTCTCCTGGCTCAACGAGCACGACGACGTGCCGCTGGTCTCCTCCGCGCTCGTCGAGGTGGAAGTACCCAGAGCGCTCCGCCGATCAGCTCCGCAGGCGTTGATCGGAGTGCCGGCTGCTGTCGGACGACTGTTCCGGCTGGAGATCGACAGCACGATCCGTGCCACTGCGGCCGCCTTCGCCGAGCCGACGCTTCGCAGCCTCGACGCCATCCACCTAGCCACCGCCCAGGTGCTGACCAACGAGTCCGGCACGGCACTCACCGCCTTCGTCACCTACGACCGGCGGCTGCTCGCTTGTGCCAAGGAAGCAGGGCTACCCGTAGCAAGCCCCGGCCAGAACTGACGCACGAATCCATCATCACCCCGCACAGAGTCCGGCCACCGCGTGGCCGCGGCGTCGGCCCGTAGCCTGCGTTCTGCGACCTTGCACCCTCGGTTGGGGATATCCGTAGCTGGTGGGGCGGACGGGACTCGAACCCGTGACCGAGGGATTATGAGTCCCCTGCTCTAACCGGCTGAGCTACCGCCCCGGCACCGCGCGGATCTTATCCCGCCCAGTCGATCACCGGCCAGCATCGGTGGCCGCTTCTCACCGGCGTCGCCCCCGCGCCAACAGCACGATGGGCAACGCGAGGATAACAGTGAGCAGCCAGCCCACGACGACCGCACCCCACAGCCAACCGTCGCCCTCTTCGCTGGGTTCCATGAACATGCCGATGGTGAGCAGCAGGGTCAGTCCGCCGATTCCGGCGGTGGCCAGGGCACTGAGCACCATGAGCAGGGTCTCCCACCAGGCACGCCGGGGGCGGGCCAGGTGGTCGCGGTAGTCGCGTACGGCGCGGGGTTGTGGGATCTGTTGGGGGTCGCGGGGTGGCATGGCGACCTGCCGGTCGGCGGGCACGGCGGTGTCCAGCACAGCCAGTCCGGGCGGGCGCAGGTCGTACAGGGTCGGCTCGACGTGCAGCACGATCGCGTCGTGACCGATGAGTTGGCGGGCGCCGTCGGGCCAGGCGAGCATGGCGGCGCAGTCGGCGTACCGGACGGTCAGCGGGCCGCCGTCACCGAGGTAGCTGATGCCGTCGGGGCCGACGCGGAGTTGGCCGTCGTCGTCGCGGGAGCGGTGGGCGGTGCCGGCGGGGATCGCCTCGGAGACGGTGGGGGCGGCGACGAAACCGGCCCAGTCGGCACGGGTGCCCTCGGGCACCATCAGCAGGGCCGAGGCGTGTACCTCCTGGGCGACCTGGTGCAGGTCGGCCACGGTGACTGCGGTCAGCGCGGCGCGGTGTTCGTCGAGGCTGAGGTTGGGCTCGCCCGTGAGCAGGTTGAACGCGTACCCGGTCAGTCTGGCGGCATCGGCCTCGACGGTGGCCAGCAGGTCGATGCGCTTGGCCACGGCGGCGTCGAGGTCGGTCTGTTCGATCCGGCCGACCCGCAGCTTGGCCAGCACGTCGACGAAGCCACCGAGGACGGCGTCCTGTTTCTCCGCCAGCGCGTCGGCGAGGGCGCGCAGGATGGCGTGGCCGTCGCCGCGCGGCTCGTAGCCGCCCGCGATCGTGTAGGAGAGGCCGGCGTCCTGGCGCAGCGCGCGGAACAGTTCACGTTCCAGCACGTCGGCGAAGAGACCGGCGGCGGGCCCGCGCCGCACCACCGCGTCGAGCACCACGGCCTGGTTGCCGCGCACGAAGTACGCCGGGGTGGCGGGCAGTGCCGACGAGGCGGCCGGTACGGGCTGCCGGGTGCCGCTGGGCAGCTTCAGGGTCAGCCCGTCGGGGACCCGGTCACCGGCGATCCAGAGCACCGCGTTCTCCCGGGTGAACCAGCGCGCGGCCCACTGGCGCAGCTCGTCGGCGGTGAGCGCGGCGAGTCCCCACTCGGGGTAGCTGCTCAGCCCGAAGTCGCGGGCACCGTGCCGCCAGAGCGGAATGTCGTCGATGGCGGCGCTGCCCCGGCTGCTCCACTCGGTCCGCAGGATGTCCTTCTCCACCTCCAGCCGCCCGGTGGGCAGGTCGGTGAGGTGGGCGCAGACGGCGGTGAGGAAGGTGGCGACGTCCTGCTCGGAGCCCTGCATGTGGAAGGTGGTGAAGACCGGTCCGGTGGCGCCGTTGAAGTGGTAGTCGGCGCTGCCGAGCGGGGCGAGGGCGAGGTGTTCGAGCAGGTGGGTGATGCCGTGGCGGGCCAGGGTCTCGTCGGCGGTGCCGACCCGGAAGGTCAGCCCGGCCCGCATCGGCCCGCCGGTGGGTGCGAGCAGCGTGGGGACCCCGTCGGTGTCCAGGTGCGCGATCACGGGAGGCCGGCCTTCGCGTACGCCTTCGCGCGCAGCCGCTGGAACTCGGTCGCCCCGTCACCGAAATAGCCGAACATCGACTCGTCGCCGAAGCCGCCGAGGGCGGCGAACTCGCGCGCCGCCGGGTGCCACTCCTGCATCAGGCAGAACGCGAGGGCGAAGGTGCTGCGTACCCACACCCAACCCCAGCCGTCGCGGTAGTCGGGGTGCCAGACGGAGCGTTCCGCCGCCGCGCGGATCCCGGCGGCCACCGCCGGGTCGCGCAGGAACTCGCTCGCGGCGGAGACCCGGTCATGGTCCAGAGCCTGTTCCAGGTACGCCTCGACGACGAGTACCGCGTTGGCGGCGCCGGGTGGCGCGGCCTCGGCGCACTCGTGGGCGAACGCGTGCGTCTTCTCCCAGGTGCCGCTCCACTTGGGGCAGAACTGCTGGAGCAGCGACGCCTGGGCCGGCAGGTGGTGTGGATGGTGGGCGGCCAACCGGTCGTACCGACGGCGGGCCTCGGCCTGCCCGACCTGTAGTCCCCGGCCGCTGGTGACCCGCTGGGTCCAGGCTGCCGCATCCTGTGGGTGGCGGGCGGTGACCTCGATCAGGATCTGCTCGGCCCGGCGCAGGTGGTCGAAGAAGTCGGCGAACTGCTTGCGGCTGACATGCTGGGCCCGTTGGGCGGTGCGGATGCGCCAGCCGGCCCGGATCAGGTGTGCGCCGAGCATCGCCCCGGCCACCGGGTCCTCGGGATGCTCGGCGAACACCTCGCGCAGGAACCTCTCCGCGTCGGGGACGTCGCCGATCTCGCCGACCAGGACTGTCCGGCCGTGTGCGTCCTGGGCGTCGACGAGCGCGCGCAGGGTCGGCCAGTCACCGGCAGCCAGAGCATCCCGACCGGTCGCGACCTGCGGATATGCCGCCGCGACGTCGAAGGTCACCGGCGGGAGGGGTGCGGGCACAGCGAGGATCATAGGTGATCATCTTCGGCTCCGGTGTCCCCGTTTTCGCTGCCCGCCGCCGCCGTGTGGGCAGGTCCGGGTCAGCCGGTCCCGGGGCGGGGGGCGGGCTCGGGCGGGGCTGGCTCAGGTGGTCCGGGCCCGGATACGACGAACGCCCACCGGGTGCCGGTGGGCGTCGGGACGAGAAGGAAAGCTCCCCCGTTTGGACTCGAACCAAAAACCTGCCGGTTAACAGCCGGCTGCTCTGCCAATTGAGCTACGGGGGACCGTGCCACCGCTCGATGCGGATCTCTCCGCGCCGCGCGACCGGCACAAGAGTACAGGATTCCGGGGGGTCGTGGGCTAGGGGGTTACCCTTCCGCCGGACAGGTCGCTAACCGGACGCAAGCGGATAAATCGTCATCGCGGCCCAAGGAGGTATGAGCGGAGAGGAGGATGGGTAGATAACTGCCGACGACATGACGTAGGCGCGAGTTTGATCGACCGCCGCCCGGACTTCGGGCACGGAAGACAGTGCGCCAGGTACGAAAGGAGCCGCCATGCGCGGAAAGATCATGTTCCTTGGCGGGCTGGCTGCGGGGTTCGTCCTGGGCGCCCGTGCCGGCCGTGAGAAGTACGAGGAGCTGATGGTCCAGGGCCGCAAGGTCCTCGACCACCCGACGGTCCAGGAGGCGGCCGGGGTCGCGCAGGCCCAGGCCAACCGCCTCTACCAGGAGGGCAAGGACAAGCTCGAGCACTCCAAGCTGGGCGAGAAGCTGCACAGCAACGGCAAGCACGGGCTGACCCCGGCGGACGACACCTACGCCGGCACTCCGGCGACGGCGGGTAGCAAGAGCTCGTCGAGCGCGACCAGCTCGACGTCGGCCACCCCGCGCAGCAAGTCGACCGGCACCAACGGCAGCACGCTCTAGAGCCGTACGCGATCGGGCCCGGCCGCCACCTCGGCGGCCGGGCCCGTCGCTGTGTACCCGCCGCTCGCCGGTCGACGCAGGCTTCGGGCGCAATGCCCGGCCGCACTCGGCTAAGCCGAGCGACGTGGTGGGTAGATTTGTTGTCGCTGGAGCGACAACAAATCTACCCACCTCACGATCCGCCCGTCTCTACAGCACCTCCCGCCCCTCGCCGCGCGCTCGTCGTGCCGGGACAGGTACCGGTCGCGCCGGGTCGGGGCACACGGGCTACGGCAGGAGGTGGCGGTCCAAGGTCGAGAACCAGGGCGGGCGGGACTGGGCGCAGCGGGACGGGAGTTGGGCGGGCCCAGGACCGGACAGCGCAGACGGGCCGGGCGGGCGGTTCCGGCCACAGTGCCGAAACACCGTCGTGGAAGACTCCGGAACCGGAGGTGGTGGGGATGGCCCTTCTCCGGCCGGAGAACCCGCAGCAGGCGCGACTGGTCCGGCTGCTGCGCGACGAGGGCCCTCGTTCCCGGGTCGAGCTGGGTGATCTGCTCGGCCTGTCGCGTACCACTCTCACCACCGAGCTGGATCGCCTCGTCGCCCGTGGCCTCGTCGAGACCGCCGGTCCGGCCGCCTCCCGGGGCGGACGGCGCTCGTCCCTGCTGCGGCTCGCCGCCGGAGTACGGTTCGTCGGCGTGCTCGTCGGGGCCGACCGGATCAGCGTGGCGGTCACCGACGGCGAGTTGAACGTGCTGGCCGAGACCAGCGAGCCGGCCGACGTCCGTCGGGGCCCCGAGCCGGTGATCGGGCGGTGCGTCGAACTCGTCGGCAAGCTCCGCGCCGAGGCGGGGGGTGGCGAACCCACCGGCGTCGGTGTCGCGCTGCCCGGGCCGGTCGACAACGGCGCCTCCATCGCGCCGACCGCGCTGCCCGGCTGGCAACGCTTCCCGGTCCGGGACGCCTTCGCGGCCGAGCTGGGCTGCCCGGCGCTCGTCGACAACGACGCGAACGTGCTGGCGCTGGGCGAGCAGCACGCCGGCATCGGCCGCACCTTCGACGACTTCCTCTATCTCAAGCTGGGCGCGGCGATCGGCTGCGGGCTGGTACTCGGCGGCACGCTCTACCGGGGTTCGACCAGCAGCGCCGGCGACATCGCGCACCTGCCGCTGTCCGAGGACGGGCCGACCTGCGCCTGCGGGGAGGTGGGTTGCCTGGAGGCGTACTGCGGCGACGCCGGACTGACCCGGGCCGCGACGGCCGCGGCACGGACCGGCCGCTGCGCGCCGCTGGCCGCGCGGCTGACCGAGGCCGGCACGTTGACCGTGTCGGACGTCGCCGCCGCCGCGCTCGCCGGGGACCCGACGGCCCAGGCACTGGTACGCGACGCCGCGCGCCGCCTCGGCCAGGTGCTCGTCGGCCTGGTCAGCTTCTTCAACCCGGGCATCGTGGTGATCGGTGGCGCGCCGGAGGGGCTCGGGCACATCCTGCTCGCCGAGGTACGCGGCGTGGTCTACCGCCGGTCGGCGCCGACGGCCACCGGCACCATGCCGGTGGTCCTGTCCGACCTGGCCGACCGGGCCGGCCTGGTGGGCGCGGCCCGGCTGGCCAGCGAACACGTCTTCGCCGTCGACTGACCGGGGTGTGTCGACCGGGGGCCGGACAGTCGGCCCCCGGTCGGCGGGATCGGTCCTTGCTGCTGAGTCGGCGGGATCAGTCCTTGCTGCTGAACGCGGCGTCGAAGGCGGCGGACGGGGCGTCGAAGGCGAGGCGCCGGACGAACTGGAGCGCCTCGGGCGCACCGACCAGCCGGTCCATCCCGGCGTCTTCCCACTCGATCGAGATCGGCCCGTCGTAGCCGATCGCGTTCAGGGCCCGGAAACAGTCCTCCCACGGCACGTCGCCGTGCCCGGTGGAGACGAAGTCCCAGCCGCGCCGCAGGTCCGCCCAGGGCAGGTGCGAGGCCAGCCGACCGCGCCGACCGTCGCCGGTGCGTACCTTGGCGTCCTTGCAGTCGACGTGGTAGATCCGGTCGGCGAAGTCGAAGATGAAGTTGACCGGGTCGAGCTCCTGCCAGACGAAGTGCGACGGGTCCCAGTTCAGTCCGAAGGCCGTCCGGTGCCCGATCGCCTCCAGGGTGCGCTTGGTGGTGTAGTAGTCGTACGCGATCTCGCTCGGGTGCACCTCGTGGGCGAAGCGGACCCCGACCTCGTCGAACACGTCCAGGATCGGGTTCCACCGGTCGGCGAAGTCCTGGTAGCCGCGCTCGATCATCGACGGCGGCACCGGCGGGAACATCGCCAGGGTGTGCCAGATCGACGAGCCGGTGAAGCCGACGACGGTGTTGACGCCGAGCTTCGCCGCCGCGCGGGCGGTGTCCTTGATCTCCTCGGCGGCCCGCTGGCGTACGCCTTCGGGTTCGCCGTCGCCCCAGATCCTGGCCGGCAGGATGCCCCGGTGCCGCTCGTCGATCGGGTGGTCGCAGACCGCCTGGCCGACGAGGTGATTGGAGATCGTGAAGACCTGGAGGTTGTGCTTGGCCAGCGTCTCCCGTTTGCGGTCGACGTACGAGTCGTCCGCCAGGGCCTTGTCGACCTCGAAGTGGTCGCCCCAGCAGGCGATCTCCAGCCCGTCGTAGCCCCATTCGGCGGCGAGCCGGCACACCTCGTCGAACGGAAGGTCGGCCCACTGGCCGGTGAACAGCGTGATCGGTCGCGCCATGTCCTTCTCCCCTGTGCGTGTGGTGGGGATTCCGTACCTGCGTGACCGGGGCGAGGGCGGCCGGACGTGGCGGCCTGCGAGGGCGTGGACCGGTGGGCGCGGTGGCACCTGGGACCGACGGGTTGCGCCTCCCGTCGGTGCACCGGCCACCTCGCGGTCGCCGCCTTCACTCTAGGCGCGCCCTGCGCAGTAGCGGAAGGCGTAACGCGCGTGCGGAGGGTGTAGCGCGCTTGCGGCGGATGTAAGGAAGGGTCCCCTGCTAACGCCTCGTGCATAGCAGGGGACCCCTCCTAACCCGTCAGGGCAGGACCCAGCGCTGGTTGGCGTTGGTGTGGCAGGTCCAGAGGTGGACCGCCTGGCCGTCAGCCGAGCTGTTGTTCGACACGTCCAGGCACTTACCGGACTGCGGGTTACGCAGCGTGCCGTTGGACTGTGCGGACCAGTTCTGGGCGCCGGAGCCGTTGCACGTCCAGAGCTGGATCTTCGTGCCGTCGGCCGAGGCGCCCCCGTTGACGTCCAGGCACTTGCCCAGCGCGCGGATGGTGGAGTTCGGGGTGACCGTCCAGGTCTGTGCCGTGCTGCCGTTGCAGGTCCAGATCTGGATCTGCGTACCGTCGGCGGTCGCCGCGTTCCGCACATCCAGGCACTTGCCCGCCAGACCGGTGATCCGTCCGGTGCCGGTGGGCGGCGGGTTCGTACCGCCCAACTCCTTGATCCGGATGTTGCGGAAGAACGCGTCGTCACCCGTACCGTGGTTCTGGATGCCGATGTGGCCGGCGAGCGACCGGACCGGGTCCGTGTTGGTGAAGTCGTTGATCTTCGACCCGTTCAGGAAGACCTGGAGGCGCTCCCCCTCCACCAGCAGCTCGTAGGTGTTCCACTCCCCCGCCGGGTTCAGCGCGGCGTCACGGGCGGCGAGGTCGGCGGACTTGAATCCGTAGATCGCGCCGGTGGTCCGGTCGGCGGCGTCGGTGGGGTCGATCTGCACCTCGTAACCGTTGTTGATGGCCGAGTTCGGGTCGCTCGACGGCGGGAAGCCGATGAAGACGCCCGAGTTGTCGTCCCCGGCGAGCCGCCAGTCCAGCTTGAGCGAGTAGTTCGTGAACTGCTTCGCGCTGTACCAGTACAGGCCCATCCCGCCGACCGAGGTCAGCGTGGCGTCCGAGTTGGTGAAGCTGCCCGGCCCGGCCTGGGACCAGCCGGTGGTCGAGCCGTTGTAGAGGGCGGTGTAGCCGGTCTCCGGGCGGCAGTCGGCCTTGGTGCGGGCGGCCGCGTACCGGATGCCGCCGAGCAGGTGCGCCCGGAACGCCGGCTCGGCGTACGAGGCCTGGGTGTGGCCGCCGCCGGTGTAGAAGGACCGTCCCGAGTTGACCGTCTTGCACCAGGCGATCGGGTGGTCGGCACCCATCACCCCACCCGAGTACGTCGACTCGTCCAGAGTGGCCAGCACCCGCGCGCCGGAGCGGGCGTTGGTCTGGAAGTCGTACCACTCGTCGGTGCGTACCCAGTTCTGCGGCAGGTGGGCGGTGGCCGCGTGGGCGCGGTTCTCGACCCGTACGGTGGCCTGCTGGATCGCCGGGTGCGAGCGGAAGTACGCGCCGACCAGGTTGCCGTAGAAGGACCAGCCGTACTCGGTGTCGGCGGCGGCGTGCACGCCGACGAATCCACCGCCTGCGTTGATGTATGACTCGAAGGCGGTCTGCTGGGTGGCGTTGAGGACGTCGCCGGTGGTGTTGAGGAAGACGACCGCCTCGTACTGGGCGAGGTTGCCGGTGGTGAACGCGGCGGCGTCCTCGGTGGCGGTGACGGTGAAGCTGTTCGCCGCGCCCAGGTCGCGGATGGCCTGGGTGCCGACCGCGATGGAGTCGTGCCGGAAACCGGCGGTCTTGGAGAAGACCAGCACGTCGTACGGGGCGTCGGCGGCGCTGGCCGGGGTGGCCGGTGCGGTGCAGGCGAGGACGGCGAGGACGGCGGTGGCCAGGCCGGCGGCGGGTCTTCTGAGGAGTCTGCGCATGTCGCTCTCCCTACGGTTCGTGGGTGTGAGGAGGGGACCCCTGCTATGCACGAGGCGTTAGCAGGGGACCCCTCCTTCTGTCAGGGCAGGACCCAGCGCTGATTGGCGTTGGTGTGACAGGTCCAGAGGTGGACCGCCTGGCCGTCAGCCGAGCTGTTGTTCGACACGTCCAGACACTTACCGGACTGCGGGTTCCGCAGCGTCCCGTTCGACTGCGCGGACCAGTTCTGGGCAGCCGAGCCGTTGCACGTCCAGAGCTGGATCTTCGTGCCGTCCGCCGACCCGCCCCCGTCGACGTCCAGGCACTTGCCCAGCGCGCGGATCGTCGAGTTCGGCGTCACCGACCAGGTCTGCGCCGCGCTGCCGTTGCAGGTGTAGATCTGGATCTGCGTACCGTCGGCGGTCGCCGCGTTCCGCACGTCCAGGCACTTGCCGGCCAGACCCGTGATCGGGCCGGTGCCGCCGGTGTTCCCGCTGCCCGTGGTGAAGGTGAACGAGTCCAGGTCGTACAGCGATCCGGTGCCGGTGCCGGCGAACGTGAGGTAGAGCGTGGTGGTGCCGCTCGGCGGGTTGGTGATCGCGCCGCTCACGGTCGTGAACGTCTCCCAACCGCCGGTCACCGGGACGGTGGCCGAGCCGAGCACGGTGCCGGTGGCCGAGCCGGCGCGTACCTGGAGGGTGCCGCCGGAGCCGGCCGAGGAGACCCGGGCGCTGAACGACGTCACGTTGTTGATCCGGTACGGCTCGAACGCGATCCAGTCGCCGTTGTTGATGTTGCCGACCGTCTTGCCGCCCTCGGCCGGGGCCTTGTCGAAGACCGCGATGCCCGACGAGGTCTTGTAGTGCTCGGCCTGTCGGCTGCGCGGCTGGAGGATGTGCTGGGTGTGGGTGGTGAGCCCGCCGGTGTCGGTGTACTCGGCGTCGAAGATCGCGAAGATGTTCGCCGCGTAGTCGTGTTCACCGTCGACCGGGATGGTGATGGAGCCGGAGCAGCCGGTCTGCGAGGTGATCTGGTGGCCGTGGCTGTCGTGGCCCAGCACGTAGGTCATCCGGACCTTGGTGCAGTCGATCGTGCCGTCCTCCGGGTCGGTGACGGTGATGCTGAACGGCACAGTGTCGCCGAAGGAGAAGAGTGAGCCGTTGACCGGGCCGTTGATGGTGACCGTGGGCGCGGTGTTGCCGACCCGGATCTGCACGCTGGCGTTGCCGGTGGCGCCCTGCGGGTCGCGGACGGTCAGCGTGGCGTTGTACGTGCCGTTGGCGGTGTACGTCTTGCTCGGGTTGGCGGCCGTCGACGTGGTGCCGTCGCCGAACGCCCACGAGTAGGTCAACGCCCCACCCTCCGGGTCCGACGACCCGGCCGAGGAGAAGTTCACGGTCAACGGGGCGACCCCGGAGGTCCGGTTCGCCGACGCCACCGCCGTCGGGGCACGGTTGCCGCCGCCCACGTAGTCGTAGCGGTAGAGCGCCGAGTTGGCGTCGCCGTTGAAGTACCCGGTGCCGTAGTCCAGCACGTAGAGCGCGCCGTCCGGCCCGAAGGCCATGTCCATGACCTGCTTGCCGTTCCACGGGAAGGAGGCGTCGATGGCACCCACCGAGCCGTCGCTGTTGATGTGGATCGGCTTGATCCAGCCACGCCCGAACTCGCCGGCGAAGAACTGGCCGTCGAAGCTCTGCGGCCACTTGGTGGTCGACGTGGACGCGGCGTTGTAGCGGTAGACCGGGCCGCCTGCGGGTGACTCGGAGCCGCTGCCGAACTCCGGCGGGCTGCCGGCGTCTCCGGCGTACCGGATCCAGGCGGGTTTGGCGGCCGGCAGGGTGGTCAGGCCGGTGTTGCGGAACGAGTTGTTGGTCGCCCCGCCGGTGCAGTTGTACTTCGGGCCGGCGGTGCCGTTGGCGAAGTTCCACTCGGCGTACGTCTCGTTGGTGGTGTTGGTGCCGGTGCAGTACGGCCAGCCGTAGAAGCCGGGCGCGGTGATCCGGTTGAACTCGACCTGCCCGCTGGGGCCCCGGCTGCTGGTGGAGCCGGCGTCCGGCCCGTAGTCGCCGACGTAGACGATGCCGGTGGCCTTGTCGACGCTCATCCGGAACGGGTTGCGCAGGCCCATCGCGTAGATCTCGGGGCGGGTGCCGGCCGTACCGGGGGCGAACATGTTGCCGGCCGGGATGGCGTACGTCCCGTCGGCGTTCACCTTGATGCGCAGGATCTTGCCGCGTAGGTCGTTGGTGTTGGCCGCGCTGCGTTGCGCGTCGTACGCCGGGTTGCGGTTGGTCCGTTCGTCGATCGGGGAGTATCCGGCGGAGTCGAACGGGTTGGTGTCGTCGCCGGTGGAGAGGTACAGGTTGCCGGCGGCGTCGAAGTCGATGTCGCCGCCGACGTGGCAGCAGATGCCCCGGTCGGCGGGGACGTCCAGCACGTCGACCTTGCTGGACTGGTTGAGCGTGAAGTCGGCGTTGAGGGTGAACCGGGACAGCCGGTTGACGCCGCGCCAGGCGGAGAAGTCGCTGGCGGTCGCCGGGGCGTCGCCGGACGGGGTGGACAGCGGCGGGGCGTAGTAGAGGAAGACGTGCCGGTTGCTGGCGAAGTTGGGGTCGACGCCGACGCCCTGCAACCCTTCCTCGTCGTGGGTGTAGACCGGGACGGTGCCGATCACGGTGGTGGTGCCGGCCGCGTCGGTGCGGCGCAGCGTGCCGTTGCGGGCGGTGTGCAGGACCGAGCGGTCGGGCAGCACCGCGAGGGTCATCGGCTCGCCGACCTCGGCCACGCCCTTGGCGAGGGTGACCTGCTGGAAGTCGGTGGCGACGATGGGGTGGGCCTGGGCGGGGGTGGGGCCGCCGAGGGCGGCCGGCCCGGCACCGAGGGCCACTGTGCCGGCGGTGACGGCCAGCAGCAGCGCCGAGGCGCCGGTGAGCCACCGTGCGGGGTGGCGGTGGTGGTGGGTGGACATGCGAGTCCTGTCCCTTCCTGACGAGTGACTGCCAGGGCGGGGCGCGCGCCGTCGCGCCGGATGCCGTAGCGGGAGGGGTGCGGTGGTGCTGTCGTGGGTTCCCGCGCCGCCGGTTCACCTCGACGAAACAATCCGGTGCTGGCGATGACACTAAACGACATTGGTCGATGTGTCTATATCTTCCGCCGAGTCGGCACTGACTTTCGTCAGTTCGATCAAAAGTTGCCGGGGTGGCGGGTCAGTGCCGACGGTCGATCGCCTGTCTTGCCAGCGCGCTCAGCGCCGCGCGGCTCTCCGGCGTCACCGGGACGTGCGCCAGCACGGCCAGCGCCGCTTCGGCGCGTCGCCGGATCATCCGCTCGATCTCGTCCCGGGCGCCGGTGCTCTCGATGATCTTCCGCAGCTCGGCGGCACCGTCACCGTCCAGGTCCGGGTTGCCGAACAGCTCACGCAACCGGGTGCTCTGCGACCGGTCGGCGGCGGCGCGGGCAAGGGCCATCATCACCGTCGGCTTGCCCTCGCGCAGGTCGTCCAGCACGGACTTGCCGGTGACCGCCGGATCGCCGAACACCCCGAGCACGTCGTCGCGGAGCTGGAAGGCGTCCCCCAACGGGTCGCCGAACTCGACCAGCGCGGTGACCAGTTCGGGTGGCGCGCCGGCCAGGGTGGCGCCGATCTGCAAGGGCCGGGTCACCGTGTAGCGGGCCGCCTTCATCCGAATCACCGTGAGCGCGCTGGCCACCGAGCCGTCGCCGACTCCGGACACCAGGTCGAGGTACTCCCCCGCGATCACCTCGGTCCGCATCAACGCGAAGACGCCGTACCCCCGGTGCACCGCCTCGGCGGTCAGCCCGCACTCGTGGAACATCTGGTCCGACCAGGCCGCACAGAGGTCGCCGCAGAGCAGGGCGGTGTTGCGCCCGTACGCCTCGGGGTCGCCCCGCCACGACGAGCGGGCGTGCAGGTCGGCGAAGATCCGGTGCACCGAGGGCTCACCCCGGCGGCGGTCGCTGCCGTCCAGGATGTCGTCGTGGATCAGCGCGAACGCGTGGAACAGCTCCAACGCCGCGGCGGCGGTCACGATCGGCGTGCCGTCCGGGCCACCGGCGCCCCGCCAGCCCCAGTAGCAGAACAGCGGACGCAGCCGCTTCCCGCCGGCCAGCACGAACCGGTGCAGCGTGGTGAAGACACCCCGGGGCGCGCCGTCCGGCCAGTCCGGGTCCTGCCGGTCGAGGAACGCGGTCAGCTCGGCGTCGAACCTGGCTCGTAACGCGCCCGCGTCGGCGGACGGCACCGTGACGGTCACCGCACCGGGAGCCCGGCCAGGTGCAGCAGCAGCCCCTTCACCTCCGTGGCAGCGATCCGGTCCCGCGCCGCCGAGCCGTCCGAGCAGAGCAACACCGGCCCGTCGGCGGGGTCGGCGGGCAGCCGGCCGTGCGAACCACGCACCGCGGCGGCACCGGCGTCCAGACCGACCACGCTCATCAGGTACCGCATGCCGAGCTTCTTGCGCGCCAGGGCCACCCCGGCCCGTCGCTTCGCCGCACCGGGGGCGGCCGGGTCGAAGAACAGCTCCGCCGGGTCGTACCCGGGTTTGCGGTGGATCTCGACCAGTCGGGCGAAGTCCGGCGCGCGGGTGTCGTCGTGCCAGTAGTAGTAGGTGAACCAGGCGTCCGGCTCGGCGACCAGCACCAGTTCACCGGCGCGCGGATGGTCCAGCCCGTACGCCGCCTTGCCGTCGGCGTCGAGCACCTCGGCCACTCCCGGCAGCGCGGCGCAGAGCTTCGCCACCGTCGGCACGTCCGCCGGGTCCCGCACGTACACGTGGGCCACCTGGTGGTCGGCGACCGCGAAGGCCCGCGACGTCCACGGGTCCAGGTACTCCATCCCGGCCTGCGTGTAGACCCGCAACAGCCCCTCGGCCCGCAACAGCCGGTTGACGTCGACCGGCCGGGACACGTCGGTGATGCCGTACTCCGAGAGCACCACCACGGTCGCCTCGCGGTCCCGCGCGGCGTCCAGCAGCGGCCCGAGTACGCCGTCCAACTCGGCCGCCGCCGCGGCGGCCCGGGGCGAGGAGGGGCCGAAGCGTTGCAGGTCGTAGTCGAGATGCGGGACGTAGACCAGGGTCAGATCCGGTGCCTCTTCCTCGACGATCTGCTGGGCGGCCCGGCAGATCCACCGCGACGACGGCAGCCCGGCGCCCGGCCCCCAGTAGGTGAACAGCGGGAACGTGCCCAGCCGCGCGGTGAGTCGGTCGTGCAGCTCGGGCGGGTCGGTGTAGCAGTCCGGTTCCTTGCGGCCGTCGGCGTAGTAGACCGGCCGGGGCGTGACCGTCCAGTTCACGTCCGCGCCCATCGCGTACCACCAGCAGACGTTCGCCACGGTGTAGCCGGGCTCGGCCCGCCGGGCCGCCTGCCACAGCTTCTCCCCGCCGACCAGCGCGTGGTGCTGCCGCCACAGCAGCACCTCGCCGAGGTCCCGGAAGTACCACCCGTTGCCGACGATCCCGTGCTCGGTGGGAAGCGCCCCGGTGAGGAACGTCGACTGTGCCGAGCAGGTCACCGCCGGCAGCACCGTACCCAGCTCGGCCTGGAAACCGGCGTCGGCGACCGCCCGGAGCCGGGGCATGTGCGCCAGCAGCCGGGGGGTCAGTCCCACCACGTCCAGCACCACCAGGGGTCGGCTCACGACGGTCCTCCAGGGTCGGTCACGGCGTCACCACCGCTTGGGTCGGGGTCAGCCCGAGGGTGACCAGTTCGTCGCGGGTGAAGGCCAGTTCGGCGGCGATCCCGGCGGCCAGCTCCGCATCGGTGCGCGGGCGCCGCCGGACCGGCAGCACCCCCCAGGTGTACGTCTCGACGTCGAGGTGGTCGCAGCCCGCGTCGTCGCCCCCGAGCAGGACGGCCAGCGCGTCGCGCAGCACCGGCAGCGTCGAGCCCAGCGGCGGCTCGGGCGGGGCGTGCAGCGGCACGTGGTAGTGCACCCGCCACGGGCCGGGCAGTGCCGCGTCGAGCGCCGCGTCCAGGTCGTCGGCCGCCCAGGCCGGGTCGGCGGGGTCGCCCGCCGCCGACGACGAGGCCGGGCCGCTCGACCGGCCGTCGGTGGCGGTGGCGGTGGCGCAGCTTGCGGCACGGGTCTGGTGCAGGAAGCGCGGTTCGACCCAGCGGCGTAGCGCATCGGCGTCGCCGACCGGGTCGGCCGCCTCCAGCGCGGCGGAGACCTGCACCTTCACCACCGGCAGCCCGGCGGCGGCCAACCGGTCGAGGGCGGCGACCGGCTCCTCCCAGGCACAGGCGAGGTGGGCGAGGTCCAGGCAGATGCCGAGCCGCTCGGTGTCCATCCCGAACAGCGCGGTGGCCGCCTGCGCGCTGCTCTCCACGACACAGCCGGGCTCCGGCTCGAAGCCGACGCGCACCGTCCGGCCGGTCTCCCGCTCCACTGCGGCGAGCCCGGCGGCGAGCTGGTCCAGCCGCTGCCGGGCCGCGTCCGCACGGGCGGTGTCCCAGGAGGTACGCCAGGCCAGCGGCAGGGTCGAGACGGAGCCCCGCACGGCGTCGTCGGGCAGCAGGTCGGCCAGCACCCGGGCCAGGTCCAGGGTGTACCGGAGCCGCCGCACGTCGGTCCAGTCCGGCAGGTACACCGCCCCCTTGACCACGGGTGCCTGGAAGGCCGCGTACGGGAAACCGTTGAGGGTGACCACCTCCAGCCCGCGTACGGTCAGCTCGGTGCGCAACCGGCGACGGGTGTCCGGATCGGCGGCCAGTTCGGCGGCGACCGGGGCGGCCAGCCACAGGCCGAGGCCGAGCAGGTCGCTGCCGAGCGTCTCCCGGACCGGCACCGCGTAGCGGTCGAGCTGGGCGACGATGCCGGCGAGGTCCTCGGCGGCGTGCACGTTGGTGCAGTACCCGAGGTGCACGGTGCGCCCGCCGGGATGGCGTAGCCGCATCAGCCGCCGCCACGCAGGATCGAGTTGCCGGCGAAGGTGGGCTCGGCGTCGACGTCGGTCAGGTCGAGCCGCCCCGACTGGCCGTAGAACTCGACCGGGTTGCGCCACAGCACCAGGTCCACGTCGTCGTCGGTGAACCCGGCCGCCAGCATCGCCTCGCCGGTGGCCCGGGTCAGCAGCGGATCCGAGCGCCCCCAGTCGGCGGCCGAGTTGACCAGCACCCGCTCCGTCCCGTACGCCCTGAGCAGCTCGACCATCCGGGGCGGCGACATCTTGGTGTCGGGATAGATGGAGAACCCGAGCCAACAGTCGCTGTCCCGCACGGCGCGTACGGTCACCTCGTTGAGGTGGTCGACCACCACCCGCCCGGCGCCGATCCCCGACTCGGCGACCACCGCGAGGGTGCGCTCGACGCCCCGGGCCTTGTCCCGGTGCGGGGTGTGCACCAGCGCCGGCAGCCCGTGCTCCACCGCCAGCGCGAGCTGGGCGGCGAAGACCTCGTCCTCCTCCGGCGTCATCGAGTCGTACCCGATCTCGCCGACCGCCACCACGCCGTCCTTCTCCAGGTAGCGCGGCAGCACGTCGAGCACCGCCCGGCAGCGCGGGTCGTTGGCCTCCTTCGGGTTCAGCGCGATCGTGGCATGGTGGCGTACGCCGAACTGCCCGGCCCGGAACGGCTCCCAACCGACCAGCGAGTCGAAGTAGTCGGTGAACGAGCCGACGCTGGTCCGTGGCTGGCCGAGCCAGAACGCCGGCTCGACCACCGCCCGGACCCCTACGGCGGCCATCCGCTCGTAGTCGTCGGTGGTGCGGGACGTCATGTGGATGTGCGGGTCGAAGATCCGCATCACACCTCCCTGTGGTGGGTGGTCAGCCGGTCCAGCAACGCGACGGCGTCGGCGGGCATCTCCCGCCCGGCGGCCCGCCGCTCGTCGGCCAGCCCGCCGAGCATCTGCGTCAGCTCCCCGTCGGCGCGGGCGTCGAGGTCGGCCACCACGGCCAGTGGTACGCCGGTGAAAACACACTTGAGCACCGCCTGCCGCCAGGCCGGCTGGTCGAGGTGACGGGCGTACGGGCCGAGGGCGGCGGCGACCAGCCGGGTGTCGTTGGTGCGGATCGCGTCGTGCAGCAGCGGCACCCCGGCCGCGCCGATCGGCAGCAGCGGCAACGCCTTGAGCACCGCCCGCTTCTCGGCCGCGTCGCCGGTCCGGTACAACGTCTCGGCCTGCCCGGCGAGCCCGGTATGTGCGGTCGGCAGGGCGGTCAGCAGCAATGCACGAGCCGCCTCGTCGGCGGTCCAGCCGGGCAGGTCGGGCAGCTCGGCCCGACCACAGTGCCGTCCGGCGGCGGGAAAGAGCCGCGCGATCGTGGCCGGCTCGGCCGCGACGCGCCGCAGCGCCGTCGCCAGCCACTCCGGGTCGGGTACGCCCCGCAGGGCCGCCCGCAGTTCGTCCGGTGTCATCGCCGTCCGCACCCCTTCCGCTACCGCCGTCCGCGCCCGTACTACTTCCCTGCGGCCCCTTTGCCCTGCTTCACCCCACGCAACGGTCGCTGTCCCGATATCGGACGCCGGGCGTTGCGTCCGTTGAAGCAGAGCAAAGGGCGCCCAAGGAGGTGTCTTCGATCGGCGCCGCCACCATGCCGGCCACACCCACGGTCGGCGAAGCCGCCGCAGCCACAGTCGGCGACACCGACGCGGCGGTGTGCAGGAAGTGCAGGGAGCGGGCGGCGATGCTGGGGGCGGCGTGCGAGTGGCGGGGCAGCTCGACCGCGACCAGGCCCCGGTAGCCGACCTCGCGCAGGGCGGCCAGCACCGGCGGGAAGTCGATCTCGCCGGTACCGAACTCCAGGTGTTCGTGCACGCCTCGCCGCATGTCGTCGATCTGCACGTTGACCAGGTGCGTGGCGACCGCGTGGACGCAGTCGGGCACCGGTATCGGCTCCAGGCAACGACAGTGTCCGATGTCGAGGGTGATGCCCAGCCGGGGCGGGGCGCCGAGGGCCGCGTACAGGCGACGCCAGTCGGCGATGTCCTCGACCAGCATGCCCGGCTCGGGCTCGAAGCCGAGGGTCACCCCGGCGGCGTCGGCCGCCTCGACCACCGGCGCGCAGCCGGCGACCAGGCGGTCCCAGGCGACCGCAGGTGGGACCGACTCGGGCCGGACACCGGCCCAGAACGAGACCGCCTCGGCGTCGAGGTCCGCGCCGATCGCCACCGCGCGGCGCAGGAACTCGATCCGCAGCGCGGGGTCGTCGTGCAGCAGCGTCGGCGCGTGCTTGTGCCAGGGGTCGAGCAGGTACCGCGCCCCGGTCTCGATCACCAGACCCAGACCGAGGTCGGCCAGTCGGCGGCCGACGGCGTCGACCCGGCGGGCCAGCCCCGGCGCGAACGGGTCGAGGTGATCGTGGTCGAGGGTGAGCGCCACGCCGGTGTAGCCGAGGTCGGCGATGACCGCCAGCGCGTCGTCCAGCCGGTGGTTGGCGAAGCCGTTGGTGCCGTACCCGAAACGCAGCCCGCCCGGGTTCGCGGAGCCGGCGGCGGTCATGTCGGCGAGACCTTCCGGGCCAGCCGCCGCCCCAGCGGCGCGGCCGCGGCGACCGCCAGCCCGAGCAGGCCGGCACCGGCCCGCGCGGTCAGCGCGCCCTGCAACGCGGGCAGCCCGGTGATCCCGGCGCCGACCGCCGCGCGGACCCGGCCGGCGCTCGGATCGGCGGCCACCCGGGCCTGGGCGGTGCCGTAACGGGCGGCGTACCAACCGGCGAGGACTCCGGGCAGTGCCGCCGCCACCCGGCCTTCGGCCGTCGGTCCACGCCGGCGGGACGGCAGCGCGGCGCTCGCCGCGACCAGCGCGGTGCCGGCCAGGGTACGTCTCGGCAGCGCCCGGTCGGCGCCGGTGACCTCGCGGCGGGACAGGGCGGTGACGGTCCAGGTGTGCGCGGCGACGGTCAACGCCGCCGGCAACGCCCGGGCCGGTCGGCCACCGGCGGCACCGAGCAGGACGTCAAGTCCCCGGCAGGTGGCCATCACCGCAGGCCCGGCGGCGGTGTTCTTGGCGGCCAGGTCGTACGCCCAGACGGCGGCGGCCAACGGCACCGCGACGGCGGTGGCGCGACGGCCCCCGCCCAGCGCGGCGAGCCCGACGCCGGCCACGGTCAGGCCGGCGGCCAGGCCGACCGCGAGTCCGGGCTGGACCCGGCCGCTGGGGATCGGGCGCTCGGGGCGCTCGACCGCGTCCAGCCGTCGGTCCGCCCAGTCGTTGGCGGCCATCCCGGCCCAGTAGAGCAACACCGACGCGGTGGCCAGCACGGGCGTGCCCGGGCCGAGCGCACCGGCTGCCGCGGCACCAGCCACCACGTCCCCGGGCACCGAGAGCGCGGCCGGGGCCCGGACCAGCTCGGCGAGGTCAGCCACGCGAGGCATCGCGACCTCCGGCGTGCAGGCGACGGGTGAACGCGGCGAGCCGGGTCCACTGGTCGCCGAGCGAGTGGGTGGCGGTGCCGAGCGGGTCCTTGAAGAAGAAGGCGAGATCGGTCAGCGGCCCGCTGACCCCGGCGGCGTGCGCCGCGGCGGTGAGCCGGGCCAGGTCGAGCACGAGCGGGGCGGCCAGCGCCGAGTCGCAGCCCTGCCAGGTGAACTCCAGGCGCATCCCGGTGCCCAGGAAGCCGGCGAAGGTGATCAGGTCCCAGGCGGTCTTGAAATCGCCCAGTTCCTCGACGTACTCGATACGGGTGTCGCCCTGCGGCAGGTAGCCGAGCGTCTCGCCGAGCACCCGCTGCTTGCTGCGGACCTTGGCGGCGTTGGCGGCCGGTTCGGAGAGGGTCGCGCCGTCACCGCCGCCGAGCAGGTTGAGCCCGGACCAGGAGCGGACGGTGAGGTGGCGCATCGCGAACATCGGGGCGAGTACCGACTTGAGCAGCGTCTCCCCCGTCTTGCCGTCGTGTCCCGCGTACGGCACCCGGTGCGTGTCGGCGAGCGTGGTCAACGCCGGCAACCGGAGCCCGGTCGACGGGGTGAAGTCGACGTACGGGCAGCCCGCCGTCACCGCCGCGTACGCGTACAGGGAGCTGGGCGGCAGCACCTCGTCGGGGCCGGCGAGGGCGGCCCGCAGCGCGTCCGGGTCGGCGTGGCCGGGGTGCGGTCGGGGCGTCGGCTCGGTGGCCGCGACGTTGACCACCACCACCCGGTCCAGCCCGTGCCACTCGCGAAAGTCGACGAGGTCGCGGACGGTGGCGGCGGCCCGGTCGGCCTGGCTGCCGCCGATCGGCGCGGGGCGCAGGTCGCGTTCCACGGCGGCCAGTTCCTCGGTCAACGCGGCGACCAGGCGGACCGGCAGCACGCCGGCGGTGGCGAGCGCCTCGGCGCGTTTGGCGAGCGGCGTGGTGACCACGTCATGGCCGCCGAACATCAGCTCGGCGAAGGTCGGCAGGGCCGGGCCGCGCAGCTCGGGCAGCTCGGTGACGCACCCGGTGGGTCCGGTCAGACCGGCCCGCAGGGCGAGCGCCCCGACGATGCTGGTGGTCGCGACCGAGCCGCGCGCCCCCACCAGCCAGACACCCGTACGCATGGCGCTCCTTCGGATCACTTCGGGCGGATGCGCCCCGTCCGCCGCGCCGCCCGATGAAGCTCACCGGCTGACGTCGAGGTCGGCGGCGACGATGCCAGCCGGCATTCGGGCGGTGCGGACGGACGGGGCTAGCAGGCAGGGGCGGTCGGCGTCGCGCCCCTGCCTCCCCCGCAACCGGTCGGCCACCGGCGTCGGTGACCGGGCCGGAGGACTCGTGGCGAACAGGTCCGCCCAGAGGCGGGGAAGATCGGGTGGTGCGTACCCGGCGGGATCTCCTGGCCGGCGGCGACGTTGCCGTCGGTGGCGGTCCTCCGGTGCGGCCGGGGAATCCCGGTCCGGCCGCACCGGAGGCACCGCTTTCCTCGTGCCCCCGGGCCGGGTGGCCGGTGGCACGACCTCCGGTACCGACCCCGTTCCGGCCGCGGGGCGCAACCGCGGCCGGCCCTCGCCGGTCGGTACCGGAGGCGGTTCAGGCGGCGACCGTCGCCAGCGTCGGCTCCACCTCGGTCCAGGCGGACCCCAGCTCGGCCGAGCGGACCACCGCGTCCAACACCAGTTGCACCTGCAACGCCTCGACGAACGAGGGCGACGGGTCGACGCCGGTCGCCACCGCCTCGATGAAGTCGCGCATCTGGTGGGTGAAGGAGTGCTCGTACCCGATGATGTGGCCCGGCGGCCACCAGGCCGACAGGTACGGGTGCTCGCTCTCGGTCACCAGGATCCGGCTGAAGCCCTGCTCGGCCGTGGGGCGCGTGGCGTCGTAGAACTCCAGCTCGTTGAGGCGTTCCAGGTCGAAGACGACCGAGCCGAGCGACCCGTTGATCTCCACCCGGAGGGCGTTCTTGCGACCGGTGGCGAACCGGGTCGCCTCGTACGTGGCCAGCGCGCCGCCGTCGAGTCGGGCCACGAAGATCGCGGCGTCGTCGACGGTCACCGGTCCGGTGGCGGCGGCACCGTCGGCCTGCGCCGCCAGCCCGCTCGACCCGGACGGCAACGGCCGCTCCTTGACGAACGTCTCGGTGACCGCGCTGATCCCGGCGATCCGCTGGCCGGTGACGTGCTGGGTCAGGTCAATGATGTGCGCACCGATGTCACCCAGCGCGCCGGAGCCCGCCTGGTCCTTCTGCAACCGCCAGACCAGCGGGAACTGCGGGTCCACGATCCAGTCCTGCAGGTAGCTGGCCCGGACGTGCCGGATCTCGCCCAGCCGTCCGTCGGCGACGAGCTGACGCATCAGCGCCACCGCGGGTACCCGCCGATAGTTGAACCCGCACATCGAACGGGCACCGCCGGCTCGGGCGGTGGCCGCCGCAGCGGCCATCTCCTGCGCCTCGGCGACGGTGTTGGCCAGCGGCTTCTCGCACAGCACGTGCTTGCCGGCGGCCAACGCCGCGAGGGCGATCTCGGCGTGGCTGTCCCCCGGTGTGCAGATGTCGACCACGTCGATGTCCGGGCGGGTCACCAGCTCCCGCCAGTCCGTGGTGTGCTCCTCCCAGCCGAGCCGGTCGGCGGCGTCGGCCACCTTTCCCGGATCGCGCCCGCAGACGGCCACCATCCGGGCCCGCGCCGGCAGGTCGAACACTCGATTCACGGTCCGCCAGGCCTGCGAGTGCGCGGCGCCCATGAACGCGTAGCCGACCATGCCGACCCGCAGTTGGTTGTCAGTCGTGGACAAGGTGGGTCTCCCCCCGTGGTGTCAGAACCCGAGCTTGAGGTAGTCGCTCGCGTTCTCCTTCGTGATCGTCTCGGAGGCGAGGATGATCTCCTTGGGCACCTGGAGCTCCACCAGGTCCGACATGCCCCGGTTCTGGCCGATCAGCCGGGCCAGCGAGATCGCCGACGAGGCCATCGACGGGCTGTAGGTCACGGTGGCCTTCAGCACCGTGTTGTCGGCCTGGATGTCCTCCATCGCCTTCTTCGACCCGGCCCCGCCGACCATGAAGAACTCGGTGCGGTTGGCCTGGCTGACCGCCGCGAGCACACCGACACCCTGGTCGTCGTCGTGGTTCCAGATTGCGTCGATCTTCGGCAGGGCCTGGAGGAGCTGGCTCGTCTCCTGCTGTCCCGTGTCGACGGTGAACCGGGCCGCCCGGCGGTTGGCCACCCGCAGACCCTCCTGGGCCAGCGTGTCCGCGAAGCCCTTGGACCGCTCCTGGGTCAGCTCCAGCTCGTCCATTCCGGCGATCTCGGCGATCACCGGGTTGCTCACCCCCTTGGCCTTGAGCTGTTCGATGATGAAGGTGGCGGCGGCCACGCCCATGCCGTAGTTGTCACCCTTGATCTGCAACCGGTACGCCTTGGCGTCCGGGAAGGCGCGGTCCAGGTTGACCACCGGGATGCCGGCCTTCATCGCCTCCAGGCCGAACGAGTTCAACTCCTTGCCGTCGAACGGCAGCAGCACGATCACGTCCGGCCGCTGGGAGATCAGCGTGGACAACGCCGCGCGCTGGGCCGCCGCATCCGCACCCGCCTCGACCGACTTGAGCTCGACGTCGGAGAAGGCGGCGGCCTGGGCCTTGGCGTTGTTGGTGATGGCGGCGATCCAGCCGTGGCTCTCGGCCGGTGCTGAGAAACCGATCGTCACCCGCTTACCGGGCTCGGCATTGGCACCGTTCTCGGCCGCCTTCGTCTGCGCCTCGGTGGGCGTCCCCTGCTCGTTGCTGGTGCAGGCGGAGAGCAGGACGCCGGCACCGACGGCCGCCCCGCCGAAGAGCATCCGGCGCCGCGACATGTCGCGACTGTGCTGGGTCATGACGACCTCCTGATGTCAGGTGGTGGAGGGAAATTGGGTGTGCGCGACCCGGCCACCGTCGTCTGCTCGGGTAGCCCGGTCTGGTGCGGAGGTGCGAGGGAAGAGGGTCAGGTGGTGGTGAGCCGGTTGTTGCGGCGGAGGAACTGCGTGACGCTGCGGAACTGCACCTGCTGGATCAGGACGGCGGCGACGATGATGCCGCCCTTGACCATGTTCTGCGCCTCGCTGGAGAGGCCGTTGATGGCGAAGAGGTTCGTGATGGTGGCAAAGATGATCACGCCGAGCAGGGAACCCACGATCGTTCCCCGCCCACCGCTGAGCAGCGTGCCGCCGATGATCACTGCGGCGATCGCGTCCAGTTCGTAGAGGTTTGCCATGCCCGCCTGGGCCGAGGTGGCCTGGGCGGTGAGCATGATGGCGGCGATGCCGCAGCAGAGGCCGGAAAGCGCATAGAGCAACAGGGTGTGCAGCCGGACGTTGATGCCGGCCAGCCGGGCCGCCTCCGGGTTACCGCCGACGGCGACCGTACGCCGACCGAAGGTGGTGCGGTTGAGCAGCACCCAACCGGCGACGACCACCGCGGCCAGGATGTAGACCAGCAGCGGGATGCCGAGCACGTCGGTGCTGGCGATTCCGTTGATGGTGGTGTTCTGCGAGATCTGCGTCTGCTTCTGCGAGATCTCGGCGGCCAGTCCCCGGGCGGCCACCAGCATGGCCAACGTGGCGATGAACGGCACCAGCCGCCCGTACGCGATGAGCGTCCCGTTGACCAGGCCGACCGCCACCCCGACCACGATCGCGGTGAAGATCATGCCGCCGGCGCCAAAGCTCTGCGTGGCGACCGTGGTGCACCAGACCCCGGCGAGCGCGACGATCGCGCCGACGGAGAGGTCGATGCCGCCACCGATGATCACGAAGGTCATCCCGACGGTGACCACGCCGACCACCGAGGCGAGCTTGAGGATGCTGAGCATGTTGGCCCAGACCCAGTCCGGGTTCGAGTACAGGTCGGAGCGGGTGACCGCACCGATCACGAAGAGCGCCAGCAACACCCCGATCAGGGCCAGGTTCCGCTTGGCACCCTCACCGCCGTCGCCGCTCCAGAAGGAGAGCCCACGCCGCGACCCGCCGGACGGGTCGTGCTTGGTCGCCCCGGCCGGTGCCGGGTCCACCGGCGGCGACTGCGCCGGCAACTGTGTGGTAGCGGGCGATCGCTCGCTCATGCCGGCGCTCCGCTTCGCTCCGCGCCGCCATGAGACACCTTCGCACTGTATCGATGATTCGCTCGCTGACGCTCGCTCATGCCGGTGCGCCTTCCATCAGAGACCCCGCCATCACGAGGTCGAGCACGGTGTCTTCGTCGAGTTCAGCCGCCGGGGCCGTCCGCACGACCCGGCCCTCCCGCATCACCAGCACCCGGTCGGCCAGACCGAGCACCTCGGGAACCTCGCTGGAGACCAACAGCACCCCGACGCCCTCGGCAGCGAGTTGTCGGATGACCTGGTACAGCTCAGCGCGGGCGCCCACGTCCACGCCCCGGGTCGGTTCGTCGAGCAGCAGCAGTCTGGTGTCGCCGAGCAGCCAGCGCCCGACCACCACCTTCTGCTGGTTGCCGCCGGAGAGGGTGCGCACCGCCCGGCGTACGTCGCGCGGGCGCATCTCCAGGTTCTCCGCGATCCGGTCCGCCTCGGCGCGTTCCTTCCCGACGTCGGTGAACCCGAGTCGGGCGTACCGGCTGAAGGTGGCCAGCGTGACGTTGCGGTAGATCGGCTCGCCGAGCAGCAGCGCCTGGCTCTTGCGTTCCTCCGGCGCCATGCCCATGCCGGCCCGGACCGCCGCGCCGACGCTGCCCGGTCGCAGGGCCCGGCCGGACATCCGCACCGAGCCGGCCTCGGCCCGGCGCGCGCCGTAGATGGTCTCCAGCAGCTCGGACCGGCCGGAGCCGACCAGTCCGGCGATGCCGACGATCTCGCCGGCCCGCACGGAGAGCGAGACGTCGGCGAACTCCCCGGCGCGGGTCAACCCGTCGACCTGGAGCAGTTCCTCGCCGACGCCGGTGTCGGCGGGACGGTCCGGGAAGACGTACTCGATGGTCCGGCCGGTCATCCGGGAGACCAGGTCCCCGGTCGGGGTGTCCCGGGCCGCCAGGTTCGCGGCCGTGGTCCGGCCGTCCTTGAGGACGGTCACCCGGTCACCGATCGCGCGGATCTCCTCCAGCCGGTGCGAGATGTAGATGACCGCGATCCCCTGCGCGGTCAGCTCGCGGATGATCCGGAAGAGGTTCTCCACCTCGTCGTGGGCCAGCACCGCGCTCGGCTCGTCCATGATGATCAGCCGGGCTTCGTGGGAGAGCGCGCGGGCCATGCTGACCACCTGCTTGCCGGCTGCGGGCAGCGCCCGCACCATCCGGCCCGGCGGGATCTCCGCGTGCCCGAGCCGGCCGAGGATCTGTCGGGTACGCCGGGCCATCTGTCCCCGCCGGACGAAGCCGAGCCGGCGCGGCTCGTGCCCGAGGAAGGCGTTCTCCGCCACCGACAGGTCCTCGACCAGGTCGAGCTCCTGATAAATGGTGGCGATCCCGGCCCGCATGGCAGCCTGCGGATTGGCGAAGCTGACCGGCTCCCCGCGCCATTCGACCAGCCCCGAGTCCGGTCGATGCACTCCGGCGAGCACTTTGATCAGCGTCGACTTGCCGGCGCCGTTCTGCCCGAGCAGGCAGTGCACCTCGCCGGCCCGGACCTCCAGTTGCACACCGTCCAGCGCGCGTACGCCCGGGAAGGTCTTGACCACGTCGGACAGTCGCAGGACCACCTCGCCGGCGACGGTGTCGTCCGGGGCCTCGACCAGCGGCGCGTCGCTCATGCTGCCTCCAGGAAAGCCAGGTCGCTGGCGAGCACCGCAGCTCCGGCCACACCGGCACGCGGTCCCAGTTCGGAGAGGACGACCGGCAGGTTGCCGGTGGCCAGCGGCAGGGAGCGCCGGTAGACGACGCTGCGGATCTCGGCGAGGAGTACGTGACCGAGTTGGGCGAGTCCACCGCCGATGACGATCATCGACGGGTTGGTGAAACTCACCAGTCCGGCGAGGACGCTGCCGACGCGTCGACCGCCCTCGCGGATGAGCTGGATGCAGGCCACGTCTCCTTCGACGGCTCCGGCGGCGACGTCCTGGGCGGTGACCGTCCCCTGCACGCGCAGCCGCTCGGCCAACGCGGGCGAGGCGCCGGTGCGCGCTGCGGCGGCGGCGTCCTTGGCCAGCGCGGCCCCGCTGAACAGCGCCTCCAGGCAGCCAGCGTTGCCGCACGAGCAGACCGGGCCATGTCCGTCCACCTGGATGTGGCCGATGTCCCCGGCGCAGCCGTCGGTGCCCCGATAGACCTCGCCACTCAGATAGATCCCGCAGCCGATGCCGGTGCCGATCTTGACGAAGAGGAAGTCGTCGACCGAGTGCGCGACGCCGCCGTGTCGCTCCCCGATCGCCATGATGTTCACGTCGTTGTCGACCACCGCCGGGCAGCCGTGCTCGCGGGTCAGCAGCTCACGGACGGGAAAGCGGTCCCAGCCCGGCATGATCGGCGGGGACACCGGCACCCCGTCACGGAAGCTGACCGGACCGGGCACCCCGATGCCGACCGCGTTCAGCCGGTCGTAGACGCCGTCCACCCGGGCCTTGGCGAGCAGTTCGTTGACCCGGTGCAGGATCACCTTGGGGCCGGTGCGGATGTCGGCCGTCTCCGCGTACGCGGCCACGGGTTCGAGGCGGCCATTGACCACTTCGACGTCGATGGAGCTGGCCCCGAGGTCGACGGCCGCGAACCGCAGGTCAGGGCTCAGTTCGACGAGAGTTGACCGCCGGCCGCCCCGCGAGGCGGCCATCCCGGCCTCGGCGACGTAGCCGTGTCCCACCAGCCGCTCCAACTCGGCCAGCAGCCGGGGGCGGGGGATCTCCAGACGGTCCGCCAGCTCCGCCCGGGAGACGGCCCCCTGGTCGCGGAGCAACCGCAACAGGCGCACATGCAGGGGTTCGACGGTCCGCATCGGGACCCCTTTCATCGATGCTGTTCACATCGACGCAACGCCGACGTGTCGTGTCCGACACAGTAGGCGCCTTCCGAGCCGCCTGTCCAGATCTTCGGCCGTCATTCCACCAACTTTTGTCCAAGGCGACAAAAGCTAAAAGTGGATCAAGAAAAGGGTTGCCCAGACGCGTGGGTCCGTCACGGATGGCGACCATCCACCTCGCCGCTGTCGGTGCGGCCCGACGGCGACGCCGGAAACGACGAGACTGGGCCCGACCGCCGGTGACCGGCGGTCGGGCCCAGGTGTGGTGGAACTACAACCCGGCGCGGAGATCCTCGTGGGCCTCGACCCGACGGATGTCCACGATCCCGTCCAGACTGAAGTTGACCTCCACCACGTCGACGCTGTGCTTACCGACCCGACCCTCGGCGAACTGCACCCGCCGGTCCACCCGGACCGCGCGCGGCCCGACGTTGCGGACCCAGACGTTCTGCACCTCGTTGCCGGTCAGGCTGGTCCCGACCATGACGGTCTGCTCTCCCGAGGTGTCCTCCGCCAGGATCACGTGACCGCGAACCGTTCGTATGGGCATGCCGACCTCTCCTCACTCTGCGTTGGGTTTCAGGGGCGACAGGGGCGAACGCGGCGGGACCTGCGATCCGAACAGGACGCGCCGCGAATCACCGGTGAACGTGAAGACGCCACTGCTCGTCGCGACACCGAGCCGGATCGGCACCCGGGTGGCGTAGGTGTGCCGCTGCACCGACCCGATGCCGTACACGCTGTCCAGGTCCCGCCACACCGAGATGCTGAGCAGGGTGCGCTGCCGCCAGAGCACCGTGCCGTGGCTGCTTACGAGACCGGGCGCGAGTCGCCGGACGTCCCGCTTGATGTGTCCGTGCAGCGCCACCAGGAACAGCAGCACCGCCAGGTTCGGACATTCGAACCGGGTGATGACGACCTGTCCGCCGGCCGGGTCGGGGGGCGGGATCTCGTCCGCCCTCAGGTCATCAGGAATGCGCCGACCGCCGCCGCGCCGAGCAGGATGGCTCCTGACGAGCGTCGGAGGATCTTGACCAGGTCCTCCCATGCCAATCCCTCCTCTCCGATGGAACTGAGCGTCGGACTTCGTACGGCGAGCACGGCCATCGCCAGCGCCGCCACCGCCCACGCCGCAGGCAGGACGATCGGCGCCGCGCCCGGTGCGACGAGCACCAACCCGGCCAACGTCACCCAGAGCATCGACGTGGTCTTCTGCGTGGTGAACAGCATCGCCAGGTCGAGTCCCCAGACCACTCCGAGCCGGCCCGGCTTGAGCATCCGGATCAGCGACACCGGCACCTGACGATGCAGGTACGGCGTCCGCAGGGTCAGGTCGGCGATGCCGAAGCCCACCACCAGCACACCGAAGATCAGCCATCGCGCCTCTTCGGCAACCAGCACCTCGACCAGCCTGCCCAGCAGGTGAACCGGGACCGCGAGGAGCGCCGATCCGGCCAGCCCACCGAACAGGAGCCCGACCAGGAACCGGACGGCCCCCGCCCGGTCGTACCGCAACATCGGGCCGGCGACCCCGGCCATCGACGTGCCTCAAGGGCTCTGCATCTGCAGGATCGCGCCGAGCAGCGCGAACCCGACGACGATCGACATCGGTCAGCCGCAGTTGGAGATGCAGGTGTACTTCGTGGCGGACCCGACGTAGGACGTCTTGCTGGAGTTGTACTTCTCGCAGCAGTTGTAGCGGTACACCGGTCCGACCGTGCCGTAGGTGCACTGCCACACCCAGTGTGGGCTGCCGGTGCAGTTCGCATAGGTGATGTTGGGCGGCGAGAAGGCGAGCGTGCAGCACGCCCAGTTCGCCGCGTGCGCCGGAGTGCTGCGGCCGAAGACCGCGGTCGCCATGGCCAGTCCACTCGCCCCGGCACCGGCCAGGACCTTCCGGCGGTTACTGCGCAGCTTGGTCCACTGCTTCTTCACGCTACCTCCTCCTTGTCGGGGACACTCATCGATCCCACCGCTTTCAGCACGGCGGGAAGATCCCAGAACAGCAGTGCCGACTGCAGTCGGCCGTCCCGCATCAGCAGCGCCGCGGGGCTGGTCTCGATGCCGAACTCGCCGGTGCTCCAGGCACCTTCCACATCGATGTGGACCACCCCCCGGTCGATGCCGTGGGAAGCCGCGAACTGCTCGCCCCGTCTCCGGTCGCCGCAGGCCACCACCACGGCGACGTTCGCCGGGCCCCGGTCCAGCAGCCGGGACACCTGCCCGGCGATCTGCTCGCAACTCGAACAGCTCGAACTGAGCACGAGGACCAGGGCGTACTCCTGCTCGGCGATGTGCGCCAACTCGGCGGGCCAGTAGTCCGGCCGGTGTCCCACCCGGGCCGTCTCGATCGCCTCGAGCCGGCGACGCGCGTCCTCGTCCGGCGCGGGAACCCGGGACGACAGTTCACCGAGCATCGCGAACAGGACCACCACGGCGCAGGTGAGGATGAGGACGACGAGACTCAGGAACATGATCACAGCGACGGTCCCCTATCTAGGCGGATCAACGGCCAGGTCCAGGAGCGGTTGACGTACAGACAGAGCACCAGCAGCGCCAGTGCGGCACCGAGCACCGAGATCGGGTCGGCGGGCGTGGGCAGGGCCGTGTTCACCACGGCGGCGGCGACCAACGCCACCCCGATGACCACGTTGGGCAGCCCGAGCGGACGGCCGTCCGGGTCGCCGAGGCAACCGCACGGTTGCGCGCTGCCGCGGAGCAGGCCGAGCAGCCCGAGCGCGGTGATCGCCAGGCCGGTCGTCGCCACCAGGACGATGCCGACCGGTCGGGTCACCGCGAGGAGCAGGGCGACACCGGCGAGACACTCGATGCCCGCATAGCCGCGTACGGCACCGTAGCTGGCGGCGGACGGCGGTACACCGACCTCGGTCAACGCCTGACGTAGCTGACCAGGCGTGACGACCTTGCTGAGTCCGGCCTGGACGAGGGTCGCCGCGACGACACTGTTGACGATGACCAGCACGAGTTCGTACGGCGACATCACGCTAGGGCCTTTCCGGTCGGCCGGGACACGATGGGCAGACTAGAAAAGGCGATCATCGTCATGTCATTGCGACGTCATCGCCTCGACACCTTGACGTGATCCAGAGATGTCGATAAGAATCGGTGAGCTTTACTGTCCACCGGGGGTCCACGAGGCGCGGGTCACGCATCCGGGCTCGGGGAGGAAGAATTATGGAGTTCTCAATTCTTGGCCCGCTTGAGGTAACAGTCGAAGGTCAACGAATTTCCATTCCGGAGGCACGACAGCGCAAGGTTCTGGCCGCCCTGCTGTTGTCCACCGAATTCCGCACCTCGATAAGCCGCACGACCGAGATGGTGTGGGACGGGCATCAGCCGTCCACCGCACGCAAGCAGATTCAGAACTGCGTGGCCGCACTACGTCGCCGGTTCACCCAGGCCGGCGCGCCACCGTCGCTGATCGAGACCAAACCGGAGGGTTACCAACTCAACATCGACCCGCGGGCCCTGGACGCCACCGTCTTCGTGGAGGCGGTCACGGTCGCCCGGCAGTCCGCGACCATCCAACCGGTCGAGCAGGCGCTCGGGCGCTACCGCGCCGCGATGGGGATGTGGCGTGGACCGGTCCTCGACGACCTGGACAGCCTCGTCCTCACCGCCCAGGCCGCCTGGCTCACCGAACTCCGCCTCAGCGCCGCCGAGGAGCACGTCGAACTAGCCCTCCGCAGCGGTGGACACGGCCGGATCGTGAGCGACCTGATCCGGCTCTGCGCGGAGTACCCTGCCCGCGAACGGCTGCACGGTCAACTCATGCTCGCGTTGGACCGCGACGGCCGGAACCGGGACGCGCTGGATGTGTACCGCCGCCTGCGCCGGCACCTGAGCCGCGAGATGGACGTCGATCCGAGCCCCGAACTAGCGCGCCTCTACCGGCGCCTCAGCGCGCACGCCTCGGCCGCCTGAATCATTTTCCGCACCGCTCCCACTGAGGCCGAATAGCCGTCACCGAACGCCCAAAAGCAGTAGTGTCACGACGGCGGACCACACCGAATGGATCGTGACGGACGGCCGAGAGATCGCACAGGAAAGGCGCGGCGAGAGATTCCTCGATGCCACGCCACGCGGGCGGCCAGCCCATTCCGGAGATTCCGTTTCTCCCGCCGATCGGCGGCAACCGACCGGCGGGAGAAACGGGCCTGGCGTCACATCACGGTAATGGCCGGGATTCTGGTCCACCCAGCGCAGGCCGGAATCAATGCGCCTCGTCCTCATGTCGCAGCTTGCGGTCGTCGCGCAGCTCGACGTACGGCTCGTGGTCGACCGGCCGCAGGCCGCCCGCGATCGCCCGGCCGCGTGCCAGCTCGGCGTCGAACTCGGCACCGAACAGGATCGCCACGTTGCTGAGCCAGAGCCAGACCAGGAAGATGATCACACCGGCGAGCGCGCCGTAGGTCTTGTTGTACGAACCGAAGTTGGCCACGTAGAGCGCGAAGACGCCGGAGATCACCAGCCACATCACCACCGCCAGGACCCCGCCCGGGCTGACCCAGCGGAAGCCGCCCTGCCGGGCGTTCGGCGACGCCCAGTAGAGGATGGCGAACATCAGGCTGACCAGGATCAGCAGCACCGGCCACTTGGCGTAGTCCCACACCGTCACCGCCGTACGCCCGATTCCGATCGCGTCACCGACCTGCTGGGCGAACCGGCCGGTGAACACCACGATCACGGCGCTGGCCAGGAGCAGCACCCCGATCACGGCGGTGACCCCGACCCGGGTCGGCAGGGTCTTCCAGATCGGTCGCCCCTCCGGCACGTCGTAGATGACGTTCGAGGCGCGCATGAAGGCGGCGACGTAGCCGGAGGCCGACCAGAAGGCAGCGAGCAGACCGATCACCGCGGCGAGGCCGGCGAGGCCGCCGTTCTGCTGCGCCTGGTCGATGGCCGCGTCGATGATCTGGCGGATGTTCTGCTCCGGCACCGCCTGGTCGACGGTGTCCCGGACGCCCTGGGTGGCGCTCGGCCCGAGCAGGCCGAGCAGGGACACCAGCACCAGCAGACCGGGGAAGATGGAGAGCACGCCGTAGTAGGTGAGGGCGGCGGCCCAGTCGGTCAGGCCGTCGGAGCTGAACTCGCGTACGGTCCGCCGCGCCGCCGCCACCCACTCGTCGCGGGACAGCCGGGTCGGCCCGTCGGGGGTGTCCCCGTCGGCCGGCAGGCGCTCCGCACCGCTGTGGGAATCGTCGGCGGGCCGCCGCACCGCGTCGGGCCGGTCCGGACGGGAAGACTTCTCGGAGGCCATCGCCCCTCCCCTCACCTGGATGTTCTCGCCCGAGACATGCCCCGCCAGCCCGCTCGGGTAACCCAGGGCAGCGAGATGTGCGCGAGCCGCCCCGCTCCCGCGGCCTCCCGCAAGGTCTGCACGCGCCGCATGCATCTGCCGCCAGCGGCACCGTCGACTCCGGGTCGCCGTCGGCGGCGCGGAGCCCGGGTCCGGGCCCGGGAAATGCGATCGGAGAATCGCTCGCGCAGCACCGGGGACGGGCCCGAATCGTCGATGGTCCACTGTCAACCGCGACGCGCCGACGTCTTTGCCTCGGACACCGCCCGCCCGCCCGTCAGATCACCCGCGCCAGCCGGGAACCCTACCCGGATCTCGCCACCACCGTCCGTCACCACATATACGTAGAGTAATCGTTTCGCTCGCATTTCGACGCCAACATGTGACAGCAGAATGCCGCGAAGGGATCAAAACCGGCATTGCCGCGTGGGGCCGCCGAAGCCCTCCGGCAGACTGACGCGCACGTCCCGCGCCGATCGCGAAACCGATTCTGAAACATCCGCAGCGGGGAGTGACTGAAACAAAATGAAAGTCACTCAGGGAAACGATGATCGACAATGTTCCCATCGAAGTGTCAATTCGCGTATCGTCCCCCCTCGTGTCGGCTATCCGATTCACCGATGATTCCGGACCCGAGGGCAATCGCGCCCGTGCCCGCGTGGCGGAGGCCGACCCCGAGGCCGATCCGCGCACCGTCGGGACCGTTCCGGACACCGTCCCCCGGCAACGGTCCGGCCCCGATCGCGCCACCGACCCGAGCGCCCCGCCCGGCGGCCGTCCCACACCCGGGGACACCGACGCGCCGCCGGAGGTGGACGCGCGGGAACTGGCCAGCCGGTTCGAGGACGAGAAGCCCGGCCGTACGCTGACCGGGCCGATCGCCGTCCTGCTGACCGGCGCGACCCTGGCCGTGGCACTGCTCGCGCTCTGGCAGGTGTTCCGCCCACTGGCCCAGGGCAGCAAGTACTACCTGATCTTCTTCCTGGCCGGCGTACTCCCGCTGGTCTTCCTCGCGTACCCGGCCGACCTGCGCCTGCCCCGACTGCGCCGCAACCGGGACGCGAGCACCGACCGGGACGTCCCGTCCCCGGCGCAGGCCCGGCCGGCGCGCACCGGGCCGAGCGGGGTCGACTGGGCCCTGGCAGTCGCCGCGCTCGTCGCCTGCCTCTATCCGGTGCTGCCGGTCGCGCTGGCCGGCGGTGGCGGCGGCTACGACGCCTTCCTCGACCGGCAGGGCCTGCTCGTCGGCGTCGACGTGGCGATGGGCACCGTCCTGCTGCTCCTGCTGCTGGAGGCGTGCCGACGCACCACCGGCTGGATCCTGCCCGTGGTGTGCCTGGTCTTCCTCGGCTACGGCTACTACGGCGGACTGCTGCCGCAGACCTGGGCGGTGGCCCACGCCGGGCTGGACTTCGGGCAGATCGTGGACGCCTTCTACAACTCCGACAGCGGGTTCTACGGCACCCCGTTGGACGTGGCCGCCACCTACATCGTGCTGTTCACCATCTACGGTGCGGTGCTCGACCGCTCCGGCGCGGGTCGGTTCTTCGTCGACCTGTCGGCTGCGGCGTTCCGCCGGTCCCGCACCGCCGCCGGTCGTACCGCCGTCGCCTCCGGCTTCCTGCTCGGCACCGTCTCCGGGTCGGGCGCCGCCACCACCGTCAGCATCGGCGCGGTCACCTGGCCGATCCTGCGCCGCGCCGGCTACCCGGCGGAACGGGCCGGTGGCATGCTCGCGGCGGCCGGCGTCGGGGCCATCCTCTCCCCGCCCACGCTCGGCGCGGCGGCGTTCATCATCGCCGAGTACCTGGGCGTCTCCTATCTCCAGGTGCTCGGCTGGGCGATGGTGCCGACGGTGCTCTACTACCTCGGCATCGTGCTCTCGGTGGAGATCGACGCGCGCCGCTCCGGAGTACGCGCGGCGGCCCTGCCGGCCACCTCGGCCTGGCGGCTGCTGGCCCGCTCCGGCTACCACTTCGCCTCGCTCTTCGCGATCGTCGGTCTGCTCGCCGTCGGCGTGTCGGCCACCCGCGCGGTGGTGCTGGCGACCCTGCTCGCGATCGTGCTGTCCTACCTGGACCGGAAGCACCGACTCACCCCACCCCGGCTGCTCGACGCGTTCTCCGGCGGCGCGCGCGGCGTGCTCGCGGTCACCGTGGTCTGCGCGGCGGCCGGCATCATCACCGCCACCACCACGAAGACCGGGCTCGGGCCGCAGGCCGCCGCGCTGCTGGTCGACGCCGCCGGTGCGGTCAGCTCGAACCCGGCCGTGGTGCTGGCGCTCACCGCGCTGCTCGCCGCCGTCGCGCTGAGCCTGCTCGGCCTGGCCATCCCGGTCACCGCGTCCTTCGTGATCGGCTGGGTGATCATCGGCCCGGCCCTGCTCGACCTCGGCGTCAGCGCCCCCGCCGCGGCAATGTTCGTCTTCTACTTCGCGGTGCTGTCCGAGGTGTCGCCGCCGACCGCGCTCGCCGCGGTCGCCGCCGCCGCGGTCACCGGCGGCCGGGTGGTGCCGACCATGTGGCACACCCTGCGGTACGCGCTGCCGGCCTACCTCATCCCGCTCGCCTTCGTGGTCACCCCGACCGGGCTCGGCCTGCTCGGCATGGGTGGTCCACAACGGATCCTCGTCGCCGGGACGGTCACCGCGCTCAGCGTCGCGGTGCTGGCCGTGGCGGCGGGCGGCTGGCTGCCCGGGGTCGGCCCGGCGGGCGCACCGGAACGCGTGCTCGGCGCGGTCGCCGGACTCACGCTGCTCTGGCTGGAACCCGTACCCGTCGCGATCGGTGCCGTACTGGCCGGCGCCATGGCGGTGGGCGTCTTCGTACGACGCGGATCCACCGGCTCCTCCGGTGGGACGCGAGCCGGATCACCGGCATGACCGAGGAAGGAGCAAGAGTGGGACGGATCAACGTGCGGCTCGTGGCGGGAGTGGGAGCACTCGCCCTCGTCGCGGCCGGCACCGCAGGTTGCGGCGGCCGTCAGGGCGCCGCCGCCACGGACGACACCGCGAACGCCGTCACCTGCGAGGTGGCCGAGAACACCCGGGTGGGCATCGCCACCGGCAACGCCACCGGCGTCTACTACGTGGTCGGCAACGCCCTGGCCGGGCAGCTCTCGAGCAGCACCGAGGGTCGGCTCACCGGCACGGCGGCCGAGACCGGCGCGTCGGTGCAGAACATCGAACAGCTCGTCGGCGGCCAGTACGACGTGGCGTTCTCGCTTTTCGACACCGCCGTCAACGCGGTGCAGGGCAAGGGCACCTTCACCGCGCCGCAGCCGGTCGAGGCGCTGGCCCGGATCTACGACAACTACACCCAGGTGGTCGTCCGGGCCGACGCGGGGATCAACTCCGTGGCCGACATGAAGGGCAAGAAGATCTCCACCGGCTCCCCCAAGTCCGGCACCGAGGTCATCGCGAACCGCCTGCTGGAGGCCGCCGGACTCGACCCGGCCGCCGACGTCCAGGCGCAGCGTCTGGACCTGACCAAGACGGTCGAGGGCGTCAAGGACGGCAGCCTGGACGGATTCTTCTGGTCCGGCGGCGTACCCACCGGTGGTGTGACGGACCTCTTCACCACGGCCGGGGACAAGGTCAAGTTCGTCGACATCACGCCGTTGTTGCCTAAGATGAGCGAACTGAACCCCGCGTACCAGGCCGGCACGATCGGCAAGGACGTGTACTCCACTGTGGCGGACACCCCGACCATCGTGGTCCCCAACGTGCTGCTCGTCCGCAAGGACCTGGACGCCAACGTGGCCTGCGCGATCACTCGGACGGTGTTCGAGAAGAAGGACGCGCTGGCCCAGGCCAACCCCGCTGCCAAGGGCATCGCTCTGGACACCGCCCGCAAGACCGACCCGGTCGGTCTGCACCGGGGGGCGGACAAGGCGTTGCAGGACCTCGGCGCGAGCTGACCGACCCTGGCCGGGCCGGTGCCTCCCGTGGGCCCGGCCCGGCCACCCCTACCTCGGGAGACCCCCGTGCCGCTGCCCTCACTGGCGCGCGTACGCCGGCACAACCGTCCGTCCGATCACACCGGTCGACTGTGGTCGGTGCGTACGCAGCTCCTCGCACCGATCCTCGTCGCCACCGCCGGACTGCTCGCCCTGGGCGCGATCCAGACCGACAGCGCCCTGTCGACCACCCGCGACGCCGAACGCGCCCGGGTGCTGGCCGGCACCGCCACCGCCACCGTCTCACTGGTGCACGAGGTGGAGCGGGAACTCGGCGAGACGGCAGCCCTGCGTCAGCGCGGCGGGACCTCCGGCCGGCAACTGGTCGACGCCCAACGGCAGCGGGTCGACGAGGCCGTGACGCGGTACCGGTCGGCCAGCGGGGACGCCCGGCGGGCCGCTCCCGACCTGGGCCGTTCGTTGGACGGCGTGGACGAACACCTCGTCCAACTCGACGAGGCCCGGGTGGCCGCACTGGGCTCCGCGACCGCCGACCCGACCTACGTGGCACTGGTGGAGTCGCTGCTCACGGTCGCCGACGCGCTGCCCGCCCAGGTCCGCGACCCGGAGCTGGCCAACCGGGCCCGCGAGGTGGCCGCAGTCGCCGCCCAGGAGCACCTGGCGTCGCTGGAACGGGACCTGCTGCGGACCGTCTTCGTCCGGGGCGAGTTGGCCGAGGGCGAACTGGTCCGGCTGGGCCGACTGCGGGGCGCGGCGGAACAGCGCCAGGCCGAGTTCTCCCGGATCGCCGGTGCGGACGCCACGGCCACGTACACCCGGTTGATGGAGAGCAGTGACGTTTCCACCGCCCGGCGGATGCGCGACAGCGCGCTGAACGCGGACCGCGAGCCGGCCGCGCTCGGCACCGACGGCGACGCCTGGTTCGTGGCGCAGAGTGGCACCATCCGCCGGTACAACCTGCTGGGCCGCGAACTCTCCGACGAACTCGACCGCCGGGCCGCCGCGTTGGCCGCCGACGCCCGCCAGCGGGCGCTGGTCACCGGCGGCTCCACCGGTGCGCTGGCGCTGGCCTCGCTGATCGCCGCCGCGATGCTTGCGGTACGCACCAGCCGCCGGCTGCGGCGACTCCGGGTGGCCGCGTTGACCATGGCGCACCGGGAACTACCCGAGCGGATCACCGCGATCTCGGCCGGCGACAGCAGTTCCGGTGCCGGTCCGGCCTCCCAGGCCACCGCCGGGATCAGTCGCGGGCGCGACGAGATCGCCCAGGTGGCGGAGGCGTTCGACACGGTCAACCGGGCTGCCCTGCGGCTCGCCGGTGAGCAGGCCGAGCTGCGCATGGACGTGACCCGGATGGTCGAGGCGCTGGCCCGCCGGATCCGCACGCTGATCACCCGGCAACTGCGTCTGCTCGACGAGTTCGAGCAGGAGGAGACCGATCCCGACGCGCTGGCCCGGCTGTTCGCGCTCGACCACCTGGCCGCCCGGATGCGGCGTAACGGCGAGAACCTGCTGGTCCTCGCCGGTGGCGAACCGGGCCGCTCGCACGAGGGCCCACACCTGCTGGCCGACGTGGTCCGGGGTGCCGCGTCGGAGATCGAGGAGTACGCCCGGGTCGAGATCGACGTACCGGCCGCCGCAGTGCACGGCTCGGCCGTGGGCAACCTCGTCCACCTCCTCGCCGAGCTGTTGGAGAACGCCACCGCCTACTCCCCGCCGCACGCACCGGTGCACGTCGACGGTCGACGTACGGTCGACGGGCTCACGTTGCGCGTACACGACCAGGGCATCGGCATCGGCGAAGGCCGGCTGGCCGAGATCAACGAGCGGCTGCGCGCACCCGCCGTCCTGTCCAGCGCGGCGGCCGGCAGCATGGGCCTGCACGTGGTGGCCCACCTGGCCGCACGGCACGGCGTGCAGGTCCGGCTGCACAGCGCCGGTGCCGGCACGGTCGCCCAGGTGGAGGTCCCCGAGGCGGTCCTCACCCGGGTCGAGGAGGTCAAGGGACGGCCGTCCGCCGCACCCCGGGCCACGCCGCCGGGTGCCGCCTGGTTCCGGTCGCCCGACGGTACGCCCGGCGGCATCGGGGTGGGGCGGCCCCGGGTGGACGTGGGCACCGCGCCGGAGCAGTTCAACGTCCACCGGGCCCCGACGATGACGCTGCCGGTGGTCCGCGCCGCCGCCAACGGCTCGTCCGGCTGGTCGAGCGCCGGGATGGGTGCCGGGATGGGTGCTGGGGCAGGCGTCGGGCCGGGTGCCGGGATGGGCGTCGGGATGGGCGTCGGAGCAGGCGTCGGGCCCGGCCAGGCACCGCCGAGCTGGCCCGGTGCCGGGGCGGGACAACCGCCGCCGGACTGGTCGGCGCACGCCCCCTCGGACGGTCGACCCACCTGGTCGACAACCGGCGCGGCGACCGCGAGCGGGCTGCCCCGGCGTACCCGTGGCGGCGGGTTGCAGTCCGAACTGCAGGACACGCCACCCCCACCGGCCGGCACCGACCTGCTCGACCCCGAGGTGGTCCGAGCCCGACTCACCGCCCTGTCGGCCGGGGTGGCCCAGGCGATGCGACGCAACCAGCAGACCAGACACACCGGGAGACCAGAATGATGCCCAACGTCAGCGCCGGCCTGGACTGGCTCCTGGCGAACTTCGCCGAGCAGGTTCCGGACGTGTCGCACGCCCTCGCCGTCTCCGGCGACGGGTTGCGACTGGCCGCCTCGCCCCACCTCTCCACCGACCAGGCGGACCAGCTCGCCGCCGTGATCAGCGGTCTGGCCAGCCTGACCGTCGGCGCGGCGCGGTTGATGTCCGCCGGCCGGGTACGCCAGCAGATCGTCGACATGGACGGCGGAGTGCTGCTGGTGATGGCGGTCGGTGACCGCGCCCTGATCGGGGTGCTCGCCTCCGCCGGATGCGACCTGGGCCAGATCGGCTACGAGACGGCCACCCTGGTCCAGCGGGTCGCCGAGGCCCTCGAACCGGCGACCCGGACCTGGGCGGAACACGGCGGAGTACCGGCGTGACCGGGCCGGGTGTCTGCGCTCCCGTGCCTGCCGCCGCAGGTCGCAGGCCGGATGCCGGGGTTCGCGGGCGAGGTCGGCGTCTGGTGGCGGCGGTGCTGGCGGTCGCGCTCGTCGCCGGCTGCGGTGCCGAGGCCGGTCCGGAGCCGCGCCCGTGGCACGACGGCCGGATCTTCCTGGCCACCGGCAACACCACCGGCGTCTACTACCAGCTCGGCGGCGGGTACGCCGACATCATCAGCCGACACCTGCCCGGTTACGAGGCCCGCGCCGAACCGACCGGAGCCTCCGGCGAGAACATCACCCGCCTCGTCGAGGGCGACATGGAGATCGCCTTCAGCCTGGCCGACACCGCCGCCGACGCCAGCGCCGGCCGTGGCGCGTTCGACGGCCAACCCCAACCGGTCCGGGCCCTGGCCCGGGTCTACAGCAACTACACCCACGTCATCGTCCGCGCCGACGCCCAGATCACCGACCTCGCGGCGCTGCGCGGTAAGCGGGTCTCCACCGGCTCACCCAAGTCCGGCACCGACGTCATCGCCGCTCGGCTGCTCACCGCCGCCGGGCTGGACCCCGAACGGGACGTACGCCGGGCCCGGCTGTCGCTGCCCGAGACGGTGACCCGGATGCGGGCCGGAAGCCTGGACGCGATGTTCTTCTCCGGTGGCCTGCCCACCCCCGGCATCGCCGACCTGCTCAGCGGCGCACCGGGCCGGTTCGCCCTGCTGCCGATCGCCGAGCTGGTCGAGCCGCTCAACGCCGAACACGGCTCGGTGTACACCACCGCCGAGCTGCCCAAGGACGCCTACGACACGCCGAGTGGCACCCCCACCGTCACGGTGGCCAACGTGATCCTGGTCAACGCCGACATGCCCGAACAACTGGCGTACGACCTGACCCGACTCCTCTTCACGTACCAGACCGACCTGGCCCTGGCACATCCCGAGGCGCGCAACTTCGACCGCCAGAGCGCCGCCTCCACCGACCCGATCCCCCTGCACCCCGGTGCCGCCCGCTACTACCGGGGCGGCTGACCGTCGCTGCTCTGCCCCGGCGTGGGACGGCACCCGGCCTCTCCGGCGTCCGCTATGGGCGCTCGGTGAGCTGGGTGACGAACGCACGCCAGGAGCCGGGACCGAAGACCAACACCGGCCCAGCCGGATCCTTGGAATCACGTACCGCCACCACACCCGACAGGTTGTCGGCCACCTCCACGCAGTTGCCGCCATCGGGGCCACTGCGGGTGCTCTTGCGCCACCGGGCGCGGCTCAGCTCCATGTCTCCGCCACCTCCGTCATCGGGACGCCATCCGCCCACCGCCCCGCACCTGAATCTTGGACAGTTGCCGTTAGTACTCCAACGTCACTTGGCCTGTCTGCGCTGGTAGTGGGATCGGCGGGCTCGGGCTTGGGATGTTCGTCGCCAGATTGACCAGTGCAGGGTGTGT
>NZ_JBITKL010000021.1:0-114513 GCF_044460945.1 Micromonospora sp. NPDC049903
TACGCAGCAGCTTCGAGTTCATGAGACAGCTCCATTCGGGGGTAGACGCCACCCACCAGGGGGAAGGGGGCGACGTGAACGCCGTCAGGCGCTAATGAAGAAGAGGAGGAACCGACGCACCAAATCCGAGGGATCAGCGAACCCTGCGGCGTCGGGTCAATACACAACCACCTGCCGGGCCGGGTCATTCCCGGGGATATCCGCGAGCCCTCGCGGCGCCGGGACCAGGTATAACGACCGACCGGGCCAGATCATTCCGGCATCCGCCCACCACCCGCCACGGGGTGGGGTCCTGCTCGGTCAGCCACCGGGTTACAACGCCACCGACCCCACCCCGATTCCGCCCCGCACCCGCCCACCCGAACCCGAGAACCGGACATCCGACCACGAACGGCGCAAAACCCCCTCCCCGCCTCCAGCGGGGCCGGCAGACCTCCCACCCGGGTCCCCCACCCCTCCCCGTTGATCAAGAAGTTTTGGCGTGGATTCCGGAGGATCCACGGATCAAACCTCTTGATCAACTCGGCGAGCGCGGGTCCGGGCGGGTGAGGGGGGATCCGGGTGGGGGGCCGGGTGGGCGGGGGGTCGGGTGGGGAAACGGACGGGTGCCACGATCGGCGCGACACTGCGTCGACCTCGCCTTCCGCCCACCGGTCACGACGTGCGGCAGGCGGACATCGACCGGATGCCGGTGCCCGCCAGGCTCGTGGCGGGACCTTCCGCGACGCCCGAGTCGGGCGGGCGGACACGTGACGGCAACGAAGATTTCTCATTTTCACCGGATCGGATCCCAAGCCCACCTAGTGTTGGGCACACCGGTGCTAGTCGCGGAGTTGGCCACCCGAACGACGTCCCACGCAGTCAGCGGACGAAAAGTGAGGGAAGACGCGTATGAAGGCAACCAGAGTTCTCGTACCGGCTGTCGGCAGCATCGCCTTGGGCGCGCTGCTCATGCCCGGAGTCGCATGGGCGGACACCACGGTGTCACCGGCGACGACCCCGGTCGGGGGGACCGTCGTGCTCACCGCGACCACCTGCAACCCGAGCACCGGAGACGCGCTGTTCCGCGTCACCGGCCCCGACCGGGACCAGAACGTCCGCTCCACCACCGCCGCGGCCGGCGGCGGCCTGAGCGCCGAACTGTTCACCGCCGGTTTCACCCTCGGCACGTACACGGTGGCCGCCACCTGCGGGGACGGCACCTCGGACGGCAGCACCACGTTCACGGTCACCCCGATCGGTGGCGCCCAGGCCGGGGGCCGCACGAGCGACGACGGACTGGGCTCCCTGGCCACCGGGGCGACCCTGATCGCCACCGCGCTCGGTGGCGGCGTCATCCTGGCCCGTCGCCGCCGGCACGCCGAGGCCGCCGCGCGTCTCTGACGCGCCAGCCCATCCATCCTGCGACGGGTGCCCGCGCCGTACGCCACGGTGCGGGCACCCGAGGGACACCCCACAACAGGTGTCCCGCCGACCGTCCGACATCCGTGAGCGGAGGTGACCGTGCGGGCGTACCACGGGGGACGCGTGCTGCTCGCGCTGGTCGCGGCCGTCGGGGTGGCGCTGGTCGGCGTGGGGCTCGGACGGATGCCGGCCGGACCGCCGCAGCCCGACGGCGCTGCGCAGCGGGCAGGCGCCGCGCCGAGCCTGCCGCCGCTGCTGCGCGCCGACCCCGTCGAGGTGCGGATCGAGGCCATCGGCGTACGCGCACCGCTGGTGCCGGTCGCCGCCGATGCCTCGGGCGCGTTGGAGGTGCCGCCGCTGGACCGCCCGCAGGTCGCCGGGTGGTACCGGCCGGGCGCCAGCCCGGGTGAGATCGGCAACGCGGTCCTGGTGGGCCACGTCGACTCCCGGGACGGCCCGGCCGTCTTCTTCGAGTTGGGGCGGTTGCGTCCCGGCGACACCGTCCACATCGCCCGGGTCGACGCCACGGTGGCCCGTTTCACCGTGGACGCCGTCGAGGCGTACCCGAAGGAGCGGTTCCCCACCGACCTGGTCTACGGCCCCGGCGGCCTGGCCGGGCTGCGGTTGATCACCTGCGGCGGCCGGTTCGACCCGGCACGCGGCGAGTACGCCGACAACGTGATCGTCTTCGCCACCCGCACCGCGTGAGCCCGACACGGTGAGCCCGCACCGCGTGAGCCCGCGCGACTGGTGGCACGCGTTCGACCATCCGGACGCCGGGAAGACCCGAGCGTCCACGACAGACCCGAGGAGCAACGATGGCCCAGGCAGCGATCAGGAAGAGCACCGGAGCAGGCACGGCGGCGAAGCGGACGAGCCCGGCGGCGAAGCGGACCACCGGGACGGCAGCCGCCAGGAAGACGACCGCCAAGGCGACCGGCGGCAGAGCCACGACCGGCACGGCAGCCACCAGCACGACGGCCACCCGCAAGACGACGACCAGCAAGGCAGCGACCAGCAAGGCAGCGGGCAGCAAGGCAACGGGCAGCAAGGCAACGACCAGCAGGGCGGCGGCCGGTAAGGCCACCGGCAGGAAGGCCACGACCGGTACGACAGCGGCGACCTCCGCCCGGACGGCGCGGAAGAAGGCCGTCTCCGCCACCGCGGGTCCGACCCGGCGGCCCACCGCGAACGCGACCGCCGCGAAGAAGGCCGCTGTCGCGAAGAAGGCGCCCGCAGCGAAGAAGACAGCGGCGAGGAAGGCACCGGCGGGCAAGGCCACCGGTGGTCGGGCACCGGCCACGAAGACCGCCACGAAGAAGGCGGCGACCCGCAAGACGTCGGCCAGCCAGGCCACCGCCGCGCGGTCCCGGGCGGCGAGCGCGCCGAGGCCGACGCGGAAGGCGACCACGATGGAGTCGTTCGGCAGCCGGCGCGGCGCACGGACCCGCTGACCGGCGCGTTACCCGTCGGACAGTCGGCTGAGGTAGCCCCGGACCTGCTCGCGGGCCCGATCGGTGATCTCGGGACCGTGAGTGAAGGCGACCGCGTCGTACTCCAGCTCGCCGAGTACGTGGGCGGTCTGCTGGGTCATCTCGAAGTCGGTACAGAACGCCTTGACCGGCCACCGGATACCCGCCACGTTGAACAGCGCGTCGCCGGTGATCAGCACCCGGGTCGGCTCGTGCAGCAGCGACACGTGTCCCGGCGAGTGGCCGGGGGTGTGCACGACGCGCAGTCCACCGCCGACATCGAGCAGGTCCCCGTCGGTCAACGGCTGCGCCACCTCGAAGGCCGGGAAGCGGCCCCCGGCGAGGCGGCCGAACAGCCGGGCACCGGCGACGGTCGGATCCCTCGGCGGCGGGGTGCCGGACTCGGCGTACGGCATGTCGGCGGCGTGCACCGCGATCGGCGCACCGGTACGGCGAGCCACCTCAGCCGCCCCACCGGCGTGATCGGGATGGGCGTGGGTGAGCACGATCCGGGTCACGTCGGCCGGGTGCTTGCCGATGGCGGCCAGCCCGCGCACGATCCGGGCCGGTGCGCGACGTATCCCGCAGTCGACCAGGGTGACGCTGCCGTCGTCGTCGACCAGGGCGTACGAGTTGATGAAGGACCTGCCCACGGTGGGGATACGCCAGACACCCGGGGCGATGGCCACTGCGGCTGACCGCGCCATCGGCGCACCATACCATCCACCTCCCCCGATGTCCGGGGCGCGCCACGCCCCCGGCGTCACCCGTCGGGTCCGGTGCCGAGAGGATGACGAGGTGGCGAAGCGGAACAGGCGGACCGAGGTGACCGGGGCGTGCCCCTGCGGGCAGGGCATGCCGTACGCGGACTGCTGCGGGCGACTGCACCGTGGCGAGGCGGACGCGCCGACGGCCGAGGCGCTGATGCGCTCCCGGTACGCGGCGTTCGCCGTCGGTGACCGGGACTACCTGCTGCGTAGTTGGCACTCCCGCACCCGCCCGCCCCGGCTGCACCTGGACCCGGCACAGCGGTGGACCGGGTTGGAGGTCGTCGGCACCGGCGGTGGCGGGCTGTTCGACAGCACCGGGACCGTGGAGTTTCGCGCCCACTACCGCGAGGGCCGCGACCCCGGCACGGTGACCGAGCGCAGCCGCTTCGTCCGGGAGGACGGCCGCTGGGTCTACCTGGACGCCGAGCGGTCCTGAGCCGGGCACGCTCACGCGTCGATCCGGACGGACGACACGTCGGCCGGTGCGCGTCGGGTCCGACCCGCGCGGAGCATCTGTGCCGCCGCGACCAGCAGGTACGGCACGACGGCCAGGGCGAACGCCCACGCGGTGTCCGTGGCCGTGGCGAGCAGGCCGAAGCCGACGTACACCGCGATCGTGGTCACGTCGGTGAGCGTGCCCGCCAACGAGGTGACGGTGGCCCGGGCCGGGCCGCTGATCCGGGCCTGGAGGCGGGCGTCGGCCAGCACCGAGGCGAGTTGGAAACCGGCGAACGCGGCCGCGACCAGCAGGAACCCCGCCGGTCGGCGGAGCAGCGCCCCCGCCGCCAGCACCACCGCCGAGGCGGCCAGCAGCAGGGCGTACCCGCCGGTGCGCAGCCGCTGCCCGGCCGGGGCGAGCAGCCCACCGGCCATCTGCCCGAGGGTGACCACTAGCAGCAACAACGGCACGGTGGTCAGGGCGACGCCGGTGTCCCGGGCCACCAGTGGGAGGTACTCCTCCAGCGCGCCCCAGATCGCGCTGACCACCGCCACCAGCAGCACTGCCGCGCGTACGGGCCGGTTGCCGCGCACCTCGGCGACGCCCAGCCGTAGCCCCTGCCACCAGCCGGGCTCGTCCGGTTCGGAAGGCTCGGCGGCGGGACGCCGGTGTTCGGGAAATCGGGTCGCGACGGCGGCGGCCAGCAGGCAGGCCCCGACGCTGGCCGCCCCGACCGCCGGGTAGCCGCCGAGCCCGAGCACCGGACCGGCGAGCAGGATCGACCCGAGCACCCCGGCGGTGCCGGCGGTCCGGGCACGACCGATGGTCCGGGCGTACCGGTCGGCGGCGCCGACGTGATCGAGTTCGTCGAAGACCAGCGCCTCCAGCGCGCCGGAGGCGAGCGCACCACCGGCTCCCCAGAGCACGAACCCGACGGCGAACGCCGGGTAGGACGGCAGGACCGTCCAGAGGCCGAAGCCGACGGCGCTGCACAGCGGTGCCAGGGCGAGCACCAGGCGTCGGGAGGTCGCGTCGGCCCAGGCACCGGCGGGGACCTCCAGCACCAGACCGGCCAGCGACCAGATCACGAACAGCGAGGAGATCTGCCCGACCGACAGCCCGGTGTCGGAGAAGAGCAGCACGTACACCGGGTAGAGCAGGATCAGGTCGGTGAGGAACGTGTACGCGTAGAGAGTGGCCGCCAGGCGACGGCCGGCGGCGGAAGCGAGGGTCATCGAGGCCATCCGGATGGGTGGGGGCGATTACGGACACCGGTGTGCACGGTGTCCGAGGGCGGCCCCCGGCCTCGGTCAAGGCATCAATGTCGCCAGGTCATGCGGTGATCGTAGGCGGCGGCACCACCCGGTGCCACCCCGTTGCGGGCTCCGGCGGGGCGTTGCCCGGAGACGAGGACTGCCGGACGCGTCGCGGGACGGGACCGACCGGTCCCGTCCCGCGAGGTGACGCCGTCGGCTCAGCGACCGGGCGGGTCGTCGGACTTCGGCAGGATGATCGTCGACTCGCTCTCGTCGGCCGAGGTTCGCGGCGCCGGCACCGTCGGGCCGGTCGACGTGACCTGGGTGGTGTCCGCGTCGCCGGTCGTCGCGGCGGACTGGCGCGGCAACGCGGTCGTGGCATCCGGGTCGTCGTCGACCGGCTGCTGGCGCGGGAACGCCGTGGTGGCCTCCGGGTCGTCGGAGTCCGCCACCGACTGACGCGGGAACGCGGTGGTGGCGTCGGGGTCCTCAGGGGCCGCCGCCGACTGACGCGGGAACGCCGTGGTGGCGTCCGGGTCGTCGTGGCTCGCGGTGGACTGACGCGGCATCACCGTGGTGGCGTCGGCGCCGACGTGGGGCGGGGTGACGACCTGGGTCGCCTCCGGGTCGTCCGACACCGGCGTACCCGACGACGTTCCGGTCGCGAACACCGGCGTGGCGGGCGGCGGGTCGACGGCCGGCGCGCCGAAGGTCGCCCCGCCGGGCGGTACGGGTGCCGCCGTCGACTCGGCCAGCCGCCGCTCGGCGGCGATCCGCTGCTCCTCGCGCTCGCGGGCGGCCTGCGCCTCGCGTTCCCGGGCCGCCTCCGCCTCACGTTCCCGGGCGGCCTGCTCCTCGCGCTCGCGGCGGCTGGCGGAGTAGGCGCGGGCGTGCTCGGCGATGTTCCGCGACTCCGCCTCGGCGCGGGACAGCCAGGACTCCCAGCGGTTCTGCATCGGACGGATCAGCCCGCCGCCGACCCCGACGACGAGGATGCCGCCGACGGTGGCGAGCACCGCGATCAGCACCGGAGTGGTGACGGCGGTGGCCACGCCGATCTGGTTCAGCGCCGCGATGATGCCGAGACCGAGGATGAACGCCGAGGCGATGGTGGCCAGCAGCCGACCGTACGACAGCCCGCCGAGCGCACCCGAGATCAGATCCTTCACGGCACTGGCGATGGCGGCGGCGACCACCACGATGACGATGGCGACGAAGGCCCTCGGCAGCCAGGCGATGACTCCGGCGATCAGGTCCGAGATCGGGTTCGGTCCCCAGATGCCGAACGCCAGATAGAGGGTGAGCAGCAGGATCCCGTAGTACGCGAGCCGCGCCACGATGTCGCTGGCGTCGTACCGGGAGCGGGCCAGCGCCCGACGGATGCCGCCACGTTCGACCGCCCGGTCGAAGCCGACGCGTTCCAGCAGCCGGCCGACGAGTTTCAGCACCGCCTTGGCGATCAGCCAGCCGGCGACCAGGATCGCCACGAAGGCGACGGCTTTGGGAAGGAAGAGGAGTATGGCGCGGAGGGTGTCTCCCACCGCATCGCCGAAGTTGTCTCGCATCCAATGGTCCTTTGCACGGGCGGTCGGTCGGTCCGGCCCGACCTACCCCCGGGCGTCGCGCGAGAAACGTCGCGGGTGTCCGCCTCTCAACCCGGGCAGGAGTACGCGACCTCGGTGACCGCCTGCGCCGACGAGGGCGAGACGACGTTCACGGTGGCCGTCTCGGTGGTGCTGCCCACCCCGCTGAACGTCCACCGCAGGGTCAGCTCCACGGTCCGCTGCCCTGGACCCACCCGCTCGGTCAGCAGGGCCCCCGGCGTGCTCCCGGACCGTAGCCACTGGTACTCGACGGTGCCCGGGCGGCCGTTGGTGCGTACCGTGGCGACCACGTCGACGGTGACGTCGCACCGCTGCCCCGCCGGCTGCGGCACCGCCACGCTGACGCCACTGATCTCCAGGGGGTTCAGCCGCTGCCAGATCCAGAGCCCGACCGCCGCCAGCAGCCCGAGGGTGAGCAGCGTGGACAGCACCGACACCGAGCGACGCCAGCGGGACCTGCGGCGCGGTGCCGGTCCGGGGGTCGGCCACGCGGGGGCCGACGGCGGGGCAGCGGGAACGCCGGGCCCGAACCGCAGTTCACCACCCGGCCCGGTGGTCGGCGCCGCGAGCGCACCACCCCGCGCGGCACTCGTACGCACCGTCGGGGTCCCTCCCGGGTACGCAGTGGTCGTGCCGGGCGGCGGGTAGGTCGCCCCCTGCGTCGCGTCGAGGTCCGAGGTGGCCCACGGCCCCGTGACGCCGAGACGGGTGGTCGGATCGGCGCCGGCCCAGCGGACCGTCGGTTCGTCGGACGGTGACACCGGCTGGGGCGGCAGGGCGTGGGTCGGATCGTCGGGCTGGGTCACGGCGGGTCTCCCGGGTCGTGGTGGTGCACGCGCCCGGTCAGCCCGGCGTGCAGTAGGAGTAGAGGGTGACGTACGTCGGGTCGCCGGTGCTGGTGTTGCCGGCGGCGTCGGTCGCCACCACCGTCACCGGAATCCGGGCGGTGTTCCCGGGGCGGGGCAGGTCCGCGAGGACGCCCTGGAAGCGGTTGCCGCCGGCCGGGGCCATCCGCCGCTCGTACGTCTGCTTCTCGATGGTGTAGCGGATGCGGACCCGCAGGTCGTCGGCGTCCGTGCGGTCGTCCTGGACGAGTGCGGTGACGGTGCTCGCGGTCGGCCCGTACGGGCAGCCGGCGGGATCGAGCGTAGTCGGGCTCGCGGCGACCCGACCGACGGTGGGTGCGGTGACATCCGGTGGCGGCGGCGGGCTGGTGCTCGTCGACGGCGACGGATCGGCCGTGGACGGTGTGGGTTCGCCGGTGGGGGCCGGCGAGCCGGTCGGGTCGGCCGTGGCGGTGCCGCCGGTCGGGGTGGGGGGCGTGACGGACGTCGGGGTGGGAGTGGCGGTGGGTCCGGGCGTCGGCGTGGGGGTCGGCGTGGCCTCGGTCGGCGCGGGTGAACCGGTCAGGTCGGTGGTCGCCTCGGACGCCGCACCGGTCGGCACCGGCGGCTCCTCCATCGCGTAGCCGAGCCCGGCGCCGCCGACCAGCATGGCCGCCACCAGGCCACCACCGACCAGCGCGGCCCGGGCCCGGCCGGTCCGCCGCGACGTCGGTCGGCGGCCGGAGCCGTCGTCGGCGGTGCTCGCGCCGAGCGTGGTGGTGGCCACGCTGACGGTGCCGCCGCTGCCGTCGGGGAACGGGAACAGGGCGGCCAGCAGCGCGGCCCGCTGGGCCAGCTCGCGCAGCCCGCGCTCCTCCCAGTCCGCCCCGTACTCGCCGACGGCCGTCTCCTCCAGCTCGGCGAGGAAGACCCGGGCGGGCTGCGGCCGGTCGGCGGGACGTTTGGCCATGCCGTGCCGCAGCAGCCCGTGCACCGGTCGCGGGGCGCCGTCGGTGGGGATCGGCGCACGCGCGTGCTGTCGGCGCAGGGTGGCCAGGTCGCCCCCGTCGTACGGGGGGCGGCCGGTCAGGCACTCGAAGAAGGTCGCGGTGGCGGCGTAGATGTCGCACGCCGGTTCGGCCGGGGCGCCCGTCCACTGCTCGGGGGCCATGTAGCGGGGGGTGCCGGTGACGCTGCCACCGGCGTCGGCACCGACCGGCATGGCGATGCCGAAGTCCGCCAACTTGCTGGTGCCCTCGGCGGTGACCAGCACGTTCTCCGGCTTGTAGTCGCGGTGCACCACCCCGTGTGCGTGCGCGGCGGCCAGCCCGGCCAGTGATCCCTTGAGGACACAGAGCGCCGACTCGGGTGTGGTGGGGCCCTGCGCGCGCAGCATCTGGCGCAGCGAGACGCCGTTCACCAACTCCATCACGATGGCCGCGCCGTCGGGTGCCTCGACGTACTCGTAGAGGCGGCAGACGTACGGGTCGTCGATCTCGGCCAGCAGTCGGGCCTCGTCCCGGAAGGCGTACCGGAACAGTTCGTCGTGGAGCTGCCCGGTCAGGTACTTGATCGCGACCGGGGTGCCGGTGACGTCGTGCACGGCGAGGTCGACGGTGCCGGACGCGCCGGCACCGAGCCGCCGGGCCAGGGTGTATCCGGGAACCTGCCATCCGGTCATGTCGCCGCTCCCCGCGCTCCGCCCAGCGTGAGGGTGGGCACGCTGCTCATTGTGGCCGCCCGTGGCGGCGGGACCATCCGCCCGACAGGTGCCGTCGTCGGCCGGGTGGCCGCCCGACGGCTCGTCCGATCGACGAGGTGGCCGCCGGACGATCCGGCGGTCGCCGCGCGATGGTCGATCTCGGACACGCCGTCAGAGGTAGCACCTCGGGTCAACACCTCCGGCGCGATCGCCGCGGCGGGTCCGGATGTCGACGTCCGTCGACCTCTGGCGCCGGACACGGCTCCGGCAATATCCTCCACCTCAGGAGTTTCTCGTGGCGCTGGTTTTCACACGCGCGCCCATCCGGGAGGAGACGCCATGCCTGCCGAGCACACCGAGTGGGACCGCCGGACGATGCTGCGCGCGGGCCTGGGCGCCGCCACGGTCGCCGTCGTCGGGACCGGCCTCGCCCGCCCCACACCGGCCCGGGCCGGCGACGACCTGGACTGGATCATCGGCTGCGACGAGTGGGGCGCCCGCCCGCCGACCGGCCCGCTGGCGGTCAGCGCGACACCCACCAACAAGATCATCGTGCACCACATGGCCTTCCCCAACGTCACCGACCACTCGCGGGAACGGGCGGTCGCGCTCGCCCGGGAGTGCCAGGACCTGCACGTCGACGGCAACGGCTGGTCGGACACCGGCCAGCACTTCACGGTCAGCCGGGGCGGGTACGTCCTGGAGGGCCGGCACGGCAGTCTGGACCGGCTACGGGCCGGTGACCGGCAGATGATCGCCGCGCACTGCCCCGGGGAGAACGGGCGGGCCATCGGCATCGAGAACGAGGGCACGTACGTCGACCAGACCCCGCCGGCCGCGCTGCTGGACTCGTTGGTGCGGCTCTGCGTGGCCGTCTGCCGCCGGTACGGTCTGTACGCGCACGACATCTTCGGCCACTGGGACTTCCGCACCACCCAGTGTCCCGGCGCGGCCTTCTATCGCCAATTCCCGACGCTGCGCCGCCGGGTCTTCCACGCCCTGGGCACGCCACGGCGCGCCGTACCGGCCCGCCGTTGGCCGGACGTGTGGCGCTTCGTCAACGCCCCCACCGTCCGCGTGGCGCAGCACCTGCTCGCCCACCACGGCTACCCCGTCGAGCCGACCGGCACCTTCGACCCGGCCACCGTGGCGGCGGTGCAGGACTGGCAGGCCCGCCAGGGGCTCCCGGTCGACGTGGACGCCACGCTGACCGCCGCCACCTGGGAGACCCTCGCCCCGGACCTGGGCCGAGGCGTCGTCGGGCGGCCGGTCACCGCCGCGCAGGAGCTGTTCGCCGTCAAGGGGTACGCGGACGTGGCGCCGACCGGTGTGCTCGACGACCCGACCCGACGGGCGGTACGCGACCTCCAGGCGCTGCACCGCCTGCCCCGCACCGGCACCGTCGACACCGGCACCTGGTGCGCGATCGTCGGCGGGGTGGTGCGGCAGTCCCTGGTCCGTGACTGAGCCGGGACGTTTGACCTGGCCCGGAGCCGGAAAGTGTGGCGGGATGAGATGGGCTCGTCACGCCGTACCCGCCGCCGTCGCCGCACTCGCCGCGCTCGCCGCACGCGATCTGCTCCAACGCGAACACGCGCTGCGTCGCAACTTCCCGGTGCTCGGCCGGGCACGCTACCTGCTGGAGTCGATCGGGCCGGAACTACGGCAGTACATCGTCGCCGGCAACAACGAGGAACGCCCGTTCACCCGCGACCAGCGCCGTTGGGTGTACGCCTCGGCGAAGCAGGAGAACAACTACTTCGGGTTCGGCACCGACAACGACATCGAGTACACCGCCGGTTATCCGATCATCAAGCACCGCACCTTCGGTCGCACGGTCCCCCCGTCGATCCCGACCATGGGCCACGACGTACGGCTGCCGGTCGCCAAGGTGCTGGGCGCGGCCCGGGGTCGCGCCCGCGCCTTCCGGCCCGAGTCGGTGGTGTCCATCAGCGGAATGAGCTTCGGTTCGCTGTCCGGCCGGGCCGTCGAGGCACTGAACCGGGGCGCGGCCCTCGCCGGCTGCCTGCACAACACCGGCGAGGGCGGGGTGTCCCCGTACCACCGCAACGGCGGTGAGCTGATCCTCCAGATCGGTACCGCGTACTTCGGGTGCCGTGACGACCGGGGCCGGTTCGACCTGGCCCGACTCAAGGACGTGGTGGCCGCCAACCCGGTCCGGGCGTTGGAGATCAAGCTCAGCCAGGGCGCCAAGCCGAGCCTCGGCGGGCTGCTGCCGGCGGCGAAGGTCTCCGCCGAGATCGCCGAGACCCGGGGCATCCCGGTCGGCCGGGACTGCGTGAGCCCGTCCCGGCACGCCGAGTTCTCCGACTGCGACAGTCTGCTCGACTGGGTGGAGCTGCTGGCCGCCGAGACGGGCCTGCCGGTCGGCATCAAGTCCGCCGTCGGCGACCTGGGGTTCTGGACCGAGCTGGCGGACCTGATGCGGGACACCGACCGGGGCGTCGACTTCGTCAGCGTCGACGGCGGCGAGGGCGGCACCGGCGCCGCGCCGATGATCTTCACCGACTCCGTGTCGCTGCCGTTCCAGCAGGGCTTCGCCCGGGTCTATCCGATCTTCGCCGAGCGTGGCCTGCACGAGCAGGTGGTCTTCGTCGGCGCCGGCAAGCTCGGCCTGCCCGACAACGCGGTGGTCGCGTTCGCGCTCGGTTGCGACATGCTCGCCGTCGGGCGGGAGGCGATGCTGGCCATCGGCTGCATCCAGGCGCAGAAGTGCCACGACGACAGCTGCCCGACCGGGGTCGCCACCCAGAACGCCTGGCTGGCCCGGGGCCTGGACCCGACGTCGAAGGCCGACCGCGCCGCGCACTACATCAAGACCCTGCGGCGCGACCTGATGAAGGTGGCCGAGGCCTGCGGTGTGGAACACCCCGGTCTCATCGACGCCGACTCCGTCGAGATCCTCGGCGGCCGCACCAGTTCCACCCCACTGCGCGAGGTGTACGGCTACCGGCCCGACTGGGGCCTACCCTCGGCCGCCGACCGGAAGGCGATCGTGGACCTGATGTCCACCGAGGCCCCCCAGGGCGGCAGCGCTCCCCCGTCGCGCACCGCCCGCAGATGAGTTCCCGAGCACTCTGACCGGCCACCTCACCGCAGGTCATCGCTTGTTTTAGTACACCTGTGCGATGATGGCGGCGTGTCAGTCGACGCCACCATCCTGCACGCGGACCTGGACGCGTTCTACGCCTCGGTCGAGCAGCGTGACGACCCTCGGTTGCGGGGTCGCGCGGTGCTCGTCGGAGGCGGCGTGGTGCTGGCCGCCAGCTATCGGGCGAAGGCCCGGGGTGTCCGCAGCGGCATGGGCGGGGCGCAGGCCCGCCGGCTCTGCCCGGAGGCGGTCGTGGTGCCGCCCCGGATGGCGGCGTACACCGCGGCCAGCCGGGCGGTGTTCGAGATCTTCCGGCGGACCACCCCGCTGGTCGAGGGGCTCTCGATCGACGAGGCGTTCCTGGACGTGGGTGGTCTGCGGCGACTGGCCGGGGCACCGGCCCACATCGCGGCCCGGTTGCGCGAGGTGGTGCGGGAGCAGGTCGGGCTGCCGATCACGGTCGGGGTGGCGCGGACGAAGTTCCTGGCCAAGGTGGCCAGCGGCGTGGCCAAGCCGGACGGTCTGCTGGTCGTGCCGCCGGCCGAGGAACTGGCCTTCCTGCATCCGCTGCCGGTCGACCGGCTGTGGGGAGTCGGGCCGGTGACCGCCGCGAAGCTCCGCCGGCACGGCATCCGGACCGTCGGTGACGTGGCCCGGCTCGGCGAGGCGACCCTGGTGTCCCTGATCGGCGCGGGCGTCGGTCGGCACCTGCACGCCCTGGCCCACGATCGCGACCCACGCCCGGTGCAGGTGGGCCGACGGCGCGGCTCGATGGGCGCCCAGCACGCGCTGGGCGCGGTGGGGCACGGTCCGGCCGAGTGGGACGCCGTCCTCGCCGGGTTGGTCGACCGGGTCACCCGGCGGATGCGATCGAGCACCCGCACCGGGCGGACGGTCACGCTGCGGCTGCGGTTCGCCGACTACACCCGGGCCGTCCGCTCGCGCACCCTGGCGAAGCCGACCGCCGACACGGTCACGGTGCTCGGCACCGCACGGGCGTTGCTGCGGGCGGCGCTGCCCGAGATCGAGCGGCGGGGCGTGACGCTGATCGGCGTGGCGGTCGGCAACCTCGGCGACGGGCACGTACAACTCACGTTGCCCTGGCACGCCGCGCCGCCCACGGCGGAGTTGGACGCGGCGGTCGACGCGGTCCGGGACCGGTTCGGCTCGACCGCCCTGACCCGTGGCGCGTTGCTCGGCCGCGACACCGGCCCGGAGATGCCGCTGCTGCCCGACCCCTGACCTCGGGCGGCGCGGGCCGGGCGGGTCCGAGGACCGGCGCCGTGACCGGGTCGAGCCGCCGACAGCCCGGTCACCGGACGAGCCGGGCGTCCGCGTCGGGGAGCGCGGTGGCGCGGGGTGCGGCGATGCCCGCGCCGGACCGGACGTCGGAGAGCCGGTCGAGGTGGGCCTGCGGCGCGGGCCGCCAGAGCCCGGTCACCGGGTGCCCGTCCGCCCGGACGAGGCGACACCGTTCCTGGTAGCCGGCGCGGCGATAGAGGCGGCGGTCGGCACCGTGGTGCGCCTCGGCGTAGGTGGGCAGCCCGAGCGTGTCCATCCACTGGTGACTGCCGGCGAGGAGCGTGGCCGCCTGCCCCACCCGGTCGGTGTCCGGCGGCGCGGCGAGCAGGGCCAGGTGCTGGTGGGGTTCCTCGGGGCGTCGTGCGGCGAGAACCTCGTCGAACCGGCGGAAGCGTCCGGCGTGCCCGCCGCAGGCGTCGTCGAGCCGCTCGTCGTAGCGCGGCGGTGGCGGGATCGGCCGGTACCGGTGGAACCAGACGCTGGCCGCCGCCCCGTTCGCCAGCAGGAACGCGTCGCCGAAGAGGAGGGCGTGTTCGACCCAGATCCGGGCCACGGCGGCGAGGACGGCGGGACGCCGTCGCGGATCGGGCACGAGCCACGCCCCGGCGGCGGTCGGCGCGACAGCGGCGGTGACGAGGTCGACGATCCAGTCGATGTCGCTCCAGCGGGCGCGGTGGACCGGCGGGGTGACCTGCACGGGGGCTCCTGTGTCGTCGGGCCGGTCCGCTTCGATGACACGGACGTCGGAGAAGGCCGGTGCCGTACGGTCACGACCGGCGAACGCGAACGACCCTAACCCACAGCGATGCTCCGATCACAGAGTGCTCGATGTGTCGTGACAATGACACTTCGGACGGACTGCTCCCACCAGTTGACGAGTGGATGTGCACTGGGCACACTGCCCGGCATGGCATTCGGCCCCGCCACTCGGTCGTCCGCCGGCCGCAGGAACGGGCCGACGGACACCACCGGTCCGACGCGCCGGGTGGACCGGGTGGCGTGTACCCGGCACGGCACACCCTGGCTCTGGGCGTTCCTGGTGGTGGCGGTCGTGGAGCTGGTCGCCGTGGCGGTCGACGCGACCGTGGTGCAGTGGCTGGCCAAGCCGTTGCTCGCGCCGCTGCTGCTGGGGTGGCTGTGGCGGGTACGCGGACAGACCGGTCCGGTCGCTCTCGCGCTGGTCTTCGCCACCGCCGGTGACATCGCGCTGCTGGTGCCGGGCGAGGCCGCGTTCCTGGTGGGGATGGGCTGCTTCCTCGGTACGCAACTGGCGCTGATCACCGCGTTCGTCCGGCATCGGCGGCCACCGGTGCCCGCGCTGGCCGGATACCTGCTGCTCTGGGCGGGCGGGATCGCGCTGCTGTGGCCGCGCCTCGGCGACCTGCGCTGGCCGGTGCTCGGGTACGGCCTGGCGCTGAGCCTGATGGCCGCGACCGCGACCGGCGTCAACCGCCGGGTCGCGGTCGGCGCCGCGCTGTTCCTCGTGTCGGACCTGATGATCGGCCTCGGCGCGGCCGGCACCACGCTGCCCGCACACGGGGTGCTGGTGATGACGACCTACAGCGCGGCACTGCTGCTGATCTCCACCGGCTGGGCGGCGCGCGCCGACGAGCCCGCTCAGACCGGCGGCATCAGCCCGCCCCGGTAGGCGGCGGCGACGGCCTGGGCACGATCACGCAGTCCGAGTTTCATCAGCACCCGGCCGACGTGGGTCTTCACCGTCGCGTCGCCGATGTGCAGCCGGGCGGCGATCTCGGCGTTGGACAGCCCGTGCGCCATCTGCACCAGCACCTGCCGCTCCCGGTCGGTGAGCCGGTCCAGCTCGGCGGTGGTGGGCGCACGGTGCTCGCCGAGCGCCGCGAACTCGGTCAGCAGCGTCCGGGTCACCGCCGGGTCCAGCCACGCCTCCCCCGCCGCGACCGCGCGGACCGCCAGGGTCAGTTCGTCGGGTACGGCGTCCTTGAGCAGGAACCCGGACGCGCCGGCCCGCAGCGCGGCGCGGACCGCGTCGTCCACGTGATAGGTGGTGAGGACGAGTACCCGCACCTCGGCCGTGTCGGCGGTGATCTGGCGGGTGGCGGCCACCCCGTCGGTGCCCGGCATCCGCACGTCCATCAACACCACGTCGGGGCGTATCCGGCGGGCCAGCTCGACCGCGGCGGCACCGTCGTCGCACTCGCCGACCACCTCGATGTCCGCCTCAGCGGCGAGCAGCATGGCGATCCCGGACCGCACCAGCGGCTGGTCGTCGGCGAGCAGCACCCGGATCACGAGGGCACCGCCACCGTCGGCGCGGCGCGCAGCGGCAGGCGCGCGTACACCCGGAAGCCCTCGCCCGGCAGCGGCCCGGCGGCCAGCTCGCCGCCGACCACGGCGACCCGCTCGCGCAGGCCGAGCAGGCCCCGCCCGGTGGACGGCAGTCCGCCGGTCGCCGTGCCGCCGGTGTCGCGGACCTCGACCTCCAGGTCGTCGCCCCAGGTGAGTCGCACGGTGGCGGTGGCCTGCGGGCCGGCGTAGCGGGCGGTGTTGGTCAGCGCCTCCTGCACCGTCCGGTAGGCGGCCAGGCCCACGCTCGGGTCCACCGGTCGCGGCGGGCCGTCGACGGTCAGGGTGACCGGCAGTCCGGCGTCCCGCATCCGGACCACCAGCTCGTCGACCTCGGCGGGCCCCGGATGCCGGTCCTCGGCGGGTGCCGGGGGGTCACCGGGCGCGATGACGGCGAGCATCCGCCGCAGTTCCTCGACGGCCTGCCGACCGGCCTGCTCGATGTGGGCCAGCGCCTGACCGGCCCGGTCCGGGTCGGTCGTCACGATCCGGCGGGCGCCGCCGGCTTGCAACAACATCACCGTGACGCTGTGCGCGACGATGTCGTGCAACTCTCGGGAGATCCGGGCGCGTTCGTCGGTGACCGCACGCTGCGCCTCGACTACCCGCAGCCGCTCGGCGGCGGCGAGCCGACGCCGGTTGCTGCCGGCCCACCGGCCCAGCGCCCACGTCCCGGCGACGACCGTGGCGTAGACCAGGGCGAGCCCGACGAAGACGGCGGTACGGCGACCGGCGTCCTCCCGTCCCGCCAGCCACGCCTCGTTGGCGGCGATCACCAAATACGGCGCCAGCGCCGGGACGGTGGCCCAGGCACGGTCGGCCGGCGCGTGGGCGCCCACCGCATAGAGGGCCACCAGCACGCCGAGCACCGGCTGGTAGCCGGGCACCACCGCGGTGCCGACCAGGCCGAGCGCCCAGACCAGCGCGAACACGGTGACCGGTGCCCGGCGACGCCAGAGCAGGGCGGCCGGGGCGAGCGCCGCGAACGCCACCAGCAGGAGCGTCGAACCGTCGGGTCCGGCCCGACCCAGGTCGGAGCCGGCGGTGGAGAAGAGCGCCAGGTCGAGCACCCAGACCGCCGCGGCGACCAGGACGTCCCGCCCGGCCGGTCGGCGGGTACCAGCCGACGGGTCCACGGCCGTCGCCACCGAGGGTGCCGGGGTGGCCTGCGTGGGCGGGGACCCGGTGGCGGTCGGAGGTCTGGGTGGGGTGGTCATCGGGGGCCGTGCGGCTGGCAGAAGCAGAACAGGATGCAGAAGCCACCGGTCATTTCCCGCAGCGAGTCGAACCGGTGCTCGGCGCGGCGCGGCTCGCGTTGGGCCTGCTCCAGCTCACCGGCCCGACGGAGCAGATCATCGCCGATCAGGTGGATGTCGTCCCGGACGATCTCCTGCCGACGCAGCGCCTCCCACAGGTCGCCACCGGCGGCCTCGATCGCCTCGGCCAGGGCGGCCGGGTCGGCGGCACCGACCTGCGTGCGATAGCCGGAGGTCCGGCCGAGGGCGGCGACGAGCGCCAGCGGCGCCCGGTCGGTCAGCCCGAACCGCCGCCACTTCCACACCGGCGCCACCTCGATCGGCAGGTGTTCGGCCAGTCCGGCGGGGAAGATCACGACCTCGAGGTCGGCGTGCGGGTCGAGCAGCGACTTCGGCGGGTCGGGTACGAGCACCTGATCGCCGTCGATCAACACACCGGCGGCGAGGTGACCGGCGGCCCGGTCGGTCGCACGACGGTCTTGGATGGAGACTCTGATCTCGGCGCGGATGGCCGTGTCGACGCACACTCTGGTTCCTCCGGGGCAGCGGGTGCGTGAACCGTAGGCCGAAAACGATCATCAGGCTGTCAGATACCGACACCGAATCCGTCCATCCGCCGCTTGACAACTCCCCCCTCCCCTCTCCCCCCTCCCCTCTCCCCACTCCCGCCCCGCCCACCCCCGTCCGGGTTGATCAAGGAGTTTGGGTCACGATCCACGAGGAGCCAGGGCCCAAACTCCTTGATCAACGAGGCGAGGGCGGTGGGGTGGGGTGGGGTGGGGCGGGGGCAAGGGGGGTGGGGGTGGGGGGTCAGGGCTGGGGGTATAGGGCGGCTATGTCGTCGGCGAAGTGGGACTCGACGGCATTCCTCTTGATCTTGAGGGTGGGGGTCAGCTCGCCGTCGGCCTCGGTCAGGTCCCGGACCAGGATGCGGAAGGTCTTGACCTGTTCGGCGCGGGAGACCGTGCGGTTGGCGTCGTCGATGGCGTGCTGGATCTCGCCGCGCAGGCGCGGGTCGTCTCGCAGGGACGCCAGCGAGGCGCCGGAGTGCCCGTGGCTCTCCCGCCACCGGAGCCACGCCTGCGGGTCGACGGTGACCAGCGCGGACACGTACGGGCGACCGTCGCCGACCAGCATCGACTGGCTGACCAGCGGATGCGCGCGGATGAGTTCCTCGATCGGCGCGGGCGCGACGTTCTTGCCCGCCGCGGTCACCATGATCTCCTTCGTCCGGCCGGTGATACGCAGGTAACCGTCATCGTCGAGCCGACCGAGGTCACCGGTGCGCAGCCAGCCGTCGTCGGTCTTCGCCTCCCGGGTGGCCTCGGGATTGTTCCAGTACCCCGGGAACACCACATCGCTGCGGACGTGGATCTCCCCGTCGTCGGCGATGCGGACGCGCACCCCGGGCAGCGGCCGACCGACCGTGCCGATCCGGATCGCGGTCGGCAGGTTGGCCGCGAGGGCCGGGGAGGTCTCCGTCAGCCCGTACCCCTCCAGCACCGTGATGCCCGCGCCCCGGAAGAAGTGTCCGAGCCGCTCCCCCAGCGGCGCCCCGCCGACGATCGCCATCCGGCACCGCCCGCCGAGGGTGGCCCGCAGCCGGCGGTACGCGACGAGGTCGAACACCAGGTGGGCCAGGCGCAGCGGCAGTCCGGGCCCGCCCGGGTGGTCCAGGGCCCGGCTGTACCGAACGGCCACCTTCTCGGCGAGGGTGAACAGCACGCCCCGGTGACCGTCCTGCGCCGTCTGCCGGGCCTGGTCGTACATCTTCTCGAACATCCGGGGCACGGTGAGGATGAACGTGGGCCGGAAGCGGCGGAGCTGGTCGAGCACGCCGGACATGTCGGCGCTGTGCACCATGGTGGCCCGGCTGTGCACCATGCCGACCTGGATCAGCCGGGCGAAGGCGTGCGCCAGCGGCAGGAACAGCAGTGTCGACGCGCCGGGGTGCAGCAGTTCGGGCAGTACGGCGGTGGCGTTGCCGATGTCGGTGGAGATGTTGCAGTGGGTCAGCACGCAGCCCTTCGGCGCGCCGGTGGTGCCGCTGGTGTAGACGATCGTGGCGATGTCCCGGCCGGTCACCGCGGCGCGGCGGCGGTCCACCTCGTCGGCCTCGACGGCGCGCCCCTGGGCCGTCAACGTGATCAGGTCGCCGGCGTCGATGCGCCAGATCTGGTGCAGCTCGGGCAGGTCCGGCCGCAGTCCGGTCACCGTGGAGGCATGGTCCGCGGTCTCCACCACGCAGCCGACCGCGCCGGAGTTGCTGAGAATCCAGCGGATCTGGTCGGTGCTGGAGGTGTCGTAGATCGGCACGGTGACCGCGCCGATGGACCAGAGCGCGTAGTCGACCACGGTCCACTCGTACCGGGTCCGGCTGAGCAGCCCCACCCGGTCGCCGTGCGCGATGCCGACCGCGAGGAAACCCCGGGCCAGCGCCGACACGTCGTCGCGGAACTGCCGGCAGGTCACCGGCAGCGGGCCGCCGCGCCCGGAGCGCCGCACCGGCCAGGACCGAGGATCGGGGTCGGGGCGTACGAACTGCACGCCGTCCGGGTCCTCTGCCGCGTTGCGCCACACCCGGTCGGCCAGGCTGCCGTCCTCGCCGCCGACGATCGGATCAACCGCTGTCTCCCGCACGTCCGCCCACCTGCCGTCGCGTCCCCGTCCGGCTGATGGTGGCCCTGTGGCGCGCGCCCGGTCCCGGGAACGCGAAAACCCGTCCCACACCACCCGACCCGTGCTATCGCCTCGCGCCGCCGGCCGCCCGGGCGAACCGGCCCGAGGAACGCGGACGGCGGTGGCCCGGCCGGGACAAGCCGGGACCACCGCCCCCCACGCGCCGTCCGACGGGTTACGCCGGAGGCTCGGCCACCGCAGGTACGCCGGCGGCCAGGTCACGCACCGGTAGGCCGAGTCGCCGTACCGCCGCCTCGATCAGTTCCCCGGTGGTCAGTTGCAGGTCGAGCACCACGCCGCGCTCGTCGCGCCAGAGCGGTTCCAGCGTCGCGGTCTGCGAGTCCAGCAGACTCGCCGGCATGTAGTGGTCGGCCCGCAGCGACATCCGTTGCCGGATCGTCTCGGTCGGGCCGTCCAGGTGCACGAAGTCGACGCTCGGCGGGCCCTGCCGCAGCACGTCGCGGTAGGAACGCTTCAACGCCGAGCAGGCCAGCACCGTCGACACGCCCTCCCGGTGCCGGTCGGCCATCCACCCGGCCAGGGCCCGCAGCCACGGCCACCGGGCGTCGTCGTCGAGCGGTACGCCCGCCCGCATCCGCGCCACGTTGGCCTCGGAATGGAACTCGTCGGCCTCGGCGAACACCAGCCCGGTCAGCGCGGCGACGCCCTGGGCCACGGTGGTCTTCCCCGCGCCCGACACCCCCATCACCACGATGTGCCGGGTCGCTGAGTCACCAGTCATGGACCGTGCCGTCCATCAGCCGGTTGAACGGCAGATAGGCCGGCTGGTACGGGTACCGCGCAGCGGCCTCCTCGTCGAGTTCGACACCGATGCCCGGCTGCTCGCCCGGGTGCAGGTAGCCGTCGGCGAAGGTGAACGACTGGCGGAACACCTCGTTGGTGAGCGGGCCGTGGCGCATGTACTCCTGGATGCCGAAGTTGTGGATGGCCAGGTCCAGGTGCAGCGCGGCGGCCATGCCGACCGGCGAGATGTCGGTCGGGCCGTGGATGCCGGACTTGATCTGGTACTGCGCGGCGAAGTCGAGCAGCTTGCGCATCGCCGTGATGCCACCGGTGTGGGTGACGGCGGAGCGCACGTAGTCGATGAGCTGCTCCCGGATCAGGGTCTGGTAGTCCCACACGGTGTTGAAGATCTCGCCGATGGCCAGCGGGGTGGTGGTGTGGTGACGCACCAGCCGCAGCGCCTCCTGGTTCTCCGCCGGGGTGCAGTCCTCCAGCCAGAACAGGTCGTACGGCTCCAGCGCCTTGCCCAGCTTGGCGGCCTGGATCGGGGTCATCCGGTGGTGGCCGTCGTGCAGCAGCGGCAGCTCCGGGCCGAACTCGCTACGGACCGCCTCGAAGACACCGGGCAGGTGACGCATGTACGCGCGGGTGTCCCAGTCCTCCTCGGCCGGCAGCGGGGTGCGCTGGGCCGGCTCGTAGTCGTAGCGCTTGCCGCCGGTGCTGGGCTGCGCGGCGACCCCGTACACGGCGTTGATGCCGGGCACCGACGTCTGCACCCGGATCGACCGGTAGCCCTGGTCGAGGTGCGCGCGGATGGAGTCGAACAGCTCCGGCAGGTCCCGCCCCGAGGCGTGCCCGTACGCCATGATGCCGGTGCGGGACGCGCCACCGAGCAGCTGGTAGAGCGGCATCCCGGCGGCCTTGGCCTTGATGTCCCAGAGCGCCACGTCCACCGCGGCGATGGCGGCCATGGTCACCGGTCCCCGCCGCCAGTACGCCGAGCGGTAGAGGAACTGCCAGGCGTCCTCGATGCGGTGCGCGTCCCGGCCGATCAGCAGCGGGACGACGTGGTCGCGCAGGTACGAGGCGACCGAGAGTTCACGCCCGTTGAGTGTGCCGTCGCCCAGGCCGGTGATGCCATCCTCGGTTGTGATCTTCAAGGTGACGAAGTTGCGGTCCGGACTGGAGACGATGACGTCTGCAGCGACGATCTTCACGAGGGGTGCCTTTCTCGCAGGTGATGCTCAGCGAAGGGTGGTGCCGGCGGCGCTGCCGGTGATCAGGGACAACTCGTCGCGGCGGGGTAGGCCCTCCCAGTCGCCGTGTCCGGCGACCGCGAACGCCCCGAGCGCCACCGCGCGCCGGAGCCGGTCGGTCAGGTCCAGCCCGTCCAGATGCCCGGAAAGATAGCCGGCGGTGAACGCGTCACCCGCACCGACGGTGTCGACGGCGGTGACCGGCACCGCCGGGACGTGCTCCACACCGTCCACGGTGTACGCGCGGACGCCGTCGGCGCCGAGCTTCACCAGCACCGTCGACACGCCCCGCCGGAGCAGGTCGGCGGCGGCGGCGCGCTCGTCGGCCCCGGCCTCGGCGACCAGGTCCAGCTCGTCGGTGGAGGCCACCACGACCGAGGCGTACCCGGCCAGCGGGGTCAGGGTCGCCCGAGCCTCCTCCCGGGACCACAGCCCGGCCCGATAGTTGACGTCCAGGCTGACCGGGATGCCGGACTCGGCCGCGGTGCGGACCGCCCAGCTCACCGCAGCCCGCGCGCCCTCGGACAGGGCCGGGGTGATCCCGCTCAGGTGCAGCAGGCGGGCCCCGGCGGCGAGCGGAGCACGCAGGTCGTCGACGTCGAGCGCCGCGCCCGCCGAACCGGCCCGGAGGTAACGCACCCGGGACACGTCGGCGGTCCGCCGCTCCAGGAACATCACCCCGGGCGGGCGCTGCGGGTCCCGCCGTACGTCGGTGGTGTCGACGCCCTCGGCGCGCAACTGCCGCAGCACGAACTCGCCCAGTTCGTCGTCGCTGACCCGACCGGCCCAGGCCGCCCGGTGACCGAGCCGCGCCACCCCGATGGCCACGTTGGACTCGGCACCGGCCAGGTGCATGGTCAACGGTCCGCCGGCCGCCAGCGGGCCGGACGACCGCAACGACACCAGCGCCTCACCGATGGTGAGCAGATCCCGCCCCCGCTCGCCCATGTCAACGCACCGCGTCGAGGTAGCGGCGGGCGCGGTCACGGAGCGCGTCGAGGTCGCCGCCGGAGGCGGCGTCGCCCACCAGCGGGCCGCCGACGCCGACGGCGATCGCGCCGACCGCCAGGTAGCCGGGCATCTCGGCCAGGCCGACCCCGCCGACCGCGACGAACGGGATGTCCGGGAACGGGTCGCGGAGCGCCTTGAGGTACCCGGGTCCGCCGACCGAGGCCGGGAAGAGCTTGACCACGCTCGCCCCCGACCGCACCGCCGTGTACGCCTCGGTCGGGGTCAGCGCGCCGGCCGCCACCGGCAGGCCCCGCCGGGCCGCCTCGGCGATCGACTCGACCACGGCCGGCGTCACCACGAACTGCGCGCCGGCCGCCGCCACGTCGGCCACGTCGGCCACGGTGAGCACCGTGCCGGCGCCGACGAACGTGTCGGCCGGGGCGTCGGCCCGGATGGCTGCGATGGCATCGAGCGCATTCGGGGTGGTCAGCGCCACCTCCACCGCGCGGACGCCCTCGGCCAGCAGGGCGCTGCCGGCGGCGATGGCGGCGGCGGTGTCGGTGCCCCGGATGATGGCCAGCACCCGGGAACGGGTGAGTTCGGCGGTCAGATCGAAGGTCATGGTCACCACTCCGCGTACGAGCCGTCGGGGTGCCGGAACATCGGGCTGCGCCACGCGTGGCCGCGCTTGTCGGCCGCCCGCACCGCCTGCTCGTCGATCTCGATGCCCAGCCCCGGTGCGGTGAGCCGCTGCACGTACCCGTCGACGAAGGTCAGCGGCTGCTGGTCGACGCAGTAGTCCAGCACCTCGGCACCGAGGTTGTAGTGGATGCCGATGCTCTGCTCCTGGATCAGGTAGTTCGGCGTGGCGAAGCCGACCTGGAGGCAGGCGGCCAGCGCGATCGGCCCGAGCGGGCAGTGCGGGGCGAGCTGCACGTCGAACGTCTCGGCCAGCGCGGCGATCTTGCGTACCTCGGTGATGCCACCGGCGTGCGCGAGGTCCGGCTGGGCGACCGCGATACCGGCCTGGAGCACCGGCAGGAACTCCTGCCGGTTGTACAGCCGCTCCCCGGTGGAGACCGGCGTGCTGGTGGAGCGGACGAACTCGCCGATCAGGTGGGAGTTCTCCGGCACCACCGGCTCCTCCAGGAACAGCGGCCGGAACGGCTCCAGCAGCGGTGCGACCCGGCGGGCGTTGGCCAGGGTGAACCGGCCGTGGAAGTCCACGGCCACGTCCCGCTCGTCGCCGAGCACCTCCCGGGCGGCGGCGACCCGCTGGACCACCGCGTCGAGTTCGGCGACGGAGGCGAGCGGGCTCATCCGCCCGGACGCGTTCATCTTGACCGCGGTCAGGCCGGACTCGACCCGGGCGGCGATGTGGTCCCGGACCTCGTTCGGTTCGTCACCGCCGACCCAGCCGTAGACCCGGATCCGGTCCCGGACGGGCCCACCGAGCAACTGGTGCACGGGCGCACCGTACCGCTTGCCGGCGATGTCCCACAGCGCCTGGTCCAAGCCGGCGACGGCGCTGGCCAGGATCGCCCCGCCGCGATAGAAGGAGCCCTTGGTCATCACCTGCCAGTGGTCCTCGATGCGCAGCGCGTCCTGCCCGACGAGCAGCTCGGAGAGCTGCTCGACGGCGGTGCGGACGGTCTCCGAGCGGCCCTCGCAGGTGGCCTCGCCCCAGCCGACGAGGCCGTCGGTGGTCTCCACCCGGACGAACAGCCAGCGGGGTGCGACGAGGAAGGTCTCGACGCGGGCAATGGTGGTCATGATCGGGTCAGCCCTTCGTCGCACCGGCGGTGAGACCGGAGACCACGTACTTCTGCACGAACAGGGCGATCAGCATGATCGGCAGGGTGACCACCGTGGTCGCCGCCATCAGGCCGCCCCAGTCGATGCTGGCGTACCCGACGAAGTCGAAGATCGCCACCGGCAGGGTCTTCGTGCTCGCACCGGAGAGCACCAGCGCGAACATGAAGTTGTTCCAGGAGAAGATGAAGGACAGGATGCCGGCGGTGGCGATGCCCGGGACGGACAGCGGCAGGGTGATCCGCCGGAACGCGCCGATCGGGGTCAGCCCGTCGACCAGCGCCGCCTCCTCCAACTCCTCCGGCAGGCCGTCGAAGTAGCCCATCATGATGTAGACGATGAGCGGCAGCGAGACGAACATGTGGCTCAGGATCAGCACGCTGAACCCGCCGACCATGCGCAGGTTCGAGAAGACGTAATACCACGGCACCAGCAGCGAGACGCCGGGGATGATCCGGGCCATCAGCACGACCAGCGCCGACTTCTTCATGTTGAAGCGGCTCATCGAGTACGCCGCCGGCACGCCCAGCAGCAACGACAGCGTCGTCGCCGCGAACGCCACCCAGAGGCTGTTGACGATGAACTGGACGTAGTTGGCCTGCTGTAGGACCGTGTTGTAGTTGTCCAGCGTGGGCGTGAAGACCAGTGCCTTGCTGGAGTCGTAGATGTCGACGTTGGTCTTGAACGACGCGGCGACCATCCAGATCAGCGGCGCCACCAGCGACAGCACCACGACGATCAGCGCGACCACCCGGAAGATCTTGAAACCCTTACCCGGTTTCATCGGCCCTCCTCCTTCTTCTTGCGCGCGGTGAGGACCCACATCAGGGCGATGATGAGCAGGAAGAACAGGATCAACACGGTCGACGACAGGCCGTACTCGTTGTAGTCGAAGCTCAGCCCGTACGCGTACACGTTGAGCGTCTCGACCTCGTTGAACGAACCACCGCCGCGCCCCTTGGTGGCGTACAGGATGTCGAAGGTCTTCAGCGCGTCGATACCGCGCAGCAGCACCGCGACGATCACGGTGGGCATCAGCAGCGGCAGGGTGACGTGCCGGAAGCGCTGCCAGGCGCTGGCGCCGTCGATCATCGCGGCTTCCTGCGGCTCGTCGGAGAGCGAGGTGAGCCCGGCGAGCAGGATCAGCACGACCATCGGCGTCCACTGCCAGATGTCGATGAAGATCGTGGTGGGCAGCGCGGTGTGCTGACCGGCGAGCCACGGCTGCGGGCCGATGCCGATCCAGCCGAGCGCCTGGTTGGCCAGGCCGATGTTCGGGTCGAAGATGAGCCGCCACATCATGCCGACCGCGACCGGGGTGGCCACCAGCGGCAGCAGGATGGCGACGCGGACCCACTTCTCGCCCCGGAACGGCCGCCACAGCAGCAGGGCGATCGCCATGCCGAGCACGACCTCGACGAGCAACGCGACGCCGGTGAAGGCACCGGTACGCGCGACGGCGGGCCAGAACCGATCGGTGTCGGTGAGGACGTCGACGTAGTTCCGGAAACCGATGAACTCCGACTCGGCGCGGACCGACCCCGAGGAGTCGGTGAGGCTGAGGTACGCCGTCCAGGCGAGCGGGAAGATGATCAGCGCGGCGACGAAGGCCATGGCCGGGGCCGCGAAGAGCCACTTGCGATGGTCGTTGGCCCAACGCGCCCAACCGGGCGTGTCGGGCATGACAGAGGCGCTACTGGTCGCCCGCTCGGGGGCGCTGACTGCTGACATCAGATCTCCGTGATGGGAAGGCCGGGCGGGGGTGGCGGGGCGATCGGCCCCACCACCCCCGCGCTCGGACCTAGCGGGCCTCGTCGTCCAGGAACTTCTGGAACGCCTCGTGGGCGGTGTCCGCCGAGGCGGCGGCGTCCCGACCGGTGATGGCGTCAACGATCGGCTGACCGACGATCTCCCGGGCCTGCGCCACGCGCTCGACCACGGGCCGGTCGTGACCCACGCCGTTGGCGAGGCTCACGGTGATCGCCTGCGCCATGTCCTCCGGGTAGGTCGAGGTGCCCTCCGGGTTCTCGAAGACGGAGGCGCGGGCGCCGGGGGTACCGGCCTTCTGCTGCTCCAGCGACTGCTCCTTGCCGGCCGCCCACTCGATGAACTTCCAGGCGTTGGTCTGGTTGCCCGAGGCCTCGTTGATCGCCAGGCCCCACGAGGGGATGTTGTACGGCTTGGAGCCGGCGGGACCGGCCGGGAACGGCGCGAACCCGACGTTCTCGGAGACCCGCGACTTGCTCGGGTCGGTGGCGTTCGCGTAGAGCGAGTTGGCCTCCGGGTAGAAGGCGGCCTGGCCCTGGGTGAAGATGGCCATCGCCTCGGACCAGCTCATGTCGGTGCTGATGTTGGCCGGACCCTGCTCGCGCAGCAGCCCGCCGTAGAAGGCGTACGCCTGCTTGGCGGCCTCGCTGTTGACGGCGGAGTTGCCGGCCTCGTCGACGAAGTCGCCGCCGAAGCTGTAGAGGAAGCTGGAGAACTGGGTGACGGCGGCGGCCTTACCGGTCCGGGCCACGAATCCGGCCACGCCCGGGTTGTCCGCCTGGATCTTGGTCGCCTGCGCCTTGAGCTCGTCGAGCGTCTGCGGCGGGGCGCTGAAGCCGGACTTCTCCAGCAGGTCCTTGCGGTAGTAGAGCACCTGCTGCTCGGTGATGATCGGGATGCCCACCACCTTCTCCTCGTAGGTGGTGGCGCTCACCGGGGCGTCCTGGAAGTCGGCGAAGTCGAAGTCCGAGCTGTCCTTGGCCTTGTCGGTCAGGTCGGCCAGGTACCCGTTCTTGGCGAACAGCCGGCCTTCCTGCAGCGGCCGGTACATCATCACGTCGATGTCGTCCGAGCCGGCGTTGAGCTTCACGTTGTACTGGTCCGACAGCTGGTCCTCGCCGAGCTGGGTGACCTCGACCTTGAGACCGGTCTGCTGCTCGAACTCGGGCAGCGCCTTCCGGATGTTCTCGGTCCAGACGTGGTTGACCAGCGTCACGCGCACGGTGTCCGACGCGCCGCTGTCCTCACCACCACCGCCACAGGCGGAGAGGGTCATGGCGGCCACGACCGCCAGAGATGTCCCAACTATTGATCGACGTCCCACGTCCGTCTCTCCTTCTGTCCTGGCCGTCGCCTCGGGGGGACGGGCGCGACCTCGGGCTGTTACATCCGCTTAACGTCCGGATGTTAGGCCGAAAAAGCAGACTTATACAAGGGGGAGACCTAACTGATATGATCCGAGCCGTGAAGGTTCCCTCACCCGGGGTGACACCCGCCCAAACCACCCGGACCGAGAACGGGCTGCACGGCCGTGTCCTCGACCACCTCGGTACGGCCATCTGCGGCGGTGAGCTGACCTCCGGAGCGGTGCTCAACATCGACGACCTGGTGGACCGCTACGCCGTGTCCCGCTCGGTGATCCGGGAGGTCCTCCGGGTGCTGGCGTCGATGGGCTTCATCGAGACCCGCCGCCGGGTCGGCGTCATGATCCGTCCGGCCCACCACTGGAACGTCTTCGATCCCCAGGTGATCCGCTGGCGACTCGCCTCCGTCGGCCGCATCGCCCAGATCCGGTCGATCACCGAGCTGCGGACCGCGGTGGAGCCGCACGCCGCCTGGCTCGCCGCCCACCGGGTCGACCACGACGAGGCCAGCGACCTGGTCGGCCTCGCCGCCAAGCTGTGGGCCGCCGGCAAGGCCGGGGACGAGAAGCGCTTCCTCGACCTCGACATCGAGTTCCACCAGCGGGTGCTGCGCGCCTCCGGCAACGAGATGTTCGTCAAGCTCCAGGACCTGGTCGCCGAGGTCCTCATCGGACGCCACCACTACCACCTGATGCCGCACTACCCCCACGAGCAGGCACTGCAACTACACGCGGACGTCGCCCAGTCGATCCAGCGCCACGACGGCGAGACCGCGCGCGAGGCGATGGTGCAGATCATGGAGCACGCGTTCGAGGAGATGTCCTCGATCTGGGAGCAGCGCACCACCGAGCCGGCCTGACAGGGCCCCGGACCGGCACGATCAGGCAGGCCCGCGTCCGTACGATGCGGGCATGGCGTTGCTGCATCGGGCGGAACTGCGCCCCACCAAACTGGAACTGTTGGCGACGTGGCTGCCCGGCCGCGTCTGGTATCGCGGGGACGCCGACGCCGAGGTGGTACGCGTCGGCGCGTACCGGTTCGACGATCCGGCCGGTGAGGTCGGGATCGAGACCCTGCTGGTACGCGCCGGGACCGGCCCGGTGCACCAGGTGCCGCTCACCTATCGCGGCGAGCCGCTGGCCGGCGCGGAGGACTGGCTGGTCGGCACGATGGAGCACTCGGCGTTGGGCCGGCGGTGGATCTACGACGCCTGCGGCGACCCGGTGTACGCCGCCGCACTCGCCGACGCGGTGCTCGCCGACGCCGGTCAGGCCGAGGAGTACTTCGAGGAGGACGGCGAGCGGCAGGTCCGCCCGCCGAACATGGAGATCGCCAGCGACGCCCCGGCGGCCGAGGTGCCTCCGGTCGGTGCGGTGCGGTCGATCGTGGACGGCGACCTGACCGTGATCGTCACGGACGGCGTCGAACTGACCGTGGTACGCCGTCCGGGCTCGGGCGCGTCGGCGACCGGGGTCGCGTTGATCGGCGCCTGGGACGACGTGAGCGCACCACTGGCGTACGCCGCACCGCGCTGACCACCGCCGATACGGCTTCCCCAGCCAGAGGTGACCCGCTGCATACCGAGTATGCTTCTGCGCCATGTGACCCGCCCCCGACCACCGACGCGTGGCACTCGTCGCCGTGCTCGGCGGTTTCCTGCTCGGCTTCCTCGACTTCGTGTGGATCAAGTACGTGCCGTACCCCTTCGCCAACCTGGGCAACTCCAGCGCGGTGTGGGCGGTGGCCGCGTTCGCCTTCGGGTTCTGGGTCCGCTCCGGCCCGGTCCGCGCGGCCGTCGGTGCCGCCGTCGGGCTCGTCGTCGCGGTGCCCAGCTACTACCTCGCGGCGGCGCTCATCCAGGGCGACGACTGGGCGGTGCTGTGGGCGACCACCTCGCTGACCTGGATGGCGTTCGGGGTACTCGCCGGAGTGGTCTTCGGCGTCGGCGGCGTCTGGGCACGAGGGTCGGGGTGGCGGCGGGTGACCGGCGCGGCGCTGCCCGCCGCCGTGCTGTTCGCCGAGGCGCTGCTCCAGGCGCAACGGATCAACCACCCGAGCTATGGCATCGAACCGCTCTGGAACGCCCTGATCAACGCGGTGCTCGGCGTCCTGGTCGTGGTCCTGGTCGGCCGCACCACCCGGCAGCGACTGGTCGCGCTGGGCACGGCCGTGCCGCTGGCGCTGGCCGGATTCGTGGCGTTCCGGCTGGCGGGCTTCGGCTGACCGCCCGCGTCAGTCGGTGAACGCGGCGAGATCCAGCACGTCCAGGCGCTCCGGATCGGCGATCACGTCGATCTCGACGATGCGTCCGCCCGCGACGGTGAAGGCCATCACCGACAACGGTCGACCGGCGGCGGTCACGACCACCCCGGCCGTGCCGTTGACCAGCGCCGGCCGGGCGAACGGCGAGAACCGGCCGAACGACGTGGCCTCGGCGGCGACGCTGGGGGCGCCCCTGATCACGGTGGTGAAGCGGGCGCGACCGGCACCACCGTCCGACCGCAGCACCACCTCCGGGTGCAGCACGGCGACCAGGGCGTCGAAGTCGCCGTCCCGGGCGGCGCTCAGGAACGCGTCGACCACCTCGCGCTGACGGGCGAGGTCGGTGTCCGGCAGCGGCGACTGCCCACGCACCCGGCGGCGGGCCCGACTGGCCAGTTGACGCGCGGCCGCCGGCGTCCGGTCGATCATCGGAGCGATCTCGTCGAACGGCACCGCGAACATGTCGTGCAGGACGAACGCCAGCCGCTCCGCCGGGCCGAGCGTGTCGAGCACCACCAGCAGCGCCAGCCCCACCGAGTCGGCCAGCACCACGGCGTGCTCCGGGTCGTCGGCTCCCTCCGGGCTGACCAGCGGGTCGGGCACCCGGGCGTCGAGCGGCTCCTCGCCGCGACGCCGACGGGTCCGCAGCGTGTTCAGGCACACCCGCGCCACCACCGTGGTCAGCCAGGCGGGCAGGTTGTCCAGCGCGGCGGCGTCCGTACGGGCCAGGCGCAGCCACGCCTCCTGCACCGCGTCGTCGGCCTCCCCCAGGGAGCCGAGCATCCGGTAGGCCACCGCCCGCAGGTGTGGCCGCTGCTCCTCGAACCGCGCGGCCAGCCAGTCGGACTCGATCATCGTTCGCCCTCCTCCGGGTCCACCCACTCGACCCCGCCGCGCCCGGCGATGTGACGTCGGCCGGTCACAACCGACGTCCGGACGGGGTCGACCCCGGTGAAGCCACGAACGGTAGCCGACCGCACGACGGGCGGTCGCGACGCAGGGAGAGACGATGAACCCACCGATCCTCATCACCGGCGGTACCGGCACCCTGGGCCGCCTGGTCACCCCGCTGCTGCGCGACACCGGCCGGCCGGTACGCGTGCTGAGCCGGCGAGGTGGCCACAGCGTCCCCGGAATCGCGCACGTCCGGGCCGACCTGTTGACCGGCGAGGGCGCGGAGAGGGCGGTGCGCGGCGTCGACACCGTGCTGCACCTGGCCGGTGGCCAGCAGGGCGACGACACGCTGGCCCGTACCCTGGTCGACGCCGCACGGCAGGCGGACGTACGGCATCTGGTCTTCGTCTCGGTCGTCGGCGCGGACCGGCTCCCGCTCGCCTGGATGCGGACCAAGCTGCACGCCGAGGAGACGATCGGCGACTCCGGCCTGCCCTGGACCATCCTGCGGGCCGCGCAACTGCACGACCTGGTGCTGACCATGGCGCAGAAGCTGACCGCCCTGCCGGTGGTGCCGCTGCCCGGTCTGCGGCTGCAGTCGGTGGACGGCCGCGAGGTCGCCGACCGACTCGTCGAACTGACCCTGGGCACCCCGGCTGGTCTGGTGCCCGACATCGTCGGCCCCCAAGTGCACACCACGGGCGAATTGATCCGAGGTTATCTGCGGGCCAGCGGGAAGCGTCGGCTCACCCTGCCGGTCCGCCTGCCAGGTGCGGCGGGACGCGCCTACCGCGACGGGGCGAACCTGACGCTGCGCGGCGCCACCGTCGGCACCCGGACCTGGGAGGCGTTCCTCGCCGAACGGGTCGTCGCCGCGCGGTAGCCGGGCGGGACAGCACGCAGCGCCACCGGTTGGTAACGTGGCGGCGTTCTGCGGTGGTGTCCCTTGGGGAGGGTCGCGTGTGGGCGGACGAGGCGGCCTTGGACGCGACGCAGCGCCGCCTCGACGAGTGGGAGTCCGCCGTCGCCGACCGGGCGCGGCGGGCCCAGTCGCTGGCGGCCCGGGTCGCGGCGCTCACCGGCACCGCGCACAGTCCGGACCGCACCGTCACCGTGACCGTCGACTCGGCCGGGCTCCTGGTCGACCTGCGGCTTGACGACCGCGTACGCCAGCACCCCGCCGCCCACACCGCGCGCCTGATCGTGGCCACCACCCGCGCCGCACACGCGGACCTGCTGCGCCGTGTCGCCGCGACGACCCGCGAGACAGTCGGCGGCGACGACCCGGCGGGACAGGCCGTCGTCGACTCCTACCGGCGGCGGCTGGACGACGGGCGAGGGCACCCGGATGCCGACCGATGAGCCGCTCCGGGTCGACCCGGACGACCTGACCACCCACGCGACGCGCCTCGACCGGCACGCCGACACCCTCGACACCGCCCGACGCGCCGGGCAGCAGGTCCGGCTCGGCACCGACGCGTACGGGCAACTCTGCGCGATCATGCCCACGCTGCTCGACGGCCTGCAACGGGTGTTGGTAGACGGCATCGGCACCGCCACCACCTCGGTCCGCGACACGGCCACCCGCCTGCGCACCGGCGTCGACCACTACCGGGCCGCCGACGCACGCGCCCGACACCGGCTCGACCGGGTGCGGGACCGGCGTGACCGGTAACCCCCTCGTCGCCACCCCGACGCCGGTCGCGCCGAGCGCCTGGGCCGGTGTCTGGATCTGCGAGGACATCGAACTCATCGCCAAGGGGGTACGCGAGGGAAGCTGGATCGACGGCAGCCTCGGCGTGGTCAGCGCCGGCCTGGACGCCCTCGCCTTCGTCTCCGACCCGGTCGGTGCGCTCCTCCAGTACGGTGTCGCCTGGCTCATCGAGCACGTCAAGCCGCTCAGCGAGGCGCTGGACTGGCTGGCGGGCGACCCGGCGCAGATCACCGCACACGCCCAGACCTGGCGCAACGTCGCCGCGTCGCTGCGCGCCGAGGCCACCGGCCTCACCGACGCCGTCCGCACCCAGGTGACCGGCTGGGACGGCAGCGCCGGGCACGCCTACCGCGCCTGGGCCGCCGAGCAGCACCAGGCCGTCACCGGTCTGGCCCAAGGTGCCGAGACCATGGCCGCCATCACCGAGGGCACCGCAGGACTGGTCGCCGCCGTCCGGCTACTGGTCCGCGACGCCATCGCCACCTGCGTCTCCCGCCTCACCGTGTACGCCGCCGAACTCGTCGCCACCGCCGGACTGGCCGCCCCACTGGTGGTCGAACAGGTCACCACGCTTGTCGCGTCCTGGGCGGCCCGGATCGCCAAACTGCTGCGCGGTCTGCTGAACAGCCTCCGGGCGATCATCCCCCACGTCCGCCGCCTCGCCGACCTCATCGACCACCTCAAGCGCGCCCTGAACCGCCTTCGGCGAGAGCCTCCAGCACCTCACACGCCTGACGATCCCAAGCCGACCCGTACGCCAACTGACCCCCGCCAGCCCGACTTCACGAGTCCGGACATCGACCCGAAGAAGATCACGGCGTACGCCATGAACCCTGACCATCCCGTCGGCAAGAACAAGTACCGGGTCATCAACTCCGCCACCGGGCTGGGCCCCGACGACTCGGAGTCGATCCTTCATCAGGTCCGGGACGGCGTTCGGGCCGGCAGCCCACTACCGGGAAAGTCGGATCAGTTCGGCGAGCGATGGAGCGTCGACCTGCCGCTGACAGGTCCGAAAGGAACGATCATCGTCCGCACCGCCTGGATACTCGAGAGCGGCAACACCACGCCCCGCATGGTGACCATCTCGTTCCCTCCGAAGGAAGGATGACCGTTGGACCTGTACGACGTGGTCGAGCTGAGAGAGGCCATCCCGGACGAAAACCTGGCACCGGGGGCGGTCGGCACGATCGTGCACGTCTTCGATCACGTCCCGGTCGCGTACGAGGTGGAGTTCGCCGACTCGGACGGGCGCACGGTCAGCATGGTGACCCTCACCGCCGATCAGATCCGTCAGCTCCACGCCCCGTCCTGACTGCTGACGCTGAGGAGGCGCCTCAGGTCAGGATGATGGGGTTGGTGAGGGCGGCCATCTGGCGGGTGGGGTGGCGGACCTCGACGCGGACGTAGCCGGCCTCGTCCGCCGTGGTGTGCCACTGGATCGTTCCCGTTCCGTCGGCAGACAGCGCCGCACGGTGCACGGTGCCGCGTTCGGTGTGCAGGGTGACGACACCGGAGGGTACGCCGGACACCTGGACGCGTACCGTGACCTGCTCACCGCCGGTGGGGAGGCGTTCGCCGACGGCGGCGACGCGGTCGGCGGTCGACGCCTCGACCTTGAGATGGACGCGTGTCGACTCGGCGAGCCAGCTGCGGCCCTGGCGGAGGCCGGCGAGGATCGCCTCGGTGCTCAGATCCTGCGCGAACACGACGGTGTGCGGTGTGCCGAGCTGGTCGGCGAGGTGGGTGTCGCTGTTGCCGACCGCCGGGCGCCAGCGTCTCCGGTGGACGTCGTGGGCCAGGATGCGTCCCCACTCGGCCAGGGCGGCCTCGTTGTCGGCGTTCCACGGCAGGTCGGAGGCCCAGCGGCCGTTCCACACCTCCACCGCGTCGAACCAGCGGTACGGGTAGGCCGACGTCCCCGAGGGGTACGGCGCGTACGGGTGGGCCAGCACGCACAGTCCGCCGGTGCGGCGTACCCGGTGCAGGTGGCGCTCGATGGTGTCGTCGCGGATGCCGTAGCCGGAGTCGACGTGTTGCTCCGGTGGGAGACCGAGGGCCAGCCAGTGGCCGGTGCGGGTGGTGACCTCCTGCCCGAGGATCACCAGCAGGTCGTCGCCGGAGTGGGGTGGGGCCCACTGCGCGTGGCCACGGACCGTGTCGTGTTCGGTGGTGGCGACGAAGTCCAGCCCGAGCGCACGGGCCGCCGTCGCGAGCTGCGGCACGCTCAAATCCGCGCCCTGGGAGAGCGTCGAGTGCAGGTGACAGTCTCCCCGGTACCAGGCAGGGCCACGGCCCGTCGCCCGAGCGGCCGGAAACCGGGGTGCGGCGTCCGGTCGGGTGACCATGCCCGGCAGCGTACGCGGATCGCGTCCACGCCAGGGGGCACTCCCCCGGTCCGAGGCCCGAGGTACGGGAGCCACCTCCGACCTGGGTAGGAGACGCCGCTCGGACCGACGGCCGCAGGTGGGGCCGCTGGTCGGGCGCTTCCGGGTCGCCGCCCGAACAGCATCAGGACATGACTTCCGCGCTGCCCCTGCGGGCACCCTGGCACCGTCCCCTGTTGGTCTTCGTCTCGGCGATGGCCGTCCTCGCCGTCGTCTGCGCCGTCGGTGTCTTCGCCGATCCCCGGGTCCTGACCGGCGCGCCGATCTGGCTCAAGCCGTTGAAGTTCTCCGTCTCGTTGATGCTGTACGGCGCCACCCTGGCCTGGATGCTCACCCTGTTGCCCCGGCGCAGCCGGGTCGCGGAATGGGCCGGCACCGTCATCGTCGCCATGGGGGTGGTGGAGATGACGATCATCGTCGGGCAGGTGCTGCGCGGCACCACCAGCCACTTCAACGTGAGCAGCCCGCTGAACGCCGCCCTCTGGCAGGCGATGGGGATAGCGATCAACGTGCTGATGGTCGCGCACATAGTCATCGGTGTGGCGGTGCTGCGGCGACCGATCCCCGACCGGGTCGGCCGGTACGCGGTGGGGCTGGGTCTGGGTCTGACGCTGCTCGGCATGCTGACCGCGGTCCCGATGACGATGAACGGCGCGGAATCGGATGTCGCCGGGATCGTCGGGGCGCACAGCGTCGGCGTGCCGGACGGCGGCCCCGGGCTGCCGATCCTGGGCTGGAGCACCACTGGTGGGGACCTGCGGATCCCGCACTTCGTGGGCATGCACGCGTTGCAGGTGCTGCCGGTCCTGGCGCTGCTGCTGGGCCGGTTCCGCGATGAACGGCTGGATCAGCGTGACCAGGTGCGGCTGCTGGTGGTCGCCGGTGCGGCGTACGGCGTGGGGACGCTGCTGCTGGCCTGGCAGGCGCTGCGCGGACAGCCGCTGCTGGATCCGGACGCGCTGACCCTGGGCGCCGCCGCGGCGCTGCTGGTCGCGACCGTGGTGGCCGTCGGTGCGGTGCTCGCGCGGCGACGTCGACCCGAACCGGTGGACGCGCCCGTCGACGGCGGCCCGGAGCAGACCGACACCGCGCGGGTCGAGGTGACGGTGTGACCGGCGCCCTGTTCACGCTGACGTTCGCGCTGGCCGCGCCCTTCTGGGTGCTGATGATCCTGCTGCCGCGCTGGCACATGACCAGCCGGATCATCGCCTCGCCGCTGATCGTGGCACCGGTGCTGGTGATCTACACGGTGCTGGTGCTCCCCGCGCTGGGCGACGTGCTGCCGGCGGTGGCCTCGCCGACCCTGGACGGCATCCGCGACCTGCTGGGCACCGACGACGGTGCGGCGGCGGCCTGGGCGCACATGATCGCGTTCGACCTGTTCGTCGGGGCATGGGCGTGGCGGGACAGCCGGGAGCGGCGGATGCCCGCACTGGTCATGGCGCCGGTGCTGGTGTCGACGATCCTGCTCGGGCCGATCGGGCTGGCCGTCTATCTGGCGGTGCGTACCCGCTGGACACGGCCGATCTCGCCGTCGGACGGCAGGGCCTAGGCTTGGTCACCGTGGGATGGCTGGGACGCTTGTTCGACGCGCGGGACGCCCGCGTGCGGATGGCCCTGGTCATCATCGCGGGCGTCTTCTACCTCTCCTTCGGTGGGCTACACGCCGGTACGCCCACCACCGGGCAGTTGGTCCTCGCGGTGGCCGCGTTCACCGCCGGGCTGCTGCTGTTCCGCCGGCTGGTGGGCAACCTGCTGGTGCAGGTGGCGCTGCTGGCGGTCGCGATCCACGTCATCGGCGACGTGATGATCAACCAGGTGGGCGCCGGGTGGGCGTTGCTGGAGCTGACCGTGCGGGCGCGCCGGACCCGCACGGTCTGGTGGGGCGCCGGCCTGCTGGCCCTGGTCGACCTGACCGGCGTACGGGGCGAACCGGTCGAGTGGCTTCTGGCCGCGGCGTCCGGGCTGGTGGTGGACGTCGGCGTGCCGGTGCTGCTGGGCCTGGTCATCCGGACCACGCAGGAGCTGGGCCGGCAGGCGCAGCAACGCGCCGAGGAGGAGCAGCGACGGCGCGAGTCGGAGAGCCGCGCCGCCCGGGCCGACGAGCGCAGCGCCATCGCGCGGGAGCTGCACGACGTCGTCGCGCACCACGTGGCGTCGATGGTGCTGCGGGTCGGGGTGGCCCGGCACGTGCTGACCGACCTGGATCCACGGGTGGACGAGGTCTTCGACGACGTGCACGGCACCGGCAGCGCCGCCCTGGCCGACCTGCGCCGACTGGTCGCGGTGCTGCGCGACCCGGACGGCGTACGCGGCGACGCGGCACTCACCGCGATCGAACCGTCGGCGGTCCCGGCGGCCATCGGCGCGGCGGTGGACCGGGCCCGTCAGGCCGGGGTGACGGTGGAGGCGGAGGTCGACCCGGCGGTCGCGTCACTCGACGCGGTCCGGGGTCTGGCGGTGCTGCGCCTGACCCAGGAGTCGCTGACCAACGTCGCCAAGCACGCCGGTGCCGCCGCGCTGGCCCGGTTGAGCGTCACCGTGGTCGACGGGGCGGTGCACCTGGAGGTGACGGACAACGGGCGCGGTGCGGTGCCGGCCGTGGTGCCGACGGGCGGCGGCCACGGCATCACCGGGATGCGGGAACGGGTCGAGGTCCTCGGTGGCCACCTGGAGGTCGGACCGACCGGCAGCGGCTGGCGGGTCCGGACGATCCTGCCCGCCACGCCGGACCGTGACGTGCCGCAGGCGAGGGAGGCGTCATGATCCGTGTGCTGCTGGTGGACGACCAGCATCTGATCCGCGCCGGGTTGCGTATGCTCTGCGACGCGCAGCCCGACATCGAGGTGGTCGGTGAGGCCGACAACGGCCGCGAGGCGATCACGATGGCCGCGCGGCTGGTGCCCGACGTGGTGGTGATGGACCTGCGCATGCCGGGGGTCGACGGGATCACCGCGACCAGCCGCATCCTGGCCGACCGGCCCGCCACCCGGGTGCTGGTGCTGACGACGTTCGGCGACGACGACCACCTCTATCCGGCACTCACCGCCGGTGCCTGCGGTTTCCTGCTCAAGGACGCACCGCCCACCGAACTGCTGGACGGCGTCCGGCGGGCCGCCGTCGGCGACAGCCCGTTCAGCCAGGACGTGCTGCGACGCCTGGTGACCCGGGCGGTGCACGCCCGCGCCGAGACACCGGCACCCGTCGACGGCCTGACCACTCGGGAGCAGGACGTGCTGGACCTGGTCGCGGAGGGACTGTCCAACGCGGAGATCGGCGAGCGCCTGCACATCGGTGTGACCACGGTGAAGACCCACATCACCAGCCTGATGACCAAGACCGGCAGCCCCAACCGGGTCCGGCTGGCGCTGTTCGCCCGAGGGCTGTGAGCCCGGCTGTCCCCCGGCCATCGCGGAGGGCGGCTATCCCCCGGCCATCGCGCCCAGGACGATGTACGGCTCCGCGCCGGTGAGTACCGCCTCGGGCAGCGGTGCGTCGGGTGGGGAGTGGGAGAGGTCCTCCTCGCAGGCGTAGAAGCGGACGAAGGCGCGACGTTTGCCGCTGTGCCGATCCCGGATGGTGCCGAGCAGCATCGGGTAGCGCGCCTCCAACGCGTCCAGCACCAGGCGCTGGGTGGCCGGCCCGCCGTCCGGACCGGCCACCTCCAGGCGTACCTCGCCGGTGACCTTGGCAAGGGTCTTCAGGTGGGCCGGGAGGACGACCCGGATCACGGCAACACCTGGACTTCCACGGAGAGCACCGGGGGCAGGTCCCGGACGATCGGCGCCCAGGTGTCGCCGCCGTTCGCCGAGTGGTAGACCTGCCCGCCGGTGGTGCCGACATAGATGCCGCACTCGTCGAGCGTGTCGACCGCCATCGCGTCCCGCAGGACGTTGACGTAGCAGTGGGACTGCGGCAGCCCGTCGGTCAGCGGCTCCCACTCGTCGCCGCCGGTGCGACTGCGGTAGACCCGCAACCGCCCCTCCGGCGGGTAGTGCTCGGAGTCGCTCTTGATCGGTACGACGTAGATCGTCTCCGGCTCGTGCGCGTGCACCGCGATCGGGAATCCGAAGTCCGACGGCAGGTCGCCGCTGATCTCACGCCAGTTCGCACCGGCGTCGTCGCTGCGCATCACGTCCCAGTGCTTCTGCATGAACAGCGTGTCCGGCCGCGACGGGTGCTGGGTGATGTGGTGCACGCAGTGGCCCACCTCGGCGTCGGTGTCGGGGATCTCCCCCGACCGCAGGCCCTTGTTGATCGGCAGCCAGCTCGCGCCCGAGTCGTCGCTGCGAAACGCGCCCGCCGCCGAGATGGCGGTGTAGATCCGACCCGGGTGCACCGGGTCCAGGATGATCGTGTGCAGGCACAGGCCACCCGCACCCGGCTGCCACGACGGGCCGGTCCGGTGGGTCCGCAACGCGGTCAGCTCGGTCCACTTCTGGCCGCCGTCGCCGGAGACGTAGAGGGCGGCATCCTCGGCACCGGCGTACACCGTGTCGGGGTCGTCGCGGGACGGCTCCAGGTGCCAGATCCGCTTGAACTCCCACGGGCGCGGAGTGCCGTCGTACCAGAGGTGCTCGCCGACCTCGCCGGTGTACGCGAAGTCGTTGCCGACGGTGGCCCACGTCCTGCCGCCGTCGTCGGAACGCTGGATCAACTGCCCGAACCAACCGCCGGACTGCGAGGCGTAGAGCCGGTCCGGGTCGGCCGGGGAACCGGTGAGGTGGAAGATCTCCCAACCGCCGAAGTGCGGCCCGTCGACCGTCCAGTCGGCGCGTCGACCGTCCGAGGTGAGCACGAACGCGCCCTTGCGGGTGCCGACCAGCACCCGTACGCCGGTCATCGCGGCTCTCCCCGGCGCGCCGTACCGACCTGGTGTGTTGTTCGTTGTCGTGTGGCCATGTCGCCATTCTCCTGTCGTGTCCGATGAACCCCGATTGCCGCGCCGGTACCGTTCACTGACGGTCATACTCGCCGGGTACGACAGGATCCGCCCGGCGGGCTGACGAGCAGGGGTCGGGCAGCTCAGCTCGACATCACGCGGGTGTGCAGGTCGGACACCACCTTGCGGGCCGACTCGAAGGCACCGGCCTGCCAGGCGATGTAGTGGCTGAGGTGGTCACCGGCGAAGTAGACCCGACCGTCCGGCTCCAGCAGGCGCCCGTAGTGCCCGCCGCTGGTCCGCGATGGCCAGGACATCCAGCCGCCCTCGCTGTAGCGGGTCCGCTCCCAGGCCACTGAGAACGACGTCTCCACCTCGCTGCGGTACGCCTCGCCGTGGATCTTCACGCCCTGGGCGACGGCACGGGCCTCCCGCTCGGCGGGCGGCAGGGCCGCGTACGACTGGGCGTTGGCGCCGAAGTTGTAGTAGCCGATGACCAGGCCCTTCGCGCCGTGGTAGCCGTAGGACGGGTACCAGATCGCGGACAGGTCCAGGTTGGTGTTGGTGATGCCGGCGTAGATGTTCTCGTCCTGCTCCCACCAGCGCCGCCGGTACTGCAACCCGATCTTGCCGGTGGCGGTCGGCACCGCGTAGCCGAGGGCGTCCCGCACCGGCGGGGACAGGTTCGACGGGATCCGCGCCAGCACCGGCGGTGGAATCGTGCAGACGCAGAAGTCCGCGGTGACGGTCCGCACCCGACCGCCGGGTCCGGCGTGGACGACCGAGACACCGGAGCCGGTGTTCGAGATCGACCGCACCTGGGCGCCGTAGGTGATCCGGCCGCGCCCCACCGCCTCCTCCAGGGCGTACGCGATGCGGTCCATCCCGCCGACCGGTTGGAACATCAGCATCGCCTGGTCGTAGCCGAACTCGAAGGAGAAGTACCGTCCGACGCCGCTGGCCAGCACGTCCGGCAGGGAGTGCGGGGTCAGTTTCGGCGTACCCGTCTCGTTGCCCGCGCCCGGCTCCACCAGGTAGCCCCGGCGGTTGGTGCCCGCGTACCGCCAACTCGCCGCCGGATTTCCCGCCACCCGGCCGCCGATCGCGCCGAACCCGCGCAGGAACTCCAACAGCCGTTCCTTGTCGTCGGCGGTGAGCTGCCCGTCGAGCGCGCCCTGGTCGGTGGCCTTGGCCAGCAGCTCGGAGACGTAGCCGTAGACGTCCGCCTTCGCCTCACGGTGCCGGATCGGCGTGCCGGAGAGCGGGCCGACGTCCTCGTTGTAGTAGTAGCCGTCGGCGTTCTGGTTGCCGAAGATCTCGACCGGCACGCCCAGTTCCCGGCAGTAGTCCATGGTCACCATGTGCTGGGCGATCCGCGCCGGACCGGCGTTCATGTACTGCCCGCCGGTGAACCGGGCGCGCTGGGTGTGCCCGTCCAGGTCGGTCTCGCTGGTGCCACCGCGAACCGTCCAGTTACGCCCACCCGGGCGGCTGCGCGCCTCCAGCACGGTCACCCGGTAACCGGCCTTGCCCAACTCGTACGCCGTCGTCAGTCCGGCGATGCCGGCGCCGAGCACGACGACGGACTTCGCGGACCGGCCGGTCAGCGTGAAGTCCGACCGGTTCGGGGCCCGGAACGGCGGCGCCGCCTGCGCGGCGGGTGCCAACCCGAGCGCGCCCATCGTCCCGTAGAGCACCCCGGCGCCGCCGGAGACTCCGACCGCCTGGAGGAACTGCCGTCGCGTGGTGGGTGTCGTCATTGCCGCCTCCCTCGCCAGATCGATGGACGACGATCTCAGCGGCGTGTTTCATCGACGTAGCCCATTGGTAACACCCGCCCGACCGGTCACCGCGCTCTTGCGCACACCAAGCGTGTCCGCGCTCCCGCCACCGGCAAGGCGAGGAAGCACGACACCGAAGGGTGTCCGATTCGCAACAATCAGGGCATGAACGAGGACGCCGGCTGCGCCGACCCACGGCAGGTTCCCGACCTCCGGGAACGGCGTCAGCGCACCCTCCAGCGCACCGCCGCCTTCACCGACGGGGCCGTAGCGATCGCGCTGACCCTGCTGGCACTCCCCCTGGTCAACTTCGCCGACGCGAGCACGGCTCGGCAGTCGGTGGCCGAACTGTTCGCCGCGCACCTCGGAGACATCCTCTCCTTCGCGGTGTCGTTCCTGGTCATCGCGCTGTTCTGGCGAACCCACCGGCACCTCTACGAACAACTCGTCGACTACGACGAGCCCCTCGTCCTGCTCAACACGGCATGGCTAATGGCGGTGGTCTTCCTGCCGTTCCCCACCGCACGACTCTTCGTCGAGACACACCTGCGCACCGACTCGGCGGTCCTCTACCTCAGCAACATGCTGCTCATCAGCCTTCTCGCGCTGACCCAGGCATGGTGGGTCGACCGCCACCCCCACCTGCGCGCCCCGAAGAGTCAGTCGAGCGCCCGGACCCTGGCCGCGCCGGTCGCGCTCAGCGTGACCTTCGCCGCCGCCACCCTGACCGCACTCGTTTCGCCGACCGCCGGCCTACTGGTGCTCATCGGCCTACCCTTGGCGCAGGCCATCGCCGCCCGACTCACCAGAGCACCCTCGACCGGAGACCGCGAGTAGTCGACACCAGCCACCAGCATCTCAGGGCCGTTTCTCACCTGCGGCGCTTGTTCAGACTCGGAAGGCCACCGGAGACGGTCCGCACGCTGCCGTCCGGGTTGCTACGGCCCGGTTTCTGCGGTGCCTCGATGACCCGCCGACCGGCGAGGTCAGCGGCGCTCAGGTTGACGACGGCGCGATCCGAGGACCGCCAACTCCGCACGGCAGCGAGCGCCTGCTGGTCGTCGGCGACGCCGGTCAGCGTACGCATCGCTGGCATCGCCCTGGACGGGTCAGCGAGCAGGAGTTGGGCGACATCGGCGGAGCTCAGGCTGCGCGGCGAGCCGTTGCCAGTAGGTGCGAGGGAGGCGTGGATCTTCCCGTCCTGGAGCCACAGCCACACCGGCCGCTTGCCGTCGCCGGCCCGAATCACCGGGGTAGCTGGTCTGGACGACTGTGCCGGGGAGACCGGTGTGGCTGTCAGGTGGGCTCGCAACCCGGCTGTCAGCCGAGACTGTCGCCGCGACTGAGGCGGAACATCGACAGCCGTGCGGGACATACCGTCCGACGGCGATGCCTTCATCCTGGGTTGCGGGCCTCTTGCCTGGACCGCTTGCCGTTGCCGCACGAACCAACCGGCATGTTCCCACTGCTGCGGCGTGAACCTCACCGGGACGACCTCGGTGAGGTGCGGCGACGCCGGGTCCTGCAGAGAGAGTTGTGCGCGGCGCCTTGCGTGGTCGGCCGCAGTGAGCGACCCGACATCGAGGACCGCAGTCAGCGGTATCCGCCGGAGGTCCGCCTTCGGCCAGGGCAGCAGACGTCGACGCCGGAGAACGAGATGCGCCCCCTCGAAGCGGGCAACCCAGCGTCGCACTCGCACCACCTCCCGTGCTGCGCACGTTAGCGGCAAGACGACCGCCGCTGCCTCAGCACAATGGCCAATTGAGACGGCGAGTCGTCCGGTTGTGTCAGCGACGCCACCAACCGCGCCGTCCTCCAGGGCGTACGTTCCTTACGTGTGCTCGATGGTGCGCTCCGAACGCGCGGCACCGACGTCGGACAGGAACGGACTGGGCGGACCGCTCCATGAGACGTGCAGAGCTTCTCGGGCCCGGGTACTGGCAACAAAGAGCAGACAGCGTTCCCGGAGCAGATCACTTCCGTGCTGGATGGAATCCACCTCGGGCGGCGTGACCTCCTTTGCGAAGGGCACCGCCTTCGCCGTGACACCGACTATCGCGACACACCGGAACTCCAGGCCCTTCATCGCGTGCATGGTGGCGAGCCGTATCCCGTCGATGTCGGCACCCGGCTGGTCCCGTACCCGGACCGACGGAATGCCGGCACCGGTCAGCTCGTCCTGCACACTGCTCAACGTCGTGTTGAAGCGCGAGCAGACAGCGATCTCGCTCGGTCCCACGCCCTGCGCCAGCCACTCCCCCACCCGCTTGACCACCGCAGCGATCTCGGCCTGCGACGAGGTGTGCCCCTGCGCGGTAGGTCGCTTGCCGTGCAGCAGCGACCGGTAGCCGGTCAGGCTGTCCTCGCCCTCGCCACCGAAGTCCTCGACCTGCGCCCCGACGAGGACCCTCGTAGACCAGGTAAGAATCTCCTCGGTGCTGCGGTAGTTGATCCGCAATCGGCTGCTACGGCCGGTGACCGAGATACCGAGCGCGCTGAGTGACACCCGCGAGTCGTAGATCCGCTGGTGCGGGTCGCCGGTGATGAACAGGTCGTCGGGGCCGGGCGGCACGGCTGCCCGCAGCACCCGCCACTGCGCGGGATGCAGGTCCTGCGCCTCGTCGACCACGACGTGGTCGTACCCGTGCTCAACCAGGTCGGCGTCGCCGAGCAGCTTGGCCGCCTGCGCGCAGATCTGCAGGTGGGTGGCGGTGCTGGCGGCCGACAGTTCAGCGGTGAACATCTCAACGGCGTCCCACACCCGGTCACGCTGCCGCGTAGCCAGCCCGGCGCCCCGGCCGCGCCGGCTGGCGACACGGTATGCCTCTCGCGTCTGCACGTCGTGGGCGAGAATGACATGCCGATATTCCTGGGCCAGGAACTGCTCGGTCCAGGGCAGCGTCAGCTTCCGGCACACCCGCCGCCAGGTCTGCCGCTCGTCGATGTCACCGATCGGCGTCGGCACCCGGCCGGCGAGGGCCCGCACAGTGCGGTTGGCGACGGCGTCCACCGTGGTCACCTCCACCCGCGCCAGCTGCTCCTCGTCGCCGAGAAGCAGCGCCAGGTTCTCCCGCAGGCTGGCGGCCAAAGCGTTGGCGTACGTGGTGAGCAGCACCCGACTGTGCGGCGTACGAGAGAGCAGGTGCTTGACCCGGTGCAGCGCGGCCACCGTCTTCCCGGTGCCCGGCCCACCGGTCACCTGAGCCGGACCGGTGTACGTCACCCGGTAGGCGACCCGCCGCTGCGACGGATGCAGGAACACCCGCCAGGCAGCGAACGGCTTGTCGAGGATCTCGGCCAGTTCGTCGGGCCGGGTCACCAGGGTGATCCGGCTGGTCGTGTTGGCGATCGCGATTTCCAGGCTCTCGCTCGGGTCCGGCGTCGCGTCGACCGGTCGACGCGCGGTCACCAGGTCGCGGTAGACCTCGTCCGGGCTGAACCCCTCGGCGAGGTACTGCAACACCTCGAACTGATCCTCCGGCAACAGCGTCCCGAACGCCTCCAACTGCGACTTGTCCACGATCGTGCGGACCGCACGCAACACCTGGTCGTCGATGCCGAGGTCGCGCAGCACGGTGTCGGAATGCTTGGCAAACAACAGGCTCGGTGCCTGCGCGGCGGCCTTCTCCAGCGCCGGGGTGAGCTGCTCGATGGCGACGACGTTACGGACCTCCAGAGCACGGGTCGCGCTGTTGACCGTGTAGAGCCGCTTCGCGGCCCAGCCGTACGCGTCGTCGTGCGGCACGACGTTGAGCAGGAGGAACGTGTCGCTGCCGTCGTCCGGCGCGAGGACCACCCCGCGCCAGAAGTCGGTGATCCGGATGGTTCGCATCCGTGGGTCACGGGCGTTGTTGACCGACTCCAGGTGCAGTCCCTTGTCGGCGTACAACTCGGCGACGGTGAGCTGCTGGAACTTCTCCATCGCCTTGCGGACGCCGGCCTTGACCGGCTTCTCCAGGACGTCGTAGCTCTGCCAGAAACTGTTGGCGAGGGCGAGCTGCGGCACGGAGCCTCCTGCCTGATGATCGATTACGGCGGTGGATGCGACCCTACCGGCGATCCGTCGGGCTGCTCCCACGACGGAGCCGAGCTTGGTCCGGCCAGGCAACCCCGTAGTCGCTCTTCCGCCCCGTTCCAGCAACGGCTTTTCAGCACGAGCGGAAGAATAATGAGTCGGATTCACGACACCTTCCGCCAGGAGTAGTCGTCTAGGCTGCGGCGACCTGAAATCAAGGGGACGGGCGAATATTCCGTGACGGACGCAACCAACAGTCAACACATCTGTCGGCAGTGCGGCGTGATCTGCGTCCAGTCTGGTAGCACCTGGGTCCACCCGGAACCGTGGCGCACCCTCAAGGCCCGGCGCATTTGCGAGCGCCCTGAGCCGCTTCGTGCAGCCACCCGCCAGGAGATCAAGAACGGCGCCATGGAACTGGTGCGACGCGACAGGTGGATCCAGGAGGAGCAACTCCAACCGCTTGTCACCGCTGAGGGTAGTCCCATCGAAGTCGCAGTCGTCGGTTGCTACCAGTTACATCCGACCGGGCACGAGCACCCCCGTGGCTGGGGTTATCTGGCCGACGACGGCCACTACGGTTTTGGCGCGACAACCACACAGCGGCGCTTTGACGGCGATGGCGAGTTGGCGGCCGAGGCGAGGGCGCTGTTCTGGGCGCTGCACCGGCTTCTCCGGCGATACCGGGTGACGGTCGTGACCGACTATCCAGCGATCGCCGAGATGGTCGACGCCTGGCGCCGTGGCGAGCTGACTGCAGCGCCACCGGGATACGACCGATCCGATCGTCCGTCGGGTCGGCAGGCCAAGCTGATGTATCTGGCACCTCGTGTCCATCAGTACGCCGACCAGGTGTCTGTTCGGGTTGTCGGCGGATACGAGGACACCATCCTCGGCCGTGCGGCGAACGAACTGTCCGTCCTTGGCTGGAAGTGGAGCGCCGGTGAGCTGAGCAAATTCAGCGCCCGGGAACGTGGCCTTTCAGTCGCCAGCGACGCCCTCGGTGTCGAGCCGGCTCTCGTGCCTCGCATGGATGGGAGCGACAGCCCCGACGAGCCGCGTACCAACCGGTCGCGAGGAGCAGGTCCCTTACACGTACGGCAGAACGGAAGCGCAAGGATGTCGAACGGTTCTTCCTCCCGGAGGCGTCGGGAACTTCTGATCAACGGCCGCCGGGTCCGCATTACCGACCTGCTTGAGGCTGGACTGCTCAGCGCTGGCGCAGAGCTGACCTTTCAGCAACGGATCGGCGAAACGCCCTACCAGGCAACGGTTACGGAGCGGGGACAGCTCCGCCTGCCGGACGGCCGAGAGTTCCCTACCCCGTCTCGTGCCGCGGCGGAGTCCGCCGGGCTCGTCGCAGTGCCGGGTTGGGCGGTCTGGCGGGTCCAGCCCGGAGGGGAGACCTTGCACCAGTTGCGGGCCAAGCTACTCAAGGACGTGGCCGACGAGGTATCAGCCGACGAGGAGCAGCCCGATGAAGAAGCAGAGGCGGTACGCCGCCGCTTCACGGTGCTCGAAGAGGCCCGGTCAGAAGCCGACGCCGGCAAGCCACGCAACCTGACCGTCCGCGAATTCATCAAGTACTGGGGCTTGGAGGACCGCGACCGGACCGCCAGCGCGCAGATCGACGCGGACCTCGCGAACCACGGCCTGACCACCGCTCCCGACTTCCGTACCGTCAGCTTGGACAAGACGATCCGGATCATTTTGCAACCTGAGGGGGACGAAGCTGGCACCAAGGACGGGGGTGACATCTCTGATCCCTTGCAGTCCAGCAGCGACGAGGAAAGCGTCGATGTCGGACTGACGCTGGGCAACATGCTGCCGGACGACATGTCGCTGACCTGGGTGTCTCCCACGGCCTCGTTCGAAGAAGCCATCACGGCGATGCAGGTCGACGACTTTTCCCAGATCGCGGTGCTGGCCAACCCGTATACCCTCCATGGCGCCGTGAGCTGGGAGTCGATCGCTGCGGCGAAGCACCGCGATGCCAATGCCACGTTCAGTGAGGCGATCGATCGGCGCGCGGCTGCCCGAGTCTTCGATTACGACGTGCGCCTGCTGGACGTGCTGGAGACACTTCAGAAGAACGGCTTCATCTTTGTCCGAGACGACCAGCGGAAGATCAGCGGCATCGTCACCGCAGCCGACGTGGTACGCAAGTACGACGAAACAGCAACACCGTTCTTCCTGATCGGCGAGATCGACCAGGAGTTGCGCCAGCTCCTACAGAACATGTTTGATGAGGAGACCGTCAAGCAGGCGTGTTCGGCGGCAGGCTCCTCCTTCAAGTCCTTCGATTCCATGTCGATCGGGCAGTACCAAGCAGTGCTCGACAACCCGGACTGCTGGAAGCAACTCGGTTGGCCACTTGACCGAAAGACCTTCGTCAAACGCCTTGACCGGCTACGCAAGGTCCGCAACAACGTCATGCACTTCAACCCCGACCCGGTGCGACCAGCGGATGTCGGCAGGCTTCGCAACTTCCTCGACCTGATCCGCCGCTACAGCAAGTGAGAACCGAGGTTCTGCATGCCCGCATTGACGGCTGAGGTGAAGGACGCGAACAGTCCCGTGGCCCGATGGCTCCGGTCGACCTTCCCGCACCACGGGAAGGTGCAGGCCGAGTACCGGCAAGTTGCGGGAGTTGCACAGGTGCTGCCCAGCCCTGCGGTGGCGCTGGGCACGCAGGGTGCGGCGATCGACTGGTGGCTACGGTTCCTGGTCGACCCGGCCCCGTCGGTCGGCCTGGCAGCAGCTGGGTTGCGCTCAGGTCGGGCACCCTGCATCCGGGCTGGTGGTGAACTCCTGGGCGAGCTGGGCGTGATCGATTACCGCACGCGCCAGCTGGCCTCGGTGGAGCCAGCCCGATTCGCCCACCGAGACGACGAGTGGTGGGCCCGGGTGTCATACGCGCTTGCCCTGCTGGCGGAGTTGTACCGGGCACCCCGAGTTGACGGCTCCCGGCTGATGCGCCTCAACCCCGCCGACGGGGCAGCGCAGCTGCTGGCGCTGGCCAATGCCGACGAGGTCGCCGACCTGGTCGCCATGCGCGACCTCGCGGTGAAGCGACTGCTACCGGCGCTGCCGCCGGGGCAGGTAGTCAGTGGGTCCACCTTCGAAGGCAGCGCGGACCTCAACGCCGACGCCGACCTGATCGTCGGCGGAATGCTGATGGACTTCAAGGCAAGCCAGGGCGGTCGGCCTCGCTCGGACGGCACCCGGGCGGCGGCGCTGTCCCGCGCCGACCTGGACCAACTGCTGGGTTACGTGCTGCTGGACTATTCGGATGCCTTCCGGCTGGATGCCGTGGCAATCTACGCCGTGCGCTTCGGCCACCTCCAGACCTGGCCGTTGAGGGAACTCTGCACCAGAATGGCCGGTCATCCAATTGACCTCGCGCTGCTCCGCAAGCAGTTCGCCGTCCTGCTCCGCCGATAGACCGCCCGCCGCTCAATCACCTCTCGTAAGGAGTTCCAGGCATGGCAACAGATGCCTTCGACGGGCCAGTCCCGGCAGCGGCCGCACCTGGGCAGCGAGTACTCGACCTTCTGGACAAGGCCATCGACATCCAGGGCCCACTGGTGCGCAAGAACATCGCCCGTGCCCGCCAGCGGAATCCAGAGGCGACACCGGCGCAGGTGATCCGCAGTCTGGAGCGGATGTACGTCAGTGCCCTGACCGGGACAGGCGCGGCAGTCGGAGGAACTGCGGCCGCGCCCGGCGTCGGCACGGGGGTCGCACTGGCACTGTCGGCAGGCGAGGTCTTCTCGTCTCTTGAGCTGAGCGCACTCTTCGCGCTCTCTATCGCCGAGGTCCACGGCATCCCCATCGACGAGGTGGAACGCCGCCGGACGATCGTGTTGGGGATCATGCTCGGCGGAAGCGGCTCCGCCACCATCACCAAGGTCGCTGAGCGTACGGGGCAACACTGGGGACGTCAGGTCGTCGCCAAGGTGCCTGCCGAGACGTTGCGCCAGATCAACAAGATCCTGGGCAGACACTTCGTCACGAAGTTCGGCACCAAGCAGGGCATCGTCGTCCTCGGTCGAGTGGCACCGTTCGGGATCGGCGCGGTGATCGGTGGCGCCGCCAACGCCGCCATGGCCTCCCTGGCGGTGAAGGCCGCTCGTCACGCATTCGGCCCACCCCCGTCGGGATGGTCGTGAACGCAGGGCGGTGAGGTGCCGCAGCCCGACGCGGTCAGCGATGGCAGCGCGGCGACTCGGGCCAGCACCGGCCGCCACATGCCGTCCTGACCGTCCGGCCCGATCTCGACGCCTTCGAGCCACACCCACTGCCCGTCGTACCACTGGCTGACGTCCAGCCTGACCCGGACGATCCGCAGCCGCAGCGGACCGGCTGGATACCGGTAGTCGGCCTTGCCCAGCCGGACCACGTCGCCGGGTGCGACGCAGACCTGCGGGACCACTGGTACGCGGACCACGGCCGCCCCGATCGGGCACTCCTTGTCGCACGGCAACCCGACTCGGGCAGTCAGTGCCGCCTGTCGTGCCCGCAGGATCAGCCGGTTGCGGATCTGCGCGGGCGACAGGTCGAAGGCGCTCACCGCAGGTACGTCCGCAGAAAGCGCGTGATGGTCGCCTCGGCCCAGGCCGCCCGGGGACACGTGCCGTCCGCGCGACAGTCCGGGCATTTCCGGGTACGCGGATCCTCGGCGGGCCGCCGCCAGTGCTGGTTCGTCAGCCGACTCGCCCGCTCAAGCTGATCCGAGGTGATCTCATCGCCCGGCTCCGCCCGATCGGGCTCGGCCGGCGGCCCAGCGTAGGCCGGCGTCGGGAACCTACCCCGGTTCTGCCGCCCGGCCAGGCCGTCGCCGTAGCGCCCCTCCCCCTGGTTCCGCGCCCCCGTCGGACGCTCCTCGGGCCGCTCGTAGACCTCCGCGCCGTCGCAGCGCGAGGTCACCCGCAGCTCCGGTACCACATGCTCCACCGACACCCGCCGAAACCGCCCCGGCACATCCCCGTCCGGCGCCGCCTGCCCGGTCAGGTCCAGCGCAACCGGCCCCGGCCGCAGGAACCACTTCCACCGCCTACCCATTGCCCCTCCCTGGTCTGTCGACAAAGGCACCTGCCGCTTTGCTTACGCTGCGGCGAATCACCGGTCGTAGCCCCGAGCTCGGGCCTGCGCGGACTGCCAGTCACGCATGGCGGTCTTGATCCGGGCGGTCTCCCGGCGACTCTCGGCAAGCGCCTGCTGAACGGCGGCCAGGTCGCCGGCGACCCGGTCGAGGAACGCGTACACCTCGTCGGGTGCCAGGCCACGACGGCCTGGCCAGACCCGGCGGAAGCGACGTCCGCGTACCTGCCAGGGCAGCAAGCCGGAGTACGCGGCGGAGCGGTAGGTCGTCATATCGCTGCCTTCCAGGCTGGACGAAAGGGATGCGATCGAAACGCGGCGGCCGCCCGGGGGGAATCGGCCGACCGCCGCGCTGTAGTCATGCTGCGACAGTCCGCACTGGATCCGCAACGTTCCAGAAGCAGATTTCGCGCATATGCATTGACTCTCTCCCCTGTAACCGCTAGGTGTTACAGAGGAAGGTGACGCAGCGTTGCGAGCTGGAACGAAGGAGTGCGCCCATGCCCGAAGACATCGGATCGACCGTGCCGCGCCGACAGCTCGGTCGGCTGCTACGCCAGTTCCGCAACGAGGCGGGGGTGACGCTCGACGCCGCCGCCGAAGCCCTGGAATACAGCCGACAGAAGATCTGGCGTCTCGAATGCGGCATGGGCTCGGTCCGGGTGCTCGACGTCAAGGCGATGTGCGAGCTGTACGGGGTGTCGCCGGAGATGACCGAGGCGATGCGCGGCCTGGCCACCGAGACCAAGTCCAAGGGCTGGTGGCACGCCTACGGCGACGCGGTGCCGAGCTGGTTCGAGCTGTACGTCGGCCTGGAGTCCGCCGCTGCTCACCTCCGCCAGTACGAAGAGGCGCTGATCCCGGGTCTCCTGCAAACACGGCAGTACGCCCTCGGCCTAGCCCGTCTTGACCAGCCGTCGATTAGCGACGCAGACCGCGAGCGCTCGGTCGAGGTGCGACTGCAACGGCAGGGGTTGCTGACCCGTCGACACCCGCAGCCACCCCGTTTGGACGCCGTACTGTCGGAAGCGGTGCTACACCGCACTGTCGGCAACCGCAACGTGATGGCCGAACAGCTCACACACCTGCTCTCAACCGCCGAGCGGCCGAATGTCGGCATCCGGGTGCTGCCCTTCGTCGCCGGGGCATATTCGGGCGCGGTGGCCGGTTCATTCGTGATACTCGATTTTCCTGCGACCAACGGCGGTAGAGCCGTGCCAGAGCCCTCCGTGGCCTACAGTGAGTCGCTTACCGGAGCGCTCTACCTCGACAAGCCCAACGAGCTGGCGGCCTATCATGGCGTGTGGCGCAGCCTAGAGCAGTTGGCTCTTGATGAAGCACAATCTATGGACATGATCAAGAGGATCATCGGGGAGATGCGGCATGACTGACCTGACCGGCGCTGTCTGGCGCAAGAGCACCCGCAGCGGTGGCAACGGCGGCAACTGCGTCGAGGTCGCCGCCAACCTTCCCGACCTCGTCGCCGTACGCGACTCCAAAGATCCGGCCGGGCCCGCACTCACCTTCTCCCCCATGGCCTGGACCGCCTTCGTCCAGGCCAATGCGGAAACCGACGCCCGGACGCACTCCTGACGTCGAGGACCCAGGTTCTGGGGACCTGCCGACCAACCCCCACGAATGCGAAGGAGCGCCACGCTCAGCAACGCCCTCGCGGCAGGCGGAGAGTCTGCATCAGGTCGATGATCTCGGTAGCGGTGGCGTCATCCGGGCCATGGGCGCGGGCCAGGTCGCGCGACAACTCTTCGAGGGTGCGGGCGGCGGCATCCCGGTCGCCCGTACCCAGATGCAGCAGCCCGACCTGACGACGGATCTGCACTGTCCTGGAATCGGTCGCCCCGAAGACCGCGGTGTTGTCGTGGACCAGGTCGATCATGCTGTCGAGCGCTCGGCGGGTCTGGCCGACCAGCGCGTGACAGGTGGCCAGTCTCAGCCGACAGGTCAGGGCCGCCTCCGAAAGTGCGCCGTGCCGGATGGTGACGTCGTCGACAAGGCTTCCGTAGGTGCTCGCGGCGCGATGGTAGTCGCCCTCCTCGAAGATGGCGTCGGCCTGCTCGAAACGCAGCGTGAGCACGTCGTCGTCGCGGGGGCCCAGAGTGTCGGCCGCTGCGGTGGCCACCCGGGTGAGCAGTTCGGCCGCTTGGTCGTACCGCGACTGGCGGACCAGTTCGGCGGCCTCGCTGCGCGTCCGCCTCAGGTCCGGCCGCGTCACGGCCAGGGTGGGCGTGGTCATCGCCGGTGTGGGCGCGGCGGGTGCCGGATCGCGGCGGTGGGGCTGTGGGGCCGGGCCGCGGACCGTGGCGAAGATGCGGCTCACCACCCGGGCGTAGAGATGTACCGCGCTCGGTTCGGCGGGTGGGTTCGTCGCTCCGACGATCGGCCCCAGGTCGTTGGCGAAGGGCAGCAGGCGTTCGTAGACGATGTCGGCGTCGGCGGGACGCTGCTCCGGCTTCTTCCGCAGCATCTCGAGCACGAGCGCCTCCAACGGCGCCGGCACGTCGCTGCGGACCGCGCGGGCGGGCACCGGTTCCTCCCGTACCTGCTTGGTCATGATGTCGAAGATGGTCGGCCCAGTGAAGGTCTGGCTACCGGTAAGCAGTTCGTGGATGGTGCAGCCCAGCGCGTAGATGTCGCAGGCCGGCCCGCTGATGTTGGCCTCGATCCGTTCGGGGGCCATGTACGCCGGGGTCCCGAGTAGGTGTCCGGCCCGCGTGATGGTGGAGAAGTCCGGGATGGTCGGCGCGACTGCCAGCCCGAAGTCGAGCACCTTCACCGTGCCGTCCAGCTCCATCATCAGGTTGCTCGGTTTGAGGTCCCGGTGCACCAGCGAGGCCCGGTGCGCCGCCGACAGCACGGCGCAGACCTGAGCGGCGACCGCCGCCACCCAACCGACCGGCAGGGGCCCGTGGTCGGCCAGGAGGGCCTTGAGACTGGTCCCGTGGATGCGCTGCATCACCAGGTACGGCCGCCGGTCGTGGGTGCCCACGTCGTAGACGGCGGGTACGCCGGGGTGCTCCAGGCGGGCGGTGATCCGCGACTCCCGGACGAAGCGTCGGACATAGTCGTCCGGTTCGTCCGGCGGTAGCCGCACGAACTTGACGGCGATCGGCCGGTCGAGCCTGATGTCGCGCCCGAACCAGACCTCGCCCATCCCACCCTGGCCGGACGGGCGTTCCCCGAGTTCGTAGCGGCCATTGACCAGTGCTCTTCGCGCCACATTCTCTCCAGTCAGCCACGTCGATCAGTACCGAGAGGCTAACCGAGTGTGCATCCACTGTGTCCGGTGGGCGGCAGGTTACCGCGTTCTCGACCGCCGCAGGCCGGTGAGCAGGTCGGAGGTCTCCCGGACGGCAGTGTGTCTCGGGCCGTGCAGCCGGGTCAGGTCGGCGAGCAGCTGGCCGAGTGTCTGCTCGGCGGCGTCCGGCTGGCCGGAGCCGAGTTGCAGCAGACCGATCTGCCGGCGTAGTTCCATCGTGCGGGGGTCGTCCTCGCCGAACGTCCGGCGGTGCTCCTCCAGCAGCTCGTCGAGCTGGCGCAGCGCCTGCCCGGTCTGCCCGGTCAACGCCTGGCAGGTCGCCTCTTTCAACCGGCACCGCAGCACGAGTTCGTTCTCACCACGGCCGGCGAGTTCCGCCGCGAGGTCCCCGAAGACCGGAGCCGCCGACCGGTAGTCACCGCCGTCGAACAACGCGCTGGCCAGATCGAACCGCAGGTCCACCACGTCCGGGTCCGTGGCACCGTACGCGGCGATGGCGGAATCGGTGGCGGCTGCGAGCACATCTGCGGCCTGGCGGTAGCGGGCCTGGGCAGCCAGCCGGCGGGCCCCGTCACGCGCCCGCCGCACCTCGGGCCGGCCAGCACGCGGTGCCTGCGGACGGCCATCGCGCCGTGGCTCGCGGCTATCAGCCTGCCGCGCCTCGGGAAGTGCGACCGCTGCCAGCGTGTCCGGCCGGTCGGCCCGTGCCGCAGCCACCCGGTCCGGCCGGTACGACGGCAACGGCGGCTGAGCGCGGCTGTCCGGCTCGGCCCCGGCGGTGCCGCCGAAGATTCGGCTGAGCATGGCCGCGTACATGCGGGTCGGGCTGGGCTCGGATGGTGGGCGCAGCACGCCCGGCCACGGGCCCAGTGGGTTGGCCAGGGGTATCAGGCGGCGATAGACGGTGGACGCGTCGGCGGGCCGGTCCTCGGGCTTCTTCTCCAGCAGGTCCAGGATGAGTCGCTCCAACTCGGCGGGGACGTCGTCGCGTACGCCGCGAACGGGCACCGGCGCGTGGGAGACCTGCTTGCTCATCACGTCGTACGAGGTCGAACCGGCGAACAGTTGCTCACCGGTGAGCATCTCGTGCAGGGTGCAGCCGAGCGCGTAGAGGTCCGTCGCGGGGCCGCTGATGTTGGCCTGGATCTGCTCCGGTGCCATGTAGGCAGGGGTGCCGAGCACCTGACCGGTAATCGTGATCTTCGAGAAGTCGGGCCGGTCGGGTGCCACGGCAAGGCCGAAATCCAGCACCTTGACGCCGCCGTCGGATTCGAGCATCAGGTTGCTGGGTTTCAGGTCCCGGTGCACCAACGACGCCCGATGCGCGACGGCCAGCACCGCACAGACCTGCGCGGCGATCAGGGTCGCCCAGCCCACGGGCAGCGGGCCCTGCTCCGCCACCAGGTCGGCGAGGCTGATGCCACGGATGCGCTGCATCACCAGGTACGGACGGCCCTCGTGGGTGCCGACGTCGTACACGGCGGGCACGCCGGGGTGTTCCAGGCGGGCGGTGATCCGTGATTCGCGGACGAAGCGTCGGACGTAGTCCTGGTCGGGTTGCCCGTCGGGGAAGCGGATGAACTTGACGGCTATCTCTCGGTCGAGCTTGATGTCCCGGCCGAGGTACACCTCACCCATCCCGCCCCGGCCGACGGGTAGTTCCTCCAGCTCGTACCGGCCGTTGACAATTGTTGCCATCCCGACCGCTCCTCCCGTCGTCGGTTCCCGCGCATCGCGGTCAGTCATGGTGTAGTGCCGGCCGGAGGTCGCCGCCGGCCAGGCCACGCAGGCCCTGCTCGACCAGGTCCTCCCCCAGTGCGCGCAGCTCCCGCAGCCCCGCTTCGAACGCCGTGAGCCGCTGGAACGCCTCGCCGTGGGCCCGCTGCTCGGTCAGTGACAGGCGGGGTACCCGGGTCCGACGGATGTCCCACCGCAGGGCCGGCGAGACGCCGTCGGAGGTGACAGCCCGCTGCGCGATCCGCAGGAAGCCGGCGAGGAACCAGGGATCGAGCCGGTCCGCGTCGACCCGTAGCAGGTAGAGCCGGGGCCCGAGCAGCGCCCCGGGCTCGCTGACCACCCGCACGGCCGGTCTGCGCGGTGCCAGCGGTGTCACCACATCCCCGACCTCGATGGTGACCGCGTCGTCGAGCCGGTCCGCTCGGCCTGAGGCGGGTTGGGCGAGCCGTACGTCCCGGGCGGTCAGCACGGGGTGTCCGCCCTCGCCGTCCGTGGTCAGCCGCTGCGGTGCCTGCCGGATGAGCAGCGCGCCGGTACGCAGCAGCTCGGCAATGGTGACCGTGACGATATCGTCGGCCGCCCCATCGACGGTGAGATCGGGCAACAGTGGCAGAAGGTTGGCAACGGCACTCCGCAGCCGCTCGACCGCGGGCGGGTAGTCAGTCGGCGGGCTGCTGGCAACCAGGTGCCGGCCGGGGCTGAGGTCAACCTCGTCGTCGAGCAGGTCGATGATCGGCACAGCACGGCTGCCTGCCGGTAGCCCGCCGGCCGGTTTGGCGTCAAACGCGGCCCACGCCTGTGTGGCCCGCGAAGAGTCGGTGCTGGCATCGACCACGAGCAAGTGTGCGGGTGGCCGCTCCCGGTGGGGCCGCTGAAGTAACCACAGGTTGGGGGCGGCAGCGGTAAGCGTGGACGCAGGCAGGCTGACCACCGCGCGCAGCGCACCGGCGCGCAGCAGGTTCGCCCGTACCCGCCGACCGGCACGCCTGCTGGCGGAGCCGGGCGGCATCAGGATCGCGACTCGGCCACCGGGCCGTACCTGGGCGAGGCAGTGCTGCACCCAGGCCAGTTCTGGTTCCCCGCGCGGCGGCAGGCCGTACTCCCAGCGGCTCTCGTCAACGACATCGTCGTGTCCCGACGACCGCTCGCCGAAGGGCGGGTCGCACAGCACGACGTCGGGCCGCCCAGGTGGGTAGGCCGCACGGCGTAGCGAATCACCGGCCACCACCCGGGCGGAAACTCCAGCCAGCAGCAGCCGCACGGCGGCCAGGCGGGCGTCGGTGACGCTGAGTTCCTGCCCGGACACCTCGACGGCGCCGGCTCGGCTCGCGGCGGTCAGCAGCTCGCCGATACCGCACGCCGGGTCCAGCACCCGGGCGCCTGCCACGTCGGCAAGCTCGACCATGAGTCGCGCATGATCCGGCGGGGTGACGCTCTGCCGTCGCGAGTGAACTTCCCGGTAGCGCTGGCAGAGGAAGTCGAAGACCGGCAGGTGGCCGTCCTGCTCGGCCGCTTCGACGGTGAGCCGGGCAATGACCACCTCGTCGCCGTTCGGCTCGTCGGTGATCAGATGGTCGATCTCCGGCAGGGCGTCGCGCAGTGCGGCGGGCAGCTCAGTGATCAGATCCGCGTCGGGCTGCTCAGCGAGGCGCTGCCAGCGCTTGGGATCTCGGTCGAGCAGCGCCAGGACGGCACCGAGGTAGCCGATGCGATCACCGATCAGCAGGTCACCGGTGGCGCCCCGCAACGACTGCCAGACGGTGTCCACCGGGCGCAGCACGAACGGTCTGCCGTGGCGGGCAAACCACGCCTGCACCTCCGCCAGGGCGTACTGCGGGCTGGCCGAACTGCCGCCCACCGGGGCAGGGAAGTCGGCGAAGCGGCGGCGCCAGTTGCTGACGGCCGCCCGACCGACGTTCGCCAGGCGAGCGATGTCGCCGGTGGCGGCGGTCGCCCGGCCGGCTGCGGCGGTGTGCGGTCCCACGTCCGGCCTCAGGCCGTACCGAGCCGGGCGAGGATGCCCCGGGTCTGTAGCTCGGCGATGTGCTCGGCGGCCCGTTGCGGTGCGGAACCGCCACGTACCAGCAGGCCCGCCTCGATGTTGCGATCGACCCCGGACTGGGTGAGGTTCGCGCTGGACAGCAGCAACGTCCGCCGGTCCGCCACGGCGATCTTGGCATGCATCCTGGCCGGTCTCTCTGCCCGTCGCTCGGTCGGCCAGTGCCACATCTCGACGCCGGGAACGCCCGCGAACGCGGCGGCCGGTTCCTTCCCACGTAGCGCTCCGGCGGCTCCCGACAGCGTCTCCACCACGACGACCACGGTCACGCCCCGTGCCGTCGCCGCCGCCAACTCCGTCAGCAACGGCCGGTACGCGGTGGCCGAGTAGGTCATCAGCAACAGTTCACTGCGGGCGTCGCGGACCAGATCGATGAGCACCTGCGCGGTCGCCCGCACCGGAACAGGGTGGGTGCTCGGCCCGCTCCACACCGACTCGACCCGCACCGCCGCCGACCGTTGCGCGTGTCCGGCGGCGAGTCCGCGCAGGTAAGCCGCCGCCTCGGCCTCGGACAACCCGGACTCCTGTCGGGCGGCCAGCACCGCCCCGGCAGCCTCGGCGAAGCCGGACACCGGCACGGCATGGCGGACCGCCTGCTCCGGCCAACCACCGCCGAGCCGGTCGGCCAGCACCCGCAGATGTGCCGGCCCGAGCCGGTGCACCGCCGCCTCGGCCGCCGCCTCGAAGGCCGGTTCCCAGGTCACGGCATCTCGGGAAAGAGGGCCAGCGCCGGGTCGTCGATCGGTACGACGAACCGGCGATCCAGGAACCGGTTGCCGCGTTCGCAGGTGGTCTCGGAGACGAAGAGGCAGACGTGGCAGGCGGCACCGTGCAGGAACTCGGCCGGCTCGTGTGGCAGCCGCTCGGCGCAGAGCGGGTCGGAGGAGCAGTGCAGGGCATCGTTGAGCGCCCGGCGGGTGAGCCGGACCAGTGCGTCGGGCTCGGCAAGCGACACCAGACCGCCGAGTGTTCCCTCGGCATCGGGCACGGCGGTGTAGATGAGGATGCCGGCACGATGTGGGTCCTCTGCGGTGCCGGAGTAGATCCGCTCGGACAGGCTCGCGGAGCTGTAACCGCATTCCAGGGCGATGGTCCGGATCAACAGGTGCGACAGGGTGTGCAGGGCGATGAACCGCTCCCCCGGCCAGTGCCTCATCGGCTCGAAGCCGCCTCGGATCCGCCCGGAATAGCGGCTACGCCGGAACCTTCCGTACGCCTCCCGGTGGGTTTGCATGGTCTCGGTGTCGGCGACCCGGGCCTCCCAGTCGGCCAACAGGTCCTCCGGCAGTCGCAGGAAGATCCCCTCGCCGCGTACCTCGCTGGCCGGCACCCACTCCAACCGGGCCCGGGCCAGCGGGGCACGCTGGACCAGGTCCGGATCCATGGGGTCGGGGGCGTCCAGGCGGGTGAACCCGACAAGCGCCCGCACCTCGCGCAGCCGTTCGGCCTGGATGACGTCGGCGTAGATCTCCTTCAACTGAGCCGGCACCCCGTCCGGGTCGCGGCGCAGGGTGAAGTCGTCGCTGGCCTCGGGCAGTTCGGCGGCGGAGAAGATCTCCCACTCCGGCGTGTGCAGGTCCGGGTAGCCGCTCTCGTCGTCGTCGCCTTTCAAGCCGGCGCGGTGCCGTTCCACGGCCGCCCAGATCTGCTCGTCGGTCCACCTGTCGAACTCCCGCAGCGTCGGCACGGCGGCGCGGGCGAACGGCAGGAAGGTGACGCTCTCCATCTTCTCGAAGGTGGACCAGTGCTGCACCACCTTCGCCTGCAACTCGCTGACGCCGGTGGGCGGCACGGCGAGGGCGGAGAGCGTCTGCGCGAACCACTGGTTGGACGCGCCCACCACCAGCAGCTTCAGCTCACCCTTGCACCCACCCGATTCGAAGTCACCCAGGTGGGCCCGACGGCTCCGGCAGCGGGGCAGCTTCTGCGCGCCCCGCGGACCGAGGACCTCCTTCATGTTGCGCCGCGCCCCGCACGGCACACACCGGATCTCGACGTTGGCACCGAGGTTGCCGCCCCGATCGTTCATCCGGAGCTTCGGGTGGGACACGTCCGGGCAGGCGCCACCCTGGTGCACGAACTGGGTGTAGGGGAAGTCGTCGAGGTGCCCGTGCGAGCAGACCAGCACGAACCGGGCCGCCACCGCCATCGGCCGTCGACCGGACTTCTTGCGCCCGCAGACGGTGTGGAAGAACCGGGCCTCGTGTGGCTTACGGGCCTTCGTGTTCTCGAAGCCGAACACGCCGCCCTCGATCGGGGCCAGTTCGTCGCAGGCGGTGCAGCGCAGCCAGCCGGGAAACGGGGTGATCGGCACGCCGACCTTCGAGGCCGGGCTGTTCGGCTCGTCGCCGCCGTCCATCCACGGCGCGGGCCGCAGCTCCTTGATCGACTTGTCGTTGAGCAGCTTGCGGACGGCGGCGAGCAGCCGGGGCTCGGCGATCGGCTCCCAGTCGGGCACCGCGTTGTGGTTCCAGTCGTCGAGGCCGCGAACCAGCACGGAGAAGTTCGGCAGGTCGACGATGGCGCCGACACCGGTGGTGAACATCAGGTGGCTGGGGCGGACTGCACCGACCCGCCGGAAATGCCTGCCTGCCATCAGTTCCCCTTTCCGGCAAGCGTCGACTCGCCCATCTCGTCCCCGGGAGGCCGGTCCTCGTCGCGGACGTCGTCGCTGGGCGGCCCGAACGACCATTCCGGCGCCCCGTACAGCGCGTCGAAGAGCTTGTCCCCGGCGGGCAGCAACAGGTTGATCTCGTTCTCCGTCTCCCGCATCGACTGTCCGACCGTCAGGTCGGTCCACCGCCCGGCACCGGCCCGTTCCAGCAAGCCGACAAGGCGCTGCTGTTTGAAGCTGCCGTGGTCGTAGCCGAGCCGCACGGCACCGGTCTTGCGCTTGTTCCACTCGTCCCGCAGCCGGTTGATCCGCTCCAGCAGGTAGTCGCGGCCACGCTCCCCGGCGATGTCCTCGGCCCGCTGCATCAGCCGGCCGACGATCCGCTGCACCTGCGGGCCGTCCAGCGGCACGTCGTGCGCGTCGGTGTTGCGGGAGAACGTCTCCTCCGCGTTGCGCACGGCCGCGACCAGGGTCGCGGCGGTGCCCCGGTCCAGCGACCGCCGGGTGTACGGGGTGACCGACAGCGCCTCCACCTGGCGGTAGAAGGTCGCGTGGTAGTACTCGAAGTCCTCGTAGTGGGCCAGGTCCCGGGGCCGGGTCCAGTTATAGAGGGTGACCACCAGTCCGGGACGACGGGCATCTCGACCGACCCGGGAGGACGCCTGGATGTACTCGGCGGTGTTCTTCGGCTGCCCGGTGACCACCATCAAACCGAACCGGGACACGTCGACGCCCACCTGAAGCATCGAGGTGGCCAGCACGACGTCCACGGGTGTCTGGCCCTCGTTCTGCCGCTTATAGAAGCGGTCGGTCAGCGGGTGCATGGCGAGTCGCGGATTCGAGGCGGTCTTGGCCTTCATCGCCTCCCGGATGTCCTCGGCGATCGCCCTGCGCCGGGCGGTGGTGTCGGTCTCCGGATCGAACCCGATCTCCAGGCGCTTGAGGACCTCGCTGATGTCCCCGGAGGAGATGCGGGAGGTCAGTTCCTGGACGTTGAGCATCAGCGAGCCGGTCAGCCGGTCGGACATGCCCTTACGGCGGCCGTGGGTGCGGACCCGGGTGGTCACGTCGTCGTCGAGGAGCCGACGCATACCGGCCAGCTCGCGGGTGGCGCTGAAGTAACCCACCAGGGTCTGGTACGGGTCGGCGGGCGCGCCGTACCGGTCGAAGAGGGTCTGCCCGGCGAGCAGCAGGATCTCCGCCAGTCGGATCTCGGCCGACTTCAACCGCACTCCGTGAGCGCAGACGCCGAGGTAGCGGCGGCCCGGGTTGTCGACGGTGACCGGCACCTGGCGGCTGAAGAACGTGTCGGTGATGTCGATGACCGGCGGCGGGAAGACCGCCAGATCCCGGCCGAAGACGCCGAGCACCTGGGACCGGGCCCGCTTGGTGGTGGCCGTCGACGCGACGATCTTCGGCCCGGTGGTGCCGCCACCCGGCAGCGGCCAGGTGCAGAGCTGGTCGACAGCCGCCTCGAAGAGACCGACGGTGGTGCCGAGCGCGCCGGAGATGAGGTGCAACTCGTCCTGGATGATCAGATCCGGTGGGCGCAACCGGATCACCGGCTGGCTGCTCACCGCCTCCAGACTGCCCTTCTTGTTGTGTCGGGAGCCGCAGCCGGTGCGGGTGTCCAGGTCGTCGTGCCGGTAGCCGTGCCGGGGGCAGTACTCCCGCACCCGGCCGAAGAGCAGCCCGGCGAAGCCCCGCCACGGCAGCTGGGCGAGCTTGTCGACGGTGGCGATGACCAGGCTCGGCGCGTATCGGTAGATCTCCTCGTCGACGGTGAGGATGGGCAGGCCCTCGGTGCTGCGGGTGCGCGAGAACGGGCAGGCTCCGGCCCCTTCCCCCTCCGCGCAGAACAGCAGTACCCGCCGCAGATCCTCCTTGGGTTCGAGATCCCGCTCGGCGCGCAGCTTCGACCCGCACCACGGGCAGCTCAGGGTCTGCAACACGTTGGTGAACTTGCCGTGGCCGGCTTCACGCGCCTCGGCGATCTGCCCCGCCGCCTCGTCGTACCAGTTCGGCGACACTCCCCCGCCGACCCAGAGCCCGATGCGGAACGGCTCGCCGCCCCAGGTGCGTTCGTCGCGCTGCCGCAGCACCTCGGCGGCGCAGATCAGCGCGGCGGCCCGCTGGAACTGCTGGGCGGTCAACAGCCGCAACGTGTACCGCATCAACACCGACACCCCGGCGTTGCCGCTGCGCGCGTCGACCCCGGTGCCGACCACCCCCTGGAGCCTGCGGATGGCGAAGGTGAACGCGGTCAGGCCGAGGTAAGCCTCGGTCTTGCCACCACCGGTCGGGAAGAACAGCAGGTCCACCACCGCGTCGCGGTTCGCGGCCCGCTCCGGGTGCGCCGGGTCGGTCAGCGACGGCAGATTCAGCAGCACGAACGCGAGCTGGAACGGCCGCCAGGAGGCGGCGACAGCGCCACGCGCGTCGACGGCGGCCTTGGCGTCCGCGTACGACAGGCCCTGTTCCTCCCGCAGCCGGGCCACCTCGCTGTGCCGCCGCTGCAACGCCATCGCCTGGTTAGCAAACCGGAACGCAGCCAGCGCCTCACCGTGCCGGGGCGCGTCCGGGTCGGTCAGCAGCGCGATACCGGCCCGGATCCGCGTGGCAGCCTGACCGGCGGTGAAGACCGCCCGCTCTGCGGTCGCCCGCAACGGCTCCGGCAGCTCGGGGATCTTAGATTCCTCGCCGTCGAGCCACGATTCGTACCCGTCGGCGAGAATCGCCAGCCCGGTCCGCAGCCGGTCGATGTCGACGACGGCCAAGGTGTCCATGGACAGCTCGACCTCGGCCAGTCGGGTGCCCTTGCCCACCGGCGCCACCGTCGCCGGCACGTTGTAGGTGGGCAGCCAGGTGGTGAACAGCTTGTGTGCGTAGCGTTCCCCGGACCGCACCCAGGGGTGCACGGCCACGTTGCGACCGGCGGCGTAGCGGCGCTGCGACCGGTACAGCAGCCGAAGGTGCGTCTCCTCGTCGTCGTCGCTGATCCCCTTCACCCCGTCCAGCGGGTCGTCGATCGGCAGGAACACGGCCGCATGCCCGTCCAGGGCGGTCACCGTCAACGCCGACTGGAACAGCCAGGCGGTGTCCGCGTTGCTCTCCGGCTCAAGCTGCGAGTTGATCAGCGCGAGCTGCACCACCCGTCGCCCATCGCGCCGCCGGACCTCCACCGCCAGATGCACACCCGGCGCGTCCTGGTCGGCCACCGTCAGCGGAATCCGGTACGAGGTGTCCCCGTCGAGCCGGACCTCCTTGGCGCACGACACCGGCTCGCGATACCAGACGCGGCTCTTCTTGCCCTTCTCGTCCTCGCCTTCGCGCAGGTCGTAACGCCCCCACTCGACGGTCACCGACAACACGTCGGTGTCGCCGGCCACCGCGAACGACAACCCCATCGAGGAGGCCCACATCTTGCCCAGGTTGAGCGGCGTGACCACCTCCGGCAGCTCCGCCTCGCTACCGTCCCCCTGCACGGCGGCGTCCACGTCCTGCACCTCGGCCGAGTCCCGCTTGTCGGCGCGTGGCCGCTGCTTCGGCCCAAGCATCCCCACCAGGTACCGCTCACGAGGCCCCATCGCCCCCGGCCGGAACTCCTCCTGCTCCCCGTCCCACGGCCCGAGCAGGTCCCGCCCGATCAACTCCTCCAACTCGTCCCGCACCTGGTAGGAGGTCGCCTCGGGAAAGCTCTGCGGCATGTCGAGCGGCGGGCTCAGCGCCTGCTGCTCGCCGCGAGAGTGCGGGAAGAGCCCGCCCTGGGCGTCGATCGCCATTACGGTTTCCTCTGTTGCCCGAGGTGCTGCTGACAACAGGTGCTCGCATCCATCCGAAATTGCCTCCATGACCGGTTGCTGCCACGCGGCTGGTCGAGGCAGCCGAGCTCGACCGCTTTGGCGAACACTTTCGGCGAATCAGTCTCCTGATAACGCCGCGACGGACCGCCTACTTCGTATTTCAGAATGCTCTTCGGGTTGTTTAGCATTCCCGTGTCTCGGTTTTGGTATTGCCTCGGCACTCTCCAGGACGACGCTGTACCACTCAATGCATCCGGAAACAGAAGCAGCCACGCCTCGATTGCTGCCGTTGACAGCACGTAGTGAGCCCTGCCGAACCGCTGTTCAAGCACCCGCTGTACCCTAGCCCGCTTCTCGATGTACTCGTCACCATCGGAGACGTCGAGATCCTCGTGCACAAAGACGCAGGCAAGTTCAGCATTCTCCCGCGCCGCGCGACCCTTCGCCAGCCTTAGGAGAGCGTCGACACGAGCTTCAAGCGTCCCCTTCGCATCCCGCAGCCGTGCAGGATCCCTGATCTCGACAAGCCGGCCCCGCAACTGAGGGCAAATTTCCTCCAGCAAGATTCGCATGGACTCCCGGTCGTTGCTATCTTCGCCGACGAGTACTACAACAGGCTTACGGGTGGCGCGGATCCGAGTTCCACCACGCGCCCTCACAGGTCACCGCCGAGTGCGCCCGAAAACCACAATCTGCCGAGCGGCTCTCCCTCGCTCGCCTGGACGATTCGCTCGATGTCCTCGATCGACACAGCGGGGATCACCGACGCGCCGTCGTCGTCGCGCTCGCACACAATGAGCTCATGCGGGGCGAGCTGGTCGGCCAAGGCGGGGGAATGAGTCGCCACTAGCAACTGCGTAATTTCGCTGGCCTCCCGCAACCTCGTAACCAACAGCTCCAAGGCTTGGGGATGAAGACCGTGGTCGATTTCCTCGATGCAAGTCAGAGCAGGCGGCTGTGGGTCATAGAGGAGAGCCAGCAAGCCAAGTAAGCGGATCGTGCCATATGAGGCGTCAGCTAACTGCGTTGCCCGCCGCAGCCCACGCTCGCGCAGCATAACAACGACTTCTCTGGCCGCGCCAGAGGGGCGATCAAACTCGATGTCGTCCAACTGCGGCAGCACCTCTTTTGCATCATCGACCAACTGCCGCCATGTGTCGGGGCGCTGTTCAGATAACGTGAAAAGAAACGCAGCTAGGTTAGATGCATCGTCGCGCAGCACCTCGGTGTCTCCTCGCGGAAATCGTGACGGTCGGCGAGCGGCGTCTACGTGCACCTCAAACGCTCTGAAGGATGAAAGGCTCTTCGCTATTGTTGCAACCTCCCCTCCTCCCCAGTCATGACTAAGCCGCGGAAGCGTCGACAGAGCGCTACTAAAACGGGTAATCCCAATATTCTTCGCGACGGGCCCGATTTCCTCTCGACTGGCGGCAGAAACCGAAATCTCCTCCCCACTCACCGAAATTTCCTGATGGCTACCCCTCGGAAGTCGATACCGGAATGATTCGCGACGGAAGAGCTCATTCGACCGCCTCCAGACCCCCAAACGGTATTCGTCCGGGTTTTCCGGATTGCTGAACGGTGTCCAAGTCGCCGCCAGGCTGATGCTCATCGCGGCAGCCCGCTCATCCCCACCACGGAAGAGAACCTGGTCGAACCCACCTCGTTGCTCTAGGGCCGGCGCGAGATCGGTCTGTATAATGTCGGCCAAGAATCTAAAGACGTCCAAGAGATTTGTCTTGCCGGCACCATTCGGCCCCACCATGACAGCCAAGGGCCCCAATGGCACGGACACCTTTTGCAGGCTCCGAAAGTTCTCGACCTCCAGCCGCACTAGGCGATTTTGTATCCCCACCGCTATCCCCACTTCCACTAAAAGAGACTCGCCTGATTCTGCCGACCGACCATCTTCTCATGAAGACCAACAGCGACCTCTTCAGCGTGGCGCTGATGGTTCAGCTCCAGCAGTCGGTCCAAAATCTCGCGCTGGATCGCTGGGCCAATGGTGTATCGGGTGTAGGCTCCGGCCTTGTGGAAGCCGTGGTCGAGGCCCGACGCCAGCAGGTCGTTCCAGCCATAAGCTCGGCACACCTCCACGTCGATGTGCCGGTGGATCCGCCGCAACTCCACGATGTCGTCGTCCTGGCAGGCTGGGTCGAACACACGGTTGTAGTTCGCCGTTAACCCAACCTGCCGGCTCAGCATCACGTTCCGCCGATAGGCGTCGAGATGTTCGCCCAGATTCTGCAACTCGGGAGTGACCTCCGGCAGTGGAAGCGTCTCAAAGACGTCGGACGGGGTGTAGCGGAGGTCAGCCTTCATAGACGAAGCCCGGGTGACAGCCCACCAGTAGTGCGGGGCGCTCGACAGAAACGCCAGCATCGCCGGCTCATCCGTAGCGAACACCCCAAGCGCGTGCGAAAACACCTGGCCAGTTGGCACCATCATCGGCATCACGGTCTTACTCACCAGCGCGATCACGACGACCCGATGCAGGCCAGCAATGGCTCCATATAGGGCTGGACGCTTGTCGGCATAGTGCCAATAGCGGTCAGGCAAGGGCTTGCGGAGAGCAAAGCTACCGTCCGGCTTGCGTCGCTGTCGTTCCGGGCGGACCTCGCGTTCCACAATATCAAAGACTTCGCCAAACAGGCGTGCCCGCTCTTTGGACCAGTCAAAGAAGTTAATGACCCAGCGGCTCGCCGAGCAGTCTGGGCGTGAGTTGAGATCCTGGCCGTTGAGATAGGGGAAGAGGATCTCTCGGTGCCGCTCGTCCTTGGCGATTAACGCCTCGGCCGCGGCCGGCTCCATCGTGAAGCCCATGCCCAGCACGTACGAGCCAATGAAGGAGGTCCCCGCGTTTCGCACCAGGCGGTACGGGTTGCCCGTCACCCGTGACTGGGAGTCCAGGGACGATGTGATGCCGACGACCGGCACTCCGTCCACGCATCGCTCGGCGTTCGCGTGTAGCGCAGCCCGGCTGGTCCACACCGCACAGAACTCCAACACCGCCGACCGGGACGGCCAAGGTCGGCTCTTGATCGCCTGGCGAATGGTGGAGCCGCCTGCGACGACCTGGTCGAGGCCGACCTCACGGGTATCACCCTGCGCTAGGGTGTTGGTGGCGATCAGGCCGGTCTGCCCGCCGCTCGAAAGCAGATCGTGCGCTCGGAGCACGAAGTATGCGACCAGGTCAGCATTTCCCTTCACGCCTTGTCCGAGCACCGCGACGAGATACTCCCGATACGCGAGACCCATTGCCCCACTAATCTTCTTGCCGCCAAGAAAGGGCGGGTTGCCGATGATGGCGTCGAAACCGCCGCGCTCGAAGACCTCGGGAAACTCTAGAGGCCAGTGCAGGGGATTTCGATCGAAGGTACGCGACGCCTGTTCGCTGGCCAACCAATCGCGCGCCTGCGCATCCAGCGTCTCGAGGCCGCCGCCCTGCGCAAGATGCTGCGCCAGCCTGCCGACCCGTTCAGCGATGATGACCGAATCCTGGCCGCGCTTAACCGACGCCAATGACGCCCCGGTCACAAGATCGGCGTAGGCATCGGCCCGACGCCGCAGGGTTCCTGCCTCGCAGAGCAACCGCCGCTTCTCCAACAGCGCTTCTGAAGTGTCCGGTAGTGCGGCAATTCTTTGCCGCAACTCCAAGACTAGAGACAGGTCCCTATCCAGCCGCAAATCGTTGACTACGCTCCCAGGCAGCACGGCCAGTTTACCGAGGCCAAGCAGCGAGTCGCCGGCGACAAGCCTGTCATCGAGGAAGGTAAAGGGAAGCTGCGGGTCCATTGAGACCAGCCAGAGCGACAACTTCGCCATCTCCACGGCCATCGGGTTAATGTCTACCCCGTACAGGCAATGCTCGATGATCTGCCGCCGCGCTTCGATGACCAGCGGGTCGTCGTCGGCGCCCACCGTCCGGTTGACGCCACGCTGCCGGTAGGCCAGCGCCCGTTCGTCGCCCTCTCGCGACCATGCCTCGATCAGGTGACCGGCCAGATAACGCGCGGCGGCTACTAGGAACGCTGCCGAGCCCATGGCGATGTCGGCGACCTTGAGGGCTAGGATCTCCGCTTCAGACTTCGGCTTCCACTGGGACCTATCGGCCGTCTGCAACGGTCCCGGCTCGTAGACCAGCGGTTCCAAGGCACCCTCCACGACTTCCTCGGCGAGGAAACGTGGCGTGTAGTGGGTGCCGGTGTTACGACGCATTGCCGACTCAGTTACATAGAGTGCCCCAGGCAAGATCACCACGGGCAGTCCGCGCAGGTCCGTGCGGATAATCCCAACGAAGGGCAGTAGTCGCTCGGAGAGCTGATAGGCGCCACCAGTAACGGCGAGAAGCCTCCTACGGGCATCCTCGCGTTCCGCGCCGTCTAGCGGCGTGAGCTTCTTCGCCAAGGCCGCAGCCGAGCCGATTCTCGAGTCCTTATACTCGACGGCGAGCGCATCGGCCAGCCCCGGCAAATCGACCATCTGAACGGCAAGTGCCTCCAGGTCTGTGAGCGGGACCTCTTCCTCCAGTCCATCCTTGCCGATCAGGCCGATGGTGACATCCTCGGAGCGAAAGCCCTCGAAGGAGAGCAGGCCCTCGTATACGTACCCAACCTGTTCGACGTCGAGGGTGCGGAAGCTGACCGTGCGGCGTTCCCGCGAGCGGCCGGTGCCGACCTGGACGTATTGCACCGCGCGGAGCATGTGCAGCACGGTCCGGTCGTCGACGGTCAGCGGTAGCCAGTCGTACCGCTTGGGGTCGAACAGCGAGCCGTCGTGGCCGTGCAGGGTGAGTCGGGGGTGGTCGATGCCGTGGTAGACGGCGTTGAACAGGGCGCGCAGCCGGTGCCACGCGGCGGTGCTGTGTTCCAGGTCCTCCTCGCTGCCCTCGGTGACCCGCTGTTCCAGCTCCGCGCAGAGCCGCCCGGCGGAGTACGCCGTCGCGTACAGCTCGTTGTCGGCGGGGAGCAGGCGGCGTTCCTCCGCGAAGAGCAGGAAGACGATCCGCATCATCACCGCAACGGAGCCGCGGTAGACCTCGTGTGCCTCGATATGGGCCAGGCCGCGTCCGCCGGCTTCCCGTTCACGCACGTCGATCCGGCCGATGGCGGCGACGAGCAGTTCGACGGCTTGGCGGACCTGGACGCCGAGCGCCTCGGTGATCTCCTCCTGGCTGCCGAGGCTGTCGCGCAGCAGCGGCACCAGCCGCTCGGTGTCGGTGACGCCGAAGAACCGGTGCCGGGACAGCAGCGAGACGAAGGCACGGACCACGTCCCGTTCGGCGGCCTCCGGCCAGGAGACGGCGTCGAAGGTGGCGGTGGTGGTGACGCCGCCGCGTGGCGCCCAGACCAGGGACCACCAGCGGCCGTCGGTGGCCAGGCCCAGCTCGATGTTGTGATGCCGGCACAGCAACGCGAGCCGGTCGGCGGGCGTCGCCGCCCAGGTGGAGTCCTTTACCCGGGCGGTGGGTTGCTGGCCGGGCGGGCAGATCAGACCCAGCAGCCGTACGCTGTCCGGCTTGACCTCCTCCCCCAGCTCGACCAGAGCGAACGACGGGCGCAGCTCGGTGTCGTGTTCGGCGACAGTGTGCGCCAGCTCGTCGAGGTTGTCGGTGTGTCGGGTGTCGCGCCAGTCGAGCAGTTCGCCCAACACGTACCCGATCCAGTCCTGCTGGCCCGCGACGGTGTCAGCCTGCCAGGTGGTGTGTTCCTGGCGCAGCCGTTCGCGGCTGCGCTTGTCCAGGCTGTCGAGGGTGGGCCAGGTGCGGCGCAGCACTGGCAGGCTGAGGAACGGGCCGTTCACCTCGACCAGGCTCAGCCAGTTGCGGTGCTGCTCGACGCCGTCGGGGGCCGGACGGCGGAAGCTGCGGCTCATCGGGTGGCCTCTCGCTTCGGTACGACGAAGACCACGGCCACCGGGAAGCTGTGGTCCTTCGGATTGCGGTAGCGGGCGTCGACCGCTTCGAGTTCGCGGTCGCGTTCGGTCTGTAGGGCCTTCAGGCGTTCGTCCCAGGATTGGCGGTCCTTGCGGTACTGGGCCAGTTCTTCCTTGCTCTTGCTGGCCTCGGCGCGGCTGATCAGCGCCTGTTCGGTCTCGCTGTCGTCGGCGTCGAGCGCACCGCGCAGGGTGGCGGCGAACTGGTCGAGGTTGTGGACGATGCGCTGCCGTTCGGCTTCCTTTCGTTGGGCGAGCTTGCGGTCCAGCGACTCCTGCCGGGCCTTTGTCCGCCACTCGATGGCCGAGAGCAGGCCGTCGCGGACGCGAGGCCAGCGTTCGGCCAGCCGGGCCTGCACGACCGGGGCGGCGGGGATGCCGGTGGCCAGCGCCTGGTCGAGGACGGCCTTAAGCGTGGTCAGGTTCTCCACGCGGCGGAATCGGCCCAGCTCGGGTGCCCAGCCGCCGGCGTACAGGACCTCTTCGTGCAGCCGGACGCCGTCCGCGCCGACCAGCACGAACCGGGAGTACGCCCCGACCAGCACGTCCTCCAGCGACGGGTCGTCGCTGACCACGGCCGTGACCCGGTACAGGCCGATGTCGGGGTTGGAGACGGCGGCGCGCAGCAGCCGGGTCGACATGGCCACCAGGGGGTGGTTGAGGTGGGCGAGGACGATGCTGTCGCGGTCGACCTTGGCCACCTGCGGATCGAAGGTGACCGGCAGTTGGCGGGGCGGCTCGTCACCGTCGGTGAGTTTGGCGGTGAGTCCGGCGCCGGCACGTTGCCAGGAGCCGGTCAGCGGCGGCACCGTGTGCAGGTCGTCGAGCAGGTGCGTGTCGTCGACGTGCCGGGTCAAAGGCTGCTGGCGGGCCAGATCCAGGGCGGTCTCCACCACCCGCTTGATCGCGGGCGGGGTGATGCCGAGTTCCTCGACGGTCTTGTCCAGGTCGGCCCGGAGCTTGCGGACCTGCTCCCGCACGTTCGACTCGGTGGGCACGCTGGGCTTCTTCTTGCCTGCCTGGTCTACGTCGATGGCGACCTGCTCGCCGAGCATGCGGCGCTGCACCGCGTCGGAAAGGACGGCGTTGACCGAGCCGAGGTCCTCCTCCATCCGGGCGACCTTCGTGGCGACCCGGGACAGGAACTCCAGGTCGGCCTCGAACGCGTCGACCGGCTTTCCGAAGCCGGTGCCGACGAAGTGCTGGATCTCCGGGTGGATCGTCTGGCCGTACCGGTCGATGCGGCCGATCCGCTGTTCCAGCTTGTTCGGGTTGAACGGGATGTCGTAGTTGACCAGACGGTGGCAGTGGTTCTGCAGGTCGATGCCCTCGCTGGCGGCGTCGGTGGCGAGCAGCACCCGCACCGGCCGCTCGGTCGGGTGAGCCTGGAAAGCGAGTCGGATCTGCTCCCGCTCGTCGGGCGGGGTGCCGCCGTGCAACAGGGCGAGGCCGTCGCCGCCGAGGCCCTCCTGCCGGAGCAGGTCGGCCAGCCAGGTCTGGGTGTCGCGGTACTCGGTGAAGACGACGACCCGCTCGTTGATCCAGCGCAGGCCGTCGGGGCGGCAGATCGCGGTCAGATAGTTGATCAGCTCGCGCGCCTTGGCGTCGGGTTGGGCCTCCTTACGTTCGGCCCAGTCGAGCATCTTCTCCAGCAGAGCCGTCTCGTCGTCGGTGGGGTCGGGTTGCATTGGGCGGACCCGGTTGAGCGCGTCGTCCTCGGCGTCGGCGAGTTGCTCATCGTCGTAGGTGGCCATGTCGTCCATCAGCTCGTCCAGCCACTCCGGCACGTCGTCGCCAACGGTCAGGCTGGGCGAGCCCTTCCGGCTGGCCAGGGTGTCGAGATAGACGCGGACGGTGTGGGCGAACGCGGCCGGGCTGGAGAAGAGTCGCTTCTTGAGCAGCAGGGTCACCAGGTCGGTGGCCTTGCGGCCACGCTGGGAGTGCAGCCGCTTGCGGCGCAACTCGGCGAACTGGGTGAGTAGGGCGTGGATCTGCCGCTCGTCGTCGGGGTAGATGACCGGGATCGCGGACGCCTTTCGCTCCACGAATCGGGGCGTACCGTCGGGGTTCTCGATGTCCCGCTTGAGCCGACGCACGACCGTGTCCGTCACCGCCGCCGGGTCGGGTTTGACGCCGCGGGCGAAACGCTGGTTGTCCAGGATCTCCAGCAGGGCGGTGAAGGACGCCTGGTAGCCGTTGTGCGGAGTCGCGGAGAGGAACAACCGGTGGGTGAAGTGCGGGGCGAGCCGACGGATCAGCTTGGTCTGCTGCGAGTCCACCGCGTAGATCTGCTTCGGCGCGGCCGGGGCGACGTGGTGCGCCTCGTCCAGGACGAGCAGGTCGAAGGTGCGCGGATAGGTCGGGCCGTCGGCGGGCAGCACCTCGTCCAGGAGTCGCTGTGCCTTCTGGCCACGCAGCCAAGGCAGGCTGACGATGCTCAACGGGTACACCTGGAACGGGTTGGCGGCCGAGCCGTGGCTGCGGCGGACGGCGGCGCAGCGTTCCGAGTCGATGATGGTGAAGTCGAGGCCGAACTTCTCGGCCATCTCGTCGCGCCACTTGAGGGTCAGCCCGGCCGGGCAGACGATCATGATGCGGCGGGCCCGGTGGCGCAGCAGCAGCTCCTGGGCGACCAGCCCGGCCTCGATGGTCTTGCCGAGGCCCACGTCGTCGGCGAGCAGCAGGTTGACCCGGGGCGCGTCGACCGCGCGGGCGACCGGTTCGAGCTGGTAGTCCTCGATCGCCACGCCGGAACGGAACGGCGCCTGGAGCGTCCGCACGTCCGCCGACGTGACAGCCCCCCAGCGGACCGCGTCGAGGAAGGCGGCCAACCGCTGCGGCGAGTCGAACCTGCCCTCGCCAACCTCGGGAAGAGAACCGCTGGGCAGTACCTGCCGGCCCGGCTCGACTTCCCAGATCACCTCCAGGGTGTGGCCGTAGCGGCCGTCCTCGACGCTCTGCAACGTGACGAGGGTGCTCTGCCCGGCCCGCTCGATGTTGCTGACCACCCAGCGCTGGCCACGTACGGCGACCAGCTTGCTGATTGCCGGCTCGTCGACCTTGCCCGTCATGCTCGGCATCGCGCTCCCATGTTCACTTGACCCCCACTCGAACTCAGCGACCGTACGTCCGCTTTGTGCAACGATGGGTCACCCGAAAGGATTGTTTGTTCGGTTCACAGCCCGACACGAGGTAGCTAGAAGACCAGTGGACTGTGGTCCGGTCAATCGGACTGGCTGTCGGCTAGACGACACCGGATGGATCAGCTTCGAGTCGACGAACCTTCGCGTCGGGGTGTCAGCGGGGCCGGTGATGGAAGTACCGCTCCCCGGGCCAATCCGTCAGCGGTGAGTTGGACGAGTTCGGCGCCGAGTTTCGCGGTCTGCCGGATCGCCGACTCGAAGGCGTCCAGCCGCCGGAACGCCTCCCCGTGTGCCCGCTGCTCGTCGAGGGAGAGCCGTCGCACCTGGGCCCGTCGGATGTCGAAGCGCAACGTGCCGGAGAGGCTCGACGCCTGCTTCTCGTTCGTCGACGTCCGCAACTGCCCGGCCAGGAACCACGGGTCCAGCGCCGCCGGGTTGGGCCGCAGCAGATAGAGGTTGCGTCCCAGCAGCGCCCCGTCGACCGACACCACTCGGGCGGTGAGGCTCCGGGCGACCATCGGCACCACCACGTCGCCGACGGCGAGCGGGATCTCCTGACCGAGGCGACCGTCGTCGCGACCGGACGGGCCTTCGCCGTTGATCACGTCCTGCACGGTGAGTACCTGCGGTCCACCGCTGGCCGCCTCGCTCTCGTCTGTCGACGCGGCTCGGACTGGGCCGAGCAGGTGCAGTGCGCCGGATCTGGCCAACTCCCCCACCGTCAGGAACTCACCGTCCGGCCCGTCGGGGGTGGGCGTGACCTGCGGCATCAGCGCCGCGAGGTCGCCGACGACGGCAGCGAGTCGTTCTCTGGTGCGTACCAGATGCGCTCCGGTGTCCACGCCCGATGCGGCGGGCTGCCGGCGGGCGGGGGTCAGGTCGACCTCCTCGTCCAGCAGCTCGATGACCGGCACCGCGTGCGCGAAGCCGGTCTCCCCGATGCCGGTGTCGGCGTCGAAAGCTCGCCAGGCGGCGAGGATCCGGGGCGCGGTCTCGGCCAGGTCGCCGCTCGCCGCGTCGACGAGCAGCGCCCGCACCGGTGGCGGCGCGTCGGGCGCGGGTCGCCGCAGCACCCAGAGGTGCAGCGGTACGCCATGCGGCGGTGCCGCCCCCGCCGCCAGCGCAACCACGGCGCGCAGTGCGCCACGGCGCAGCAGCTCGGCGCGGATCCGTCGGCCCGCGCGGCGGCTGGCCACGGTGGGCGGCATCAGGAGTACGGCAGTCGCCTCGGGCCGCAGGTGGGCCAGGACGTGCTGGACCCAGGCCAACTCCGGTTCGGTACGCGGAGTGCTGGCGACGATCCAGCGGGGGTCGGTGCCGAGTTCGTCGTCGCCCCAGTTGGTGGCGCCGAACGGCGGGTGGCAAACGACGGCGTCGAACGTCTCGCCGGCAAACCGGTCCGCACGGATCGAGTCGCCGACGTGCACCTCGCCGGGCACCTCCCGCAGGGCCAGCCACAGTCCGGCGAGGCGGCCCAGGTCGTCGTCCAGTTCCTGCCCGTACGCCGAGGTGTATCCGGCACGGACGGCGGCCCGCAGCAGGGCTCCGGAGCCGGCGGCCGGGTCGAGGACGGACCCGTCGCCCGGACCGGTCAGCCCGATCATCAGGTCGGCGAGTGCGTCAGGAGTGGCGAAGGCACGACCGGGGCCGGGTGCGGAGAAGCGTTGCCACAGCTCGTCGAACGCCCCCTGTGGACCGAGTTCGTCGGTGAGGGTGTCGAGGTCGGGCACCAGCGGTGCGAGGTGTGGGTCCTCGGGACGGGTGCGTCGTCCGCGTTGCCGGGCCAGCAGCAGCGCGCCGACGGCGGCGAGGCCGGCGGCGGAGGAGTCCTTCGTGGCGGCGAGGCGTCGCCAGAGCCGGTCGGCGGTGGCGAGTTCGGGGAGTTTGCCCTGGGCGCGTAGCCACTGCTCGACCTGGATCAGGTCGAATTCGGGGCTGGCCGGGGTGCCGCCGATCGGGTGGGGGAAGTCGGCGTGCCGTTTGCGCCAGTTGCTGACGGCGGCCCGACCGACGCCGGCGAGCCGGGCGATCTCCGCCGCCGTGATGGTCGGTGTCTCCTGCACGGTCGAAGTGTGTCACACCCGTCAAGCATGATGTCTGTTGACAGAGTTCACGGACGATGCTCCTATTGACGCCGCCACACTCACATCGGGAGGACAACGATGCGCAAGACCACGACTTTCGCCCTGCTCGCCACCGCTCTCGTCGCGCTGGGCTGCGGCGCCGGCGCCACCGAGGAGGTCGCCGGCACGGCTGGTGCCAGCGGGGAGAAGGCCGCGAAGATCGGTGACGCGGCTCGGGACGGGAAATTCGAGTTCACCGTCGAGTCCAACAAGTGCGGGGTCAAGAAGGTGGGCAGCGACCTGCTCGGGGCCAAGGCTCAGGGCCAGTTCTGCCTGGTCACCGTCAACGTCAAGAACATCGGCAAGGAGTCGCAGATGTTCGACGGCAGCAGCCAGAAGGCGTACGCGGCCGATGGCACCGAGTACTCCGCCGACGGCTCCGCCGCCCTCTACGCCAACAAGAACGCCGAGACGTTCCTGAACGACATCAACCCCGGCAACCAGGTCACCGGCGTGATCGTCTTCGACGTCCCCAAGGACGTCGAGCTCACCAAGCTCTCGCTGCACGACTCGATGTTCTCCGGCGGCGTGGTCGTCGCGCTGAGCTGAGACGGCGGCACGTCGCCGCTCGGGGCGGGTCCCGCGAAGCCCGCCCCACCAACGCGTCCCTCCCCCGCACCACCCTCATTCCGAATCTCTACGCGAGGAGATCCGCCATGAACCGTGCGACGCCACGGACGAACAGCCCTCTCGGTCGCCCATCGAGCCGCCGGGACAGCCGGCGCCCTCACCAGCCAGCTCTTTTCGAGGCCACGCCCACTGAACCGCCGCCCCGCGAACTGTCGTCCACCTACCCGACGACCGTCTATCGGCTGCGCACCACGCCGACGTACGACGGTCTCACCGCTGCGCTGCACCACCGCTACCTGCGGGAACAGGGATTCACCGCGCAGCGGCGAACCGTCGGCGACTCGCCGGCGCTGCTGGTGTACGGCGTCGTCGCCCGACAGCGCGCCGACTGGTGCGACCCGCTTGCCTCGCTGACCGGTGAGGAGATGGAACTGGGCTACAGCACCGGCGGCTCCGCGCTACTGCTGGGGGTCGACGCGCAGGCCTACGCGCTGACGTACGGCACGCTCGGCCGATTCATGATCGCCGAAGACGCCATGGACCCCACGTTCGGCATCGACTTCGCCGTGCGCGCGCTGGTACCCGAGGACATCCGCCAGATCCGGCGCCGGGTGATGGGTACGCGCGGGCGGGTCGACCGCAGCCTGGTGCCCGGCGGCACGCACATCCGAATGTACGGCATCGACAAGTGGGGAGAGATCGTCGGGCAGATCAGTGGCCGGACCGACAACCCGAGGCTCACCGAGTGTCGTCGCACGCGGCGCGCGATGCGGGTGACCGGGAGTGACTCCCTCCAGCTCCGACTGGCTGTCGCGCCTGCCGGCCTCCGGGCTGACCTACGCGAGGTGACCCGGGTCTGCCGCCAGGCGTCACCGCTGGCGGATTTGGAGTTCATCACGCAGATCCGTCCGGTCCGTTCCACGGACAGCCGGTTGGCGACGCTCAACGACGAGCTCGATCGGCAGTTGGGGCAGGACGTTCCCGCAGACGTCGGTGTGGCGGTGCCGGGACACGCGGTGGAGGTCGTGGGACAGGCCGGCTCGTACACGATCCGAATTCCTCGGTCCGGGCGCCGCCGGTCGGTCTCTCCCGACCTGGAGCTGGCCGACCTCCTCGCACACACCCGTGGGGTGCCCCCCGGCCGGCGGTGGGAGAGCATGCGCACGGGGCAGATCACCGTGTGCGCCGATGCGACGGGGCAGGACGAGATCGCCACCGCTCCCGCCTCGCACTGGCTCACCGCCCAACTGTCGCACCGCACGAGTCAGCTCATGCTGCACGAGGGCCGCTGGTACGAGATCGGTGACCAGCACCGGCGGTTCCTGCGCGACGAGATCGACCAGATCCTGGCCCGTCCCAGCGGAGTCGTCCTGCCGGCCTGGCCACCCGGTGAGGACGAGCAGACCTACAACCGGCGCTCGGCGGGTACGGGCATGGTGCTGCTGGACCGCAAGCTGCTGCGTACGGGCCAGCATCCCCGGGGTATCGAGGGCTGCGACCTGCTCGGGCCCGATGACGAACTGGTGCACGTCAAGCGGGCGGACACCAGCGCACCGCTGAGCCATCTGTTCGCCCAGGGCGCGGTCTCCGTCGACGCGCTGCTCTATGACAAAGAGGCACGACGGGCGCTGATCGAGATGGTGGCGCAACAGTCCGGGCGGAGGTTGGCACCAGGCTTCCGGCCGAGGAAGGTCGTCTACGCCATCGCCCTGGGTTCTGGCCGCCCGGTCACCTCGACGACGCTGTTCACGTTCGCGCAGGTGGCGCTCTATCGGGCAGTGAAGTCACTGCGGGCCGAGGGCGTGGAGGTCGAGGTCGTCGGGATCAACGCACCCGAATCGACCTGACGTCCGGTGACCATTCCGTCTCTCACGCCACAACGATCGGGAGGGAATCGCTGTGCCGAACGACCGGAACATGCCGCCAGACGCGGAGACTCTCGAGACCGGCGCGGAGCAGATCGTCGTGCGCCGGTACGTGCAGGAACGGTTAGCCGACCTGCCGACCCGACCGGAGGATGTCGATGCCCGGCTTCGCGGCCTGCTGGACCTTTACGAGGAGTTGAACGCGCGAGGCCATCCGGAGCCGTTGACGCTGCTGGCCGGCGTGCTGGGCATACCGGTAGAGATTCTGGTCGGTCATCTCCGGGCAGCGCAACGAAGGTGAGCAGTCCGCCCCACGTGGTGCCCGTCCGGCCCGATGCCGTAGTGCTCATGGAGCAGCCGCGTGGCGCCTTCGCGGGGAGTATGTCGAGGTAGATCTGGTGACACGAATCCGGTCCTACCGGTGGTCGAGGTTCCGCAGCGTCGGCCTGCGCCTCGACAGCATGAACGGGTCAGCTCGACAGCAGCCGAAGCGGACACGGTGGCCGGGGCCATTAGCCCATGCCACCGTGTCCACGCCGGCAGAGATGGCGCCGGCCGCTCCGTGACGTCCAAGACCACTCACCCGGCGGGAACGCGGGTGCGTTGGGTCCAGACGACGCAGACCAGCACGACCAGCGCGGCGAGGATCGACGCCGCGCTCACGGTCTCGGCGAGCAGCAGCGCGGACCAGAGCAACGTCAGCACCGGCTGGGCGAGTTGGATCTGGCCGACCTGGGCGATGCCGCCTCGGGCCAGGCCCGCGTACCAGGCGAAGAAGCCCAGGAACATGGAGACCACGGTGAGATAGCCGAAGGCCGTCCAGGCGGCGACGTCGGCCGTCGGCGGGTGGGTCACGGCGGCCGCGGCGGTGACGGGCAGGGTGACCGGCAGCGAGAGCAGCAGGGCCCAGCAGATGGTCCGGGCGCCGCCGAGTTCGCGGGCGAGTGCGCCGCCTTCGGCGTAGCCGAGGCCGCAGAGGACGACGGCGGCCAGCAGATAGAGGTCCGCCAGGGACAGCGCGCCGTGCACGGTGCCGGTGGCGACGAGGAAGGCGAGGACGGCGAGCAGTCCGGCGGCACTGGCGAGCCAGAACCGCCTCGGTGGGCGTTCACCGGCGCGCAGCACCGCGAACACGGCGGTCATGGCGGGCAGGACGGTGACGACGACGGCGCCGTGGGCGGCGGTCTGGGTGGTCAGGGCCAGCGAGGTGAACAGCGGGAACCCGACGACCACGCCGAGGGCGACGGTCGCCAGGCGTCGCCACTGGCGGCGGGTGGGCGGCCGGGCTGCGGTGAGTCGCAGGTACGCCCCGGCGAGCAGCGCGGCACCGACGGCTCGGCCGAAGGCGACGAACCACGGGTCGAGGTGCTGCACGGCGACGCGGGTCGCGGGCAGTGACAGGGAGAAGGCGAGGACGCCGAGCGCGCCGAGGGCGAGGCCGAGCGGCCGGTCCACCGTTATCGCCGTGCGGACAGTACCGCTACTCTGTGCTCTCATGGATCACGATAACGCATCCGCTCGCGTTGTCCTGGACCTGCGGCGGCTGGTGGCGACCGCGGAGCCCGGCGCTCGGCTGCCGTCGGTGCGCGAGCTGACCGCCCGGCACCGCGCGTCACCGGTCACCGTCGCCGAGGCGATCCGGCAGTTGGTGGGCGAAGGGCTGATCGAGGCGCGGTCCGGCCGGGGCACCTTCGTGGCCGCCCGGCCGGACGAGCCACCGGCACCCGACCTGTCCTGGCAGACGGTGGCGCTCGGCCCTCGCCCGGCCGGCGAGGAGGAGCTGCAAGCGTTACTGGCGTTACTCCCGGATGGCGCGATCCCGTTGTCCGGTGGCTACCTGGGCGCGGAGTTGCAGCCGGCCGCCGCGCTCGGTGCCGCGCTCGCACGCGCCGCCCGGCAGCCCGCCGCGTGGCAGCGCGGTCCGACCGAGGGGCGGGCGGACCTGCGGGCCTGGTTCGCCCGCGAGGCGGGCACCGGGTTGCGCGCCGAGGACATGGTGATCTGTCCCGGCGGGCAGGCCGCGTTGTCGACGGCGTTGCGGGCGCTCGCCGCGCCCGGCGACACCCTGCTGGTCGAGTCGCCGACCTACCTGGGTGCGTTGGCCGCCGCGCGGGCCGCCGGGCTGCGGGTGGTGCCGGTGCCCGCCGACACCGAGGGGGTACGCCCCGACCAGCTCGCCGCCGCCTTCGCCCGGACCGGCGCGCGGCTGTTCTACTGCCAGCCACTGCACGCCAACCCACACGGTGCCACGTTGGCGGCCGACCGGCGAACCTCGGTCGCCGAGGCGGTACGGGACGCGGGGGCGTTCCTGATCGAGGACGACTACGCCCGCGATCTCACGCTCGACGGGGTGGCCCCGACACCGTTGGCCGCCGACGACCCGCACGGGCACGTCGTCTACCTGCGGTCACTGACCAAGTCGGCCGCTCCCGGTCTGCGGGTCGCGGCGATCGGCGCACGGGGCCCGGCCGGGGCCCGGCTGCGCGCGGCCCGACTACTCGACGATTTCTTCGTCGCCGGGCCGTTGCAGCAGGCCACCATCGAGGTCGTCACCGCGCCGGCCTGGGCGCGACACCGTCGGGCGCTGCGGACCGCGTTGCGTACCCGTCGCGAGGCATTGCTGGCCGCGCTGCGTCGGCACCTGCCGAGCCTAGCCGGGCAGCCCGTGCCGCGCGGCGGTCTGCACCTCTGGGTACGCCTGCCCGACGGCACCGACGACGTGGCGCTGGCCGCGACCGCAGCCGCCGAAGGGGTCGTCGTCTTCCCCGGCCGCCCCTGGTACGCGGCGGAACCACCGGCGCCGCACCTGCGCCTCACCTACGCCGCCGCCCCGCCGGAGGTGATGGACGAGGCCGTTCGCCGACTCGCCCGGGCGCTGCGCACGGTGGCGTGACCACCCTCCGGCATCGTGTCGTACCGCTTGACGAGAATCATGCGATGGCCACCTCCGCACCCCTGTCCGAGTCGTTGCACAGTCCCTCGTTCTGGGCTCGTTACACCTTCGCCCACGCGGACGGCGCGGGCGCCGACCGGCTCGGCGACCTGCTCGACGACGACCTTGATGCCGAACCTGACGACGACGACGGGGAGGACGACGACCCGGATGCGGAGTTCGAGGTGGGCGACGGTTGTCGCCTGCTGCTGACCGCCGACGTCGGGATCGACTTCCACAGTCTGGAGATCGTCGTGCCGGGCTCGGCCAAGCCGGCCGAGCTGGGCTGGGACGATCTGGCGCACTGGCACCCGTACGCGCTGCGCTGGTCGGAACTCGACCTGATCTGCCGGGCGATCGCCGCCCTGGACCCGGGCTACTCGCATCCCGGGGCACCGCTGGCGCTGCTCTGCCGGTACGCCGCAGTCTTCGCCGACGACGACGTGGACGCGGCGGTCGCGGCGGTGGAGGCGGCGTACGCCTCGTTGCGACCGCCGGAGTGGGACGGCTACTGGCCGCGTGGGACGGACTGGCTCCAGGGTGCGGACTTCCGCGGTCAAGGCGTCGTCTGGCAGAGCGACGAGGACGGCAATCGGTGGGCCGCCCAGGAGGACGGGCAGAAGCGCGACTTCTACAGCACCCGTGGGGCACCGGCAACCGGCGGGTTTCCGCACGCCGAGCTGCGGACCCTGCTCGCCGCCGCCGCTGCCACCGTGGGGAGACGCTGACTGCTCCCCTGTCCGGCCGTGGCCGCCGGCAACGGGGTGGTCACGAACAGCCGCTACCATCGCCGGATGGATCTTCGCGGAACGATCAGCCCGGACCGTCCGTTGCTCGTCCTGGCCATCGCCGAGGAGGCCGTCTACCTCGATGCGCGCCTGCCGGTGCTGCTCACCGGGATGGGGAAGGTGAACGCGGCGGTCGCGGTGGCGGCGACGCTGGCCCGTGGCCCGCTGCCGTCGGCGGTGGTCAACCTCGGTACGGCCGGTGCGCTGCACCCCGACTGGACGGGCACCCACCAGGTCGGCAGTGTGCTCCAGCACGACCTGGACACGGAGTTCCTCCGCCGGTTGACCGGGCAGAGCGTCGGGGCGCCGCTGGCGCTGGGCGGCGACGGGCCGGTGCTGGCGACCGGCGACCGGTTCATCGCCGACGACGAGGCGCGCGCCGAACTGGCCGCACGCGCCCAGCTGGTGGACATGGAGGGCTACGCGGTGGCCTCGACGGCGCTGCGGTTCGGCGTACCGGTGCGGCTGGTCAAGCAGGTCAGTGACGAGGCCGGCGCCGGGGCGGACCGGACCTGGAAGGAGTCGGTGGACGACTGCGCGCGGGTGCTCGCCGGCTGGGTCCGGGACCACCTCTGACCGTGTCCCGGACCCAGCCGTGCGATCCGGCCCCTATCGTCGCTCCGATCGGGACGAGGCCGTCGACGGGTCGGCCGACGGGTCGTCGTCGTCGGCCGGTGGGGCGTCCTGGTCCTGCTCGGAGTAGCGCCACATCGATCGGGTGGCACCCCTGCGGCGGACTCCCGCCGGCCACGAGCGGGCCAGCACCGCGAGCACGAGCAGCACCATCACGTTGAGGGCGAGCACCGCGCTGGTGAGCGGATCGGGCGGGGCACCGTGCTGGTGACCGGACGAGGGCGCCACCGGTGGTGCGCCCGGCTCGCCCTGACGCAGCGCCAGCGCCACCCCGACGGTGACGATCAGCGCGCCCGCCGCGAGGCCCCACCGCCGGTGGCGCGATCTCATGAGACGCCGGCTCCGGTGAGTTCGCGGGGTGCGCAGGTGCAGTTCATCTCGTCCGCCTCGTCCGGACCGGGGCGACGGTGCAGGAACATGGCGACGACCATCGGCAGGAAGACGATGCCGTTGTAGAACAGGTGCAGCTCGACCCGGGGCACGACGAGTTGGGCGATGCTCACCGGACCGGCCTGACCGAAGAACGTGGTGCCGGACTGCACCTGGATGAGCAGCAACAGGTGTTCGAAGTGGTGCCAGACCTGGATGCCCAGGGCGATGGTCCACCAGGTCTTGGCTGTCCCGGTGAAGCCGGGCCGCAGCGCGATGAACCCGGCCAGCATGATCAGGGCGTAGGCGTAGTGCATCCACTCCTCCGTGACCAGCCACGGGAACGGCATCCCGAGGACGCCGCGGGACTCGGCGGGGGTCCATCCGAGGCCCCAGATCTGGAACGCCTGGACGAGATGCTCGGCCCAGTGCGCGACCACGATGACGAGGAAGAGCAGCAGTGCGGGACGGTGGTACTGGGAGTTGAGCCGATTCATCGGAGTCCTCACTTCACGGGTTCTCGGAGGTCGGGGGTGGTTGACGAACAGGCGACGCCAGGTGGACGAGATGACGACCCATCACCGTCGATGGGTGATCCCCGTTTTCGAAACCGAAGAATTGCTTTCTCTCCACGCCGGACCGCATCGCCTCGCCGCCAGCACGGCCGCCTTCGTCGTGGGTGAGAGAACACCCACCTCCGCCGCATTCATCGGCTGGATCGTCTCGGTCGAAACCTCTAGCACCATCGACTCCCTTCAGTGGAGGGTGCCGTATCGAGCCTCTGAGATTTAACAAACTTGCGCCGCCGAAAGCAAGGGGCTATCGGCTGCGGGAATCCGAAGTGACGCCTCCGCCGCGCGCCGGTCGGCACGCGACGCCGGACGAGCGCCGCCCCTCGTCCGACCGGACACGGAGGCAGCTCGCCGCTGTGGACAAGGTACTCGACAGTGCAGGGTGTCGTCTTTCGCAAACGATCGTTCAGCGCTCGCATCTGTCGAGTTTTCCCTGGTCAGGGTGGCTAGATTTTGGTTGCCGATAGTCGCATCTCGATGCTCAGGAGGCTCCGTCCCACTTGCGCCGGCCGTCTCACCTGTGGGATAACCACCAGTGTGGAAGTTCCGCCGACGGACGGTGGCGCCCACAGTGGACGGTCCCGTCAAGGTTGATTGTCATGGCTACGGTGGTCGCTTTTCGCGTCCAGGACGCCACCGTTGTCTTCCGCTCAAGCGAACGCGACGCCAGCAGTTCCTCCGGTTTCTCGCTGCAGGTGGGCTGGCACTTGAGAACTGGGAGTGCGATGCCGATAGGTTTCCAGGGACGACCGATGTACCAAGCGGCGCTTGTCGCGGTTCCTCTCGTCGCGATAACGCTGGGATTCGTCGTCCCGTCCGCCCCGAGTTCGGCGAGCGCCGAACCCTTTGCCCTCAGTGTCACTCCTATTGAGCCGGCGGTGGATCCGGTCCGCATGGTCCGCCAGGTCAATGCCTCCGTCGACCACATCGCGCCGTGGATCAGCTCGGTCGGCGCCGGCGCCGCCGTCGCCGATCTCGACGGTGACGCGTACGCCAACGAGGTCTGTCTGGTCGACCCGCGATCGAATTCCGTCAGCGTGCACCAGATCGACCGGTCCACGAAGACCAGCAATCCTGTGGTGACGCTGCTCGACCAGAACGGGATCGCACCGGGCCCCGCAGGACAGCGACTCGCCTACGACAAGGACACCCAGGCCCCGATGGGCTGTCGACTCGCCGACCTCGACGGGAACGGCTGGACGGACGCCCTGGTCTATTTCTGGGGACGCGGACCGGTCGCCTATCTGAACTCCGGCGGCATGACGTTCGCGCCGCACGAGGTGCTCGACGGGGGCGCCGACCTCGACTGGTACACGAACACCGCGGTCTTCAGCGACCTCAACGGTGACGGCGTCCTGGACATCTTCATCGGCAACTACTTCGCCGACGGGGCCCAACTCCTCGACACCGGGTCGCCGAAGAGAGTCGACATGAACGACTCACTGTCCCGCGCGATGAACGGCGGGAAGAACTACGTGCTTCTCGGCCGGGGCGGATTCCCCGCCGTCTCGTACGAGCTCGTCGCGGACGCCTTCTCCGACGATCACTCGCGGGGTTGGACGTTGGCGGTGGCCGCCGCCGACATGAACGGCGACGCGCTGCCAGAGCTGTACGTTGCCAACGACTTCGGCCCCGACCGCTTCTTCGTCAACCGGTCGGTCGACGGCGAACTGAAGTTCGAGAACGTCGACGGCGGTAACAAGGGACTGCTCAACCCCCGGTCGACGATGATCGGCCGGGATTCCTTCAAGGGCATGGGCGTCACGATCGCCGACGTCGACCGGGACAACGAGTACGACGTCTACGTCAGCAACATCACCCACGAGTACGGCCTGTTCGAGAGCCAACTGCTCTTCCTCGGCGACGGCGTGAAGGACGACGGCGTACCCACCTTCCGGCCGGGTGCCGAGGCCCTCGGGCTCGCCCGCACCGCCTTCTCCTGGGACAACAAGGTCGGCGATCTCGACAACGACGGGCGGGTCGAGCTGCTGCAGGCGACCGGCTTCGTACGCGGCCCGGTGAACCGGTGGCCGGAGATCCAGGAACTCGCACTCTCCAACGACACGTTGATCGCCAACCCCCGCGCCTGGCCCGACCTGAGGGACGCGGACATCAGCGGGGCGGCGCCTCGGGTCGTCATGACACCGACAGACGACGGCCGGTACGCGAACGTCGCGGAATCCTCCGGCCTTGACGATGGGGGCGTGATGCGGGGCATCGCACTGGCCGACATCGACGGCGACGGCGACCTGGACTGGATCGAGGCGAACCAGTGGGCGGACGCCCGGCTGGTCGTGAACGACTGCGACGGCTGCGACGGGTTCGTCGGCCTGCGGATCCTGCGGAGCACCGAGCGCACCTCGACGGGTACGCCGCAGGTGCTCGCGGGTCTCCGGGCCACGCACGAGGTGCGGGGCGCGGCCGCCATGGGTGCCACGGCCACCGTCACCACGCCGAGCGGGACGTCGTTCCGCTCCTATGTCGACGGCGGCAACGGGCACAGCGGGCAGAGCAGCACCGACGTCCACTTCGGCCTCGGCGACGACGCGGGTGACACGAACACCGTGGCACTGACCTGGCGAGACGCCACCGGGACGGTGCAGAACGCCGAGGTGCGGGTGGGTCGCGGCTGGCACACGGTGGTGCTGCCATGACCGGGACGTTGACGCTCCCCACGCCGACGGCGCCACCCCGTACCCGGCTTCGGGACCTGCCCGCGAAGATGCGGCCCACCGACCCGGCGAAGCTGCGACTCGCGGCGCTGCGTCGGTTCGCCGTCGCGATCATGGTCCTCAACATCGTCGGCCATCTGTTCCTCGGCTTCGAGCAGACCATCGCGCAGATGATCCTCGTGGTCCTGATGTGCTACGTCACCGAGATCGCGCTCGAGACGCTCGTGGCCAGGCGGGATGCGAGGCGGCCGGCGTACCTGGCGCGTACCGAGGCGCCCACCCGACGCGAGCGGGTGCTGTCGCTGGTGAACTTCCTCCTGCCGGCGCACATCAGCGGATTCGCGCTGGCGATGCTGCTGTTCATCAGCGACCGTCTCGACCTGTTCGTCGTCGCCGCGGTCGTCACGATCAGCAGCAAGTACATCTTCCGGGTCCGGACCGGGAAGGGCGACAAGCACTTCTTCAACCCCTCGAACTTCGGCATCACGGTGATGCTGGTGCTGTACGCCAGCACCGTCAGCATCGCGCCGCCGTACCAGTTCACCGAGAACCTCGGTCACTTCGGCGACATCGCACTCCCCGCCTTCCTCGCCTGCCTGGGCCTGTTCATCAACTTCATCTTCACCGGCAAGCTCCCGCTGATCTTCGCGTGGATCGGTGGCTTCACCGCCCAGGCGGCGATCCGCGCGGTGTTCACCGACGACACCTCCTTCCCCGCCGCGATGTCCCCGCTCACCGGGATGGCGCTGCTGCTCTTCACGCTTTACATGATCACCGACCCTGGTACGACGCCGAGGTCCACGTCCGGCCAGATCACGTTCGGCCTCTCGGTCGCCGCGGTCTACGGCGTGCTGATGCTCTTCCATGTGGCCTTCGGCGTCTTCTTCGCGCTCACGATCGTCAGTGCCTGCCGCGGAGCCGGTCTGTGGATCACGGCGCGGCGCGCGTCCCGTACCGCGTCCACCGAATCCCGCATGGATGGAAGCTCGCCGAAGATCGCCACGAACCACGCGACGTAGCGGGTCCCGAGTGCGTTCGTCGACACCTGGTCCTGGCGTTCACGCGCTGGTGGGCGGGCCGAAAGGAGAAACAGTGGAACTCGCAGAGACACTTCGAGAGACGGTCGCGATGTTGGTCATGGCCGAGCCCGACGAGATCGGACTCGACACGTCCTTCGCTGAACTGGGGGTCGACTCGCTGGGTCGCCTCGAGCTGATCGCCCACGTCGAACAACACCTCGGCAAGATCCTGCCGGAGAACCAGACCCCACAACTGGACACCATCAACGAGGTCGTCGAGTTCGCCGATTCCCTGGCGGCCGCATGACCGCCAGGACACCCGTGGTCACCGGTCTCGGCGTCGTCAGCGCCGCCGGCATCGGTGCCACGAACTTCTGGCAGGGTCTGCAACAGGGCACACCCCGATTCCGTACGGTGTCGCTGTTCCCGACCGACGACCTGCCGAACCACATCGCGGGCGAGATCGGCCCCTGGACATCCGGCTTCGGCACCGTCGACGCCGATCGGCTCGACGGCGACCGCACGGCGACGTTCGCGCTCGCGGCGCTGGACCAGGCGATCGCCGATGCCCGGCTCGGCGACCTCCGGCCGGACCGCGTGCTGGTCGGGACGACCGTCGGTGACGTCGCCGATCACGAGCGGGCACGGCGCGAGGTCGTGCGCAGCGGTGCTGGTCGGCCGGGTTCGCTGGACGTGGACGGGTCACTGCGTACCCGGATCGCGCGGCACCTCGGCGGGTCGGTACCGGTGGAGCTGTTCGTCACGGCGTGCGCCGCCGGCAACATGGCGCTGATCCGTGCCGCACAGCTCGTCGCCGACGGCTCCGCCGACGTCGTGGTGTGCGGCGGGGCCGAGGCGCTCTCGCGGATGGCCTTCACCGGCTTCTCGCGGATGCGCGGCATGGCGCAGGAGCGCTGTCGCCCGTTCAGCGACGCACGGGACGGACTGCTGCTCGGCGAGGGCGCCGCCGTCCTGGTCGTGGAGTCGGCCGCGCACGCCGCCGCCCGTGGCGTACCGGTGCGCGCGACGATCACCGGTTACGGCCTCACGTGCGACGCGAAACACCCGGCGGCACCGGACCTGTCCGGCGACGGTGTGGCCCGGGCGATGCGATCCGCGATCGCTGGCGCGGACCCCTCCGACGTCGCGTACGTGTGCGCCCACGGCACCGGCACACCGCAGAACGACGCCGCCGAAGCGGCCGCCTACCGCAAGGTCTTCACCGGGTCCCACCCGCCGATCAGCTCCATCAAGGCACTCATCGGGCACTCCCTCGGCGCCGCCAGCGCGATCGAGGCGGTCGCCTGCGCGCTCGTGCTCGCGCACCAGCGGACGATCCCGCAGTGGGGCCTCGACGACGCCGGTACCTCGCTCGGCGTCCGGCCGGCGACCGGCGGTCAGGACGACGCGCCCCGGATCGACCTGGTGCTGAACAACGCGTTCGCTTTCGGCGGCAACAACACCTGTGTCGGCCTTCGGCGGCCCACGTACGAGGAGGCCACCGCATGACGAACGAGATCCACTGTGCCACGGCGGCAGTCGCCGCCACCTTCGACCTCGGCCGGTTCGCACCGCTCACCGCTGCCCCGGCACCGTCGGGCGACCTGCCCGCCCTCGTCCGCCGATACCGGTCGGCGCGCTCCGCCGTCGTGGTCCAGGCTTTGCAGACGTGGCTCGACCGTGCCGGAGCCGAACTGCCCGCCCCCGAGCGTCGCGGCATCGCCCTCGGCACCGAGACCGGCGCGGGCCCGGACATCGACGCGTTCCTCGACGAGTCGATCCGCCGGGGTGACCACCTCGTCAACCCGGCGCTCTTCCCGATGACCGTGCACAACGCCGCCGCCGGCAACGCGGCGATCGCCGCCCAGTGCCGTGGCCCGAGCGTGGTGGTGAGCGCGGGCACCGACTCGGTGTGGTCGGCGCTCGACACGGCCCGCGCGCTGCTCGTCGACGGCAGCGCCGACATCGTGTTCGTCGGCGGCTTCGAGTCGCAGCGGCTCTCGGACGGCGGCACCGGCACCGTCGCCGCCTTCATCGCTCTCAGCACGGACCCGACTGCCCTCGGGGAGAGTCACCTGGCGCCCCTGACCGCGCAGTTGCACCGGGCCGGCGTCGCGGCGGGACCGGCGGCGGCGCGGCCGGGACCGTCCGAGGGGGGCGACGGTGGCGGTATGGCGGCCCTCGTCGGGTTCGCGAACACGTTCGCCCCGCAGCCCGTCGCGGCAGACACGGCGGGGGACGTCGCGGGCACGGCGGACGGAGTCGTCGGTGTCTCCGACGCGGTCGCGGCCGGGGCGGTCGCGCGATGACGGCCCCTCCAGCGGTAGAGGCGGACGCGACGACCGTGGGCCGGACGACGCGGGCGACCACGTTCCTCGTCGGCGCCAGCGGCGACATCGGGCGAGCGGTGGCCACCACCCTCGTCGACGCCGGCCACCGTCTCGCGCTCACCTGCCACGCGAACGAGGAGGCGATGCGCGACCTGCTGGCCCACGCCGACAAGGCGGGCCTGGACAGCGTCGGCAGCCGGTGCGACACGCGGAGCCCGAGCGCCGTCCGCGCGACCTACGAACGCTTCGTCGAAGCGCTCGGGCCGCCGGGCGTCCTCGTCTACTGCGCCGGGATCCGACGCGACCGGCCGCTGTTGCAGATGGCCGACGAGGACTGGGCCGACGTCCTCGACACCAATCTGCGGGGCGCGATGCAGTTCGTCCGTCTGGCCGGGGCGGACATGGTCCGCGCCGGGTTCGGCCGGATCATCCTGATCTCGTCCGTCTCCGGGCGGGCCGGCGTGGCGGGCCAGGCGAACTACGGCGCGAGCAAGGGCGGCATGGAGGCGATGATCCGTGCGTTGACCCGCGAGTTCGGGCAGTTCGGCGTCACCATCAACGGCGTCGCGCCGGGTCTGGTGGAGTCCGCCATGACCGCCGACCTGCCGTCCGCCGTCAAGCGCGCCTATCTGAGCCGGATCCCGCTGCGGCGCTTCGCGGAGCCGGAGGACATCGCCCCGCTGGTGAGCTTTCTCGTCTCGGACGGCGCTCGATACATCACCGGGCAGACCTTCGTGGTCGACGGTGGGCTGACCGCATAGGAGGCGCGGATGACCAGGCCAGTGGTGATCACGGGACTCGGCGTCGTCAGCGCCGGCGGCATCGGCATCGAGCAGACCTGGCGGACCATCGAGGCCGACCCGCCCTGCGCCGAGTTGGTCGAGCTGCCCTCCGCGCGTCCGGAGGACGGCAAGTTCAAGGTCTTCATGGCCCCGGACTACCGCCTCGCGGACGTCACCGAGACGTACGTCGACGGCGCCCAACTCGAACGCGAGGGCATCGACCGGCAACGCGACATCAAACACCTGGTCGCCGCGGCCGGACTCGCCATCGACGACGCCGGTCTGCGGTCCTTCCCCGACCTCGACCTGCGGGAGGTCGGGCTGGTGGTGGCCGACGAACACCCGGGCGTCGAGCGTCTGGCCCGCACGCTGTACGGGGCGGTGGCCGACGAGGCCACGGCGCAGGCCGACTACACCGACCTGTCGGAGCAGATCTTCGCGCTGAACACGTTCCTCGCGCCCTACCTCGTCGCTCGCGCGCTGCACATCGGCGGCGAGTGCGGCTTCGTCAACTCCGCGTGCGCGTCCGGCCTCACCGCGATCGACAACGCCGCCACCCAGATCCGGCTGGGCCGCAACCCGCTGGCCATCGCGGTGGCCTCCGACGACCCGCTCAGCTCGGGCAAGTTCCGGTGGTTCGCCGACATGCACCTCTACGCGACGGACGGTGTCCCCCGGCCGTTCGACCCGGCGGCCTCCGGCACCGTCTTCGGCGACGGTGGCGCCGCCGTCGTCCTGGAGGACGAGGAGCACGCCCGACGCCGTGGTGCCCGGATCTACGGCCGCCTGCGCGGTGCCGGGTTCACGCAGGACGGGTGGCGGGTCAGCGCACCCAACCCCGCGAGCGCCAACCAGGAGCGGTCCATCCGGCGGGCGCTGCGCGAGGCGGCCCTCGACCCGGAGCACGTCGACGTGGTCGTGCCGCACGGCACCGGGATCCGGATGATCGACACCTACGAGGCCAGGACGATCCGGCGACTCTGGCCGGACCGAGGCCGCCAACCGGTGTGCCTACCGCTCAAGCCGTACGTCGGGCACAACCTCGGCGGGTCGTCGCTGTTGGAGACGGCCCTGCTGCTCAAGGCGATGGCGGAGCGGCGGATACCCGGGACGCCCGGCGCCGTGTCCGCCCACGGCCTCGACCTCCCGACCGCCTGGGAGTCGAGACACATCCGGTACGCCGTCAAGTCCGCCGTCGGTTTCGGCGGGTTCTATGGCGCGATCGTCCTGGAGTCGATCTGACATGGCCGACCAGACCCAGACCCAGACCGGCCACGTCGACGCCTACGTGGACGAGGCGTACCTCGACGCGTGCGCCGACGCGTGGCAGGTGACCGGCGACCTCGCGCAGTCGATCCTGGACACGCTCGATCCCGAGACGGTGGACCCCACCGACGACCACCGGCGGCACTGCGTCGACTGGCTACGCCGGGCCGCCGACCGCCGGACACTGGCCCGGCCCGCGCCGGTGGCGGCCCCGTCGACGGACGCCCACGCGCCAACGGTCGACCTGCTGCGCCACGCCGCCGGCGCGTACCCCCGGTTCCTGGACGGCACCTTCTCCGGCCGCAAGATCCTGCTCGCCGGTCCGGGAATGCGGCTGTGGCACGGCTACTTCCAGTCCGACAACCTGCTGTACCGGCCGCTCAACGCCGCCGCCGGTGCGGCGGTCAGCCACACCCTGCGGACCGGTGGCGGCACCCGGATCCTCGAGGTGGGCGCCGGCACCGGCGGTGCGACCGCGCACCTGCTGGCGCAGTGGCCCGACGACCTTCGCGGCGCCTACGACTACACCGTCACCGACATGAGCGCCAGCCTCCTGGTCGGCGCCCGTCGCAGGCACAGCGGGAACACCCCGCCCCAGGTACGCCTGGAGTTCCGCCGGTTCGACTTCGACCTCGCCGACGACCAGGGCCTGGCTCCGGAAAGCCACGACGTCGTGCTCGCGGTCAACGCGCTGCACGTGGCCGCCGACATCCCGTCGACTCTGCGCCACCTCCGGTCGCTGGTCCGCCCCGGCGGCGCGCTGGTGCTCAGCGAGTCGCTCTGCGCCACCGGCGACCTCGTGCACCAGGAGTTCATCTTCAACCTCCTGCCGATGCCCGCCGACGCCGTGAGGCGGGGAAGCCGCTTCTATCCGGCGGCAGCCTGGCAGGCGTACTTCGACGCCGCCGGGATCGACGCGGAGATCCAGGTCAACACCGCCGGCCCCGAACTGGTGATGGTGGCCGTCGCCGCCGCCGAGGCCGCGCGGTGAACGGACGGGGGGCGCTGCGGGCACCGGATGGCCTCGGTCGCGTACCGGCCGTCGAGGCGGAGGCCGCCGCGCGTCCGGTGCGGGTCCTGGTCACCGGGGCGACGGGTGTCCTCGGCAGGTGGGTCGCCGAGGGGTTCGCCGCACTCGGTGACCACGTCACCACCTTTCCCGGGCGGGAACTCGGCGTGGCGGGGGCGGGAACGGGTCGGGCGTTGCGCAGGGCGGTGGCCGAGGTCGACGCCGTCTGCCATCTCGCCGCCGCCACGCCGTTGCAGCCCGGCCGACGTACCGACCTGACCTACGCGCGGTGCAACGTCGACGCGACGCGCCTGCTCCTCGACGCCGTCGCCGCCACCAGCGGATGCCGGGTCGTGTTCGCGTCGACCGCGATGGTCAACGGCCTGGGCCCGACGGACACCAGACGACACTCCGACCGGGCCGCCTATGCCGAGTCGAAGCTGATCGCCGAGGGCCTCGTCGAGGCGTACGGCTGCGGGGTCTCGTTGCGGTTCAACGCCCTCGGCGGGCCGCGCACGCCGACCGACCGGGGCATCGTCGCGGCGGCGCTTGGGGCCGCCGACGAGAACCGGCCGTTCGAGGTTTACGGCGACGGGTCGTCGGGCCGCGACTACCTGCACGTCCTCGACGCCGCGCGGGCGGTCGTCTGCGCCGCCCGCCGACCGGTGGCGGGCTACCGGGCCGTCGAGATCGGCAGCGGCCGGTTGTCCACGATCGACGCCGTCATCGCGGCCGTGGAACGCGTCACCCGACGGCGGGTGCCGCGCCGACATCTGCCGGTACGCGCCGACGTCGACGACCGACCCGCCTGCGACCTGGGTCCGGCCCGCGCGGTGCTCGGCTGGACGCCGCAACGGTCCGACCTCGCCACCCTCGTCGGCGACCAGTGGGCCGAGCAGCGGGTGCCGGGCACGTTCTCGGCCGGTCTCCGGTGGACTCTCGACCCGTCGGGTCGGCCGCTGACCGTCGTCGCGCCGCGAGCAGGAGGTTGACCATGACGAACACGGACGCCGGGTCGCCGACCGACCCCACCAGTGACGTCGACCTGATCGTCGTCGGTGGTGGCGTCGCCGGACTGTCGGCCGCCTTCTACTGGGTCACCGAGGTCGACCGGGACGCGCGGGTGCTGATCGTCGAGGCCGGTCCGCGGATCGGCGGACCCGCGATCCAGCACACCTTCGACGTCGACGGCCGCCGACTCGTCTCGCCGGGCGGCGCACAGGAACTGACCTTCCCCTCCGCCTTCGCCCCCGCCGTACGATCCGCGCTGTCCACCGTCGGCGTCGACGTCGACCGCTTCCACTCCGACACGGTGGCGACGCACTACACCGACCGGGGCGCCGGAGGGCACGGCTTCGCCTTCGCCGCGTCGATCTGGGGGCGAAGCCACCTGGTCGCCCACGGCCCGTCGGCCGCCGCCGACTTCGCCGACGCGCCGATCGCGCCACGGGCCAGACCGGAGGTCGCCGCGCTCGTCGACGAACCCACCGACTGGCTGGCCGGCAGGACCGACGACGAGAAGCTCGCCGCACTACGAGGCCGTAGCTGTGACGAGGTGCTTCGCGACTTCGCCGCGCTCGACGAGGACACCCACCGGTTCCTGCGGTACAGCACGTCCGCGCAGTCGGGCATGACGTTCGACCAGCATCCCGCCCTGGACGCCGCGCTGATCGGATACTTGGGCCTGGACGGGATCGGTGTCCGCCCCGGCGGCGACCCGTGGGACGGACTGACCCGGACCGGCGCGAGATTCTTCCCCCACCTGGACCCGCCGATCTTCCGGTTCCCGGACGGCAACGCCACCGTCGCCCGTGCGCTCGCCCATCACTTGGTCCCCGACCTGTTCGACGCCGACACCGTCGACGACCGGCTGACCGCCGAGATGTCCGTCGACGCGCTGGACCGGCCGGACAACCAGGTGCGGATCCGCCTGAACGCCACGGCCACCGCGCTGCGCCACGACGGTCCCGACACGGTCCTGGTCGAGGTGACAGCGGCCGGTGGAGCCACGACCACGTACCGGGCCCACGCCGCCGTCGTCGCCGCCCCCGCCCACGCCACGGCGCGGCTCGTCCCGGAACTCGGGCCGGATCAGCGGGCCACCGCCGCCTGCCTCGGCCGGTACCCGATCGTGTCGGCCTCCGTCGCGGTGCGGAACTGGCGTGCCTGGCAGTCGCTCGGCATCTCCCGGCTCTCCTGGCCCGGCCACCCCACCTGGCAGATCGCCGGGCTGGAGTTCCCGGTCACCATCGGCGCCTGCGCACCGTCCGCGTCGCCCGACGACCCCACGACCGCGACCGCGCTCGGCGCGCTCACCGAGGCCGGTACCGCGCCCGCCGCCGGTGCGGCCGCCGGGCGTCGACGGCTACGCGCTGCCACGGCACGCCGGGAGATGGCCGCCGAACTGCGGAGTCTGCTGGCGGAGGCGCTCGCACCCGGTGGTTTCGTGGCCGACCGCGACATCGTGGACGTCCGCGTCGAGATCTGGCCGCACGGCTACGCGCGGTACGCCACCTCGCGCGACCGTCCCGGCGACGGCAGCGCCGCGACCGAGGCCAAGCGTCGGCTCGCCGACGGTGTCGGACGGATCGCCGTCGCCGGCGTCGACGTCATCGACCATCCCTTCCTCGACGGCGCGATGGAATCCGCGCATCTCGCCGTCGTTCGTCTCGCGGGCGGCGGAGCCGGCCGATGACGAGCCCCGTCTCCACCCACCGCCCACGGCACCACTCACCACGGAGGAACGACTCGCCATGAGGTTGCTGTTCTGCAGTCTGCCGGCCCACGACCACCTGCTGGAAATGATCCCCGTCGCCGAGGCCGCGAAGCGGTGCGGGCACGACGTCGCCATCGCCGTGTCGGCGCGCTTCGCCGCCACCGTCGAGGCGCTCGGCATCGAGCACATCACCGCCGGTCCGGATTGGGTCGGCGACTTCCTCGACAGCCTCGACGGTGACGTCCTTCCCGAGGAGATGGAGGACTTCACGCAGAACTTCATGGCCGAACTGTTCTGCGGAGAGGCGTGTGTCGCGATGGGCGAGGACGTCGCCAGAGCGATCGCGGACTGGAATCCCGACATCGTGCTGCGCGACACCGGCGAACTCGGCGGATACCTCGCCGCCGAGCGGGCCGGGCTGCCGCACGTCACCGTCGGTGTCCTCGACTTCAACGGCATGATGCTCGGCAAGGGTGTCGTCGCCGCGCTCGACCGCCGCCGCAAGCAGTTCGGGCTGCCGCCGGACCCGGACGGCCTGCGGCAGTACGCCTACGGACACCTCAACATGCTGTCCCCCAGCTTCGCGCCGGAGGAGCTCGACCTGCCCAACGTGTTCACCGTCCGGGTGGACGGCGTCCGGCGCGGCGAGGTGCTGCCGGAATGGATCGGGGACCTGGTTGACGACGGGCGCCCGCTGGTCTACGCCAGTTTCGGCACGGCGGCCTCGACGATCCCCTCCTACGGGCCGCCGCTGGCCAAGGTGATCGCCGGCATGGGCGCCGTCGACGCGAACGTCATCGTCTCCACGGGCAAGGGGCTGGACTGGCACGGGAAGGAGATCATCGAAGGCGTCCCGGTGCCCGACAACGTCCGCGTCGTCGAGTGGGTGCCGCAGGCGCTGCTCATGCGCTCCATCGACATGCTGCTCACCCACGCCGGCCCGGCCACCGCCCGCCAGGCGATCGTCAACGGTGTGCCCGTCGTCGCGGTGCCGCTGCTCTTCGACGCGTTCGAGATCGCCGAGCGGTTCACGCAGCACGGCATGGGCGTGCAGTTGGACTGGACGAGTTTCACCCCGGAGGACGTGGCGGCGGCGACCACCACCGTCCTCGGCGATCCGGCGTACCGGCGGGCGGCCCGCCGGTTGCAGGCCCGGACGCTGACGGTGCCGCCGATCGACGACGCGGCGGTCGGGTTCATCGAGCGGGTCCACGCCGAGAACGCGCGCCGATGACCGGCACCGGCGAACGGGTACGGTCACGCGTCGCGGCCCGGATGGCACTCACCGACGAGCGGCTGGACCGTCGGCTCGCGCTGTTCACGCCGGTCGACGCCGCCGTGGGCGATCTCGTCCGGGCGATCAGCCGCGAGTTCGCGTACGGCTTCAACGACACGCTGCGCACGTACGATCCGGCGGCGGTGCGCGCTCGACTCGACGGCATGGCGGACGACTATCTCGCCCCCTTCTATGTGGAGGGCGCCGCGATGGCGCTCGCCGCGGCGGGAGCGCTGTATCCGGGCCGGGCCCGTACCGCGCATCACCACCTGCTCGCCACGCTGCCCGGCCACCGGTATCTGATCTTCGCCGGCTGGGGATGGTGGTACGCCGTGCGGCCCTTCGCCGCGCGGGCGATGAGACGCAGTCCGCTCTGGCGTCAGGACGGTCTCTTCACCGGCCTCGGCATCGACGGCATGGCGTTCGCGACGTGCTTCCTCAAGGCGAAGCCACCGCGTTTCGACGTGCCCTGCCCCTTCCCCGAAACGGAGTACGAGACGCTCTGGTTGCAGGGTCACGGTCGGGCGCTCTGGTTCGTCGCCGGTGGTCGCCCCGAGGTTCTCCGGGACCAGTGCGCACGGCTGGCACCGCAGTCGAGACCGGAGTTGTACGCCGGTCTCGGCCTGGCGACCGCGTTCGCCGGGATGCGGCGGATGCGGTGCGTCCCGGAGGCGCCCTCGGATCAGGAGTCCGAGCGACGCGCCTACTTCCAGGGGCTGGCGTTCGGCCTGACCGCGCGCCGGGAAGCGTCACCCCGCAGCTTCGAGAGCTTCCTCGACCAGCTCGACCGGTCCAGTGCCGCCTGGGTCACCACGGTCACCGACCGGTGCCTGCAACCACCCGAACGGGACGCCAGCATCGACGGCGGCTACGTGGCGTGGCAGCGACGGCTCCGCACCGAACTCCCGCTCCCTGGACGACCGGCATGAGCAAGCCCCGGCACGTCTGCGCCATCCGCGATCCGATCCCGGCCTACCGGCAGGGCATCGCACGCGAACTCGACAACGCCGGCTACGAGACGGCCGAGCCGGGCGACTGCTACGCCTGGATCCGGCGTTTTCGTCATGCAGCCCACCCGACCGAGTACCGCCTCGCGGTGCTGCTCTCCGTCCGCAGCGAGTCCGACATCGAGGTGCTCGCGGCGCTACGGGCACACGACGACGCGGTGGCACTGCTCGCCCTGCTGGTGGACCCCGCCGCCGACGACTACCGGCGCGCGCTCGAAGCCGGTGCCTGGGGTGTCGTCGACTATGCGGCGTCACCGGACGAGATCGTGGCCGCGCTCGAAGCGACCTGGGCCGGTGCCGTCCGGCTGCCCAGGGCGGTCGCCGTCGACCTGCTCAGCCGCCCCGGACGGACCGAGGCGGACCTGTCGGTGGACGAGTCCGACGTGCTGCGCCTCGCGGCGCTCGCCAGCGGATGGAGTGTCGAACGGCTCGCCAGCCACGAGAACTTCTCGACCCGGGCGATGTTCCGGCACCTCCAGGAGCTGTACCGCACGCTCGGCGTGTCGAACCGGCACGAGGCCGTGGTGGTCGCCGCGCGGCACGGCCTCCTCGACGGCTCCATGGACGCCATGCGGCAGCGGGCGGCGGACGACAGCCGGTCCGCCGTCCGCAACGGCACCGCACCCCGGGCGGTCCTGGCCGACTCCGCACACCGTGTGGACCGGCAGCCTCCCGCGACCGTGTCGGCGGTCCCGAGCCGCCGGTGACGCCCGGCTGATCGCGGAGGCCGGTTTCCACATCGTGCCCGAGCGCCGTGGCAGGCCGAGCCGTGCCGTGGCCGGCCCTGCGGACGAAGGGGGCCGCACCGCCGCCGAGCCCAGCGCTGCGGGCGGTCAGCCGCTCCGCGGCGTCACGCGGCGGTCCGCGCGGCCGGGCGCCGCAGCGGGGTCGGGCGCGACAGCGACTCCCCCGCCACCGCGCCGACCAGGCACACCAACGCACTGCGCGCCTGCATGTTGACCTGATGGCTGTGCACCAGCATGGCGATCACCTCGCTGACCGGGCACCACCGGAAGCCCGCCGGGGCGTCGTGGTGGTCGACCACCGTGACGAGATGCCGGCAGCGACTGTGCAGGAAGCGTCCGCCCTCGTCGGAGAGGACCGCGTCGAACAGGACCGCCTCCGCCGGGCTGTCGAGCAGGAGGGTCAGCAGCTCCGCCTCCGCGCCGGACCGTGGCGTCTCGCCGCCCGCGATCTGCACGGTCGGACCCAACTCCACGTCGTCCACGAGGCCCGGCTCGGGACGGGCCTGCATGAGCAGGTGGAGTTCACCGTCGCGGTCCGCGACGGCGAGGCCCACCACACCGAGACCCACCGGCCGGACCATCGGCTGGCACCACTGGTCGACCTCGCGTCCGGCCGCGTCGACGCTGACGGCGACGACCTCGAAACCCGTACCGTCGTCGCGCCGGAGCGCGTCGGCGCTCCGGCGCCAGCCCTGAAGGTCCGGCAGGGCGACACGGACGGAGACGGACGACTGCCGGGCGCGTTCGGCCGAGAGCCAGCGCGCCAGCGGCCGGACGTCGCACCTGGCGGCACCGGCCAGGGTCCGGGGCAGGACCGGCAACCGCGCCCCGGACACGGCGAACTCACCGGGCAGCGTCCACGGCGCGCACCCCAGGACGGCACGGGTGTCGGCGTGCACGAGGTCGTCGTCATGGAGCAACGCCAGCAGGTCGGCGAGCTCGATCCAGCGGAAGCCGACACCCGGCTCGAAGCGCGGCGTCCGGACGATCATCACCCGATTCCGCTTCCGCCAGAAGACGCCGCCGTGCTCGGACTGCCGCGAGTCGACGATGACGTCGGCCGTCGCGGGATCGAAGAGTTCGAGATACGGCACCGGTCGGCCGCCGTGCACCCGCTCCCGGTTGCTCCGGGTCGCCTGCACGGTCGGCGACAGTTGGATGCCGTTGATGTTGCCGGGCTCGGCCTTCGCCTGGACGAGCGCCGCGTAGCCCCGGTCGGAGGGTGTCACCGCGATCGCCAGCAGGCCGATCTCCGGCTGGTCGACCATCGGCTGCATCCACGAGTGCCGCCCGTCCTCGGTACGCACGCGGTGCCCCCGGACGGCGAAGAACCGGCCGCTGCGATGCGTGAGCGCCGCCTCCCCGACGCCGGTGTTCCATCCCGGTACGGCATCGAGCGGAAGTCTCGACGGCCGCGCGTACCGGGTGCGGCCCATCGCCTCTCGCCACTGTCGTATCTCGTCGAGCTGCGACGGATCTGCACGCGACTCGACGAGATGCGACGGGGTGGCCACCCGACGGTCAACCAACCCGCACCTCCGGCACGTAACGGATCCACCGGCCGCCCCGGTCGACGAACTCCTGCTCCTTGGCGACGACCTCGTCGGCGTGGTTCCAGGCGAAGAGCAGGAAGGTGTCCGGGTAGTCGGCGAGATCCTGCGGGAACGGCTCGACCGGGATGCGGGACCCGGGAGTCGTGCGGCCCTGCTTCTCCGGCGTGGTGTCGTAGACGACGGGGAGCAGTTCCGGCCCGATGCCGCAGTAGTTCAGGACCGTGGCGCTCTTCGCGGTCGCGGCGTACCCCGCGACGCTCCGGCCGGCCTTCCGCTCCGCCACCAGTACGTCCCGGAGCTGCTCCCGGCGGTCGGCGACGCCGGCCGCGAACGCCTCCAGCCGAGGCAGGTCGTGCGTCCCGTCCCGCTCCTCGGCGGCGATCAGCGCGCCGACGGCGGGCGCGGGGGGCCGCCCGTCCCGGGCGAGCGTGTAGCGCAGTTCTCCACCGTGGACCCCGAGGTGCTCGACGTCCACCAACGCGAACCCGTGCGACTCGGCGATGCGCGCGACCGAGGTGGCCGAGAAGAGATAGAAGTGCTCGTCGTAGATCTGGTCGAACGAGCCGAGACGCAACACGTCGCCGAGATAGGGATCCTCGAAGACGACGACACCGTCTGTGGCCAGCAACGTCTCCAGGCCCGTGAAGACACCGCGCAGGTCGGGTATGTGGCACATCGTGTTCGCCGCGTACACCACGTCGGCGGGGCCGAACTCGTCGCGTATCCGGCCGGCGGTGGCGGCGTCGAACCATTCCGCCCGGGCGTTGACCCGGCGGGCCACCGCTTCGTCCACCATGTTGGCGGCCGGGTCGACGCCGAGGTGTCGGATGCCGCGATCGGCGATGGTGGCGAGCATGGTGCCGTCGTTGCTGCCGATCTCGACGACGAAGGGATCCGGGGAGGTCAACCCCGCGACGAGGCGTTCGGCGGTCGCGGCGAAATGGGACGCCATGCGCCGCGACGACGAGGTGCGGAACGGATACTCCTCGTGGAACATCCGCTCGACCGGGACCGGATCGGCGAGTTGGACGACGTGACAACCGTGGCACACCACGGCCCTGAGGTGGAGCCAGAACTCTTCGGAGGGATCGTCGGGGATTCGGAATGCGTCGGACAGCGGTTGCCGGCCCAGATCCAGGAACTGCGTCACCGCGTCGCCACAGGCTCTGCAAGGCATGTAGCGGATGCTAGGCGCTGACCACCGGCTCAGCCTGGCGCCCGTCGTGGATCACCCCGACCGAGTCACAGCCGCGCCGGTCGGCGTCCCAGGTGCGCCACGTTTTCTGGCGTGCCTGTCGGATCGACTGGCGTGATTCGCCGGTGCCCGGCTCCGCGATGCGCTCCTAGGGTTGCGATTACGAGCGAACCGCCGACCGGAAGCAATCACACCCGTCAAGACGACTCGCACGAAAGGTCGAAGAGATGATCAAAATCGGTGACATGCTCCTCGAAGAGCTCGACCGCGATCTCCCCAGCGAGATCGCCGACCCGGCCGCCGCCCTGCGGGGCCGCGCCGGCCAGGTGCTCGAGGTCATGACGCCTCGGCGCACCTTCGCCGACGGCAGCCGCGGCTACCACGCGATCGCACAGACCACGATCGAGGTCGTCGCCGGCAAGGACCCCAACGACACGACGATGCCGCGGGAGCGTTTCGAGTTCCCGGAGTCGCCCTGCGTCATCCAGCTCCACGACCCGGTGCTCACGCTCAACGGCGCCCTCCGGCTCGACCTCGAGATCAAGTCCTACCGGGCCGAGGCGACCAGTCAGGTGCTGTTCCCCGGGCAGAAGGTGGCCCTCGGCGTGGGGCGGTCGTTCGACGTCAACCTGCCGCCGTCGGTCGGCCGTCTGGAGATCCCGCTCGGGATCGACTTCGCCGCCGGTGACACGGTGCGCAGCCACCAGATGATCTTCCTGGCCGTCGAGACGCCGATCGGTACGCTGCACAACCCGGACGCGGCGCACATGTTCGCGACGGTCAACAAGGTACCGCCGATCGGCTTCTCCTACTTCCAGGAGGGCCTCGTTCCGATGGCGAACGCCGACAACGAGGTCGTCGCCATCAAGGTGTTCACCGAGACCGCCCTGCGCCGGGTGGTCACGGACTGACCCGACACCGGGCAGAGGTTCGCTCGACGCTGCCGCCGCACCCCCGTACTCGGGTGCGGCGGCGCTCGCGGTCACCCACTGCCACGGGTGCGAGATCGCCGGTCCGGCCAGTACGGACACTGTCGACAGTGTGTGTCTGCGCGTGGTCGCGACACGCGACATTGTCGTCTGGCGACCCAGGCGAAATGGATGAAACGCTGCTAACGTACACCTTCGCCTACCGTCTAGCGCGGCGTAGGAATTGACGAGCAATCAACTGAAGGGACAGCCCAACGTGCCGAACCTGAAGAGTGTCACGGCGGTTCTGCCGGTCTCCGATCACGCCGCTGCCGTCGCCTGGTACAAGCAGTGGATCGGGCGTGACCCCGACGTCGAGCCCCAGGAGGGCGTCGCGGAGTGGCAGATCGCGGAGAACGCGTGGATCCAGGTCTCGCTGGATCCGGAGACCACCGGCAAGACCAACATCGTGATCGGTGTGGAAGACATCGACGCCCATGTCGCCAGCCTCGCCAGCGCGGGCGTACCCACCGGCGAGATCCAGGACTTCGACTTCATCAAGCTGGTCGACATCGTGGACCCGGCCGGCAACAAGGTCAACTTCGTGTGGGAGAACCCGAAGTACGAGCCGCCGGCGGAATAGGACCACAGCACGACACCCGTTGACGGGTGTGAATGGTGGCCGGACGTCGCGTCCGGCAGTTTCACCAGGTCGGGGCACTCGGAACTGATCGCACGACGGATCGGGTTTCGGGTGCCCCGCGTGGTTTCCGGGTGATCGATGTCAGCCCCTTGTGGAGGGTCCGTCGGGTGTGCTGATGTGTGCACGGGGCATTTCAATCCCGACCCCTCACTGGCAGGAGCCGACATGGCAGCAGAAACGTACGGAGAGGGCTACGCCGAACTCTTCGACTTCGTCTACGGCGCCGAGGCGCCCGACTCGATGGTGACGACCCTCGCCGACCTGGCCGAGGGCGGGCCCGTCCTCGAACTGGGCGTCGGTACCGGCCGGGTCGCGATCCCCCTCGCCGCTCGCGGGCTCGCCGTGACCGGTGTGGACAGTTCGACGGCGATGCTGAAGGCCCTGGCCGGCAAGCCCGGCGGTGACTCGGTGCGGACCGCGCTCAGCGAACTGCCGCAGATCGCGGTCGACGGCCGGTACCGGCTCGTCGCGTGTCTCGACAACACCTTCCTGCTGCTGACCACCCAGGACGCACAGACGCAGTGCGTCCTGAACGCCGCCGAGATGCTGACCGACGACGGTCTGCTGGTGCTGGAGACCTTCGCCCGCGCACCCGGCGACTTCGGGGTGATGCCCGCGCACCTGGGCGAGAACGCCACCGTGCTCTGGGCCTACCAGGTCGACCCGCTGTCGCAGCAGTTCCACATCCGCGAGATCATCTACGGCGAGAACCTGATGCGTGTCATCCCGTTCGACGGCCGTGGGGTATCGCCCGCGGAACTCGACCTGATGGCTCGGCTGGCCGGGCTGCGGTTGCGTGAGCGCTGGTGCGACTGGGAGCGGACCCCGGTCGAGTCGGACAGCCCACTGGTCATCTCGGTCTTCGAGCGAGCCGACCAGTGAGCTGACCGGTGGTGTTCACAGCCGAGACAGGACGGCGCGCAGCTCGTCGATCACGCGGGCCTGGTCCGACGCCGACAGCGTCGGGTACATCGGCAACGAGAAGACCTCGTTCGCCAGTCGTTCGGTGACCGGCAGCGAGCAGACCTCCTGTCCCAGGTGTGTGAACCCGCTCATGGTGTGCACCGGCCACGGATAGCTGACGTTCAGCATGATCCCGGCCTCCTTCATCTGTCGGATGATCTCGTCGCGGGCGGGATGCCGCACCACGTACAGGTAGTAGACGTGCTCGTTACCGGGCACCACGGTGGGTAGTCCGAGGTCCGTTCCGGCGAACGCCTCGTCGTAGGTGGCCGCGATCGCGCGCCGGGCCGAGACGTACTGGTCCAGCCGCGAGAGCTTCCGGAGCAGGATCTCGGCCTGCACCTCGTCGAGGCGACTGTTGAACCCGGGCGTCTCGACGACGTAGTACCGCTCCGCCATGCCGTAGTACCGCAGTCGCCGCAGGGCGGCGTCCACCTGGTCGTCGTCGACGACCACGGCGCCGCCGTCACCGTACGCGCCGAGCACCTTGGTGGGATAGAACGAGAACGCCGCCGCGTCACCGAACGACCCGACGATCCGGCCGTCCTGACGGGCCCCGTGGGCCTGGGCGCAGTCCTCCAGGACGGCCAGCCCGCGCTCCTGGGCGACCCGGCTCACCGTCCGCATGTCGACCGCCTGGCCGTACAGGTGCACCGGGAGGATGCAGCGGGTGCGGTCGGTGACGGCGGCGGCCAACTGCCCGACGTCCATCAGTTGCGTGTCGTGCCGTACGTCGACGAAGGTCGGGGTCGCACCGACGGCGTCGATCGCGACGACCGTGGGGGCGGCCGTGTTCGACACGGTGATCACCTCGTCCCCCGGCCCGACACCGAGGCTGCGCAGCGCCAACACCAGCGCGTTCGTGCCGTTGTCGACACCGACGCAGTGGCTGCGCTGATGCTTCGCGGCGAACGCCGTCTCGAAGGACCGCACGCTCGCCCCGAGCACCAGTTGACCCGATCTGAACACCTTGTCGACAGCTTCGAGCAGCTCTTCGCGTTCCGCCTCGTACTCGGTGAGGTAGCTCCACACGTTGATGCTCATAGTCGGTAAGGCTAGTGCCGCGACCGGTCGAGGTGGGCGCGGGCGGAAACGCATCCGTAACGAATGGGCCTGGCCCGACGCTCTCCACCGGTGTAGACAAGATTCGATCATGCCGTGCGCCGGAACCGGCGGGACGGCGTGGGAGAGGGGGTGCGGTGCGGGGCGAGTTGCAACGCATCGTCGACGCGGTCGCCGCCCACGTCGGCCGTCCCGCACTGATCGAGGACCGGCGGCAACGCGTCGTCGTCTACAGCGAACAGACCGGGCTGATGGACGAGGTCCGCCGCGCGTCGATCCTGCGGCGGCAGACCGCGCCGGAGGTGATCGCCTGGCTGCGCGGCCTCGGCATCACCGACGCCCGCCGGGCGGTACGCACACCGGCCAGCCCGGAACTGGACCTGCTGCCCCGACTCTGCGTCCCGGTGCGTCACCACGACCTGCTGCTCGGGTTCGTCTGGTTCATCGACCCCGACGGGACCATGACCGAGGTCGACCTGGCGGCCACCGGCCTGCTCAAGGAGCTGTCGCTGGCGCTGTACCGGGAGAACCTGCTCGGCGAGCTGGCCGCGCAGAGCGAGACCGAGGCGGCCCGGACCCTGCTCGCCGACAGTCCGGGCAGCCGCGACCAGGCGGTCCGGGCACTGCTGGAGGCCGGGATGATCAACGCCGACGGACCACGGACCGCGCTGGTCGCCCGGCTCGTCGCCCCCGAGGAACGGCAGCCGGACGAACGGGCCCGGATCGCGCTGGAACAGTCGCTGGTGGCCGCACGCCGTCGGGCCGGTACGCGGGAGGCGCTGCACCTGGTCCGGCACGACCACGGGGTGCTCCTGCTGCCGGCCGAACCCGCCGCCGGTCGGCCGACGCCGGAGGTGGCCGCACGGCAACTCGACGACGACCTGCAACAGGTGACCCGCAGCCTGGGTTCCGTGGAGCGGACGGTGGTCGGGGTCGGCCGGACCAGGCCACGGCTGGCCGACGTCGTCGAGTCGTACGTCGAGGCGCTGCACGCCGCCCGGGTCGGTGCGCAACTGCCGGCGTTGGGCCGGGTGGTCGCCTGGTCCGGCCTGGGTGTCTACCGGGTGCTGGCCCGGCTCGGCGAGCAGCAGCTCACGGTGGCTGACGTCCACCCGGGGCTGGCCCGGCTGGTGTCCACGCCGGGCCACCGCACGCTGCTGACCACCCTGGAGCACTACCTGGACCGGGCCGGCAACGCCCACGCCACCGCCGCCGACCTGCGACTGCACCGGACCACGCTCTACTACCGGCTGCAACGCATCGAGGAGCTCGCCGGCACCGACCTCAAGGACGGCGGCGAGCGGCTCTGCCTGCACCTGGCGCTGAAACTGGCCCGGCTGGCGGAGCGGCACGGCGGCGAGGAGTGACGGTCGACTCCGACAGGCGTAGCAACCGGAGGCGGAGATCTCCGACAGGTGACCGATGACCGGTCGACGCGGCGGTCCATAGGTTCGGCGGGACCCGGGGCGTCCGGTGCGACGGCGGGGAGGGGGCGACGCGGTGAGGGCACGCTGGCTCGGCCGGTACCTGCTGCCCACCCTGGTCGCGTTGGTGTTCGTCGCCCCGCTGTGGTTCATGGTGGTCGGCTCGCTGCGCCCCACCGGCGCCCCGCCACCGCGCTCGCTGGAGTGGTGGCCGGCCGCGCCGACCACGGCCGCGTACACCCGCCTGCCGGAGCTGATCCCGATCTTCCGCTATCTGGCGAACTCCGCCCTGGTGGTGGCGCTGGCGGTGCCGCTGACCGTGCTGGTCGCCTCGCTGAGCGGCTTCGGGCTGCGGCTGCTGTCCCGGGGCGGGCGGCGGCGGGCGTTGACCGGGCTGCTGGTGCTGCTGCTGGTGCCGGTCACGGCGGTCTGGGCGACCCGGTTCGAGGTGTTCCGGCTGGCCGGGGTGGTCGACACGTACCTGCCGTTGCTGGCTCCGGCGGCGCTGGCCGTCAGCCCGTTCCTCGTGCTGCTGTACGCGTGGAGCTTCGGCGGGATCCCCGACAGCCAGTTGCAGGCCGCCCGCCTGGAGGGGGCGGGCTGGCTGACCATCTGGCGGCGGTTGGCGCTGCCACAGGTCAAACCGGCCACGCTGGCGGTCGCGGTGCTGGCCTTCACCTTCCACTGGTCCAACTTCATCGACCCGCTGCTCTATCTGACCAGCGGTGACCGGTACACCTGGCCGTTGGGCCTGCGGTTCCTGCTGCTGCTCAACCCGACGGACTGGCCGCTGCTGATGGCCGGCAGCGTGGTCGCCACCGCGCCGTGCGTGCTGGTCTTCCTGTTCGCCCAGCGGGTCCTGCTCGCCGACGACCCGTTGGCGGCGCTTCGACCGAAAGGACGCCGATGACCCCGATCCGGTGGCGCACGTGCGCGGCGCTGCTCACCGTCCTGCTCGTCGCCGCCGGCTGTACCTCCGGCGAGCGGGCGGCGGAACGCCGCGGCATCACCGTGGTGCTGTTCGGCGACGCCGAGGAGGTGGCCGGCTACCACACCCTGGTCGACGGTTTCACCGCGGCGAACCCCGACGTCCCGGTCACGCTCTCCCCCGTCGCCACCCAGGACGAGCTGATGGCGCGACTCACCACCTCGTTCGCCGGGGGCCGCCCGCCGGACGTGTTCCTGCTCAACTACCGCCGGTACGGGCAGTTCGCGGCGCAGGGCGCGATCGAGCCGGCGCAGTCCTACCTGGACGGCAGCGACACCATCCGGGAGAGCGACTTCAGCAGCCGGGCCCTGGACGCGTTCCGGTTCGACGGCGAGGAGTTGACCTGCCTGCCGCAGAACCTGTCCTCGCTGGTCGTCTACTACAACGCCGACCTGTTCGCCGCCGCCGGTGTGCCGACCCCGCGCCCCGGCTGGACGTGGGACGACTTCCTCGCCGCCGGCAAGGCGCTGACCCGCGACGGCCGGTACGGGGTGGGCGTGGAGGCGTCCGTCGCGCGGCTGGCGCCGTTCGTCTGGTCCAACCGGGGCGAGCTGGTCGACCATCCGGATCGGCCGACCCGGCTGACGCTGCGCGACGACCCGGCCGCCCGCGCGGCCGTGGACTGGTTCCTCGACCTGCGGCTGCGCCACGGCGTCGTGCCGCCGGACGCGGAGGAGCAGAGCGAGTCGAGCGAGGCCCGCTTCCTGCGCGGCACGCTCGGCATGTATCTCAACAGCCGGGTCGCCGTGCCCACCCTGCGGACGATCGACGGGTTCACCTGGGATGCCGCGCCACTGCCGGTGGCCCCCGGTGGCGTGCCGGCGTCGATCCTGCACAGCGACGCGTACTGCATGAGCGCCGGTCTGCCGGACCACCGGCCGGCGTGGCGGTTCATCGAGTACGCCATGGGCGCCACCGGGCAGCGGGTGCTGGCCGAGTCGGGGCGGACCGTGCCGTCCCGACTCGACGTGGCCGACTCCCCCGCCTTCCTCGATCCGGCCCGAGCGCCCCGCTCGTCGCAGGTCTTCCTCGACGCCGAACCGCACCTGCGGGCCACGCCCCGCACCGGCACCTGGTCGCGCGTCGAGAAGGAGACGAACACCCTGCTGGAGGAGGTGTTCTACGGCCGGGTGGAGCGGGAGAAGGGGCTGCGTCGGCTGGAGGAGACCGTCCGCCCGCTGTTCGACCTGCCGGTGGGCAAGTGAAGGGTGTCATCCGGCTGGAGGAGCTGACCCGCACGTACGGGCGCACCGTCGCCGTCGACGGTGTCGACCTGGAGGTCCGGGCCGGGGAACTGCTCACCCTGGTCGGGCCCTCCGGCTCGGGCAAGTCCACCATCCTGCGGCTGATCGCCGGGCTGGACCGGCCGGACGGGGGTCGGATCCTGCTCGACGGGGTCGACGTCGCCACGGTGCCGCCGCACCGCCGCGCGGTGGCCATGGTGTTCCAGGACTACGCGCTGTTCCCGCACCTCACCGTGCACGGCAACCTCACCTTCGGGCTGCGGGTACGCCGGGTGCGGCGCGCCGAGGCGGACCGGCGGACCCGGGCCGCCGCCGAGCGGTTGGGCATCGCCGACCTGCTCGACCGTTACCCGGACCAGATGTCCGGCGGCCAGCGGCAACGGGTGGCGCTGGCCCGGGCGCTGCTGCGCGATCCCAGCGTCTATCTGCTGGACGAGCCGCTGGCCAGCCTGGACGCGCCGCTGCGGTTCGCCACCCGGGCTGACCTGCTCGCCCTGCACCGGGAGCTGCGCACCACCACCGTGCACGTGACGCACGACCAGCACGAGGCGATGACCCTCGGCGACCGGGTGGTGGTGCTGGCGGACGGGCGCATCCGGCAGGTCGGCCCGCCGCAGCAGGTGTACGACGCACCGGCCGACACCTTCGTCGCCGGGTTCCTCGGCAGCCCGCCGATGAACCTGGTCCCCGGCGGCGGTGTGCTCGGCGGCGATCCGACGCTGACCGTCGGCGTACGCCCGGAGGACCTGGTGCGCGACGACGCCGGACCGGTCGGCGCCACCGTCGAGGCGGTCGAGGCGCTGGGCAGCGAGGCGATCCTGTTGACCCGCTGCCCGGACGGCACCCGGCTGACCGTCCGCACCGGTCCCCGCCCCGGTGTCGGGCCCGGTGACGAGATCCGGCTGCGGGTCGACCGGCGCCACCTGTTCGACGCGGCCGACGGGCGGCGCCGGTGAGGCGTACCCGCACGTCGTTGACCGGCTGGGTGTTCCTCGCCCCGTACGCGGTCGCGGTGGTCCTGCTGATCGCGGTGCCGGCGCTGCTCAACGTCGGGTACGCGTTCACCGACCACACCGGCCTGACCCGTGATCCGCAGTTCGTCGGGTTGGCCAACGTCCGCCGACTGCTCGACGACCGGTTCCTGCTGGACAGCCTGGAGGCGTCGCTGGTGCACGTGGCGCTGGCCGTGCCGCTGCGGTTCGTCGCGGCGGTCGGGCTGGGTCTGCTGCTCGCCGCCCCGCGCGTCGGCGGTCGCTGGTTCCGGACCGCCGTGTACCTGCCCACGGTGGTGCCGGACGTGGCGCTGGCGGTGTTGTTCCTCTGGGTGCTCAACCCGCTCTACGGGCCGTTGAACCAGGTGCTCGGGCTGTTCGGGCACGACGGCTACAACTGGCTGGCCGACCCGACCACGGCCCGGGTGGGCGTGGTGCTGATGCTCGCGTTCCCGATCGGCGAGGGCTTCGTGGTGGTGCTGGCCGCCCGGCGGCTGCTCGCCGGTCGGTGGTACGAGGCGGCGGCGTTGGAGGGGTGCGGGCCGTTCGGGCAACTGCGTCGACTGACCCTGCCGCTGCTGGCCCCGGTGCTGGTGCTGCTGGCGGTGCGGGACATCGTGCTCACCCTCCAGGTGAACTTCGTCCCGGCGTACGTGCTCACCGACGGGCGGCCGGCCAACGCCACGCTCTACCTGCCGGTCTACATCTTCGACCAGGCCTTCGAGTTCTCCGGTTTCGCGTACGGCTCGCTGGTCACCATCGTGCTGATGCTGATCACGGCGACCATCATCACCGGGCTGCTGCTCGCCGTCCGCCGCTGGCGGGTACCCCGATGAGCTGGCATCCTGCTGCGGTGAGATTGCGTCACCTCGCCGTCACCGTCGTGCTGCTGCCGGTGCTGGCCGCCTGCGGCGGTGCCGAGACGCCCGACGGCGGACCACGGGACCTGCTGGCGAACCTGCCCAGCTGCGACCGGGTGCCGCTGGACGAGGACCCGGAGGTCGAGGCGGACGTGCCCGGCCTGGTGCTGCCCGACGGCGCCCGGGTCACCGCCGTGGTGCGGCAGGGCGTGCTGACCACGGTGGAGGCGACCGTCCGGATGTCGCCGCTGGACGTCCGCGCGCACTACGAGCAGCGGGCCGACGTGGACCTGCTGAAGATCGAGGACGAGATCTTCGAGACCGAGGTGCTGACCCGGGCCGAACAGCGCCGGATGTACCTGCGGGCCTCGGCGCTCTGCGCCGACGGCAGCACGCTCACCGTGATGGTCGGCCCGGACTCCGACGACGCCGGACTGCCCGAGTTCCGCAGCGGCAGCTGATCGACCTCGACAGATGTCCTAACCGGACGACGCGTTTCCCGACACCTGCTCGGTGACGTTCGCCGATCTCCTGTCTAGCCTGCGCACACAGCACTTTCCGCGCTCGGATCAGGAGAGACCGCATGAGGGCCACCTTCGTCCGGCGACATCGCGGGCTGACGGCGACGGCGCTGGTCGCGCTGCTCGCCACGGTCGCGTTGACGGCGTCGTCCGCCACCGTCCCACCGGCCGCCCCGTCGCTGGCCACCAGCTATCCCACCGGACCGATGGAGGTCCCCGACGAGTGGATGACCGCCCAGCGGATGAGCGACGGCAGCCGGGACCTGTCGGTCGTCAAGTACACCCAGGCCCGCGGCGAGGCCGACCGGCTCGCCACCCGGACCCGCAGCGCCTACCGCCCCCTGGCCGAACGTCCCTGGTCCTTCTTCGGCCCGGCCAACATCGGTGGCCGGGTGGTCGACATCGCGGTGGATCCGCAGGTCCCCGACCAGATCTTCATCGCCGCCGCCTCGGGTGGGGTGTGGCGCTCCGCCGACGCCGGGGCCACCTTCACCCCGGCCTGGCCGGACGGCTGGGCGCAGGCCATCGGCGCGATCGCGATGACCAGCGACGGGGTCCTGTTCGCCGGCACCGGTGAGGCGCAGCCGGGCGGCGGGTCGATCACCTTCGGCGGTGACGGTGTCTACCGCTCCACCGACCGGGGCGCGACCTGGCAACGCGTCGGCCTGGCCGACAGCCACGCCATCGGGCGCTTCGCCGTCGACCCGAGCGACGAGGACCGCGTCTTCGCGGCGGCCAGCGGCAACCTGTTCGTGCCCGGTGGCGAGCGCGGGGTCTACCTGACCGACGACGGCGGGGACACCTGGCGGCAGGTGCTCGCCCCGCCGAACGACACCACCGGCGCCACCGAGGTCGTGATCGACCCGACCGATCCCGACCGGGTGTACGCCGCGATGTGGGACCACCTGCGCGAGCCGCACCAGCGCACGTACGGGGGTCCGGGCTCCAGCCTGTGGCGCTCCGACGACGGCGGCGAGACCTGGGCGCGGATGACCACCGGCCTGCCCACCGACGCCGACCAGGGCCGCTGGGGGCTCACCCTGGCACCGAGCGACCCGCAGCGCCTGTACGCGTACGTGGGTACCGCCCTCGGCCCGTTCCGGGCGTTCTACCGCTCCGACGACGGCGGCGACACCTGGACGCAGACGCCGGTCAGCACCAGCCAGGCGTCGCAGTCGACGTTCAGCTGGTGGTTCGGGAAGATCTTCGTCGATCCGGGCGACGCGGACCACGTGTTCCTGATGGGCGTCAACCTGATGCGCTCGACCAACGGCGCACGGAGCTTCTCCTCCGTCGGCGGGGTGCACGCCGACCAGCACGTGATGCGCTGGGACCCGAAGGTGCCGAACCGGGTCTATCTGGGCAACGACGGTGGCGTCTACCGCTCCCAGACCAACGGCACCGGCGGGTGGGTGAAGGCCGTCGACGAGCGGTACACCCAGTTCTACACCGTCGACGTGGCGCAGACCGATCCGAGCCTGAAGGTCGGCGGCACCCAGGACAACGGCTGCAACCGGGGCTACAACGGCGTCGGCGGCCCGTGGAACGCGATCGGCTGCGGTGACGGGTTGCAGACCCTGATCCACCCGGAGAACCCGAACATCGTCTTCGGGTGCAGCCAGTACGGCGCCTGCTACCGGTCGGAGAACGCGGGCGGCACCCCGCGCCAGTCGATCGGGACCGGCCAGACCACCTCGCAGCGGCGCAACTGGCTGACCCCGCTCCAGTTCGACCCGAACGATCCGAACGTCATGTACTACGCCGGCAACATCGTGAACCGGTCGACGGACAACGGCCGGACCTGGACGGCGATCAGCCCGGACCTGACCGGCGGCGGCCCCAACGACCCGTCCGGCTACCCGTGGGGCACGATCACCACCGTCGCCGCCGCGCCGAGCGACAGCGCCACGCTCTATGTGGGCACCGACGACGGCCGGCTCTGGTGGACCCGTGACCTCGGCGCGACCTGGCAGCAGGTCGACCCGGCCCAGTTGCCCGGCACCTGGGTCACCCGGGTGGCGGTCAACCCCCGGGACGCGAACGTCGCGTACGCCACCTTCTCCGCCTTCCGGTCCGGCAGCGACCGGGCGCACGTGATGATGACCCGCGACGGCGGCCGGACCTGGACCGACATCGGACGGGGCCTGCCCGACGCGCCGGTCAACTCGGTCATCCCGACGGCCGACGGCCTGCTGCTGGTCGGCACCGACGTGGGCGTGTTCGTGTCGGCGTGGAACGGCGGCGAGTGGGCCGCGCTCGGCACCGCCCTGCCGAAGGCGGCGGTGATGTACCTGCGGTACCACGAGCCGTCGCGGCAGCTCACGGCGGCGACGTTCGGTCGGGGCATCTACGACCTCACGGTCCCCCGCTGCCCGGCCGCGTCCACCCGACTGCCGGTGCGTGACCCGGGGGTCGGCGTGGTGGGCGTCCTGGCGTCCTGCCGCGCCGGTTAGGCGGACCGGAGGCCGTCCTCCCCCGGCCCCGGTCCCGCCGGAGGCCACCTCCCCACGAGCCAGGGGAGGTGGCCTCCGGTGCTGGGGTCACCACGACCAGTGTGCTGCGGTCACCGGCAGTGGTGCGCTGCGGTCACCGCAACCGGCGGGCGGGGAACCGGGCCGGTGGGTCGGCGATCGCCTCCTGGGCGGCGACCAGTTGCAGTTCGCGGGTGCCGGCCGCCAGGGTCGCCTCCAGCACCGCAAAGATCGAGGCGGTGGTGCGTTCCAGCGCCGTCGCGGGCGATCCGGTGCTGCGCAGGTGCGCCAGATAGAGCGCGGCGGTGACGTCGCCACCGCCGTTCGGGCTGATCGGCAGCAGTGGCGTGGTCACCGCCCAGGCGCCCTCGTCGGAGACGGCCACCACCTCCAGCGAGTCGGGCGGCGCGTCGCCGTGCAGCACGCTGGTGACCAGGACGTGGCGGGGACCGGTGGCGCGCACCACGTCGACCGCCGCCAGCACGTCGTCGAGCGAGTGCGTCGACCGGCCGGCGAGGAACTCCAGCTCGAACTGGTTCGGGGTGACGATGTCGGCTCGGGGCACCACCACGTCGCGCAGGTACTCGGGGATGCCGGGCCGGACGAACATGCCTCGGCCGACGTCGCCCATCACCGGGTCGCAGCAGTAGACGGCGTCCGGGTTGGCGGTCTTGACCAGGGTCACGGCGTCGAGGATCACCGCGCCCATCGCCGGGTCGCCCTGGTAGCCGGAGAGGATCGCGTCGGCGTCGCCGAGCACCCCACGGTCGGCGATGCCGGCGATCACCTCGGCGACGTCGGCGGGCGCGAGCAGCGGTCCGCGCCAGGCGCCGTAGCCGGTGTGGTTGGAGAAGTGCACGGTCAGCACCGGCCAGACCTCGTGCCCGAGCCGTTGCAGCGGGAACACGGCGGCCGAGTTGCCGACGTGGCCGTAGGCGACCGAGGACTGGATCGACAGGATCTTCACCCGTCCATCATCGCGCCTACCGCTCCCCCGTCGCCGCAGGGGTCGCCCTTCGGCCAGGTCACGGCCGTGCGCCGGGTGGGGGCCGCCGTGTGGCAACCCCCACCCAGCCGGTCCTACTCGAACAGGGACAGGGTCAACGTCGAGGTGTACTCACCCGCGGCCACGTCAGCCGGGGTCCGCAGGAACAGGTCCGCGTCGACCGAGTACGCCCCACCCGCGACCGCACCCGAGTCGAACGTCGAGACCAACAACTCCTGGTCGACCAGACCCACGTTGTTGCCCGGCTGCGTCGGCTCGTCCAACACCGTCACGACCTCTTCACCCTCACTGACCAGCCCGGTGTCCC
>NZ_JBITKL010000022.1:0-106812 GCF_044460945.1 Micromonospora sp. NPDC049903
GCGGCCCCCCCGCGCGGCGCGCGGCTGGTCGGGGTGTGAGGTGGGTGCGCCCTGGGGGGGGGGGGGGGGGGGCCGGCCGGGGCGCGCCGGCCCCCCCCCCCCCCCCCCCCCCCACGGCTGTGCGTTCCCGATCGGCACGAACTCAGCCCGCCTGGTCGGAGGCGGCCAGTTGCCGCACCACCTCGTCGACGCCGGCCGAGCCACTGAGCAGTTGCTGGGACAGTCGGCCCATCAGATCCAGGGTCTTGGAGGAGAGCGCCACATGCAGGGCCGGCTTGCCGTCCGCGGTCTCGGCCACGATGCCGGCCACCGCCGGGCCGCCCTGCGACACGTCGATCGTGGTGTCGGCGGCGATCGCACCCGCGTCGGCGTAGAAGGCCTTGAGCGCCTCGGTGGAGGTGAGCGAGCGGACCAGGTCGGCGGCGACCTTCGGGTCCTTGGTCCACTTCGCCACCCCGTAGCCGATCCCACCGTCGAAGGGCAGGCTCGGGGTGGTGCCCTCGGTGACCACCGGGGCGTTCATCACGCCGAGCTTCTCCGGCGTCAGGAACTCGTTGAAGTCCTTCCAGTGCCCGACGTCCGACATCAGCCCGATGACGTGGGCGGCCTTGCCGGACTGGAAGAGGGCGAACCCGTCGTTGAACATCGCGGTCGAGTTCGCGCCGTCGGTGTTCAGCCCGGCGTCGCCGGCCTCCTGCCAGAGCTGGAAGACCCGCTTGACGTGGGGCGAGTTCCAGTCGCGCTTGCCGGCGACCCAGTCGTCGTACTCCTGCGCGGTGAGCGTGGCGGAGCCCAGTGCGGAGAGCCAGAACTGGATGCCCGCGCCCTCCTTGTTGCCGAGCGCGAAGCACTTGGCACCGGCCTTGGCGATGGCGGCGCAGTCGCTGAGGAACTCGGTCCAGGTCGTCGCCGGGGCGGCGGGGTCGAGCCCGGCCTTCTCGTACACCGCCTTGTTGTAGTAGATGGGGTGACCCTGCAACGTCACCGGGCCGGCGTAGGTGCGGCCCTCCTCGGTGAAGGCGTCCCAGCCGGCCAGGCGATCCCGGTCCTCGGCGAGATACTCGTCCAGCGGCACCAGCGCGTCGACCCGGTCACGGATCTGACCGCCGCCGTTGAAGAGCATGACGTCCGGGCCCTTGCCGGCCTGGATCGCCGCGCCCAGCAGGGTGTAGTACTGGTCGAACGGCTGCGCGACGAACTCGACCGTGACGTCCGGGTGCTTCGTGGCGAAATCCGCCTTGGCCTTGTCGAGGTACGCGGCGGCGGACGGCTCACCGGACTTCCAGTCCCACACCACCAGCTTGCCCTCCGCGCCACCGGCGGACCCACCCGATCCGGTGGCGCTTCCACAGCCGGCCATCGCTACCAGTCCCACAACGAGGACGGCGGACCAGAGTGCGCGTTTCATCGTTGTTCACCTCTGAACGGGAATGGCCGACGGCTCCACCGCAGGCCAACAATGTGCGAAAACGTAACTCGTATGACGTGTGACGTCAACGGTCGGACGTACACTGACCACCGGACGTCGTGCCACGGCAAGCAAATCGGAGGGGACATGACGCCATCGCAGGAGACGACCGTGGATGCCACGGCCGCCCCGGCCTGGACCCGCCGGCCACAGAACCTGGCGCGTGCCGTCACCGCCGAGCTGGTGCAGCGGATCGTGCGCGGGATACACCCGTCCGGGTCTCCCCTGCCCCCCGAGCCCGTGCTCTGCGAGACCTTCTCGGTGAGCCGGACCGTGGTCCGGGAAGCGGTGAAGGTCCTCCAGGAGAAGGGCCTGGTGCAGGTACGCCAGGGCGCCGGCACCACGGTCACCGAGCCCTCGAACTGGGACATGCTCGACGAGCTCGTCCTCGCCGCCACCATCGCCGAGGACGACAGCCTCGCCATCCTGGACGACCTGGTGGTCACCAGACGGCTGCTCGAATCGGACATGGCGCACGTCGCCGCCCGGCAGGCCGACGCCGAGACCGTCGAGCGCCTGCGGGTGCTGGTCGACCGGATGGACGAACTCGTCGACGACACTGCCGCCTACCACGAGCACGACCGGGCCTTCCACGACACGGTGATGCAGGCGTCCGGCAACCGGATCGCCCGAGGGGTGGTCCGCTCCCTGGAGAGCCAGGTCGCCAACACCGCGCGGTACATGGGCCGCACCCAGCGTTCGCTCTGCGTGGCGTCCAACCGGGGGCACCGCCGCATCTACGAGCGGATCGCCGCCCGCGACCCGGCCGGTGCCGCCGAGGCGATGTTCACCCACATCACCGAGGCGTGGCTGGTCCGCCGCAAGGGCTCCGGCAAGCCGACCCGACTGCAACGCTGACACCGCCTCTCCACTCGCCGCCGGCAGCCGTCACCGGTCGTCGACCGGTGACGGCTGCCGTGGTGATCCCGCTGTCCTGTCGAGGTCAGGAGAACTGCGCGAAGAACCGCCAGATCTCACCCTTGGTCCAGGTCGTGATGCCGCTCTCGCCGTACGTCCCGTCGACCGGGCCGGGCATGTGCCCGTTGTCGAAGGCCGCCCACTGCACCGGGTAACCCGACCGGCAGCCGGAGTACACGGTGGTGATGTGGGTGCGGCTGCCGCCACCGGGCTCGGGCGGGTTCTGCGCCGCGCACCCGTTGTTGCGGACGAACGTGTCGCGCAGCGCGCGCCCCTGACCGATGTTGAGCACGTTGTCCGAGATGCCGTGCAACCCGAAGTAGGCGATCGGCTGCGTGCCGCCGGAGCAGCCGCTGATCTGGGCACCGGCGATCACCGCGACGGCCCGGAACACGTCGGCCCGCGCGCAGGCCAGGGCGTAGCTCATGCCGCCGCCCCAACTGAAGCCGGTGGCGAAGCGCTGCCTCGGGTTGACGCAGAGGTCGGCCTCGATCCGCCGGATCATGTCGTCCACGAACGTGACGTCCTCGCCACCGGCGTTGCCCCAGCCGTTGCCGAGCCCCTGCGGCGCGACCAGGATCGCGCTGTTGTTGGACTGCTCCTGCTGGCCGTAGTACGACCAGGCGGTCCCGCTGGTGCCGCCGTTGGAGATCTCCTGCATGGTGCCGCCACGCCAGTGGAAGGCGAAGATCAGCCGGTACGGGTTGTTCGGCTGGTAGTTGGCGGGTACGCGCAGGATGAACGACCGGCTCTTGCCGCCGCTCTGGATCGTGTGGGTGCCGCTGGACAGGGTCGGCGTACGGCCGCATCCGCTGCCGCCCGGCGGCGGGGTGGGGTTGCTCCCGTCGACGCGGACGAGCTGCCACTGCTGGTTGCCGCCGTTCCAGTCGGCGTACTGGACGATGTTCGCCCCGTCGGCGGTCGACGCGCCCTGGACCTCGACGACCTTGCCGCTGTGCCGGCTGACCAGCCGGACGTGGCCGCCGTCCGAGTCGGCCAACCGGAACTGCTGGTTGGCCCCGTTGTTGTCCGACCAGGCGACGATCGGGGCACCGTCGGCGGTGGACAGGTTCTGCACGTCGAGGACCTTGCCGGAGTGCCGGGACTTGAGCCGATAGAAGCCACCGCCGGAGTCGACGAACTGCCACTGCTGGTTCGCGCCGTTGTTCCGCGTCCACTGACTGATCCGCGCACCGTCGTTGGTGGCCGAGGCATACAGGTCCAGCGCCTTGCCGCTGGTCCGGTTCACCAACACGTACCAGGCGGCGGTATCGACCGTCGCGGCGGACGCGGGCGTGGCGCTGACCGCCACGACCGTGCCGGCCGCCATGACCACGGCGAGCGCGGCGGCCAGTCCGGATCGTCGACCGCGTCTCGGCGGGGAGGCGGGACGGGCCTCGCCGATGACTGTCATGGTCCACTCCTTCGGTCGGGGTCGCCTGCGGGCGGGACCGCCCGCGCGCGCCCGGCTGGGGGTGCCGGCGTCGGGTGGTGGCGTCAGCACGTCGGTGTGTCGTGGGGATGCCCGGACGGCGGCGCCCGATCCGGCGACACGAGCCCACGAGGGAGCGGTCCACCAGGTCGGGGCGTGGTGTCGACGCCGGATGACCGGACCGCTCGCTCATCGAAATCTAACGATGCAGACGTCATACGTCAAACGACAGATGTAGGGCTGGCTCGGAAAGTGGCTGCACTGCGCCTCGCCGGGGACCACAATGGCGCGGTGCGGATCACGGAGATCGACCCCGACGGGGACGAGACACTGGCCCGAACGCTGCTGTCGATCCAGCACGCGGCGTACGCGGTGGAGGCGTCCCTCATCGGCGACGACCGCATCCCACCCCTGCACGAGACGCTCGACGCGCTGCGCGCCGCGCCGCTGCGCTGGCTCGGCGCCCACCACGACGGACGGCTGGTCGGCGCGGTGGCCTGGTCTGAGAACCCCACCGAGCTGGACATCGACCGACTCGTGGTGGACCCGACAGCCCACCGTCGCGGCACCGGCACCGCCCTGGTGCGGACGCTCCTCGCCTCGGCCGGCGACCGGCGCGCGGTGGTCGCCACGGGCGCGGCGAACCTCCCGGCCCGCCGGCTCTACGATCGCCTCGACTTCCGCCTGATCGGTGAGCGCGAGGTCATCCCCGGCCTCCGGATCGCCGAGTACGTCCGCGAACCGGCGACCTGACCCGTGGGGCTCGGTGCGAACCGTTGCCCGGGACGCTCCTGCGCCGGGGACGCCTGGGTGGGTGTCGGGCGCCATGGACATGTCATGTTGGCGCTCGGTATGCGGTATCGCCGAGATCATGGACAGTTTCCGTTAGCGCGAAACGGAAACTGTCCATGATCTCGCGTCGGCCACGAGTCGTGCGTCCGAGCGAGGTCGCCGAGCCCCTGCCGTCCTGAGGCACTCGCGGAGGCCCGCGAAACTGCCGGGCAGGATGGAGATCCGCCACACGTGGGCACCGGTTCTCTGTGCGAGAAACTGCGGCTGGAGAACTAAGCCAGCGGTTTTCGGGCGAGCAGGAGAGCCGTTGTCTCGGTAATGAACGCCCAGGACGCTGACACCTCGGCGGGAAGTCGGCCATCCTGTTCACGCATCCGTGCGGGAACGTACCAAGCGGCGTTGACAATGATCTCCCGGGCTTCGTCGCTGAGCCGGAGCGGTTCAGACCAGTCCGAGGCTGATGGCGAGTTGGGTGATCGTCGTCGACGCGTCCTGGTCGCGGGCGACGTGGGCGACCATCTCTCGTACCGCCGGTCGGTGCCGGACCTCGGCGGACGCGGTGGCGTCGGCCTGGATCAGCACTCGGGCGGCGTTGGTGGCGTCGTCGGTGTCCAGGTAGGCGCGAGCGGCGTCGACGAGGTGCGCGGCGCGATGCTCGACGGGTAGCCACCGCCACTCGTCGCGCCCGATCGCCTTCTCGTGCCGCGCGACGGCGTCCGAAGTGTCGCCGAGTGCGATGGCGGCGGTGACCCGGGCCAGTTCGACGGCGGTCGGGCCGAACGCCGTGCGGTGGTGGTCGTGTCCCTCGCCGACCCGGGCGGCCATCTCGGCGGCTTCGTCCAGCAGGTCAGCGGTGGCGCGGTCGTTGCCGCAGGTCGCGGCGATGAGGGCGGCCTGCACGAGCAGACTGCCGCAGAGCGACACCTCCGGTGGTTCGCCGGTGTCGGGGTCGGGTGGGGCGATCTGGTAGGCGGCGGCCAGCATCACCGAGCGCGCCCGCGCCGACGTCCGGAGCACCTGCCCGAGCTGCACCGACGCGCACGCCAACAACAGCCGGTCGCCGGTGGCGGCGGACATGGCCCGGTCGGCGGCCAACCAGGCAAGCTGATGCTCGTCCAGCTTGACCAACAACGCCGTGGTGACCCGGTACGCCTCCACCACCAACGTCCGGCCCGCCTCCGGGTCCTGGGCGTACGCCCGGTGCACGGTGGTCAACAGCCCGGCAGCAGGTCGATCAGGTGCGGATATCGGGCGTGCTGGTAGGTGGTCCACGCATGCGCGACCTCCCGCGCCACCCGCTCCGGCGGCATCACCTCGCCGCGCGCGGACGGTCGACCGAGAGCCATCTCGTACGTCGACATCGCCGCGCTGATCCGCGCGACACCCTCATGACGCTCGACCGCATCGGCGGGCTCGACGTCCCGGCCGAGCAGGGTCGCCGCGTCCACCCGCAGCACGGTGGCGATGTCGCGGATGACCGACAGGCGCTCCAACGACCGCACACCACGTTCGACCTTGTCCACCCAACTCTTCGACTTACCCAGGCGGTCGGCGAACGTCTGCTGCGACAGGTTCCGCCGCGCCCGCAGGTAGGCGACCCGCCGCCCGATCGGTACCGGGTCACCGGGCACGACGCCACCGCCGATCCGGCACCGCCCGGGTGGTCTCCTCGACCGGTATCCGCTCCGCCTCGGCCTGCGCCAGGATGCGTTGCTTCGCGGCCTCCCGCTCCGCCGCTTCCGCCTGCTCGCCACGGCTGTGCCCTCGCTCGTGTTCCACGCCGCCCACGTACGACCCCTCATCGGACAGGGCGCGGCGGTGTGGATACTCGGGAAGATGTGGCCACCGCCGCGCCGGTTCAGGGGCGCGACCGCAGCACATCGAAGAAGGACGAACATGCGGACCGCGCTGTAATCGGGACGCTACGGAAAGCACACGTGCTAGCTGGAACGCTTACGCACCACCACTACGCGGCGAGGCTCATCCGCTCGCACAACCCCCGCAACTCCGGCGACGTCGCACCCTTACGCAGCAACGACCGTGCCGTCTCCCGCGCCGACACCGACGATCGGGCGTGTTGCGATCCGACCCGTTCGGCAGCGAGCAGCATCCGCACCGCATCTCGGTCCCGGCCGACCGCCTCGGCGGCACGGCCCATGTCGAGCCAGAAATACACCTGCCGCACCGCTGGCAGGCCCGCCAGCTCCACGCCCGATGCCGTCTGCAACGCCGCCTCCGGACGACCCGTGTCGAGCAGGAACGCCATCAGCCACAGCGCCACGTTCCGTGGCCCCCAGGCGAGATCCCAACTGTCGGTCTCCCCGGTGTGCGCCGCGATCCGTCCCGCCTCGGCAAGGTGCTCCTCCGCACCCGCCTGATCCCGAAGCCCAGCGAGGTGATGCGCCCGTGCCAGATGCAGAAACCCCAACACGTCCAACGCCCCATCCGCCCCGCTGCCCGCCAAGTCGGCAGCCGCGACGTCACACAGCGCCCGCGCCGGACCGTACGCCCCCGAGTAGGCCGACACCCGCGCCCGATTCGCCGCCGCGACCCCGGCCGCCACCGGGTCATCGAGCAACTCGGCCGCCTCGGCACACCGCTCCGCCGCCAGCCACGCATGCGCCGGGTAGCTGACGTTCAGCAACGACCCCATCGCCACGCCGTACACCGGCACCATTTCCGCCAACGCCACCCGCCGATCGGTGAGGCCGTGCATCGCCGGCACCAGATCGACAAGCCGCCGCAACGCGCCCGCGTAATCACACCGCCCGTACAGACCACGTACGAGCGCCGCCTCACGGCGGACCTGATCGACTGTCGCCACCGCATCGGAACGCTTGGACATCGGCGTGTCCATCATGATCCGCCACACCCGCTCCGCGTCGATGCGCGCCGCGTCGAGCTGCCGATCAGCCGGTGTGTACGCCTGCCCGGTCAGGTCCACTACCGAGCATTCAAGAACCGCCGCCAGATCCACCACCATGTACCTGTCGGTGCGCTGCTGGCCACGCTCGATCCGCGACCACGAGGTGTGGGAGATCCCCGCCCGACTGGCCGCGTGGCGCACACTCCAACCACGCAACTCCCGACGAGCACGAATACGATCACCAATCGAGGGATCAACAGGTATCGGCCGACGAGCCATCAGCGGCACTCCCAGTCATACGAGAACTCCTGCCGACCATCCCCGGCAGGCTGCCACTCCGGACGGTACACCGCTACGCGCGTACGGCACCCACACATGCTTGATCATCAAGCAAGCCGTCAGAGGTTGAGCGGACCTTCGAGCATCCGCTGCCAGCGGGAACGCTACTCAATCTCCTACTCGCACCGCGCCTAAGGCTCTCAATGCAGGTCGACGTTCGACGGCGTGTTGTGCCCCTGTTCCCGAGTGTCCGATAGGGCCTGAGGTCTGCGGCTAGCCCGGTTGCGTCTCGTGCCCGCTCACGGCCGTCGTCACTGACCCGTGGATGGCTCGGGTCGATCCTGTCATCGGGCACGACGCCCGCCCGTGTGAAGTATCCACAGGTAATCGAGCCATCTGCATCGTTCACAGCTCCGTGTAAGATCGCTGCTCGGGCCAGCAGCGAGGGGAACCAAGTGGGCACGATCGGCAGTTACACCGACGATTTTCACGTCAGCACCGAGCGCTTCGACCACCGCCCAGGGGAGGTACGCCTGGAACTCTGGAGGCGCACTAGCACCGGTCACTACTCATCGCATGCCCAGCAGTGGATCGAGTGCCCGGAAGATGACCCCAGCGGGGGCGCAAAGATCGAACAGGCAGGCTTGGAGATGATCAATTCGGCCCGAGGCAGGTAAGCCGAACGACGCCGGTTCGGTCGCAATCACGCCCGATCTGAATCAAAAGGTTCGGCCGTTCGGGGCGTACCGGCGTGCTGGACAACAGAATTAGGCAGCAGCACTGGCACAGGCCGGTCACCGCAGTAACTCGTACGACTGCTCCCGTCGGCTTCGCAGCGCGAGGGAAGGTAGAAGTCTACATATGGAGCCCGCTCCAGAGACGCCGGCCCTCGGAGGGCGTCAGCTACCCGGAGTCCATGTTGCTCCGCCACTCCTTAGGGCTGCGGAAGAGTCTGTGCCGAAGTTGCGGCTTACAGATATCCGGAAATCGATTGCTCTTGCTATCGGCACAGCTGTCGTCAGCGTTACTGTCCTTCTTTTCGCGACACTCTGGTATGCCGGTTTTCCGACCATCCAGCACGACGACGCAATTCGACCAGCTACGCTCTTCGATTTGATCAAGCTGGTATTCGCGATAGTTGCAGGCATTGGTGGGGTCGCCGCCCTTGTCGTCGCATATCGCCGCCAACGGATCACCGAACATGCTAGTCAGATCTCTGAGTTCGCCCATCTCTTGGCACAGGCGGCCGACGCTCGCGCTGAAGTGTCGAAGATGCTAGCCCAAGCGGCCGACGAGCGAGCGAAGGTTGAAACAGACCGAAATGGTGTCCGCCTATTTCACGAAAGGTTTGCGAAAGCTTCGGAGCAACTAGGATCCGACAAGGCAGCAATCCGACTGGCTGGTGTATACGCGATGGCAGGGCTCGCTGACGACTGGAGGGAAGGACGCCAGACATGCGTTGATGTACTCTGCGCATACATGCGTATGCCCTACTCACCAACGGCGGTGGAGGCCGACGAGGCCCAGAAGCTCGCGAGCTATGAGGAACGCGAAGTTCGGAATACGGTTCTCCGATTGGTCGTCCTGCATCTGCGTCATGATGCCAAGAGCGAAGCAAGCTGGCAGGGACTCAGGATGGACTTCACCGGTGCCACCTTCGACGGAGGCGACTTCTCGAACGTCCTATTCACAAGCCCTACGGAGGTGATTTTCGATCGCGCCAAATTTGTTAGCGGAAGGATCAGATTCTCTAACTGCACCTTTGCGACTGACGTTTCATTTAGAGGCGCTGTCTTCAGCGGCGCATCCCTCGACTTCCTTGGTTCGAAGTTCAACTCCGGCGTCGTGAGCTTCCGCTATGCGAAATTCCACGAGGGCAGCTTCCAGTTCGGCGACCGGGGAGGGCAGCTTCAAGAACACGGATACGTCGACAGCGAGCCGACGCTTGAAGGTGGGGAGCTTGACTTTAGCTACACTCGGGTCCAGAAAGCATCCTTCTATTTTGGTGAGCCCTGGGGACCGCATTTCACGGTGATGAGCGGCTCGGTGAAGTTCGACTCTGCGGAGCTGCGGGGCGGAACGCTCTGGTGGTTTGGTGCACTTACCGGCGGAGATGTTTCCTTCGACTACACCAGATTTCTAGGGACCACCGTTGATCTTACTGGTGTAGAATTCGAAGGTGGTCGACTATTCGTCTCGCCCGGCCACTACCGCGAGCAAGAGACCGAGGTATTACCGCAGTTCACCAATTTTGACAAGATCCCGCCAGGACTGGTCATCCCAGCCTATTGGGATATAAATGAGGTGGTTTCGCCGCCCACAGAAGATGAATAACGCTGATTGAATTCCCCCAAGTCTCTGCGATATCTTCAAAGACAGCAAACGTCCGACGACCCAAACCACGCTGTTTCTCTCGAAAGCCGCAGCAGCAACCAGAAACGGTCTTGCTCGTCGGCACCTCCTGGCGACTCGGCTGTCTCACCCCTGGCCTTCGTCGGCTCCGGTGACTCACGGACGGGACGCTCTGCTCGCCAACACCGCCGCCGCCCACACCGGGAACGCAGCCGCATCAGCCGGTAGGAACGCGCCCACCAAATGCGGTCGAGGGTGGCGGCATCAACCGCACGACATCCAGGAAACCCGCGGCACCGATCTGCCCCACATCACCAAGCGCAGCCCCACCACCACGATCACCGCGGACCGGGTCAGCGGCTGCCCGCCCGCCGTCGAGTACCGCCACCGGGGGCATCGACAACTTCCGGCGCTGGATCGCCAGCAGCGACGCACTTCGTAACCACACTCTGCAGCGCCGTCAGGTCACCCTCGGTCGCCGGCTGCCACGGCTGTTGTCACAGTGCACCTCACCGACACGCCACGCCACGCCACACACCCTTCTTCCTCTAGCAAATGAAAACCGTTACCATTGCCATCGCCTGTTGCCGAGTGGGGAGGCGCCGATGGCGCACGTGTTGTTGGTGGAGAGCTGGGTCGGGGCGATGAGCCACCTCCTGCCGCGAGCGGTGTTGGAGGCCGGACACCGGTTCTCGTTCCTGACCCGGGACCTGCACCACTACCTGCGTGGTGCGCCGCCCGGCGGCACACATCCGCTGCTGGCCGCGCAGAACGTGCTGACCGTCGACACCAACGACGTCCCCGCGTTGTTGGAGCAGGCCGGACGGCTGCACGCGGCGCTGCGCTTCGACGGGGTGCTCACCTCGTGCGACTACTACCTGGACACGGTCGCCCAGGTGGCCGCGCACCTCGGGCTGCCCGGTGCGGACCCGGCGGCGGTGCGGCGGGCGTACCGCAAGGATCTGGCCCGCACGGCGATGGCCCGCGCCGGTGTGCCGCAGCCCCGGTTCGCGCTCGCCGACGGCTGGGCGGCCACCGCGCAGGCCGCGCGCGAGCTGGGGTATCCGCTGGTGCTGAAGCCGGTGGACCTCTGCGCCGGCATGTACGTGCGGCAGGTGGAGGACCCGACCGAGCTGCGCGCCGCGTTCGACGCCCTCGCCGCGTTCCCGGTGAACGCCCGGCGGCAGCCGAGGGTGCCGGTGGTGCTGCTGGAGGAGCTGCTGACCGGGCCGGAGGTGAGCGTGGAGACGGTCACCGTCGACGGGTTGACCACGGTCGTCGGGATCACCGACAAGAGTCTCGGCGGTGCCTCCGGGTTCGTCGAGACCGGCCACATGTTCCCGGCGGTGCTGGACCCGGCGACCCGTGAGCGGATCGGCGAGGTGGCGGTGGCCGCCCTGGAGGCGGTCGGGTTGGACCGCGCGGTCGGGCACACCGAGCTGCGGCTGACGCCGACCGGGCCGCGCGTGGTGGAGGTCAACCCCCGGCCCGCCGGCAACCAGATCACCGAGCTGGTGCGCCGGGTCACCGGCGTGGACCTGCCGATGGTGTACGCGCAGCTCGCGCTCGGCGAACACCCGGACCTCAGCCCGGCCGACACCGGCGTACGCAGTGCCGCGATCGCGTTCGTGCTGCCGCCGCGACCCGGTGTCGTGGCGCGGATCGACGGCACCGGGGCCTGGTCGACGGATCCTCGGGTGGTCGACTGGTCGGTGAAGCCGGACGGTCACCGGGCCGGGGACGCCAGCAGCAACAACGACTACCTGGGTCACGTGATGGTGGTCGACACCGCCGGTGCCGGTGCGCGGACGGTCGCCGACCGGCTGGCCGGGCAGGCCCGGGTCGGGTACCTCGACGAGAGCGTTCCGGCCGGTGCCGACGCCCGGGTGGGGGTCGGGGCGTGACCGCCACCTCGCCGGCCCGACCGGCGTACCGGTCGATGTCGGCGCTGGTGGAGGCGGTGCGCGCGGGACGGATCGGGGCCGACCCGGCGCGGGCCACGGTCAGCGTCGGGTTCGTCACCCGGCAGGGCGTGCGGCACGCTTCGCGGGCGCACGGCTACCGCAACCACGTGCTGAGTCTGCGGGTCGACGCGGCGGTCGGGTCCTGCGCCATCGAGCCGGGCGAGCTGCCCGACGAGACCGCGTACGACTGCGTCGGCGCGTCCGTGGCGGACCTGCTCACCCATCCGCTGCTGCCGGTGCGGGTGGCCGCGCTGGACGCGTACCTGATGACGGTGCGCCCGCACGCCGAGGCGGCGGACGCGACGGTCAGCGTGCCCGGCGGCGGGTCGCTGACCAAGTCGCGGGCGCGCGCCGAGGCGGTGGTGGACCTGCTGCCCGCGAGCAGCCGCACGGTGCTGGTCGTCGGGGTGGTCAACTCGCTGTTGGAGCGGCTGCGGGCGACCGGCCGTCGGTATCTGCCGTGCGACCTGGCCGGGGGCCGCACCGAGTGGGACGAGCCCCACCTGCCCGACGCGACGGCGGTGCTGGACCGCTGCGACGCGATCCTGGCCTCCGGTATGACCCTCGGCAACGACACGTTCGCGCCGCTGCTGGCGCACGCCGCCGCCGAGCGCAAGCCCTTCGTGGCGTTCGCGCAGACCGGCAGCGCGGTGCTGCCGTGGTTCCTGGGCGCGGGACTGACCGCCGTGTCGGCCGAGCCGTATCCGTTCTTCTGGCTCGACGGCGGGCCGACGACCCTCTACCGCTACGGGGTGTCCGGATGAGCGCGCCGCAACTGTTGAACCTGGTCGGACACACCCCGCTGGTCTACGTCGACGCGCCGCTGCCGCACCCGCACGGCGGCTTCTGGGCGAAGGTCGAGTGTGCCGCGCCGGGGGGCATGAAGGCCCGCGCGGCGGTCACCATGCTGGCCGGGGCGCGGCGTCGGGGCGAGTTGCGCGACGGCGCGCCGGTGGTGGAGTCGACGAGCGGCACGTTGGGGATCGGCCTGGCGTTCGCCGGGCACGCCTTCGGGCACCCGGTGGTGCTGGTGGTCGACCGGGAGTTGGAGCCGTCGATGCGGGCGCTGCTGCGCGCGTACGGGGCCCGGCTGGAGGTGGTCGACCGGCCGCATCCGACCGGCGGGTGGCAGCAGGCCCGCCGGGACCGGTTGACCGAGCTGCTCGCGGCGCTGCCGGGGGCGTACTGGCCGGATCAATACCACAACCCCGACAACGTGGCCGGGTACGCGAGCCTCGGTGACGAGATCGCCGCCCATGTCGACGCGGTGGACGTGCTGGTGTGCAGTGTGGGCACCGGTGGGCACAGCGCCGGGCTGGCGCGGGCGTTGCGGCGGTCCTGGCCCCACCTGCGGCTGATCGGCGTGGACACGGTCGGGTCGAGGATCTTCGGTCAACCGGCCCGTCCCCGGTTGATGCGCGGCCTGGGCAGCAGCATCCATCCGGACAACGTGGACTATCCAGCCTTCGACGAGGTGCACTGGGTCGGTCCGGCGGAGGCGGTGGACACCTGCCGGCGGTTGGCGCGTACCGGCTTCATCACCGGTGGGTGGAGCACCGGTGCGGTGGCCCGGGTCGCCGCCTGGGCGTCGCGGACCCGGCCGGACGCGCGGGTGGTGACGGTCTTCCCGGACGGCCCGCACCGCTATCTCGACAGCATCTTCGACGACGGCTGGTGCGCCCGGCACGGGCTGCTCGGCTCGGGACACGGACACCCGGTGGAGATCCCGCACCCCGGCGCGGTGGAGGTCACCCGCTGGAGCCGGTGCCGGACGGTGACCGATCCGGTGCCCGACCGGGGGCGGGTGCCGGCATGAGGCTGACCTGGCAGGCGTACCCGCTGGTGTTGCGGGAGCCGCTGCGGATCTCGCGGTCGGTGATGGCCCGTCGGGAGGCGGTGCGGCTGACCGTGACGCACGACGGTGTCACCGGGCACGGCGAGGTCGTCACCAGCCACTACCTCGGGCTCGACCGAGCGGCGATCGAGGCGTGCTGCGCCGGGTGGGCGGAGCGGGTGGCCGGCTGCCCGGACCCGGAGACGCTCCGGGGCGAGCTGGGCGGGTACACCGGGCCGCCGGGGGTGCGCGGGGCGCTCGACGCGGCCGTGCACGACCTGCTCGGGCACGCCCGGGGCGTACCGGTGCACCGGCTGGTGGGGACGCCGACGCCGACGCCGGTGGCCACCGCGTACACCATCGGGCTGGTGCCGGTGCCGGAGGCGGCGGCGACCGCCCGACGCCTGGTCGACGCCGGGTTCTCGGTGCTGAAGGTGAAGGCCGGCGACGCGGACGACCTGGCCCGGGTGGCGGCGGTCCGGGCCGTCGCGCCGCACGCCCGGCTGCTGCTCGACCCCAACGGCGGCTGGTCCGCCGAGCAGGCGGTGCGTCAGCTCGACGCGCTCGCGCCGCACCGGCTGGACGCGGTGGAACAGCCCATCCCGCCCGGCCGCCCCGACCTGCTGGCCTGGGTGGGTGCCCGCAGCGGCACGCCCGTCGTCGCCGACGAGGACGCCGCCGGTCCGGCCGATCTGGACCGGCTGGCGGGCGCGGTCGCCGGGGTGAACGTGAAGCTGGCCCGGTGCGGCGGCATCACCGCTGCCGGGGACATGATCGAGGCGGCCCGGCAGCGGGACCTGGACGTGATGCTGGGCTGCCTGGTCGCCAGTTCGCTCGGCATCGCCCCGGCGGTGCACCTGGCCGGTCTGGCCCGCTGGGTGGACCTGGACGGCCATCTGCTGCTCGCCGACGACCCGTGGACCGGGATCGGCGGCCGCGACGGTGTGCTGCGCCTGTCCGGGGCGGCCGGGCTCGGCGTGGCACCGGCGGCGGAGGCACCCCGATGAGGGCCACCTGGGCGTCGTGGCGCGGCTTCCCGGTGCCGATCCGGCTGCTGGTGGTCAACCAGCTCGGCGTCAACGTCGGCTTCTACATGCTGCTGCCCTTCCTGGCCGGCTATCTCACCGACCAGATCGGGCTCTCGGCCGCCCTGGTCGGCCTCGTCCTCGGGGTCCGCAACCTGAGCCAACAGGGACTGTTCCTGCTCGGCGGCTCGGCGGCGGACCGGCTCGGCGCACGCGGGGTGATCATCGCCGGGTGCGGGCTGCGGGCGGTCGGCTTCGCGGTGTTCGCGGTCGGCGGGTCGCTGGCGGCGCTGCTGGTCGCCTCGGTGCTGACCGGTCTGGCCGGTGCCCTGTTCAACCCGGCCGTCCGCGCCTATCTGGCCCAGGCCGCCCCGGACCGGCGGGCCGAGGCGTTCGCCCTGTTCAACGTGTTCGCCAGCGCGGGGGCGTTGATCGGGCCACTGGTCGGCAGCGCGCTGCTGCTGGTGGACTTCCGGGCGGCGGCGACCGGGGCCGCGCTGGTGTTCGCCGCGTTGACCGTGGCGCAGGCGCTGGTGCTGCCGGCCCAGCCGGTGACGGCCAGCGGGCAGAGCGTCGGCCGGGACTGGCGGGAGTCGCTGACCGACGGCCGGTTCCTGGCGTTCACGGTGGCGCTGAGCGCACTGTTCGCGTTGCAGACCCAGCTCTATCTGGTGCTGCCGGTGCAGGCGGAGGCGGTCACCGGCACGCCGCTGGCGGTCGCCGCACTCTTCGTCGTCTCCACCGTGGTCACCGTGGCGGGGCAGGTCCGCATCACCGCACGGCTGCGTCGCCGCGTCGAGCGGGGCACCGCGATCGCCGCCGGGATGGCGGTGACCGGCGCCGGTTTCCTGGTGCCGCTGCTGCCGCTGGGCGGTCCCCCGGCGGTCCGCGTCCTGCCGGTGCTCGTCACCACGCTGGCGCTGGCGGTGGGGGTGATGGTGGCGCAGCCGTTCGTGCTGGAACTGCTGCCCGGATTCGCCCGCACCGGGCTCACCGGCACCTACTTCGGCGTCTTCTATCTCGCCTCGGGCGTGGTGGCGGCGCTCGCCACCACCGCCGTCGGCGGGCTCATGCAGACCGGATCGGGCGGCACGGCCGAGCGGGTACCGGCCGGGGCGTGGCTGCTCTGCGCCGCCCTCGGGCTGGCCTCGGCCGCGGCGGTGCGGGTGCTGCACCGCCGGAACCTGCTCGGCCCCCGACCGGCCGCCGACCCCACACCGGACACCGTCCCGGACGACGCGCGGATGCCCGCCGTCACCCCTCGCCGCCACGGCGCGGCCTGAACACCGCAACACCTTCGAGAGGAAACCCATGTCGATCCACCTGTCCCGCCGTACGCTGCTCGGCGGCGGGGCCGCCCTGGCCACCGCCCTGCTCACCGGCTGCGGCGGCGACTCCACCGGCGGCCCCGGTGCCGGTGACACCCCGAAACGGGGCGGCCGGTTGCGGGTCGCGTTCGCCGGTGGCGGTGCCACCGAGACGCTCGACCCGCACCTGGCGAACCTGTTCAACGAGGCGTCGCGAGCCAAGGCCATCTTCGACAAGCTGGCCGACTACGGCCCCGACGTGTCGATCCAGCCCCGGCTGGCGCTGAGCTGGGAACCCAACGCGGACCTGACCCGCTGGCGGGTGGCGTTGCGCGAGGCCACCTTCCACGACGGCCGACCGGTACGCGCCGCCGACGTGCTGGCCAGCTACGCCCGCATCGTCGACCCGGACCGCGCGTTCCGGGCAAGGGCCAGCCTCGCCCTGATCGACCTGCGGGCCAGCCGGGCGGTGGACGACCGCACCGTGGAGTTCGCCCTGAACCGGCCGTTCGCCGAGTTCGGCAACGTCCTGGCCGCGTTCGGGGCGTACATCGTGCCGGAGGGCACCGAGTCGTTCGACCGGCCGATCGGCTCCGGCCCGTTCACCGTCAGCAGCTTCTCCCCCGGCCGCTCGCTGCTGCTGGCCCGCTACCCGGACTACTGGGAGGGTGCCGCGCACCTCGACGAGCTGGAGTACGTGATCGCCAACGAGGAGTCGGCCCGGATCAACGCCCTGCTCGGCGGGCAGGTCGACTACGCGCACGACGTCAGCCCGACCACCGCGCGGACGCACACCGGCAACGACCGCGTCGCGATCACCCGGATGCCGAACAGCAACCTGCTGGGCTTCACGATGAAGGTGGACCGTCCCCCGTTCGACAACCGGGACCTGCGCGAGGCGATGTTCCTGCTCACCGACCGGGAACAGCTCGTCGAGACGGTGCTCTCCGGCACCGGGCAGGTCGGCAACGACCTGTTCGGCAAGGGCTTCCAGTACTACGCCGACGACATCCCGCAGCGCACCCGCGACCTCGACCGGGCGCGTGCGCTGGTGGACCGGGCCGGTGCGCGCGGGCTGCGCATCCCGCTGGACACCGCACCGGTCGCCGCCGGTTTCGTCGAGGCCGCCAGCGTCTTCGCCGACCAGGCCCGTCAGGTCGGGCTCGCCGTCGAGCCGGTGCAGCGCAACAAGGACACCTACTGGCGGGACGTGCTCGACGGCGGGGTGATGGCCACCTTCCGCAGCGGTGCCATGCCGATCGAGACGCACATCTCGCAGCGGCTGCTGACCACCTCCACCACGAACGCCACCCGCTGGATGCGGCCCGAGTTCGACGTGCTCTACGGCACCGCCGTCTCCACCCCCGACGAGGCGGGTCGCCGCCGCGCGTACGGGGACATGCAGCGGATGCTGCACGCCGAGGGCGGGCTGCTGGTGTGGGGGTTCGCCGACTTCCTGGTGGCCACCGCACCGAAGGTGCGCGGGGTCTCCGCCGAGGCGCCCGCGAACACCCTGGACTGGGCCCGCTTCGACAAGGTGTGGCTGGCTTGAGTCTGACCCGCTACACCGTGCAGCGGCTGCTGCTCGGCGTCGGGCAGGTCGCCGGCATCACCACCGTCGTGTTCGTCCTCACCGAGGCGCTGCCCGGGGACGCGGCCGTGGTGATCGCCGGTGACCATCCCGACCCGCAGCGGATCGCGCTGATCCGGGCGCAGCTCGACCTCGACCAACCGGCCTGGCGACGCTTCCTGGACTGGGTGGTCGGGCTGCTGCAGGGCGACCTCGGTGCCTCGCTGATCTCCCAGCGGCCGGTGCTGGACCTGATCGTCGGCGGGGCCGCCGCGACGCTGCTGCTCGCGGTGGCCACGCTGGTACTGCTGGTGCCGCTCGCCGTCGGGCTCGGCATGCTCGCCGCCCGACGCGAGGGGGGCCGGCTCGACCGGACACTCACCACCCTCGCGGTCGGACTGTACGCGGTGCCCGAGTTCGCCCTGGCCATCCTGCTGGTGGCGGTTTTCGGCGTCCGGCTGGGCTGGTTTCCGCCCACCGCCGTCGGCGCCGACCTGCTCGCCCAGCCGGGTGTGCTGGTGCTGCCGCTGCTGGTGCTGTTGGCCCGGCCGATCTGCTCGATCAGTCGGCTGACCCGCGCCGGCATGGTGGACGCCCTGCGTGCGGAGTACGTCCAGCACGCCCGCCGTCTCGGTCTCTCCACCCGGCGGCGGTGGCTGGCGCACGCACTGCCGACCGCCGCCGCGCCGGTCGTGCAGCAGGTCGCCCGCACCACCGACTGGCTGCTCGGCGGCGTCATCGTGGTGGAGGCGGTCTTCGTCATCCCCGGGCTGGGCACCGCCCTGGTCGACGCGGTCGCCGCCCGGGACGTACCCACCATCCAGGGGCTCTGCGTGGTGGTGGCGGCCACCACCGTGGTGGTCAACCTGGTCGCGGACCTGGTGGCGTTCCGGCTCGCGCCGCGTACGGTCAGTGTCCGGTGACGGCCCGACGGCGGATGCCCCGGGCGGTCGTCGGGGTCGTGCTGTTGGCCGTGCCGCTGCTGCTCGCGGTCGCCGGACCTTTGCTGGTCGCCGAGTCCGACGCGCGGACCCGACCGTTCGACGGCGCGGGTCTGCTCGGCACCGACTTCGTCGGCCGGGACGTCGTGGCGCAGGTGCTGCTCGGCGGGTGGTCCGTCGTCGCGGTCGCGGTCGCCGCCACCGCCCTGGCCTATCTGCTGGGCGTGCCGCTCGGCCTGGTCGCCGCCCTCACCCGGCACCGCCGGCTCGACGAGGCGCTGATGCGCCCGCTGGACCTGCTGCTCGCCATCCCGTCGTTGCTGCTGCTCATCCTGCTGGCCGCCACCGCGCCCCGAGGGCCGTTGACGCTGGTGGTGATCGTCGCGATCGTCACCCTGCCGGAGGTCGCACGGATCACCCGCGCCGCCGCGTTGCCGCTGGCCCACGGCACGGTGATGGAGGCGATGCGGCTCTACCGGGAGACCTGGTGGCAGCGGGCGATGGGCTACGTCGCGCGGGGCATCCGTCGGGTCCTGCTCGCCGACGCCGGGGTGCGCTTCATCGGCGCGGTCTATCTCGTCGCGACGGCCAGCTTCCTCGGCATCGGGGTCGCCCCGGACGCCGCCGACTGGGCGGTCATGGTCGACCGCAACCGGGGCGGGATCTTCCTGCAACCGTGGGCGGTCGTCGTGCCCGCCGCGCTGCTCGTCGCGCTCGCCGTCGGCGTCAACCTGGTCACCGACGCGCTGTTGACCGGCCGGGAGCCGGTGGCGGAACCGGACAGCGCGCGTACTCGGGAGGAGGTCCGATGATCCGGGTCGACGGGCTGGGTGCCGTCGCCGACGGACACCGGCTGCTGCGGGACGTGTCGTTCGCGGTGCCGGCCGGTGGGGTGCTCGCCGTCGTCGGTCCGTCCGGCAGCGGCAAGTCCACCCTCGGGCGGGCGCTGCTCGGCGAGGTCGGCCCCGGCGTACGTTTCACCGGCCGGGTCGAGATCGACGGTCGGGTGGTCGATCCCGGGAACCCGGCGCCCGGTGGACTCGTCGGGTACGTCCCGCAGCAGCCCTCGGCCGCGCTCACCCCGGTACGCCGCATCGGTCCCGTGCTGCACGAGATCGCCCGCCGACACAGCCCGGTCTCCGGCCGCCGGGCCCGCCGCGCCGCCGTACGGGAGACGGTCCGGGCGGCACTGACCCGGGTGGGGCTGCCCGCCGACATCCTGCGACGCTACCCGCACCAGCTCTCCGGCGGGCAGCAGCAACGACTGGTCATCGCGCACGCCCTGCTGGCCGGGGCCCGGGTCCTGGTCGCCGACGAGCCGACCACCGGGCAGGACGGCCTCAACCGCCGCGAGGTGGCCGCCGAGCTGCGCCGCCTGGCCGCCACCGGGGTCACCGTCGTCCTGCTCAGCCACGATCTGCACCTGGTCCGCGCGATCGCCGACGACGCGATCGTCCTGCACCGGGGCGTGGTGGTCGCCACCGGTCCGGCGCGCGAGGTCGTCGGGGAACCCGACCGGTCCGCTGCGGCGGCCCGTCCCGCCGCCGGGTCCCCGTCGACCGGCGCGCTGCTGCGGGCCGAGGGACTGACCGCTGCGCACCGGGGTGCCGCCGTCCTGCACGGCGTCGACGTGACGCTGGGCGACGCGCAGTGTCTCGCGCTGATCGGCCGCTCCGGCAGCGGGAAGACCACCCTCGCCCGCTGTCTGGCCGGGCTGCACCGGCCGGACACCGGCACGGTCACCCTCGACGGCCGTCGGCTGGCCGCCTCCCTCGACCGACGGGACCCGGCCGACCTCGCCGCCGTGCAGTACGTCTTCCAGGACCCCCGGGCAAGCTTCCACCCGTACGCGCCGGTGTTGGCGCAGGTGACGCGGCCCGCCGTACGGCTGCGGCGGCAGGGACCCGCCGACGTGCTGCCGGCGGCGCGTGCCCTGCTGGATGAGGTCGGCCTCGCCCGGGGCCTGGTCGACCGCCGCCCGGACCGGCTCTCCGGGGGCGAACTGCAACGCGCCGCCCTGGTCCGGGCCCTGCTGACCCGGCCGCGTCTGCTCGTCTGCGACGAGATCACCTCCGGGCTGGACGGCGTCAACCGGGACCGGATCCTCACCCTGCTGGACGAGCTGCGACAGGCGCACCGCCTGGCGCTACTGGTCATCACGCACGACCCCGAAGTCGTCGTCCGGCTCGCCGACCACGTGGTCGTGCTCGACCACGGTCGGGTCGTCGAGCACGGTCGGACCGCCGACCTGCCCGCCGCTGCCCGGTCGCCGCTGACCCGCGCGCTGCTGGACCCGACGATCGCGCTACCCGCAACCACACCCGACACCGAGGAGATGAGCAGGACATGACCGACGAGACGACCGGACCGTACGACATCCGCACCGCCGGGCCGCAGCACCTCGACGGTGCCCGCAGCGTCATGCTGGACACCTTCTACCAGGTCTTCGGGCACGGCTACCAGCCGCGCTGGCACGCCGACGTCATCGACCTGGCCGACACCTACCTACGGCCGGAGCGACACGCCCTGTTCGTCGCCACCAAGGGCGACGAGGTGGTCGCCACCACCGCCGTACGCGCCGCCGCACCGAACAGCCCGCCGCATCCGCGCTGGCTGGCGGAGCGCTATCCGGCGGCGAGCACGGCGCAACTGTTCCGGGTCTACGTCCGTCCCGAGCACCGGCGCAACGGGCTCGCCCGAGCGCTCGTGCGGCGGGCCGTCGCGTTCGCCGCCGGGCAACCCGACTACCGGGTGGTCTATCTGCACACCGACACCCGGGTGCCCGGCGCGGAGGCGTTCTGGCGCGGGGTGGCCGACCTGGTGCACGACCCGCGCGACGGTGATCCACACGCCTCCCCCACCGTCCACTTCGAGATCCCGCTCCCCGGCCGTGGATCGGCACACGGGGACCAGATCGCCGCCGATTCGGCACGGTCGGGGGCTTCCCCAAGGGCCACCTCCGTTCGATAGCATCGAACACGGGTGTCGGACGGGTTCCGGCCAGCGCGACAGGAGGTCCCCATGCGGTCCACGGGCAGTCATCCGGTCCCGGAGCAGGCCCGCCCCGACGGCGGGAGCAACGGCCACACTCCGGCCGACCTGGTCGGTGCCCGGATCCGCCAGTACCGCAAGGAACGCGGGCTGACCCTGCGCGGCCTCGCGTCCCGGTCCGGGCTGTCGATCGGCTTCCTGTCCCAGGTCGAGCGCGGCATCTCGTCGATCGGGCTGACCGCGCTCGGCAGCGTGGCCAAGGCGCTGGACCGGACGGTGGGCGACTTCTTCGACGCCAGCACCGCGCCGGTCGGGGGCACCGTCACCACGTTGCCCCACCACTTCTCGCTGACCAGGGCGGAGACCACCGCCACGCAATACGTGTCGGGCCAGCAGACCTACCGGATGCTCTCCGAACGCGGGCCCGACCTGCTGCTCGAACCGATGCTGGTGCACATCGCCCCCGGCGGCCGGCGGGAGAACGCGTACGGCCACGCGGGCGAGGAGTTCGCCTACGTCATCTCCGGCGAGCTGCTCTACGAGGTCAACGGAGTCGAGCACCGGCTGCATCCGGGAGACAGCGTGCACCTGCGCTCCACGGTGCCGCACACGATGTACAACGACACCGACGCGGTGACCACCGTGGTCTCGGTCGTCACGCCCCGATTGTTCTGACGGCGGCCCCGGCTTGTTCACTCTGATGAAACAAGCCGGCAACTCCGGGCGGGCTCACCGCCCGAGACTGCGCCCCACCTGATCCATGGTGGCCTGCCAGATCGCCGAGCCGGGACCGATCACGTCGAAGTGGTCGCCGGGGAGTTCGAGGTGGGTCAGCTGGTCACCGGCCGCCCGAGCGGCCACCGCGTACCGGCGGTTGATATCGACCAGGTCCGGGCTGTCGCCCGCCCCCTGCACCAGCAGCGTGGGCACCCCGATCGGCAGTCGCGCCATCGGGTCACCGGCCGCATACCGCTCGGGGACGGTCGTCGGGGTACCACCGAGGGCGGCGCTGACCGCACCGTCCCCGAGCTGACGGCCGTCGGCCTCGGCCAGGTCCAGCACACCGGCCAGCGACACCGCCAGGGCGACCCGTGGCGCCGAGGCGGGGTCGGCCAGGTCTGCCGCCGCCCGCAGCGCCAGTTGCCCACCGGCCGAGTGGCCGAGAACGACGATCCGGTCCAGGTCCAGCGCACCGGCGTCGGTCACGACGGGCAGCACCGCCAGTGCCGCCGCCACGTCGGCGGTGGTGGCGTCCCAGCCGTGCCGGTCCGGCCGCCGGTACTCCACGTTCCACGCCGCGTAGCCGCGTGCGGCCAGGTCCACGGCGAGCGCGTCCATCAGGTCGGCGCCCCAGTACGACCGCCAGAAGCCGCCGTGCAGCAGCACCGCGACCGGCACCGGACGTGCCGTGTCCGCCGTGGGCAGTCGCAGCTCACCCCACTGGTCGGCGTGCGCGCCGTAGGCAACGCGTACCGCCGGGGACCGGTGCTGGTGCACCGCGTGGCGGATCGCCCAGGCCAACCCCCAGACGCCCCGACCGGAGAGGTGGCGAGCACCGGCGACGGCGGTGGCCACGGTGAGGTCGTACCAGACGACGTGCGGGGCGGCCCCGCTCATCAGGGACCGCGCGGACGCCGTCGGACCAGGCAGCACCACGACCGGCGCGGCGGTGGCCGCCAGCGCCGATTCCAGCGCGGCGGCAGAGTCGGCGGCCACCAGACGACCGGTGCCGCCGAGGTCGGCGGCGGTGGCCGTGGTGAGCGACTCCAGCAGGGCGAGATCGGCGGTGAGTTCCGGGCCGACCAGCACGGTGACGTCCATGGGGCTCTCCTTCAGCGACGCAGCAGGGGCAGGACGGCGGTGCCGAGCAGGTCGACGCCCCGGTCGTCGGTCAGCCCGTGCGGGGTGCCGAACTCCACCCGCCGGACCCCGGCGTCGATGAGCTGCTGGGCCTGGGCGGCGACCTGCTCGGGGGTGCCGGAGAAGGCGAAACGGTCGAGCACCTCGTCCGGGATCAGCCGACCGGCGGCGTCGTGCTCTCCCGCGTCGACCAGTTCCCCGACGCGCGCCACCAGGCCGTCCGGCAGGGTGACCGTCGGGTCCAGGTCGGCGACCACCGCGAGGTACATGGCGACCTCGGTCCGGGCCTTGGCCCGCGCCGCCTCGCCGTCGGTGTCCACCACCGTCACCGCGCCGAGGACGATGCCGACCTCGTCCACGTCACGTCCGGCGGCACGGGCGCCGACCCGGAGCCGGTCCCGGACGACCGGCACCATGTCGGGGTTCGCGCTGCCGCCCACCTTGATCTCGTCGGCGATCCGACCGGCCAGGGCCGCGCCCTTCGGTCCCCACGCGCCGATCAGCAGCGGCGGATCGGGGCGCTGCACGGCGTAGCGCAGCGCGGTCTCCGGGGCCAGCGTGAAGACCTGCCCCCGGTAGCCCTCCCGGTCACCGCGCAGCAGGCGGTAGACGACCGCCGCCGCCTCCTCGATGGTGGCCAGCGGCTTCGGCTGGGGCAGACCGACCGCGCCGAGCCAGGTGCCGCGCGCCAACCCCAGATAGGCCCGTCCGGCCGAGGCCAGGTCGAGCGCGGCGAGCTGACCGGCGATCTCGTACGGCGCCAGGCTGTACGGGTTGAGGCAGGCCGGGCCGAGGCGTACCCGGCTGGTGGCCTGGGCCATCTCCAGCAGCGGGAAGATCGGTGGCTGGTACATCAGGTCGCCGAAGACGGTCAGCACGTCGAATCCGTGCGACTCGGCGGCACGGGCCAGCCGGGCGTACGCGCCGGCAGGCTTGTCGCTCTGTAGGCCGAGTCCGATCTCGACCGTCATCAGGTGAGGTCCGCCGAGTTCATCCGGCGGCGGCAGGTGCGTTCCACCTTCATGATCAGCCGCTCCTCCGGGTCTGGGCAGGCGAAGTGCGAGTCCTGGTCGAGCCAGTCCCCGGCGGCCAGGTCCCGCTGCTTGGCGGCGAGGAAGGGCAGCACGGCGGCGAGGGCGTAGACGCAGAAGTGCTTGCCGTCAGGCAGCTTCAGGTGGGCGCTGTTGACCAGGTCGAACGAGTCGCCGACGGCCATGCCACAGACCGAGCGTCCCTCGATGCGGTCCACGGTCACCGTCAGGTCGTAGATCTCCATGTCGCCGTCCGGGCTGTCGGTCATCCTCGCTCCTCCTCGTCGAGTCGTACGATGATCTTGCCGGTGGTCCGTCGGGCGGCCAGGTCGTCCAGGGCCGCCGGGGTCTGCGCCAGCGACACCACCCGGCTGACCGGGGGCCGGACCGCGCCGGAGTCGCAGAGGTCGAACAGCGCCCGGTAGGCGTCGGCGACCGCCTCGGGGCGACGCCACGGGTACTGCGAGCCCCAGGAGAGCCCGATCAGATCGGCGTTCGCCGCGATCAGCCGGGCCGGGTCGACCGGCGGCGGCGGGCCACCGGCCGCGCCCACGCTGACCAGGCGGCCCTCGAACGCCAGGCAGTCCAGCGATCGGGCGAGCAGGTCGCCGCCGACCGGGTCGACGACCACGTCCACGCCCTGCCCGTCGGTGGCCTCTTGGACCGCCGCCACGAAGTCCTCGCCGGTGTAGTCGATCGCCACGGAGGCACCCTGGGCCCGGCAGACCTCGGTCTTCGCCGGGCCACCGGCGGTCGCGACGACCCGGGCGCCCCGGGCGACGGCGAGTTGGGTGACGGCGATGCCGACCCCACCGGCACCGGCGTGCACCAGCACCGTCTTCCCGGCGGTGACCCCGGCGCGTTCCAGCGCGAACCAGGCGGTCTGGTAGGTGACCGGCAGGGCCGCCGCGACCGTCGGGTCCACCGTGGACGGACGGGGCACCACCACGGTCGCGTCGACCGTGACGGTGTCGCCGAGGGCACCGCGCGGCAGCGCCGGGCAGGCGATGACCTCCTGACCCAGCAGGTGCTCGGCACCGGCACCGGCCGCCACCACGCGACCGGCCGCCTCGACACCCGGGGTCATCGGGGGCTCCGGCCGCACCGGGTACTCGCCCCGGCAGAGCGAGACGTCGAGGTAGTTCAGCCCCACCGCGCGGACCGCGAGCTGGACCTCACCGGGACCGGGCGCGGGGTCGTCGGGCCGCTCGGCGACCGACAGCACCCGACCGGGCTCACCCGTGTCGTAGGCGACCAGCCGCCGGATCATCCCGCCGCCACCGGCTCGCTGATCGACTCGGAGTGGTGGTGCACGATCTGCCACCGGCCGTCGACGCGGCGCAGCACGTCGGTGACGCGGGCGGACGACGGCGGCTCCTCGGCGTCGGCCCGCGCGATCAGCAGATAGCGGGCCAGGCCCACGTCGCCCCACACGTCGATGCGCTTGTCCTGCGCCGCGAGCACCGCCAACTGCGGGCGCTCACCGGCGGCGTCGCGCTGGTCGCGGTAGGCGTCCAGCTCCGCCCGCGTCCGCAGCGGCCCGGGCAGGTGGGTCTCCCAGGTGGTCACGTCGGCGTGCAGGTGCCCGTCGAAGCGGTCGCGGTCCCCGGCGAGGAAGGCCGCGTACAGGTCGTCGATGAGCGCGTCGATCAGCGCCGCGTCGGTTGCCACGATCGTCATGCCGTCTCCGTCCGGTCGTCCCGGGCGATCCGCCCGCCCTTCATCACCCAGCGCACACCCCGGAACGCCGAGGTGGCGGCGAGCGGGTCCTCGTCCATCGCGATCAGGTCGGCCAGCTTGCCGACCTCGACCGTGCCCCGGTCCTCCTCGACGCCCAGCCAGCGCACCGGGCCTCGGGTGCCGGCGTGCAACGCCCGCGCCGGGCCGATCCGCTCGGCCATGTACTCCAGCTCCCGGACCGTGGCGTTGGTGCCCTCGAAGTGCCAGAACGGCGGCATGTCGCTGCCGAGCAGCACCTCCACCCCGGCGTCGACGGCCATCGCGAAGCTCTCCAGGTGCCGGGGTCCGGCCCCGAGCGACCGGCACTGCATCCACTCCGGTACGCCCAGCTCGTCGAAGAACTCCTTGCAGCGGGTCACCAGCAGCGTCGGCACCAGGGCGGTGCCCTGCTCCGCCATCCGCGCCACGACCTGCGGGGTGAGCTGGTAGCCGTGCTCCACACAGTCCAGTCCCAGCTCCACCGCCGCGCCGATCACCTCGGCCGGTCCGGCGTGCGCGGTCACCTTGCGGCCCCAGGCGTGGGCCGTCTCCAGCACCGCGGCCAGCTCGTCGGTGAACAACTGCGGGGTGTTGATGCGCTCGTGTTCCCCGGCGATGCCGCCGGAGATCATCACCTTGATCAGGTCCGCGCCGGCCTTGATCTGGCTGCGGACGCCGTGGCGGAACCCGACCGGTCCGTCGCACTCCAGGGTGTCGCTGCTCTCGTGGCCGTGCCCGCCGGTGCAGACCAGCGCCCGCCCGGCGGTGTGGATGCGGGGGCCCTGGGCCCGACCGGCGGCGATGGCGCGGCGCAACGCGAAGTCGGCGTGGTCCTTCTCGGCGACGCAACGCACCGTGGTCACGCCGCAGTGCAGCGTGCGCCGGGCCCCGTCGGCCATGTAGTACGCCAGGTCGTGCGGCCCCATCGTCTTCACATCGTCGCCGCCGGCACCGGGCAGCGACAGCGAGAAGTGCGTGTGCATGTTGGCCAGACCGGGCGTCAGGTACGCCCCGTCCAGGTCCACCTCGCGGACCGCTCCGGCGGCCCGGGCCTCCTTCGCCACCTCGGCGTACGGGCCGACGGCCGCGATCCGGTCGCCGCGTACCCAGACGGCGGCGTCCGGCACCGGGTCCACGCCGTCCACCACGCGCGCGTCCAGCACGGTGCAGTGGGCCAGCAGCAGGTTCGGTTCGACGGTGCTCATGCGATCACTCCATAGGTCTCACGGGCGGCGTCGGCGGAGACGTATCCCTCCGCCACGTCACGGCGTACCGCCTCCGGATCCCGCAGACCCGGATCACCATGACCACCACCACCAGCGGTCAACAACGACACCCGATCACCCGCCACCACCGCCGTCCGACGCGTACTCACCCGCGCCTCACGATCCGTACCCGGAAACACCACCACCTGATTCGGCTCCGGCGACAACCCACCCGCCAACGCCCACGGCGCACTCCGCGTCTTCTTGATCACCGACAGGAACTCCCCCGACGACACGAAACGAATATCCCGCCGCAACCCACACCCACCCCGGAACCGCCCCGCACCACCCGAATCCGTCCGAATCTCCACCCGCTCGAAGAACATCCCGGTCTTGGCTTCCAGGACTTCGACCGGGGTGTTGCGGGCCTGGGTCTGGCACAGGTGGTTCGCCGGGCCGATGCCGTCGTGGTCGACGGTGCCGCCCCAGCCCACCGGGTCGTTGTTGCTGACCGCGAAGATCTGACCGGTCTCCGGGTGCGCGCCGACCATCATGAACCCGGGCACGTCACCACCACTGGACGCCGGCAGCCGCTCCGGCATCCCCTGCGCCAACGCCTTGTAGATCAGCTCCAGGGCGACCGTCCCGGTCCACTGGGTGAAGGTCGCCGCCGGGTATACCGCGTGGAACAGCGTGCCGGGCTCGGCGCGTACCCGCAGCGGGGCGAAGTGCCCGGCGTTGCTCTGCTCGGTGGGCGTGGTGATCGCCTTGAAGGCGACCCGGCAGGTGGCGATGGTGGCGCCCAGCGGCAGGTTCACCGGGCCGGGGACCGCCGGTGAGGAACCGGCGAAGTCCACGGTGAACGTGCCGTCGGCGACGGTCACCGTGGCCCGCATCAGGATCGGCTCGTCGGTGACGCCGTCGTCGTCGAGCCAGTCCTCGGCCGTCCAGGTGCCCTGCGGCAGGGCGGCGACCGCCTCGGCGGCGGATTCGGCGGCCGTGGCGATGAGCCGCTCGACCACGGCGTCCACGGTGGCCGTGCCGTGCCGGCGGTACACCTCGGTGAGTCGGCGCTCGCCGGTGCGCAGCGCGGCGATCTGCGCGTGCAGGTCACCCAGCACCGCGTCCGGCATCCGCGAGTTGAACCGGATCAACTCGTGGATCTCCCGCACCGGTTCTCCCCGGGACACCACCTTCGTCCCAGGGAAGATCAACCCTTCCTGGTGCATGTCCGTCGAGTCCAACACGTAGCCCGGGTCCTTCGCCCCCAGGTCCATCCAGTGCGCGCGGATGCAGAGGAAGCCGATCAGCTCCTCCCCGTCGGCGCCATTCGGGTCGGGCAGGAAGACCGGGGCGAACAGGGTGGCGTCGTAGCTGTGCGCCGCGTTCCAGTACGGGTAGTTGAGCAGCACCACGTCGCCGGGGTGCAGGTTCTCCCCACCCACGTATTCCACGCCCCTGGCCAGGGAGTAGTCGTTCGCGCCGAGGAACCGGGACAGCCCGGTCGACTCCGCGACCAGCCGCAGGTGGCGGTCGTAGACGGAGATGCCGAAGTCGTGCACCTCGTAGATGACCGGGTTGAAGGCGGTACGCACCAGCGTCACCCGCATCTCCTCGGCGGCGGAGGTGAGGTAGCTGCCGATCACCTCGACGGTCGCGCCGTCGACCGGGGGCTCACCCATCGACGTCCACCCCGTAGACCTCACGGGCGGCGTCGGCGGAGACGTATCCCTCCGCCACGTCACGGCGTACCGCCTCCGGATCCCGCAGACCCGGATCACCATGACCACCACCACCAGCGGTCAACAACGACACCCGATCACCCGCCACCACCGCCGTCCGACGCGTACTCACCCGCGCCTCACGATCCGTACCCGGAAACACCACCACCTGATTCGGCTCCGGCGACAACCCACCCGCCAACGCCCACGGCGCACTCCGCGTCTTCTTGATCACCGACAGGAACTCCCCCGACGACACGAAACGAATATCCCGCCGCAACCCACACCCACCCCGGAAGCGCCCCGCACCACCCGAATCCGTCCGAATCTCCACCCGCTCGAAGAACATCCCGGTGCGGGCCTCCATCACCTCGATCGGGGTGCCCCGCCCGGTGCTGCCGGAGACGTGGGTGGCGGCCTCCATGCCGTCGTGCTCTCCGGTGCCGCCCCAGCCGACCAGGTCGTTGTTGCTGACCGCGAAGATCTGACCCGTCTCGGGGTTCGCGCCGACCATCATGAACCCGGGCACGTCACCACCACTGGACGCCGGCAACCGCTCCGGCATCCCCTGCGCCAACGCCTTGAGGATCAACTCGACGGCGACGATGCCGGTCCAGAGCGTGAAGGTCGGCTGCGGGTAGACCGCGTGGAACAGGGTGCCCGGCTCGGCGCGGACCTCCAGCGGGGCCACGGTCCCGGCGTTCGACGGCTCGTCCGGCGAGGTCAACGACTTGAGGACGACCTTGCAGATCGCCTCGGTCGCGCCGAACGGCATGTTGATCGGCCCCCGGGTGGCCGGTGCCGAGCCGGCGAAGTCCACCACGAAACGCTCGTCGCTGACGGTGACCGTGACCCGCATCTTGACCGGGTCGTCGGTGATGCCGTCGTCGTCGACCCAGTCCTCGGCCGTCCAGGTGCCCTGCGGGAGGGTGGCCAGCGCGGCCCGGGTGCGGGCCTCGCCGTCGGCGATGATGTGGTCGACGGCGGCGGAGACGGTGTCCCGGCCGAACTTCTCGATGATCTCCAGCAGTCGACGCTCGCCGGTGCGCAGCGCGGCGATCTGCGCGTGCAGATCACCCAACACCGCGTCCGGCATCCGCGAGTTGAACCGGATCAACTCATGGATCTCCCGCACCGGCACACCCCGGGACACCACCTTCGTCCCCGGAAAGATCAACCCCTCCTGGTGCATGTCCGTCGAGTCCAACACGTACCCCGGGTCCTTCGCCCCCAGGTCCATCCAGTGCGCCCGGACGCAGAGGAAGCCCACCAGGTCGCCGTCGGCGTCGGCGTCCGCCGGGTCGGGCCGGAACACCGGCGCGAACAGCGTCGCGTCGTACGCGTGCGCGGCGTTCCAGTACGGGTAGTTCAACAGCACCACGTCACCCCGGTGCAGGTTCTCCCGACCCACGTACTCCACGCCCTTGGCCAGCGAGAAGTCGTTCGCGCCGAGGAAGAAGGTCAGCCCGGTGGCCTCGGCGACCAGGCGCAGGTCGGCGTCGTAGATCGACAGGCCGAAGTCGTGCACCTCGTAGATGACCGGGTTGAACGAGGTCCGGATCAGGGTGGCCCGCATCTCCTCGGCCGCCGACAGCAGATAGCTGCGGACGACCTCGACCTGCGCTCCGTCCAGTGTGGTCATGCCGACTCCTCCAGGGTGACCAGCAGGTAGCGGTGCTCGTCGACGGTGACGCGCTGGCCACTGGGCACGACCGTGGTGGAGGTGCCCTCGTCGACCAGGGCCGGACCGCTGAACGTGTCGCCCGGCTCCAGCGCCGCCCGGTCGTACACCGCGAACGGGACCACCGCGCGCGAGCCGAAGTCGTACGCGTCGCGGTGGGTGAGCAGCGCCCGGGACGGGTCACCGTCGCCGCGCGGGTGGGTGCCCAGCTCCGGGCGGGTGGTCCGGCCGATGCCCCGGACCCGCAGGTTGAGCAGTTGCAGCGGGTTGTCCATGGTGTGGCCGTAGCGGGCCCGGTGCACCTCGTCGAAGGCGCCGCGCACCGCGTCACGATCCAGCGTCGACCCGACGGTCACCATCAGGCTGTGCTCCTGGCCCAGGTAGCGCACCTCGAACTGGCGCTCCAGCACGGCCTGGTCGGCCGGCACGCCCTGCTCCACCAGCGAGGCGACCGCCTCCGCCTCGACGGCCTTGAACAGCTCCTCCAGCTCGTCCAGCCCCACCTCGTCGAGGCCGGCCATCACCGTACGGCTGAAGTCGTTCACGATGTCCGCCGACAGCATGCCCCAGGCGGAGAAGCCGGACGGCGCGAACGGCACGACGACCTCGCCGATGCCCATCTCGCGGGCCAGCAGCGGAGCCAGCAGCGGCCCGGCGCCGCCGAAGGCCAGCAGCGAGAAGTGCCGGGGGTCGTGCCCCCGCTCCACGGTGATCTGGCGGACCGCGCCCACCGTACGGGCCAGCAGCACGTCGAAGACTCCGGCGGCGGCGGCCGTGGCGTCGAGCCCGAGCGGCTGCGCCAGTTGCTCGTCGATCGCCGCCCGCGCGGCAGTGTCGTGCAGGCCCATGGTGCCGGCGAGGAACCGGTCCGGGTCCATGTAGCCGAGCACCACCGCCGCGTCGGTGACGGTCGGTCGGGTGCCGCCCCGCCCGTAGCAGACCGGTCCCGGGTCGGCCCCGGCGCTCTGCGGCCCCACCTTGAGCAGCCCCCGGTCCAGCCAGGCGATCGAGCCGCCGCCGGCACCGATGGTCCGGATGTCGTACGTCGGGATCAGCAGCGGGAAGTGCTCCAACTGCGCCTCGTACGCGGCGACGGCGGTGCCGTTCTCGATCACGCAGGCGTCCAGCGAGGTGCCGCCGATGTCGAACGTCAGCAGCCGCTCCCGGCCCAGCTCCGAGGCGAGGTACGCGGCACCGACGATGCCACCGGCCGGGCCGGACAGCACGGTGTGCGTCGGTGAGGTCTTCGCCACCGCGCTGGTCATCGAGCCACCGCCGGAGCGCATGATCAGGAACTGCCCGGCGAAGCCCCGCTCGGAGAGGCCGGACTCCAACTCGTCGACGTACCGCTCGAAGATCGGCCGGATGTACGCCTCCAGCACGGTGGTGCTGGTCCGCTCGTACTCGCGGTACTCGCGCACGATGTCGGTGGAGAGCGAGAGGCTGACCTCGGGGAACTCCTCGCGGATCAGCCGGGCCGCCTCGCGTTCGTGGGTGGGGTCCAGGAACGAGTGCAGGAAGCAGATGGCGATCGAGGTCACCTGCTGGTCCACCACCAGCGTGCGGGCGGCGGCGCGGACGCTGTCCGGGTCCAACTCCTCCACCACCCGGCCCCGGTGGTCGAGGCGACCGCGTACCCCGGCGGTGAAGCGGCGCTGCACCAGGCTCGGCGGGCGCTGGTACTGGAAGTCGTACATGTGGTCCGACGGCACGTTGCCCCGGCCGATCAGGAAGATGTCACGGAAGCCCTCGTTGGTGATGATCCCGGTCCGGCCGCCGCGCCGCTCCAGCACCGCGTTGAGTCCCAGCGTGGTGCCGTGCGTGAAGAGCTCCACCTCGGACAGGTCGGTGCCGAGCGCCTCGATGGCGGCGAGCACCCCGTCGGCGGGACGGGCCGGGGTGGTGGACGCCTTGCGGAAGCGCACCCGGTTGGTGCGGGTGTCCAGTTCCATCGCGTCGACGAACGTGCCGCCGATGTCGACGGCCAGCCGGATGGGGCGACGAGTCATGGCGTGTCGGCCTGCTTTCCGATCAGGGCGGGAAGTTCCGGGACGCGCCAGCAGGCGGCCCGGCTCGCGCCGTACGACTGAAGTTCCTGCGGCTGGGAGCGACAGGTGTCGGTGACGAAGGGGCACCGGGCGGCGAGCGCGCAGCCGGTGGCCGCGTCGGTCTCCTCCAGGTCCTTGACCAGCTCCACCCCCGCGACGGACGCGGGCGGCGTGCCGAGTCGCGGCGCGCTGGCCAGCAGTGCCCGGGTGTAGGGGTGGCGGGGGTCGTCGAACACGACGTCGACGGGCCCCTCCTCGACCACGCGACCGAGGTAGAGCACCGCCACCCGGTCGGAGAAGCCCCGGACGGTGGCCAGGTCGTGCGAGATGAAGACCGAGGCCCGGTCGGTGTCGGCGGTGACGTCGGCGATCACGTCGAGGATCTGGGCCTGCACGGTGACGTCGAGGGCCGAGGTGGGCTCGTCGAAGACGATCAGGTCGGGCTCGCCGACCAGGGCGCGGGCGATGCCGATGCGCTGGGCCTGACCGCCGGAAAGTTCGTGCGGGTAGCGCCGCAGGATGGACCGGTCGAGTTCCATCCGGTCCAGCACGGCGGCGACCCGGGCTTCCCGCTGGGCGGCGGGCACTCCGGCGGCGCGCAGCGGCTCGGCGATGGAGTCGCCGACGGTACGCCTCGGGCTCAGCGACCCGATCGGGTCCTGGAAGACGAGCTGGGCGCGGGTCCGCAGTCGACGCAGTTTCCGGCCCCGGGGCGCGGGGCGGCCCGGTTGCCGGACCAGGTGCTGACCGGTGACGGCGACGGAGCCGGAGGAGGGTGCAACCAGCCCCATGATGAGTTTGGCGAGGGTGCTCTTGCCGCAGCCGCTCTCGCCGACCACGCCGAGCGTCTCGCCGGGTGCCAGGCGCAGGCTCACGCCGCGCAGCGCGTGGTGTCCGCCGGAGCCGAAGCGGCTGCGGTAGACCACGTGCGCGTCCTCGATCTCCAGCACGGCGGACCCCGTCTCGGTCGGGCCGGGCTCGGCAGCCGGGGCGGGTACCGCCTCGTCGGTGGTGATCGCGCCGGTCTGCGGGTGGTAGCAGGCCAGCGACCAGTCGGCGGCGGGCGCGTCCGTCCCACCGGCCGGCGCGTCCATCGGGGCGGTGGGTGGACGGCTGCTGGTGCAGGTGTCGTCGGCGTGCGGGCAGCGGGCCGCGAACGGGCACTGGTGCGGCGCCTCGCGCAGCAGCGGCATGGCGCCGGGGGTGGCCACCACCGGTCGACCGCCGACGTCGGGCACCGACCGCAGCAGCGCCCGAGTGTAGGGGTGCGCCGGTTCCCGGAAGACCTGGTCGGCAGGCCCGCTCTCGACCACCGTGCCGGCGTAGAGCACCACCACCCGGTCGCAGACCTCGGCGATCGACGCGAGGTCGTGCGAGATCAGCAGGACGCTGCGGCCGTCCACGTCGGCGGCGTGCCGGAACTGGCGCAGGATCTCCCGGGTGAGCGTCACGTCCAGGCCGGTGGTCGGCTCGTCGGCGATCAGCAGACCGGGGGCGCAGCCGGTGGCCAGCGAGATCATCACCCGCTGGGCCATGCCGCCGGACAGCTCGTGCGGGTACGCCTCCAGGCGGCGTTGCGGGTTGCGGATGCCGACCGCCTCGAACAGCTCCCGCGCGGCCTCGCGGGCCCGTTCGGCGGACATGTCCTGGTGGGTGACGAGCCGGTCGGTGAGCTGGCGTCCCACGGTGCGGGTGGGGCTGAGCGCCCCGCGCGGGTTCTGGAAGCAGATCGCCGCCCCGCGTCCCCGGTGCGCGGCGAGGGCCGCCTCGTCCATCCGCAGCACGTCCGCGTCGTCGAAGCGGACCCGCCCGCTGGCGTGCGCGCCGGTGGGCAGCAGGCCGACCACCGCGCGGGCCACCATGCTCTTGCCGCCGCCGCTCTCGCCGACCAGGCCGACCACCTCGCCGGGCCGGACGGTGAGGCTGACGTCGCTGAGGGCGGCCACCTGCCGGCCGGCACGGTGGATGACCACGGAGAGGTTCTCGATGGAGAGCATGGTTACCGCCGCTTCGCGTTCGCGCGTTCCTGCAGGCCCTCGCCGAGCAGGCTGAACCCCAGCACGGAGACGAACAGGGCCAGGCCGGGCGGCACGCTGGTCCACCATCGACCACCGACCACGTCCGGGGCACCGAGGCTGATCATGGCGCCCCACTCGGCCTCCGGGATGCTGACGCCCAGCCCGAGGAAGGAGAGCCCGGCCAGGGTGAGCATCGCCCAGCCGCAGTTCAGCGGTGCGATCGTCCGGACCGGGGTGAGGCTGTTGGGCAGCAGGTGCCGCCAGAGGATGCCGGTCGTCGAGGCCCCGGAGGTCACCGCGGCGTCGACGAAGGGCAGTTCCCGCTGGGTGCGTACCTCGGCGCGGACCAGTCGGGCGTACGCGGGGGCGTTCACCGCCGCGATGGTGATGATGAGGTTGACCGTGCCGTTGCCGAGCAGGGCCGCCACCGCCAGGGCGAGGATGAAGGTGGGGAACGCCTGGAAGATGTCGACGACCCGCATGAGCACGTCGTCGATCCAGCCGCCCCGGTAGCCGGCCACCAGGCCGAGCAGCGTGCCGACCACCACGGCCAGGGCCACCGCGGCGACCGCGATGCCCAGGTCCAGCCGGGCCGCGTGCAGCACCCGGCTCCAGATGTCCATGCCGTTGGTGTCGGTGCCGAGCAGGTGCGCGCCGCCGGGGGCGGCCAGGGTGGCGTTCGGGTCGACCTCGGTCGCGCCCCACGAGGAGAGCAGCGGCGCGGCCAGGGCGGCCAGGGCGACCACGGCCAGGATGGTCGCGCCGGTGATGATCAGGATGCGGGAGAAGCGGTCGTCCCGACTGCCGGTGACGATCACCGCGTCGGCGCCGGCGTCCCCGGGGCCGACACCGCGCAGGTCTGCCATCAGATCCTCACTCTCGGGTCGAGGATCGCGTGGACCACGTCGGCGATGAGGAACACCAGCACGTAGCAGAGCGCGATCACCACAACGGACGCCTGCACCACCGGGTAGTCCCGGTACAGCAGGCCGCGCAGCGCCCACTGGCCGAAGCCCTGCCAGGAGAAGACGTACTCGACCAGGACGGTCGAGCCGATGGCGGTGCCGAAGACCAACGCGGCCAGGGCCGGCAGCCGCAGCAGCGTGGAGCGCAGCAGGTAGCCGTAGAGCAGGGTCCGTTGCGGCAGGCCGTGCGCCGCCGCCGCGGTGTACGCCTCGGAGTTGAGCACCTCCAGCGCCGACGCCCGGACGCTGCGCAGCAGCGGTGCCATTACGCCGACGACCAGGGTGAACACCGGCAGCGCCAGGTACGCGGCGGCGCTGGCCAGCGCCGGCCCGTTGCCGGTGAGCGCGGCGTCGACGAGGCCGGCGCCGGTCAGCGGGGTCAGGTTCGTGTCCGGGTCGACCCGTCCGCTGGGCGCCGGGAACCAGCCCAGCATGCTGTAGCCGACCAGCACGAGCACCAGGCCGAGCCAGAACTCCGGGATGGAGTTGCCGACCAGGGCGAAGATCCGGACGCCGTGGTCGCCGACGCTGTTGGCGCGCCGGGCCGACCAGACGCCCAGCACGGTGGCCACCACCAGCGCGATGGAGACCGCGATGACCACCAGTTCCAGGGTGGGTCCGATCCGCAGCGCCATCTCCGCGCCGACCGAACCGCCGCTCTGGATGGACGTGCCGAAGTCACCGGTGACCAGCCCGCCGAGGTAGTCGAGGAACTGCCGCCACAGCGGCTGGTCCAGCCCGAACCGGGCGCGGGCCGCCTCGGCGTCGGCCTCGCTGGCGTTCTGGCCGAGGATGCTGCGGACCGGGTCGCCGGGCAGCACCCGGACGATGAGGAAGGTCAGGACGACCACCCCGAGCAACACCGGGATGAGCTGGAGCAGCCGCCTGACGACGAAACGAAGGATTCGCATGAAGGGAGCCGGCCGCGCCTAGGCCGACCTGGTCAGGTAGCGCAACCGGGCGAGGCCGTCCATCGGCTGCACCCAGCCGGCCACCGCCTCGCGGACCGGGAGGTTGAAGTTGGGCTGGCAGATCACCACCCACGGCACGTCCTCGGCGAGGATCTGCTGGACCCGCTGCCACAGCGCGGTGCGGTCGGCCTCGTCGACGGTGGTGTGCGACCGCTCGTAGATCTGCTCGATCTCGGCGTTGGTGTAGTTCGAGTAGTTGAGGTTCGCGCCCTTGACGAAGCTCGTCGCGAGCATGTACTCGACGTCGTTGACCCAGAGCTGGCCGGAGGTGAGCTGGAGCGGGATGTTCTTGCGGGTCCGCCGCTCACCGAGGGTGGCCGGGTCCAGCGGGGTCAGCTTGAGGTTGATACCGGCCTTCGCCGCCTCGCTCTGCACCTGCACCGCGATGCGCTGCTGCTCCTCGTTGTCGGCCTCGAAGACCAGTTCCGACTCGACCGAGGCCCGACCGGCGGCGTTCAGGGCGGCGCGGGCCCGGTCCACGTCGTGGGTGAACGGGTAGCCGCTCTCGTCGTACCCGGGCATGTCCAGCGGCACCGGGCTCTTGGCGGCCCGGGCGTCGCCGCCGTACACGTTGTTGATGATCTGCTCGTAGGGCACCGCGTAGGCCAGGGCCTTGCGGACGTCGACGTTGTCGAACGGCGCCGAGGTGACCGACATCTGGATCGCGACCTGACGGTTGCTGGCCGCCGAGATCACCTTGACCCCGTCGGTGCTGCGCAGGTCCTCGATGTCGCGCTGGCTGACGCCGAGGGCGACGTCGATGTCACCGGCCTGGAGTTGCAGCCGCTGGTTCGAGGCGGCGGGCACCACGGAGATCCGGATCGTCGGCGTCTTGGGCGCGTCCGGTCCCGGGTAGCCGGTGTTCGCCGCCAGCTCGATCTCCTGACCCTGGGTGGCCTTGGTGACGTTGTAGTAGCCGCCGGTGGGAGCGTTCTTGGCGAACCACTCCTTGGCCCACGGGTCGTCGGCGGTGGCGTGCTTCTTGGCCTCCTCCGAGTCGAAGACGTACAGCGAGATCGCCTGGATCTGCCGGGTCAGCGCGCTGGGGAACGCCTGGTGGAACTCGACGGTGTAGTCGTCGACGACCTTGACCTGGTCGGCTTCGGTCAAACCGATGGTGCGGTAGACGCCGGCCACGTTCGCCTGGGCGGCGAAGGCGCGGTCCTTGGACCACTTCACGTCGGCCGCGGTCATCTCGTTGCCGCTGGCGAACGTGACGCCCCGGCGCAGCTTCAACGTCCAGACCTTCTGCTCGGCGTCCGGCTCGAAGGACTCGGCGAAGGTCGGCGTGATGTTCTGGGTGTCGAGGATCTGGCTGTCACCCGCGGTGGTGACGCCGTAGTCGATCATGTAGGGGAAGACGTTCTTGAACAGCATCAGCGCGGTCAGGTCGAAGCCGACGAAGTCCTGATCCCAGCTCGACAGGTAGCTCGACACCGCGATCCGCAGCGTGCTGGCGGTCGGGCCGCCGGACGTCGAGTCGTCCGAGTTCGAATCGCTGTTCGCGGCGCAGGCGCCCGTGGCGAGCAGGAGCGCGAAACTGCCGCCCAGTTGCAGCACCCCGCGACGGGAGAAGGCGGGCGAGGAGGGGCCCACACCAGGTGTACGTGCCATGAAGTAGTCCTCCTAGAACTACGAGGCGGACGGGCCGCGCAGCGGACCCACTCGTGTTCTATCGGATTAGGTGGAGGTGAACAAGACCCCAACCCTTGTTCACGGCGGAAGTCCCGAAAATGTCACCCTGACCCGGCCGAACGGCTGATGAAGTGCGGCGCAAGTGTTCACACAAGTTCACACAACTGATACGTACGGCTGTTCACCAGGCCCCCGCCCACCGGAGGGCGGGCCCGACCTGTAGCCAGGCTCCACGGGCCCTTGAGAATCCCGGGCGAGCATCAGGCACCACCCAGCGAGGAGGTTGCCCCGATGCCGACGCTCTTCGATCCGGTCCGACTGGGTCGCCTGCGGCTGCCCAGCCGGATCGTGATGGCCCCGATGGGCCGCGGACGCGCCACCCGGGACGGGACTCCCCTGCCGTACGTGGCCGACTACTACGCCCAGCGGGCCGACGCCGGGCTCATCGTCAGCGAGGCGACCAACCCGGCACCCCGGGCGGTCGGCCACGCGTACAGCGTGCAGTGGCACACCCCCGCGCAGACCCAGGCGTGGACGGCGGTGGCCCGGGCCGTCCACGACGCCGGCGGCCGCATCGTGCTCCAGATCATGCACGCCGGACGAATCGGTCACCCCGCCCTGTACGGTCACCAGCCGCTGGCGCCGTCGCCGGTGCCGGCCGCCGGGCTGGCCCGGACGTTCGACGGGCCGAAGGAACACCCCGAGCCGCGGGAGATGTCGCCGACCGACATCACCGACGCGATCGAGGACGTGGTGCGGTGCGCCGAGACGGCCGTCGCCGCCGGATTCGACGGCGTGGAGCTGCACGGCGCCAACGGCTACCTGGTCCACCAGTTCCTGTCGGCGGTCACCAACCGCCGCACCGACGAGTACGGCGGCGCACCGCACCGACGGGTGCGCTTCGCCGTCGAGTTGGTGGAGGCGGTCGGCGCGGCGGTCGGCGCGGACCGGGTCGGGCTACGGCTGTCGCCCGGGTTCGGGCTCAACGACATGACCGAGCCGGACGCCGCCGAGGTATACCCCGCCCTGCTCCAGGCGCTGCGCCCGCTCGACCTGGCGTACCTGCACCTGGTGCACGGCTCCGACCCGGAGCTGACCCGGGTCGTCCGGGCCCGCTGGGACGGGGCGGTGGTGCTCAACCCGGGCACCGGTCACCTCGGGCCGGAGGCCACCCGGGCCGCGGTGGCGGACGCGCTGGCCGCCGGGTTCGACGCGCTCGCCTTCGGCAAACAGTTCCTCGCCAACCCCGACCTGCCCCGCCGCCTGGCCGACGGCACCGAGTTCAACCCGCCGGACCCGACGACCTTCTATCAGGGCGGTCGCCGGGGCTATCTCGACTACCCCCGCATCGACGACACGGAAGGGAACACCGCGTCATGGTCGTATTCGTCAACAAGCTCACGCTGATCGGCGCCGCCGAGGATCTCGAACGCCACTACGCCAGCGTGGCCGAGTACATGCAGACCCGACCGGGGCTGATCCGGTACGTGCTGAGCCGCTCGCAGAAGGATCCGTCGACGTACTACAACATCGCCGAGTGGACCGACGAGGAGTCCTTCCGTACCGCGCTGCACGAGCCGGAGTTCCGGACCCGCCTGGACCGGTTGACCGGCATCATCAAGGGCGAACCGCACCTGACCGAGCCGGTCTTCCAGTACGAGGCCGACCGCGTCACCGGTTGATGCACCAGTCCACGGCCGCCGGAGCGCGCTCCGGCGGCCGTCGCCTGTCTCAGTAGTTCCCGAGACCGCCGCAGACGTTGAGCGCCTGCCCGGTCAGCGAGGCGGCCGTGTCGGTGACCAGGTAGCCGACCAGCCCGGCGACCTCCTCCGGCGTCGAGTACCGGCCCAGCGGGATCTTCGCCTCGAACCGCTGCCGCACCGCGTCCTCGGTGGTCTGCCAGTGTGCCGCGTACCCCTGGCGTACCCGGACCGCCATCGGCGTCTCCACGTACCCGGGGCACACCGCGTTGACGGTGACGCCGGTGCCGGCCAGCTCGAACCCGACCGCCTTGGTGAAGCCGACCACCCCGTGCTTGGAGGCGGTGTACGGCGCCGCGAGCGCGACGCCCTGCTTGCCGGCGGTCGAGGCGATGTTGACGATGCGGCCCCACCCGGCCTCGCGCATGCCACCGGCGCGCAGCACCTCGCGGGTCACCCGGAACACGGAGGTGAGGTTGGTGGCGAGCACGTCCTCCCAGAGCGCGTCGTCCAGCTCGGCGGTGATGCCGCCGCCGGAGCGGCCGGCATTGTTCACCAGCACCGTCACCGGGCCGAACCGCTGCACCGCCCCGGCGACCAGCCGGACCACGTCGTCCGGGGACCGCACGTCGGCCGCGACCCCGTCGACCTCCAGGCCGCGCCCACGCAGCTTGTCGACGACGGTGGCCACCTGTGCCGCGTCGCGGGCACAGAAGTAGACCGGGAAGCCCTGCTCGGCCAGCGTCTCCACGACGGCCAGCCCGATCCCGCTCGTACCGCCGGTCACCAGCGCCGCGCCGGTACGTCTCGGTGTCGTCATCTCCGTTGTCCTCCTCGATCGTCGATCACAGGGTGAGTACGACGCGGCCGGTGACCCGGCGCTCCAGCAGGGCCCGCACCGCCGTGGCGGCATCGGTCCAGTCCGCGTGCAGCCCGACGTGCGGACGCAGCCGCCCGTCCACCACGAGCCCGAACAGCGTCGCCAGGTCCTCGTCGGCCCGGTGCCGTTCCAGTTCGTCGAGGAGGAACAGATGTTCCAGGCGCACCCCGGCGCGGGCGTGGCCCCAGTCCGGCGGCAGGACCAGCTCGGCGCGCACGGTGTTGCCGAACACCACCGCCACCCCGCCCCGGCGCAACCGCACGAACGCCTCCCGGAACACCGTCCCGCCGACGCTGTCCACGACGACGTCCACCGGCTCCTGCGGCGGTGTCGCGTAGTCGGCGTGCACGCGGTGGCCCCGCTCGGTCAGGTGCCGGCCGCGTTCCGGGGTGCCCACCCAACCGACGACGGTGGCGCCGCCCGCCGCCGCCAGGTCCGCCACGAAACCGCCGACGCCACCGCTGGCACCGGTCACCAGCACCGAGCGGCCCAACAGCCACCCGGCACGCCGCAGCGCGTACAGGGCGGTCAGTCCGGCCACCGGCACCGCCGCCGCGACGGCCGGTTCCACGCCGGACGGTATGGCCGCGAGCCGGTCGGTCCGCACGGCCGCGAGCTGCGCCCATCCGGTCGACGCCGCCACGCCCGCGACGGGTGTGCCGATCGGTGGCCCGGTGCCGTCGTCGGCGGCGCGCACCACCGTGCCGGCGACGTCCAGCCCGAGCCGGGCGCCGGGCGGTTGCCGGGCGGCGAGCAGGAGGTCCGCGCGGTTCACCGCGACGGCGTGCACCTCGACGAGCGCCTCGCCGGGTGCCGGGCGTGGCTCGGGTACGGACTCCAGGCGGAGTCCGTCGGGTTCGTCCGCGGACGTGACCAGTGCTTTCACATCGCCCTCCACCGGTACGACAGGTTCCCGCCCTTCGTACCGACGGGTGCTGGAGTCCTGGTGGAGAGTCGCCGGTGAGATGGGCGTCACTGGGATACGCGTTGCCGGTGCCGCCCGACCCGAGCACGATGTCCGAGGCGGGGTGACGGTAGTCGCCCTGACACTGTGCGTGCATTCCGCCGCTCGACGGGGGACTCGGTGACCGACTTTCGCATTCTCGGGCCGCTGCAGGTCACGATCGACGGGCGACCGGTGCTCATCGGCGCTCCGAAGCAACAGGCACTCCTGGTGACGCTGCTGTGGCGGGTCAACGAGGAGGTGCCGCTGGACGAGCTCTACCCCCGGTTGTGGGGTGACCGCCCACCGGCCCGACCCGCCGCCGCACTGCACGTGCACGTGGCCCGGCTGCGCGCGGTGCTCGGCGACCGCCCCGGTACGCCGACGACCTCGCCCCGCCCCCGGGTGCGTTCCCTCGGCGGCGGCTACGCGTTGCGCACCCCACCGGAGACCGTGGACCTGCACCGGTTCCGCGCGTCCGCCCGCCGGGCGGAGCAGGCCCGACGCGGCGACGACCCGGCCGGCGAACTCGCGCACGTCCGGGCGGCGTTGGCGCAGTGGCACGCGGACCCGGCGCGACCGGCCACGGTGGCGTCCCTCGCGGTGGTGCCCTCGCTCGCCGAGGAGGTCACTCCGGTGCTGGTCGAGGAGCGGTTACGGCTGCTCGAACGACGCTACGAACTGGAGCTGGCCACCCGCCCGCCCGGTGAGCTGGTGACCGAGTTGCGGGCCCTGGTCGTCGCGTACCCGGTGTGCGAGCGGCTGTGGTGTCTGCTGGTCACCGCGCTGCAACGCACCGGTGACCGGGCTGCGGCCCTGGCCGCGTACGAGCGGGCCCGCGCAACGCTGCGGACCCGACTCGGTCTGACACCCGGGCCGGAGCTGGAGGCAGTGCACCGGCGGATCGCCGGGGACGGCTGGCACACCCGCACCGACCTGCCGCCGGTCGACGCCGACCGGCAGCCGCGCGGACCCGGATGGCCGGCCGTCGCCGCCGCGCTGGCCGGTCGGGAGGCCGGCACCGCGCTGCCCCTGGTGTGTCTCGCCGGTCCGCCCGGCCCGGACCGCACCGCAGACGTGGTGGCGCTGGCCCGCCGGCTGCGCGCGGCGTTCCCGGACGGGCAGTGGTACGTGCGGCTGACCGACCCCGCCGGTCGACCGCGTGACCCGGCCGAGGTGCTCGCCGAGCTGCTGCGACGCTCCGGTGTGGCCGCCGACGCGGTGCCCCTGCGTCGCCGGGAACTGGTCACCGCGTACCGCGCCCGGCTCGCCGACCGGCGCGTACTGCTGGTGCTGGACGACGTCCGCGACGCCGAGCAGGTGTACGACCTGCTGCCGGGCACCTCCCGGTGCGCGGTGCTGACCGTCGGCGATGCGGTGGTGCCGGAGCTGGTGGCGCTGCACGGTGCCCGACCGTTCGCGCCCCAGGCGTGGGGCGGTGACCCGCACACCTCCCGACATCACGGGACCGGGGAGCGTCCGGCCGCCACCGCGCGCGTCTCATCGACGCAACAGGGTCCGTAGCACCTGCTCCAGCTGGGTCTCGGGATCGGGCAGCGGACCGACCGACCGCCAGGCCACGAACCGGTCCGGCCGCACCAGCGTGGCGCCGTCGGGCTCGATGCCGTAGCGGGCGCCGAACCGGCCGTCCCGGTCGACGTACTCCCCCGTCGGGCCGATCGTGTGCACGACCAGGGGCACACCGAGCCGCTCGGCGACCCGCGTGGCCGGTTCCGCCCAGGCGGTTCCCGCCGACCCGGTCAGCAGCACGAAGCCCGTGCCGAACAACGCCGTGGTGGAGGTGTCGGCGCCGTCCGGGCCTGTGAGCGGCAGGTAGGGCGCCCGCGATCCGGGCCGGCCGGTGGCCGTGGTCGGGTCCTCCACGAGCGCGCCGTCGTCGCCGGGTTCGAGCAGGACGGCACCGGCCGGGTAGCGGTAGCCGAAGGTGAGCACGGCCGGTGGCAGCGGGGCGGGCACCTCGTCGTCGCGCAGTTCCGGCGCGATCCGTTCGACCAGGTTGGCGAACTGCTGCTCGACGAGCAGCCGGGCGTACGGCCCCCGCTCGGCCTGGTACGTCGACAACAGGTCGGGCCCCGCCCAGCCCTGGATCACGGCGGCGAGCCGCCAGCCCAGGTACCACCCGTCCATGATCGCCGTGTTGCCGCCCAGCCCGCCGGTCGGCGGCATCACGTGGGCGGCGTCGCCGGCCAGCAGCACCCGCTCCACCTGGAACCGTTCGGCGACGGCGCAGGCGATCGAGGTCTCGCCGTACTCGGTGATGTCCATCGGCAGGTCCTGGTCGAGTCCCAGGTCGACGGTGATCTGCCGGGCGATCGCCTCCCGGGACCGGTGCCAGCCCTCCGGCAGCTCCGGGGTGAGATTGCGGAAGTAGCCGTACAGTCCGGGGATCTCGGTGTTGAACAGCACCGCCTTCCCGACGTGGAAGGCCGCGAACCGGGAGCCGTCGGCGGCACCGGGCGTGTGCGCCAGCGGCTCGCTGAGGTCGGCCTTGAACAGCACCCGCAGGACCTGCCCCACCACGCCCCGACCCCGCAGGGGTACGCCGAGCGACTCCCGCACCGGGCTGCGCCACCCGTCGGCGGCGACCAGGTACGACGCCCGCACCCGATGGCGCGTACCGGTCTCGGTCTCCTCCAGGAACGCGGTGACACCGTCCTCGTCCTGCGCGAACCCGAGCAGCCGGGTGCCGAAGCGCACCTCGGCGCCGAGCCCTCGGGCCCGCTCGGCGAGGGCCGCCTCCGCACCGGACTGGCTGGCCGTCCCCCAGTCCTCGGGCGACACGTGTCGCATGGTCAGCTCCCGGCCGCTGACCAGCGTCCGGGTGACCGGACCACCCAGCCGGGGCGCGAGCACCATGGAGAACTCGGTACGGTCCGGACGGCTCAGGTCACGGATCCGGTCCACCAGACCGGCCACCCGCAACGCCTCCATGGTGTGCGGATACTGGCCGGTGGCCTTGACCCCGGTCGACGTGCCGGCCCGGCGCTCCACGACCAGCGGGCGCACCCCGTGCAGGCTCGCGAAGATGGCGGTGCTCAGGCCCGCCGGTCCGGCACCGACCACCAGCAGCGGCCGGTGTTCGACGGCGGTCACGGGACCAGCACCACGCGGCCGAGCTGGCGGCGGTCCTCGATGAGTCGGTGGGCCTGTGCCGCCTCCTCCAGGGGCAGGACCGCGTGCACCGCCACCCGCAGCCGACCGTCGCGGACGAGTTCGGTCAGTTCCCGCTGATTGCGTTGCGCCTCCTCGGGCGCGGCGGCGAGCCAGGCGTCGAACGCGGTGCCCACGATGCTCTTGAGACTCAGCAGGTCGGTCAGGGCGACCCGCGCCACGTCGCCGTCGGCGCCCGCGAATCCGTAGTAGACCAGTCGGCCGAGCGGCTTCAGCAGCGCGAGGCTGGGCGCGAAGACCGGCCCTTCGACGCTGTCCAGGACCACGTCCACCCCGGCGCCGCCGGTCGCCGCCCGCACCTGCTCGGACCAGTCGGGTGCGGTGTAGTCGACCACGACGTCGGCACCGTGCTCGCGGACGAACGCCGCCTTCTCCGGCGAGCCGACCGTGCCGATCACGGTCCCGGCGCCACGCAGCTTCGCCAACTGGGTCACCAGGTGCCCAATCGCCCCGGCGGCGGCGTGCACGAGCACCGACTCGCCGGGGGCGAGCCGACCGACGCTGAGCACGTTCGCGGCGACCTGGGCGGTCGAGGCGAGCGCGGTGGCGACCGGCGCCGACACGTCGTCGGGTACGGCGACGGCCTGCCCGTCGGTGACCAGGACCTGGTCGGCATACGCGTCGGCCACGCCCCAGGCGGCCAGCCGGTCACCGACGGCGAAGCGGTGCTCGCCCGGTCCGACCGCCTCCACCCGGCCCACCACGTCCCCGCGCGGGGCGCTGGGCACCGGCGACGGGAACGGCGCGGTGCCGGAGCGTAGCTGGGTCTCGATGAAGTTGACGCCCACGGCCTCGACCCGGACGCGCACCTGACCCTCGCCGGGCTCCGGCACCGGCACCTTGTCGACGGTCAGCACCTCGGGACCGCCGTGCTCGGAGTAACGGATGACGCGCATGCGGGGGCTCCCCTTCCGTCGACCGGCGGCGCGGTGCCGCCACCGCCGGTTCTAGCCGCAGGCACTCGCGGCCGGGTCGAGGACGCCCCCAGCGTCACGCGGGTTGTCGTGGCGCGCGCAGCGGTCCGGGCACGAACGCGGCGGCCAGACCGGCCACGAGCGCGAACCCGACCACGAACCAGTACGTCCGGCCGTACGCGTCGGGTGCAAAGGTGCCGGCCGCCGCGAGACGGTCCTGGAGGGCCACCGCCACCACGGCGATGCCCAGCGCACCGCCGATCTGGTTGAGGATGAACAGCGCGCTGGTGGCCCGGGGTGCGTCGGCGTCACCGACGGCGAGGTACATGAACGCCATCACGCCCGGCACCGTGAACCCGATGCCGAACCCGCCGACGCCGAACGCGACAGCGGTCACCGTCTGCGACGTGTCGGGGCCGACGCCGGAGAGCACCACCGCGGCGAGGGCGGCGAGCAGCATGCCGATCGGTGCGGTGGCCCGCGCGGTCAGGCGGGCACCGGCCTTGCCGACGGCGATGGCACCAGCGGCTCCGAGGATGCCGGAGGGGACCATCAGCAGGCCGGCGTGCAGTGCCCCGAATCCGCGTGCCTGCTGGTAGTAGAGCGGCGTCAGGAACAGCAGCGCGTTGGCGACCGCGCCGACGAGCAGCATGGTGACCACCGACATGGTGAAGCCGCGCTTCGAGAACAGCCGTACGTCGATCAGCGGCGCGCTGGTACGCAGGGAGTGCAGCACGTACGCCACGAGCAGGGCCGCGCCGACCACGAACGCGGTGACGGCGCGCCCGTCGCCGAAGTCGCCACGGTGCGCGGCGGTGACGAGGCCGTAGATCAGCGCGGCGAACCCGGGCGAGAGCAGGGCCAGACCGAGCAGGTCCAGCTTCGGTGCGGCGGCGTCCCCGGTGGGGCCGTCGGCGGGCAGCACGCGCAGGGCGAGCACCAGCGCGACCACGCCGACCGGCAGGTTGATGAAGAACATCCACCGCCAGCTGATGTCGTCGACGAAGAAGCCGCCGAGGATCGGGCCGAGCACCGGGCCGACGGTGAGCGGGATCGAGATGAGGCCCATCGCCTTGGTGACCCGGGCGGGGCCGGCGGCCCGGGCGATCAGCGCCTGCACGACCGGGAAGATCATGCCTCCGCCGATCCCCTGGACCACGCGGAACGCGATCAGGCTCTCGGCCGACCAGGCCAGACCGGACAGCAGGGAGCCGAGAGTGAACAGCACGACGGCGAAGATCCACACTCGTCGGCCACCGAACCGGTCCACTCCCCACCCGGCGACCGGGGTGGCCATCGCGACGGCGAGCAGGTAGACGGCGGTGACCCACTGGATGGTCGACAGGGGCGCGTCGAAGACGGCGGTCAGGCGGGGCACCGCGACGTTGACGATCGTCTCGTCGAGGAGCGCCATGAGCAGGGCCAGCAGCAGGACGCCGGCCATCTTGAGGAACGCCGGATCGAGGCGGTCGTCGACCGCCGGGCCGGTGGGATCTGGCACGTCGTCGGGTGCCCGCCGCGATGCGGCCCCGTCGGTTGCCGCCAGGGACGGCGTGTCGCTGGACATGATGTGGACCTCCGAGCCGGGTGATCGGGGATTGACGCAGGGATACTACATGCATGTGCACACACATTTTGTCGCACACGAGCGTCCAGCGCGCGGGTTTCCCTGCTCGAACTTGTGGTCAGACGCGAATAAAAGATGCTGTTACATTGAATGAGCAGCGACATGTAGGGTAGGGCGTCAGCAGACGAAGGGGGCGCGATGGCGGAGCGACGCGACGGACAGCCCGACCTGCTCGCCCTGTGGCGGCAGCTGACCGTCCTCACCGGCCGACTCGGGCAGACGCTGGACCGGCGACTCACCCGCGACTTCGACCTGACCCTCACCGAGCTGCTCGTGCTCGACGAACTGACCCGGGGCAACCCCCGTGGCATGCGCATCCAGGACCTCAGCGACGCGGTCGCCCTCGACCAGTCCTCGATGAGCCGCCTGGTCACCCGCCTGACCGCCAAGCAGCTCGCGGCCCGGGTGAGCTGCGCACACGACCGCCGTGGGGTCTACTGCCAGATCACCGAGCCCGGCGTGGAACGGCACGCCCTGGCCGCACAGGCATGCCGGGCGGAGCTGGCCACCGCACTGGACGCCGCCGCCTTCGACGAGCGCCTGGCCTCCGTCGTCGCGCGGCTCACCCGCCCCGTCGGCCTGCCCGCCGACGCCTGACCCGCAGGGAGCACCCGTGCAGCTGTCGATCCTCGACCAGTCGATGATCCCCGAGGGGTCCACCCCGACCCAGGCCCTGCACCACACTCTCGACCTGGCCCGCGCGGCCGACGCGCTCGGCTATCACCGCTACTGGCTCGCCGAGCACCACGCCACGCCGTCGTTCGCGAGCCCCTCCCCCGAGGTCATGGTGGCCCGGCTCAGCGGTGAGACGAGCGGGATCCGCATCGGCAGCGGCGGCGTGCTGCTGCCGTACTACAGCCCCTTCAAGGTCGCCGAGACCTTCCGGGTGCTCCAGGCTCTCGCGCCGGGCCGGGTCGACCTCGGCATCGGGCGTGGCGCCGGGGCCAGTTCCCGCGACGCCCGGCTGCTCAACCCGCACCTCTACACCTCCTCCGACGACGCGTTCGGCGAGCAGGTCGACGCGGTGCGCGCGTTCCTCGGCGCCACCGGCGACCAGGGCGGCATCATGCCGTCGGTGGACGGCACACCCCAGGTCTGGCTGCTCGGCGCGAGTCCGCCCAGCGCGGCCCTGGCCGGTCGACTCGGGCTGCCGTACTCGTTCGCGCACTTCGGCCGCCCGGAGCTGGTCACCGAGGCGGTGCAGACCTACCGGCGGCATTTCGACCCGCGCACCGGCGGCACCCCTCGGGTGATGGTCGGCATCGGCGTCTACTGTGCGCCGACACGCGAGGAGGCGGAGCACGTCTTCGCCAGTCAGCGCCTGTTCCGCCACCGGATGTCCCGTGGCGACCTGCGGCCGGTGCCGCCCGTCGAGGTGGCGCTCGCCCAGTTGCCCGGTCTCGGCGAGGACCTGCTGACCGAGCGCACCGAGTGGCCGCGCTACCTGGTCGACTCCCCCGGCGAGGTGGCCCGGCAGCTCGCCGCGATGAGCGAGGCGGTGGGCGTGGACGAGTTCGTCGTCCTCTCCACGATCCACGACCACCAGGCGCGGGTGCGCTCGTACGCGCTGCTGGCCGAGGCGTGCGGCCTGCGCCCGCGCGACGTCCCGCAACGGTCGGCGCTCGCCACCCTGCTACCCACATGACGGATGTGACCGGCACGCATTTCCCGTCTGGAAACATCGAGGCACGACGATAAGAGGCCCACCGTCCAGGAGGCCGCGTGACCGCGACAGCCGGAAGCGGGCAGACCGCCGACGACGAGTACCGGGTCCTGGGACCCCTGGTCGCGACGCTCTCCGGCCGCCCGGTGCCGGTCACCGCCCCGAAGCAACGCGTCTTCCTCGCGGCGCTGCTGCTGCGGGCGAACACCTGGGTCGGCGCACCGGAGCTGGTCGGCGCGGCGTGGCACGACCGGCCGCCGGAGAACCCCCGGGCCGCCCTCCACGTGCACCTCTCCCGGCTGCGGTCCCTGTTCGCCGGGATCCGCCCCGAGGTGCCCGCGCCGATCGAGACCCGGCCCGGCGCGTACCGCATCGTCGTGCCGCCCGGATCACTGGACCTGCACCGCTACCGCGAGGCGGCGACCCGGGCCCGGGAGGCACGACGGGCCGGACGGCCGGACGCCGAGGTGCACTGGGTACGGCAGGCGCTGGCCGAGTGGCGCGGGGAACCGCTCGCCCTGGTGCCGTCGGTACGCATCCGGCAGGAGGTGGTCACCGGCCTGGTGGCGGACCTGCTGCACCTGACGGAACGGCGCTTCGAACTCGAACTGGCCCTGGGCCGGCACGCCGAGGTCGTCGGGGAACTCCGCACCGCCGTCGTCGCCCACCCGCAGCGGGAACGCCTGTGGGCACAGCTCATGGAGGCGCTCGCCGGCAGCGGTGACCGGGCCGCCGCGCTCGCCGCGTACCACCGGGCCCGGGACCGGCTGCGCGAGGAGTTCGGCGCGACGCCCGGCCTGGAGCTGCGGCAGCGGTACCGCCGGCTGCTCGCCGAGACCGGCGACACCGCGCGAACCCGGACGCCGCACGGTCGGGCGGACCCGCCCGTGGTGGCCGCCCGCACCGGCTGGCGGGCACAGTGCCAACTACCGCCGGACGTCGCCGACTTCACCGGTCGGGCCGGCCTCCTGGCGGAGCTGCACGCGGCGCTGCGGTCGACGCCGGACGGCCCACCGGTGGTCTGCCTGACCGGGGCACCCGGCGTCGGCAAGTCGGCGCTGGCGGTCCGCACCGCACACCGCCTGCGGGACCGGTTCCCCGACGGCCAGTGGTACGCGCACGCCAGCGAGGCCGACGGCGCCGGCCGTGACTGGCCGCAGCTCCTCGCCGAGCTGCTGACCGCCGCCGGGGAGGACCGTCCACCGGCCACCACCGCCGCCGGTGCCCGCGCGTTGCAGCGCCGCCTCGCCGGCCGCCGGGTCCTCATCGTCATCGACGACCTGCACGACGCCTCGGCGCTGCGCGGCCTGTTCCCGCTCGCCGCCGACTGCGCGGTCCTCGTCACGCATCGCGGCCGGCCGGAGGCGCTCGTCGCGTGTCCCGGCGTCCGGGTCGTCGCCCTCGACGTGCTCTCCCCCGCCGAGGCGGCGACGCTGCTGACCGTCATGATCGGCCCGGGCCGGGTCGAGCGGGAGCGCGCGGCGCTGGACGCGCTCGTCGCCCACTGCGACCGGCTGCCGCTGGCGCTGCGGATCGCCGGTGCCCACCTCGCCACCCATCCGACCCAGGGCATCGGCGAGTTCGTCGAGTTGCTCGGGGCCAACCCGCTCGACGCGCTGAGCCTGCCCGGCAGCCGGCGCGCGGCGGTACGGACCGCGTTCCACCTCGCGTACACCGCGCTGCCGGCGCGTACCCGGCGGATCTTCCGGCTGCTGGCGCTCGTGCCGGGAGTGTCGCACCGCGCCGAGACCGTCGCGGAGCTGGCCGGTCTGCCGGTCGCCACCGCGGCGCAGGGGCTCGACGAGCTGGTCCGCGCCCAACTCGTCGAGCAGGGCCGCGACGGAGCGGTACGGCTGCACAGCCTGATGGCGCGCTACGCCGCCGAGCGGGGACGCGCCGAGGACACACCCGCGTACCGCCGGGCGGCGCTGCGCCGGTTGGGCGAGTGGTATCTGCGCACGGCCGACGAGGCGGTGCGGCTGTGCCACCCGGACGTGGTGCGGGTGCCCGCCACCCACCGGACGTCGACGTTCGGCGGGCGTCGGGCGGCCCGTGGTTGGCTGGCACGGGAACGGCGCAACCTGGTCGCGGTCGCGGTGCACGCCGCGTCCACGGGTCTGGTGCCGCTGGCGGTCCGGCTGACCGACGCGCTGCGCGGTCCGTGCGGAGCCGACCGGCACCACGCCGACTGGCGGCTGGCCGCCGAGGCGGCGGTCGACGCGACCGACCCGGCCCGCGAGCCGGTGCACGCCGCGATCGCCCGGCTCAACCTCGGCCTGGCGTTGCAGGGCCTGCACGACCTGGACGCCGCCGAGCCGCACCTGCGGCACGCCCGCGACCGGTTGCACCGGCACGGTCCGGCACCGCTGGAGATGGTCGCGGTCACCGCGCTGGCCATGCACCGCCTCCAGCGCCCCCGGAAACGGTTCGACGAGGCCATCCGCCTGCTGCACCGTGGCCTGCGGCTGTGCCGGCGACTCGGCCTGCGCCAGGCGCAGGCGCGCTGCCTGCTGCACCTCGGGATGGCCCACCACGGGCGCGGCGACCTGCGGCTGGCCCGCCGACACCTGATGACGGCGGCGCGCATCGGCGAGCGCCTCGGTTCCTGCTCGGCCCAGCCGGAGATCCTGGCCCGGCTCGGCACGGTCTGCGGCGACCTGGGCGCGCACCGGGAGGCGGTCCGGTGGCTGCGGGAGGCGTTGCGGCTCGGGCGGTGCGCCCGGTCGGCACACTCCGTGGCGCTCGCCTCCTACGGCCTGGCCCGGGTCGGTCGGGCCACCGGGCACCGGGACCGCGCGCACCGGCACGTCGGTCGGGCGATGGCCTTTGCCGAGGAGGGCGGCTACGTCGCGCTGCTGGTCAACGCCCGCAACCTGCTGGCCGCGTTGCACCAGGACGAGGGCCGGGCGGATCTGGCGGAGCCGGAGTACCGGCGGGCGTTGCGCGAGGCCGAGCGCATCGGCCACCCGCAGGCGCGATGCGAGGCGCTGATCGGGCTGGCCGTGCTGGCGCAGCGACGCGGCCACCACCGGGAGGCACGCGACCACGTCCGGACGGCGGCCGGTGCGGCCCGGGCCGCCGCCTCGGTGCGTCTCCAGGCGCACGTCCGGCAGATCGGTGCCGGGCTCCGGCGAACCTCTAGCGCGAGCTGACACGCTGCCCCGGCAACGACCGGCGGCACGCGGAGGGGGCACATGCTCGCGCTACGGACACGGCGACTGTTCGACGGGGTCCGCCCGGTGCCGATGGCGCGGCCCACCGTGCTCCTCTCCGGCGGCGTAATCGAGGCGGTCCTGGACGGTCCGCCGCCGCGCGACGCCGAGCTGGTCGACCTGGGCGACACGACCCTGCTGCCCGGGCTCGTCGACGCCCACGTCCACCTGGCCTTCGACGCGACACCGGACACCATGGGCAGTCTCGCCGTCGCCGACGACGACACCCTGCTGACCCGGATGCGGACCGCCGCCACGGCGACGCTCGACGCCGGTGTCACCACCGCCCGTGACCTCGGCGACCGGGGTTACCTGGGGCTCCGGGTCCGGGCCGAGACCGCCGACACGCCACACCGTGGGCCCCGGCTGCTCGTCGCCGGACCACCGATCACGTCGTACGGCGGACACTGCTGGTTCCTCGGCGGCGAGGTCGACGGCGTCGACGCGATCCGCGCCGCGGTGCGGCAGCGGGCCGAACGCGGGGTCGACGTGGTGAAGGTCGTGGTGACCGGCGGCCAGCTCACCCCGGGTTCGCTGCCGCACGAGATGCAGTTCGGGCCGGTGGAGTTGGACGCGGTCGTGCGGGAGGCCCACCGGTACGGGCTGCCGGTCACCGGCCACTGCCACGCCGCCGACGGCATCGCCGCCGCAGTCACGGCCGGCTTCGACGGCATCGAACACTGCACCTTCGTCACCGCCGACGGCGTACGCGCGGACCCGCCGCTGCTGGCCCGGATGGCGACGGCCGGGACCCGGATCACGCTCACCCTCGGCACCGCCGGACACGGTGGCGGCGGTGGCGATGGCGGCGGTGACCCGCGCCGGGCGGCGGTGCACTCGGCCCTGCGCCGGGTGGCCGGTTCCGGTGTCCCCGTCGCGTGCGCCAGCGACGCCGGCTGCGGGCCGGGCAAGCCGCACGGGTCGCTCGCGTACGGGGTCGAGGCGATGGTGGGTCTCGGCGTCCCGCCCACGGCCGCGCTACGGGCGGTGACCTCCGGGGCCGCGCAGGTCTGCGGACTCGCGGACCGGATCGGCCGGATCGCACCCGGGTACGACGCCGACCTGCTCGCGGTGCACGGAGACCCGACCGTCGAGCCCGGTGCGCTGCGGCGCGTCGCCGCCGTCCTGCGCGCCGGACAGCGGGTGCGGTAGCTCCTCCAACGGTGCTGGATCGGACGTCGATCGGCGCGCGGGAGGCTCGACGGGCATCCCGACCGAGCCGGCAGGAGGTCCCCCCGTGCCCGAACCCACCGTCCACACCACACGCCACACCGTCGACGTGAGCGCACCCGTCGACGCGGTGTACCCGATCATCGCCGACGTCACCCGCTGGCCGTACACGTTCGCTCCCACCGTCCACGTGGACCTGATCGAGCGGGAGGCCGACGGGCCGCAGCACCGCGAACGGCTGCGGCTCTGGGCCACCGCCAACGGCGTGGTGCGCTCCTGGGTCTCCCGGCGCACGCTGACGCCCGCCGAGGGCCGGATCACGTTCCGGCAGGAGGTGTCGGCAGCGCCGGTGGCCTCGATGGGCGGCGAATGGCGGCTCGAACCGATCGACGGCGGCACCCGGGTCGTCCTGCTGCACGACTACTCCGTGGTGGACGAAGACCCCGACGCCGCCGAGTGGGTGGCGCGGGCCGTCGAGCACAACAGCACCGCCGAGCTGGCGGCGCTGCGCGCGGCGGCGGAGTCCGCCGAGGACGGCACCCTGCTCTCCTTCGCCGACGAGGTGTACGTGGCCGCCCCGGCGCAGGACGTGTACGACTTCCTCTACCACGCCGACCGGTGGCGGGAACGGCTGCCGCACGTGGCCCGGGTGGAGCTGACCGAGGACGAGCCCGGCGTACAGATCCTGGAGATGGACACCGTCGCGCCGGACGACAGCGTGCACACCACCAGGTCGGTCCGGGTCTGCTTCCCCGCCGACCGGATCGTCTACAAGCAGACGGTGCTGCCGCCGCTGCTCGCGGCGCACACCGGCACCTGGACGCTGCGCCCCGACCGGGACGGCGTGGTCGCCACGTCGCATCACACGGTGGTGCTGCGCCCGGATCGGGTGACCGCGTTGCTCGGCGACTCGGCGACCCTCGCCGACGCCCGGGACCTGGTCCGCCGCTCGCTGGGCACCAACAGCCGTCGCACGCTGGAGCAGGCACGGCGGCACCTGCAACCGGTCGCCGACTGAGAGCGGGGGGGGGGGGGGGGGGGGGCCGCCCCCCCCCCCCCCCCCCCCCCCCCCCCCCCGCCGCGCTCAGTTCTTCGGCTTCGGCGGTACGTGCAGGCCGAAGGCGAGCCCCTGGTTGTCCCGGCACTCCGCGAACGCACCCCACTCCTCGGTGGCCGGGCGCATCGGCTCGACCTCGCCGCCGAGTTCCTGCACCCGCTTGATGGCGGCGTCGATGTCGTCCACCCGGAAGTAGAGGTAGTGCTGCGGCGGCCCGGGGTCGCGGTGGAAGCCGCCCGGCACCGCCGCCTCCCCGGTGTCGATCGACCCACCGTGTTCCTGCGCCTGCACCTTCCAGCCGAACAACTCGGCATAGAAGCTGCTGGCCACCGCGACGTCCGGCACCCCGAACTCGAAGTACGACAGCTGTCCTGACACGACCGGCCTCCTCGGTCCAACGATCCGGTGCGCCACCCGACCGACCGTCCGGACGGGGGGCTATCTAACGCAACAAACTACACTAGGATTCGACCCAACATACTCCGCTGACCGTCGCCATCCGGATGGCGCGCCGAGCCGGAAGAGGTGTCACCACGTGCCCGTCACCGCCGCTCCGACCGAACTGATCCCGGACACCGCCGCCCTGATCGGCGCCGTTCGCACGGCCACCACCACCGGCGGCGTGCACGAGCACGTGTACGCCGCCGACGGACGCGTCACCGCCGCCGTGCCGCTGGGCGGCGCCGCCGAGATGGACGCGGCGGTCCGTGCCGCCGGCGAGGCCCTCGACGGCTGGCGGGCCACTCCCGGCAACGTACGCCGGGACCTGCTGCTCGCCCTGGCCGACCTGGTCGAGCGGCACGCGACCGAGCTGGGCGGGTTACAGACGCTGGAGAACGGCTGCCCCCGGCAGTTCGCCTCGGTGATGCCCCGCGTCGCCGTGGACCACCTGCGGTACAACGCCGGATGGGCGGACAAGGTCGGCGGCGAGGTCGTCCCGACGTGGCCGATCCGGGCCGTCGACTACACGCTGGACGAGCCGTACGGCGTGGTGGCCCTGATCATTCCCTGGAACGGCCCGCTGGTGTCGGTCGCGCAGATGCTCGGCCCGGCGCTCGCGGCCGGCAACACCATCGTGCTCAAGCCCTCCGAGCTGGCGCCGTTCACCGCGTTGCGCATCGGTGAGCTGGCGCTGGAGGCGGGCTTCCCGCCCGGCGTGCTCAACGTGGTGCCCGGCGGGGCGGCCGGCGGCGAGGCGCTGGTCCGGCACCCGGGCGTGGACAAGGTGCACTTCACCGGCGGCGGCAGCACCGCCCGGCGGATCCTCGCCACCGCCGCCGAGCGGCTCCTGCCGGTGGGCCTGGAGCTGGGCGGCAAGTCGGCCCACGTCATCTTCGCCGACGCCGACGTCCGGATGGCGGCCCGGCTGGCGATGAGCGGTGTCGTCGCGCTCAGCGGCCAGGGCTGCGCCAACGGCACCCGGGTGCTGGTGCACTCGTCCGTCTACGACGAGGTGCTGCGGACCGTCGCCGCCCGGCTGGCCCGGGTGCCGCTCGGCGATCCCGCGCAGGAGCGCACCATGATGGGCCCGGTCGTCAGTGAGCAGGCGTGCCACCGGATCCTGGGCGTGGTGGACCGGGCCCGGGACAAGGGCCAGGGGCGGCTGGTGACCGGCGGCGAACGGCTCGGCGGTGATCTGGGCGACGGGTACTTCATCGCGCCGACGGTGTTCGGGGAGGTCGACCCGGACAGCGAGCTGGCGCAGGAGGAGATCTTCGGGCCGGTGCTGGCGTTCACCTCCTTCGACACGGAGGAGGAGGCGATCCGGCTGGCCAACGGCACCCGCTACGGCCTCGGGGCGTACCTGCACACCACCGACCTGCGCACGGCGCACCGGGTGAGCCGCGCGGTGGCGGCGGGCAGCGTCTGGGTCAACGGGGTGCCCGGCGTGCTGCCGTCGGCCCCGTTCGGCGGGATGCGGCAGAGCGGCTGGGGCCGGATCGGCGGCGAGGCCGGCGTCCGGGAGTTCCTGCGGCCGAAGAACGTCTGGATCGCCGCCTGAGGTCGTCCCCGGCACCGGCCGGAACCACCCGGAGAGCGTCACCCGCCTGACGGGCGGCCGTCGGCCGCCCGTCAGGCGACTACAGCCGCCAGGACCGGGTCGCCTCCTGCTCGGCCCACATCCGCGCGTACCGCCCGTCGCGGGCCAGGAGTTCGTCGTGCCGTCCCACCTCGACGACCTCGCCGCCGTCGAGGACCACGATCCGGTCGGCGTGCCGCACCGTGCCGAGCCGGTGCGCGACCACCAGCACCGTGCGGTCCCGGATCAGGCCGGACAGGGCCTGCTGGACGTGGCGCTCGTTGGTGGCGTCCATCGCCGCGGTCGGCTCGTCGAGCAGCACGATCGGTGCGTCCTTGAGAATGGCTCGGGCCAGCGACAACCGCTGCCGCTCCCCACCGGAGAGCGTCGCCCCGCCCTCACCGACCAGGGTGTCCGCGCCCTGCGGCAGCCGGGCCACGATCTCGTCCACCCGGGCCTGCGCCGCCGCGCGGTCCACCTCGTCGTCGTCGGCCTCCGGCCGACCGAAGCGGATGTTGTCCCGCACCGACTCGCTGAACAGGTAGCTGTCCTGGAAGACCACGGTCACCGCGTCGAAGAGGGTCCGGCTGTCCAACTCCCGGATGTCGACCCCGCCGATCCGGATCGTCCCGGAGTCCGGCGCGAAGAACTGGGCCAGCAGGTGCAGGCAGGTGGTCTTGCCGGCGCCGCTGCTGCCGACCAGCGCGGTCACCGTGCCGCTGGTGGCCTCGAAGCTGACCGACCGCAGCGCCGGGCGGGACGCACCCGGATAGGTGTAGGAGACGCGGTCGAACTCGACGTCGTGGCCCTGCGGCGCCGGTCCGGCCCGGACCTCCGCCGGCACCGGTTCGGCCAGCAGCGCGCCGAGCCGGTCCACGGCCGCCTCGCCGACCCGCAGGCTCTCGGTCTGCTCGCCCATCGCCCGCAGCGGCCCGTGGATGCGCAGCGACAGCACCGCGAACACCAGAAAGGTGGCCGGCGCCAGGTCGCCGCCGATCAGCAGGAAGGCCCCGGCCAGGAGCACCACCGGCAGCCCCAGCTCGATCACGGTCAGGAAGAGCACCAGCGGGACGACCAGCTTGTTCACCAGCCCGATGCTCGCCTCCCGGTGCCGGACCAGGGCCTGCGCGAGGCGACTGGAGCGCTCACCCGTGGCGCCGTGTGCGCGGGCCACCGCGATGCCCGAGACGTACTCCTGGAAACGGGCCGCGGCCTGGCCGCTGGCCTGGGCGCGTTCCGCCGCGAGCCGGGCGAAGGTCCGCTGCGACCAGGCGTAGACCAGCATCGCCAGCGGGATGGTGGCCAGCGCGGCCAGGCCCATCCGCCAGTCCTCGACCAGCAGGCCCACCGCGATCACCAGCGGCAGCAGGGCCGCGCCGATGATGGTGGGTACGGCGCCGAAGACCACCGGCTCCAGCTCGCTGAGGTGATGCGTGACCAGGGCGGTGAGGTCACCGGTCTGCCGTTTGGTGTGGTAGCCGAGCGGGAGCCGGCGCAGGTGTTCCAGCGCCCGCAGGCGCAGCTCGCCGAGGAGTTCGAAGGAGGCCACCCAGCTCTGCCGCTGGGCGAGCAGGTCGAAGCCGAACTGGCCGACGGTCGCCGCCACCACGGCGGCGCTCCACAGGAGCACCTCACGTTGGCTGATCGGCGGTCCGCCGAGGTTGGCCTCGCGGAGTCGTTGCAGGACCACGACGAGCAGCCAGATCGGCACCGCGATGCAGACCGCCGCCGCCATCCGGGCGGCGATCCCCCACAGTTGCTGACGACGCAGCCGGGGATCGGACAGCTCCCAGAGACGGCGGATCAGCGCCACGGTGCGTCCGGCCACCGTGCTGACCGGCGGGGCGTCCTGCTGACCGCCGAGGGGTGAGGTCAGGATGCTCATCCGCGCGCTCCGCTCCGCTCGTCGCTGGCGCCGAGACTCCATCGGGCGCTGGTGGTGGCGTCGGCCCAGAGCCGCGCGTACGTGCCGTCCGCGGCCACCAGGTCGTCGTGGCGGCCGGTCTCGACCGCCCGGCCGTCGGTCAGCACCACGATCCGGTCGGCGTCCCGGATGGTGCTGAGCCGGTGCGCGATGACCAGCAGGGTGCGCCCGGTGGCCAGGTTCGCCACCGCCTGCTGGATGGCGATCTCGTTCTCCGGGTCGGTGGAGGCGGTCGCCTCGTCCAGCACCACCACCGGCGCGTCCTTGAGCAGGGCACGGGCGATCGAGATGCGTTGCCGCTCGCCACCGGAGAGGGTGGCGCCCCGCTCGCCGACGACGGTGTCGTAGCCCTGAGGCAGGGAGAGGATGAAGTCGTGGCAGCGCGCCGCACGGGCGGCCCGGTACACGGTCTCGTCGTCCAGGTCGGGGCGGCCCAGGGTCAGGTTGGCCCGGACCGTGTCGTGGAACAGGAACGGGTCCTGGAACACCACCGCGACCGTGTCCATCAGCTGGTCGACGGCCATCTCCCGGACGTCGACACCGCCGACCCGGACGCTGCCGGCGTCCACGTCGAAGAACCGGGATACCAGCCGGGCGACGGTGCTCTTGCCCGAGCCGCTGGGACCGACGACGGCGGTGACCCGGCCCGCCTCGGCGTGGATGCTCACCCCGTCGAGGGCGCGTCGGTCGGGGGTGTAGCCGAACGAGACGTCCGCCAGCTCGACCGAGGCCGGGCCGAGCGGCACCCGGCGACCGGTGTCCGGCAACGCCGGGCTGTTCAGCAGGGCGGCGATCTCGTCGGCGCCGAACCGCACCTGGCGCAACTGCGAGCTGTAGCCGGTGAGCTTGGTCAGCGGCGCGGTGTAGCCGAGGGCGAGCAGCAGGAACAGCAGCAGGGTGGGCACGTCGACCGCGCCGTCGCGATAGAGCCAGAGCCCCACCGGTACGACGACGGCCACGTTGGCCGCCATGATCGTGAAGTACGCGGCCCCGCCGGGCAGGAAGGCCAGTCCCCAGCGGGTCTCCGAGTCGACGTACCGGCGGACCGCGTCGGTGGCCCGGGCCACGGTGTCGGTCTGCCGGTTGAACACCTTGACGGCCTTGATGCCGTGCAGGAACTCGGTGACCGTCTGGTTCATCGCCATTCCGGCGCCGTGCCACTGCGCCACCCACGCGCCGGAGCCCCGGGTGGCGTGCCGCATCGCCAGCATGGCCAGCGGGACGACCGCCACCGCCGCCAGCGCCAGCCGCCAGTCGATGACGAAGAGCCAGACGGTGGTGGCCGCGACCACGGTCAACGCGGCGACCGCGTCGGGCAGCATGTGCGCGACGAAGACCTCGATGCGTTCGACGTCCTCCATGGCGAGCTTGCCGACCCCGCCGCTGCCGCGCCGGGTCACCTCGCCCAGCGGCAGCACCGAGACGCGTTCGGCGATGCGCTGGCGCAGCCGGTGCAGCAGCCAGTACGCGCAGACGTGGCTGATCGCCAGGGCCCCGCCCATCAGCGCGGTGCCGGCTGCGATGGCGACCAGTGCGACGACGGCGTACCGGATCAGGGAACCGCCGTCGGGATCCGCCTCGGTGACCAGCTCGACCGCGACCCGGTAGGCCATCAGATAGGGCACGAGCTGGAACGCCACCGCCGCGACGGCGAGCAGCACGGCCGAGGTGAGTCGGCCTCGTTGTGCGCGTACCAGTGATCGGAGCAGTTCGCGGCCGCCACCACCGGCGTCCGTGTCGGTCCCGGCGGCCATCGCCCACCCCGTCTCGTCGGCGGTCGTCGGTCCCTTGAGGACCTCCCGAGCGGTGTAATGGTAGTCGTTATCGATGTCGGGAGACAGGCTCCCCGCGCGCAAATGTCGCCGACGGTGGGCCGACCGACCGCTCAGGGTGATCGACACCTGTCCGAACGGACCACCTCGGACACCGTCCCGGGCCGTCCGGCAAAGGTTCTCCCGCGCCGATTGAACCGATACACCGCCGTCGGCCGTACGTCTTGGGCGAAGGGAGTGGCCCATGAAGCGCATGACCCCGTTGCTCACCCTCCTCTCGGGGGCGGTGACGGCCGCCGTGCTGTTCACGATGAGTGCGCAGGCATCCCCGCCGGGAACCCAGCCCGCCGCCGGGAACGGACCACCGGTCGCCGCGCCGGCACCGTCGACCGGGATCGAGGACGACGTCGAGGCCGACGTCGAGGACGAGGTGGACGACCCCGCCGAGCCGGAGGTGGACCCGGACGCCCCGGACGGCGCGCGGCCGGGCGTGACCTCGCCACCGGCCGACCGGGACCCGTCGTCCGCCGGCACCGAGGTCAACTCGGTGGAGCAGAACTGGATCGGCGAGCTGGAGAACGGCGCCACCATCGCGATCACCGTCAAGAACGGCAAGGCGGAGGCGTACGTCTGCGACGGTCGGGAGATGGAGGTCTGGCTGTCCGGCACGGTCCGCGACGGCAAGATCGAGCTGACCGGCAAGGACGCCAAGCTCTCCGGCGTGATCCGGGGCGACGTGGCCAGCGGCGAGATGATCGTCGGCGTACGCCGGTGGAAGTTCACCGCCCGGCCCGAGCAGAAGACCGACGACAGCCCGGTGGTCAAGTCCGGCTCCGGCACCGCCCCGGCGATCTACCGGGCGACCGAGGACATCCGTGCGGCCGGCATCGACGGTGGCTGGATCATGCTGCCGGACGGTACCCAGATCGGGATCGTCACCTGGAACGGCAAGCCCATCCCGGCACCACCGCTGGACCCGGCCTTCTTCACCACCAAGGTCAACGGAGTCACCATCACCGCCGCGCCGGTCGTCCCCGGAGCACGGTGATGTCCCAGCACCGCCACGGCAGCGTGCGAACCGTGCCCCGCCGCCCCCGGGATCCGTCCATGGAGGTGATGCGCGACTTCGACGGCCCGCCGCCGAGCGCTCCGGCGCCGCGTCCCTCGATGGTGGTCCCGCTGCTGGTCGGGGCGGGGGTCGCGGTGGCGTTGGGGGTGTACGGCCGCACCCACACCCCGACCGGCATCGCGGTCAACGTGGCGGGGTTCTCGTCACCGCTGACGGTGAAGGTGTGGCTGGGCACGGGCGCGGCGTTCTTCGCCGTCGTCCAACTGCTCTCGGCGCTGTCCATGTGGGGCCGGCTCGGCGGGTTCTCCCCGCCCTGGGCCGGTGCCGTGCACCGCTGGTCGGGACGGATCGCCTTCCTGCTCACCGTGCCGGTCGCGGTGCACTGCCTGTACGCGCTCGGTTTCGCCGACTTCGACACCCGGGTGCTGATGCACTCCCTGCTGGGCTGCTTCTTCTTCGGCGTGTTCGCCACCAAGATGCTGACCCTGCCCAAACGTGGTCTCGCCGGGTGGGTGCTGCCGGTGGTCGGTGGAGTCGTGTTCGTCGCCCTGATCGGTGTCTTCCTGACCTCGTCGGTCTGGTACTTCACCACGTTCGGTTTCCAGCTCTGACGGAAAGGCACCTCGGATGAACCACGAGCAGGCCGGCTGCTGCCGGTCGCGACGGGCCGTGCTGGCCGGCACCGGTGCGGTGGGCGTGGCCGCGCTGACCGGATGCGCCACGTACGGCCAGCCGACCTCGGCGCCCCCGCCACCGCCGCCGCCCGCCGGAAACCCCAGTGCCGACCCGTCCGCGTCGGGCGCGCCGGACGCCGGTGGCGGCCCGCCGGCCCTGGCCACCCTGGCCGACATCCCGGTGGGTGGTGGACAGATCTACGGCGACGCCGGGGTGGTGATCACCCAGCCGACGCCGGGGACCATCAAGGCGTACTCGTCGACCTGCACCCACCAGGGCTGCACGGTCACCTCGGTCACCAACGGCACCATCGTCTGCGCCTGCCACAACAGCGTGTTCGACATCGCCGACGGTTCGGTACGCAGCGGACCGGCGGGGTCCCCGCTGCCCGCCGCGAACGTCTCCGTCGACGGGGACGCCATCCGGCTGGCCTAGGCGGCGCGAACACCCAGGACGCGGCCCACTCCAGGCCCGGGCCGCGCGGGGCCGTCCGGAGTGGCGTCGCGACTCCGGACGGCCCCTGCCCCACCCGGGGGCGGGTGGGGCAGGGGTCCCGGAGCCTGCGGCGGACTCAGACCGCGAGCGCCTGCCGTACGGTCGACTCGGCCGTGGCCCCGCCCGCGCCGGCCGAGGTGACCCGCCCCGACTCCAGCACGTGGTAGCGGTCGGCCACCCGCAGCGCGAACCCGAGGTGCTGCTCGACCAGGAGCACGCTGAACCCACGCTGCGCGATCAGCGCCACGATCCGCTCCTGGATCTCGGTCACCACCGACGGCTGGATGCCCTCGGTCGGCTCGTCGAGCATCAACAGCCGGGGCCGGGTGATCAGGGCCCGCGCGATGGCCAACTGCTGGCGCTGACCGCCGGAGAGCAGTCCCGCCCGACGGCGCAGCAACGGTCGCAGCGCGGGGAACAGGTCCAGCACCTCGGCCGTGGCCGCCGCGCCGTCACGCCGACCGTCGGCGACCAGCCGCAGGTTCTCCGCCGCCGTCAGGTGCGGGAAGCACTGCTGGCCCTGCGGCACGTACGCGATGCCCCGGGCGACCCGCTCGTGCGGGGCCAGCCGGGTGATGTCCACCCCGTCCAGCTCGACCCGACCGGCGCGGGGACGCAGCAGACCGGCGGCGACCCGCAGCAGGGTGGACTTGCCCGCGCCGTTGTGCCCGAGGACCGCCGCCACCCCGTCGTCGGGCACCTCGACGTCGACGCCGTGCAGCACCCGGCTGCGGCCGTAACCGGCGTGCACGCCGCGCAGACTGAGCATCATGCCTCCGTAGCCGTCGGGGCCGCCCCGGCGTCGACCGGGTGACCGAGGTAGACCTCCTGCACACGCGGGTCGGCCTGCACCTGCGCCACGGTGCCCTCGCTGAGCACCCGACCGGCGTGCAGCACGGTGACCGTCCGCGCGAAGCGGCGCAGGAAGTCCATGTCGTGCTCGATCACCACCACCGTGCGGTCCCGGCCGACCTTCTCCAACAGGCGACCGGTGGCGTCGCGTTCCTCGTGGCTCATCCCGGCCACCGGTTCGTCGAGCAGCAGCAGCCGGGCGTCCTGGACGAGCAGCATGCCGATCTCCAGCCACTGCTTCTGCCCGTGCGCGAGGGTGCCGGCGAGCTGCTCGGCCCGGTCGGCCAGGCCGATCACGTCGAGCGCCTCGGCCACCTCGTCGGGCACCCCGTGCCGGCGGCGCAGCAGCGTCGCCCAGTTCCGCCGCGCACCGGCCGCGATGTCGAGGTTCTGCACCACGGTCAGCTCCTCGAACACCGTCGAGGTCTGGAACGTGCGTCCCACGCCGAGGCGACTGATCCGGTGCACCGGCCGCCCGAGCAGTTCCCGGTCGCCGAAGCGGACCGAGCCGCCGGCCCGGACCAGCCCGGTGACGGCGTCGACCAGGGTGGTCTTGCCGGCGCCGTTCGGTCCGATGAGGAACCGGATGTCCCCGGGTGCGACGTCCAGGCTGACGCCGTCCACGGCGGTGAAGCCGTCGAAACTGACCCGCAGGTCGCGCACGGTGAGCCCGTGCAGTTGCCCGGTCACGAGGTCGCCTCCGCCTTCCGCCGCCGCAGCCGGCCGAACCGGCCGGGGCGTTCGTCGCCGTCGTCGCGGCGGCGGACCAGGCCGACCAGCGACGCCAGGCCGCCGGGCAGGAAGGCCACCACCACCACGAACAACAGACCCTGCAGGTACGTCCAGGTGCCCGGGAACCGCTCCGACAGGGCGGTCCGGGCCCACGCCACCGCGACCGCGCCGAGGACCGGCCCGAGCAGCGTGGCCCGACCGCCGATGGCGACACCGATGACGAACTCGATGGACGGCACGATCCCGATCAGCGCCGGCGAGATGATGCCGACCGCGGGGACGAACAGCGCCCCGGCCAGCCCGGCCATCCCCGCCGCCACCACGTACGCGACCAGCTTGACGGTGGCCGGGTCGTAGCCGAGGAAGCGGACCCGTTCCTCACCGTCGCGGACCGCGACGAGCAGTTCGCCGTAGCGGCTCTGCATCAGGTGCCGGGTCAGGGCCAGCAGCGCCAACAGGGTGCCGGCGATGATGAAGTAGACCATCCGCTGGTTGACCGGGTCGTCCAGGTCGTAGCCGAAGAAGCCCTGGATGTCGGTGAGGCCGTTCGTGCCGCCGGTGGTGCCCTGCTGGCCGATCAGCAGGATCACCATGGCGGCGGCGAGGGCCTGGCTGAGGATGGCGAAGTAGGCGCCCCGGACCCGGCGGCGGAACACCAGCGACCCGAGGACGAAGGCGACCGCCATCGGCAGCAGCACCGTGGCGGGCAGGGCGAACCACGGGCTGGCGAACGGTCGCCACCACAGTGGCAACTCGTCGAGTTGCCCGTACAGCATCATGAAGTCGGGCATGGCGCCCGGACCCGCGTCGGCGAGCTTGAGGTGCATGGCCATCGCGTAGCCGCCGAGACCGAAGAAGACGCCCTGGCCGAGGGCGAGCATGCCGCCGCGTCCCCAGGCCAGGCCGATGCCGACCGCGACCATCGCCACGCAGAGGTACTTGGCCAGCAGGGACAGCCGGAAGTCGGAGAGCAGCAGCGGGGCGACGGCGAACAGCAGGGCCGCGCCGAACGCGAACCCGGCGGCGGCCCGGAACCGGTGCCGGGACGGGCCGGCGGCGGGGGTGGCCGGCGAGGGCACGGGTGCGTCGGCGGTGACGGGATCTCTGGCGACGGTCGTCATGCCAAACTCCTGGTACGCAGCGTGAACAGGCCCTGGGGTCGCCACTGGAGGAACGCGACGATGGCGACGAACACCATCACCTTGGCGACGCTGAGGGTGGTCAGGTATTCGCCGGAGGCTTGGAGCACGCCCAGCGCGAAGGCGACGATCACGGTGCCCTTGAGCTGGCCGATGCCGCCGACCACGACGACCAGGAAGGCGTCGATGATCAGGTTGGTGCCCATGGTGGGGCCGATCGGACCGAGCAGCGTCAGCGCGACTCCGGCGATGCCGGCCAGGCCGGACCCGATGAAGAAGGTCATCCGGTCCACCCGGGCGGTGGCGATGCCGGAGACGGCCGCCAGGTCGCGGTTCTGCACCACGGCGCGGATCCGGCGGCCCAGCGGGGTGAAGCGCAACGCGAGCGTCAGCGCGACCACCGCGCCACCGGCCAGGGCCAGGATGAACAGCCGGTTGTTGGCGACGGTGATCCCGCCCGGCAGCGCGATGTTGCCGGTGAGCAGTTCCGGGGCCCGGGTCTGCACGTTGGGGCTGCCGAAGACGTCCCGGGCGAGCTGTTGCAGGATCAGCGAGACACCCCAGGTGACCAGCAGCGTGTCCAGCGGCCGGGCGTAGAGGCGGCGGATCAGCAGGATCTCCAGCAGGACGCCCATCGCGCCGGCCACCACGAAGGCGACCGGCAGCGCCACCAGCAGCGACCACCCGGCTGCGGTGATGACCTGTTGCAGGACGTAGGTGGTGTAGGCGCCGGCCATGATGAACTCGCCGTGCGCCATGTTGATCACGCCCATCTGGCCGAAGGTGAGCGCCAGGCCCAGCGCGATCAGCAGCAGCACCGCGCCGATGCTGACGCCGGTGAAGAGTTGACCGATGAGAACTGTCACGGTGGGTACTCCGAACTGCGGGTGGGGGCCCGGGCGGGACGGGTCCCGCCCGGGCCGTGGGACCGGGGCGTCGGTCAGCTCAGGCCGCCGGCCCAGGGGTAGCTCTTGAGGTACGGGTCCGGCGTGATCGGCTGACCGGAGTTCCAGACCTCGGCGATCAGCCCGTCCGCGCCGACCTTGCCGACCCGGGCCGTCTTGGCGATGTGCTGGGTCGCACCGTCCACGGTGACCAGACCCTCCGGCGCCTCGAAGGTGATGCCGTCGGAGGCCTCCCGGACCTTCTCCACGTCGAACGTGCCGGCCTTCTCCACCATCGCCTTCCACAGATAGACCGAGACGTACGCGGCCTCCATCGGGTCGCTGGTCGGCTTGTCCGCGCCGAAGCGGGCCTTGTACGCGGCCACGAACTTCTCGTTCGCCGCGCCCGGCGTGGTCTGGTAGTAGTTCCAGGCGGTGAGCTGGCCCTCCAGGTACTGCGTGCCGATGCTCTTGACCTCCTCCTCGGCGATGGATACCGAGACCACCGGCATGGCGGCGGCGGTCAGCCCGGCGGACTTGTACTCCTTGAAGAACGCCACGTTGCTGTCGCCGTTGAGGGTGTTGAAGACCGCGTCCGCCCCGGCGGACTTCACCTTGTTGGTGATCGTGCCGAACTCGGTGGACCCGAGCGGGGCGTAGTCCTCGCCCAGCACGGTCATTCCGTTGGCCTGCGCGTACGCCTTGATGATTTTGTTCGCGGTGCGCGGGAAGACGTAGTCGGACCCGACCAGATAGAGCGACTTGGCACCCTGCGCCTTGAGATACTCCAGGCCGGGAACAATCTGCTGGTTCGTGGTCGCGCCGGTGTAGAAGATGTACGGCGACTGTTCCAGTCCCTCGTACTGCACGGGATAGAACAGCAGCGCCTTGTTCTTCTCGAAGACCGGCTTGACGGCCTTGCGACTGGCCGAGGTCCAGCATCCGAAGACGGCGGCGACGCGGTCCTCACGGATCAGTTTCTCGGCCTTCTCGGCGAACGTCGGCCAGTCCGAGGCGCCGTCCTCGCCGACCGGCTGGATCTTCTTGCCGAGCACGCCACCGGCGCCGTTGATCTCCTCGATCGCCAGCGTGATCGCGTCGCGGACGGTCACCTCGCTGATGGCCATGGTGCCGGAGAGGGAGTTGAGCAGGCCCACCTTGACGGTGTCGCCGGAGACGTCGGCGCTGACGCCGGCAGAGGTGTTCCCATCGGTGGTCTTGCTGCCGCACGCGGCCAGTGCGGCTGCGGCGACCAGGGTCATGGCACCCGCCAGGATGCGGCGGCCCCGGATCAGTGTCATCAATGCTCCCTGCTTCGCGCCTGGGCGTGGAGTCAGTGCCCGGGAACGAGCGTCGGTCCCGGGTCGAGAAGTGCGGATTCTGCGTGTGCGGTGCGGTCCGTCGGAACATGTCGCGCTGCCCGGCACGGCGGGTGGACGCCGGTCCGGGCACCGATTCGGATATCGGGCAGGGAAAGCTTCGATCCGCTTCGTTGCGCGAATGTTTCCCGATCCTCAATAGACTGTTTCCGCTGGCTACTGCCGATCGCAGGCGCGGATGCAGAAAATGCCGGAGCCCCGCCGCGAGAATCGGCGGAATGGCACCGGCACACGAATATGGACCGCGACGGCGGCAATTTCCGATCACCGTCGGGTGGGTGGTCGTATCCCGCCCGCAGGCCGGATACTTCACGCAGGAAGTATCTTATGTGGCCGGTGCGCGATCCTGTCAAGGCACGGTCGGGTCACGCCGCCGATCGACCCCCGCCGTTCGCTCGACCGCGCCGTTCGCTCGGCCCTCGGCCCGCGGGTGCCGGCCGCCGACCGCTTCAGAGCTCGGCGAGGACGGTGAAGTCCAGGCCGTCGGCCTCGGCCAGATAGATGCGCTGGCGTACGTGCCGACGCCGCAGCCGCAGTTCACCACGCGGCCCGTCGTACGACACCACGTCGGCGGACGCCTCCACCGCCCGCACGTCTAGCGTGCCGGCCTTGGCGATGAGGGCGGACAGCAGCATCACGCCCTCGTAACAGGACTCACCGAGGCTGCCCAGCGGCGGCGCCTCCAACCCGAAGCGGCGGGCGAACTGGCCGTGGAAGTCGAGATTCTCCGGCGTGACCAGCCCGGCGAAGAAGCCGGCCGTGCTGAACAGGCCCCGCGTGTTCGTCGCGCCGCTGGCCAGCAGCATGTTCTCGTCCATCAACGTGCTCAACCGCAGGCAGCGCTGGTCCAACCGGGACCGTGCGAAGGCCCGGTTGAACCGGACCGCGTCGGCACCGACCAGCAGCATCAGCACCGCGTCGGCGTCGCTGCGCTCGATGCGCCGCAGCACCTCGACGTAGTCGTGCGACTCCAACGGCAGGAAGTGGTGCCCGACCACCCGGCCGCCGCTGCGCAGCGCGTACCGGTAGGCGGCGCGGGTGGTCCGGCGGGGCCAGACGTAGTCGTTGCCGACCACGAACCACCGCCGGATTCCGAGGTCGGCGGCGAGCACTCGCATCGCCGGCCACAGTTGCGCGTCCGGCGTCTCGCTGGTCAGGAAGACCCCCTCGGTACGCTCCCCGCCCTCGTACAGGGCGGTGTAGACGTACGGCACCCGGTGCGCGATGCGCGGTGCGACCGCCTGTCGTACCGAGGAGATGTGCCAGCCGGTCACGCCCTGCACGGCACCGGTCGACACCAGCGCCTCCACCTCGGCGGCGACCTCGGCCGGTGGCGCGCCGCCGTCGACCGGCACCAGCCGCAGCTCGCGTCCGAGCACCCCGCCGCGCTGGTTGACCTCCTCCACCGCGAGCTGGGCGCACTGCTCACAGCTCGGGCCGAACATGCCGGCCGGGCCACGCATCGGATACACCAGCGCGATGCTGACCACGCCCCGGTCGACGGTGAGCCAAGACGCCCCGGCGGCGAGCCTCTCCCCCGCCTGCGGACGCCCGTACCCCGGTGCCGGCGCGGACATGAACACATCGTGGCCGCAGCCGAGGATGATGACCAGACCTCCCCAGCAGACGGGACGTCTCGGTACGATGACCCGGCAACCGCCAGGCGGGAGTGCCATGTCAGACCTTCCCGGCTCCGCAGCCGACCTGCTACCCCTGCTCACCCGCGCCGAGCGGCTGCTCGCCCGCCGGGTCGGCACGGTGCTCGCCGTCGAGTCGCTCACCATCGAGGCGTGGCGGGTGCTCTGCCTGCTCGCCGACGGTCGAGGGCACCCGATGAGCGAGGTCGCCGCCGAGGCGTCCCTGCCACCGGGCACCCTGACCAAGCTGGTCGACCAGCTCGTGGACCGCAACCTGGTGTTCCGGCGGGTCGATCCGTTCGACCGGCGGCGCATCCGGGCGTACCTGACCGACCGGGGGCGACGCGAGCACGAACGGATCGCCGCGCAGATCCACGCCGACCTGTCCGGGCTCAGCGCGTCGGGCGACGCGGACCTGGCCGGGCACCTCGACGACCTGATCGGACGACTGGAACCGGACCGCCGCCCGGCCCCCACCCGGGTCTGACGCCGCCACCGGCCGGCGGGCGGGCGGTCACCGTCGCGGGTCGGCCACGCTGCCGGGTGACGTCAGGTCAGCCGCCGTTGACCGGGCGGAACCGGTTGACGGAGTGGCGGGCCCGTGCCGCGCCGTTGGTGACCGGCCCGACGGCGTCGAACATCACCCGGCCCAGGGTCGCGTGGGCGCGTACCGCCGGGTGGGTGCCGCCGTAGTTGTCCAGGTCGCCGAGGGAGTCGGCGAAGAAGGCGTAGGTCAGCGTCGGCGCGCCGGTCGCGTCGAACATGATCCCGGCCTCGTGCCGGGCCGCGCCCAGCGTGTCGTAGTCCGCGCCGTACTTGGTGGCCACCCGGCTGCGTTCCGCCGACGACATGTCGCGACGGATCCCGTCGTGGTAGCCGTTCACCCAGCGCAGGATGCCCAGCAGGAAGTCGCACGACCGGGCCGACAGCAGGGTCTTGTCGGCCAGCCGCCAGAGCAGGTCGTGGGTCTCGCGCGGAGTGGTCACGCCGAGGAAGAAGCGGTTCGGGTTGGCCACCGGCTCGACCCGCGTGTGCCTGAAGCCCTTGGCGGCGAGGATCTCGTTGATCTCCAGCGCCGGCACCACCCGCCCGCACATCCGCACCGACGTGTTGTCGGAGACCAGCAGCATCGCGGTGAGGAAGTTCGCCACGGTGATCTCGTCGCCCCACACGGTGTGCAGGAAATAGATGCCGCTGCCGCCGAGGATGATGTCGCCGGTCAGGTCGAGGCGCTGGCCGAGCGCCAGCTCGCCTCGGTCGATCTTGTCCATCACCGCCACCGCGACGGCTAGCTTCTGCACGCTGTAGCCGTGCGTGACCCGGTCGGCGTCGTCGGCCACCACGGTCCGCAGTGCGCCGGAGCCGTCCACCATCGCCACGTGCGAGTGCCACACGCCGCCCGCCCGCGCCTTCTGCTGGCGATAGGTACGCCGGATCAGCGCCTGCGCTCCACCGGGGCCGGATGCGTCCCCGGCAGCCAGCGTACTCGGTGCGGCGGCGGCACCGGCCGGTGTCGCCACCAGGGCCGCCGCAGCGGCTCCGATCCCGATCGCGGCCCGACGACTCATCTGCTCGGCCATTGCCACTCCTCTGGTCCGGCGTGCCACCGGCGGGATCGCCGGCACCGGACACACCCTGCCATACCCACCCATCTTCCGCTGGACCTCACTCCAGAGTGGAGCGGAACGGTCGTCGGGATGGCCTCACCCGACTCGGGCGATCCGGTCGTCGGTCGGGAACGCCGTCGCCGTTGGGGTGAGGTACGTGCGCAGGGTGTGCGCGTCCGGGGCGGTGGCGGTCCACAGGGTGGCCGGACCGCCGGCCAGCGGTAGCCGGGCGACCGTGCCCCGTACCGCCGCAGGCTCGGCCGGTGCGGTCGGGTCGACCAGGAGCAGTGAGCCGGTGGCGGGAGCGCCGCCGAGCACCGCCGGTCCGGCCCAGCCGGGTGCGTCCGGCCCGACCGCCAGCGACTGTCGCAGCAGCGGCCGACCGCCGAGGTCGACCCGGGTGACGACCTCGGCGTTGCCGGGTGCCTCCCGGTGTCGGCCGCAGATCAGTTCGTCGCGCCAGTGCAGGGTGCCGCCCTCGGCGACGTCCACCTGGGCGTCGGCCACGTGCGCGCAGCCCGCCGCCGCGACCAGTTGCTCCGGCAGCCAGTGCAGCGTGGCGTCGGCGGCGACGGTCGCCCGGACCCGCATCCGGGAGACCGCGCCGGGGCGGCCGGGCAGGGCGATCGAGGCTGCCACGGTGCGGACGTCGACCACCGCACCGGGGCCCACCTCGACCTCCAGCCGCAGGTCGTCGCCGGCGAGCGGACCGGCCGCACCGCCGACGACGTACACCGTGACGCCACCGCCCGATGCCGGCACCTGCCGCAGCAGCAGCGGGCTCTCCCCCCGCAGCTCGGCCAGCACGGTGCGGCCGTGCCGGTCGGCGCGGGCCACCAGCCGGGCGGTGGCGCGCATCAGGCCTGCCCGGCGGGCACCGCGGCGACCGGTCTGGTGCGCTCGGGCCCGACGGGAGAAGCCGTCGCGGCCCGATGGTGGGCCAGCTCGTGCCGGATCCACTCGGCGACCCGGGTGGCGAGCGGATCCTCGGTGATGGACTGGAACACCGTGGGCAGGTCGCCCCGGCGGGCTCGCGCGTCACGGTCCATCACCGACAGGTCGGCCCCGACCATCGGTGCCAGGTCCGTCTTGTTGATCACCAGCAGGTCGGCGGCGGTCACGCCCGGGCCGCCCTTACGCGGCACCTTGTCCCCGCCGGCCACGTCGACCACGAAGATCTGCCGGTCGACCAGACCTCGGCTGAAGGTCGCGGTCAGGTTGTCCCCACCGCTCTCCACCAGCACCAGGTCCAACGGGCCCAGCGCCTCGGCCAGTTCGTCGACCGCGTCCAGGTTGGCGCCGATGTCGTCGCGGATGGCGGTGTGCGGGCAGCAGCCGGTCTCCACGGCCCGGATCCGGTCCGGGTCGAGCACCCCGGCCCGCTTGAGGAAGTCGGCGTCCTCCGTGGTGTAGATGTCGTTGGTGACCACCGCCAGCCGCAGCTCGTCGGCGAAGGCCCGGCACAGCGCGGCGACCAGCGCCGTCTTGCCGGAGCCGACCGGGCCGCCGATGCCGACCCGCAGCGCCCGCGACGCGGTGGGCAGCGGGGCGTGCGGGTCGACTCCGGGCTCGGGGTGGGTGTGCGGAACGGACTCGTCGTGGTCGGTCTCAGGACGCAAAGAGACGCACCTCCCAGGTGGCGTGAACTTCGGCATGGATGTCGGCGAGCGGAGCGGCGGCGGCCGGCAGCCGCTCCGGTGGTTCCTCGGCGGCCCGCGCCGCCCGCGCCGCGGTGGCGTCGCAGGCGACCGCGAGCCGCACCAGCAGGGCCTGCACCCGGTAGGGGTCGAGGCCGAGCAGACGTACGGCGGCGCTTGCCGAACCGGTCACCGTCGCGTGGGCGGCGACCGTGGCGACCTGCGCCGGGTCCAGACCGGCGGCGGCACCGACCAGCCCCAGCACCAGCGGCTGGTGCGGGCCGGGCGGCACGGCGGGCAGGTCGTCGAAGATGTCGCCGGGCCAGATCTCCCGCCCGGCCCGGAGCAGTGCCCGGCCCTGGCGACGGGACACCGCCCGCTGGGCCGGCGACGCGGTCCGGGCGTCCAGTTCGGCGTCGAGCCGCGCCAGCAGGTCCCGGCGTCCGGCCGACCGGGCCGCCCGCCGGGACGCCGCCGCGAACGCCGCCGCGACCAGCCCGGCCGTGGCCAGTCGTCCGCGCAGGTACTCCCCCAGCGTGGCCAGGTCGGTCACCCGCCCGGCCGCGACGGCCGCCTCCAGGCCCGACGAGTGGGCGTGCGCCCCGGCCGGGAACCGCCCGTCGGCGAGCAGCAACAGCATGGTCGGCGCGGTCATCAGAACAGGAAGTAACGCTGGGCCATCGGCAACTCGGTCACCGGGTCGGGGTCGACCACCTCGCCGTCGATGCGGACGGTGAAGGTGTCCGGGTCCACCTCGATGCGCGGCAGCGCACCGTTTTCCGGCAGGTCGGTCTTGCCGCGGGAGCGCACGTCGGCGACCGGCACCACCCGGCGACGCACGTCCAGGCGCAGTCCGGCGTCGAGCGCGGCGGGTGCCACGAACGCCAGGCTGGTGGCGGCGGCCGCGACGCCGTACGCGCCGAACATGGGTCGGGGCAGCATCGGCTGCGGCGTCGGGATGGAGGCGTTCGCGTCCCCCATCTGGGCGTACGCGATGAACCCGCCCTTGATGACCAGGTGCGGCCGGACGCCGAAGAACGCCGGCTCCCACAGCACCAGATCGGCGAGCTTGCCCGGCTCGACCGAGCCGATCTCGTGGTCGAGCCCGTTGGCCATGGCCGCGCAGATGGTGTACTTCGCCACGTAGCGCCGGGCCCGGTGGTTGTCGGCGGCACCGTCACCGGCGAGCGCCCCGACCCGCGCCTTCATCACGTGCGCGCTCTGCCAGGTCCGCAGCACGACCTCGCCGACCCGGCCCATCGCCTGCGAGTCCGAGCCGATGATGGAGATCGCGCCCAGGTCGTGCAGCAGGTCCTCGGCGGCCATCGTGGACGGTCGGATCCGACTCTCCGCGAACGCCAGGTCCTCCGGCACCGCCGGGTTCAGGTGGTGGCAGACCATCAGCATGTCGAGGTGTTCAGCCAGCGTGTTGCGGGTGTACGGGCGGGTCGGGTTGGTCGACGAGGGCAGCACGTTCGGTTCCCCGGCGACGGTGATGATGTCCGGCGCGTGCCCGCCCCCGGCTCCCTCCGTGTGATAGGAGTGGATCGCCCGGCCGCCGATCGCCCGCAGGGTGTCCGCGACGAACCCGGCCTCGTTGAGAGTATCGGTGTGGATGGACACCTGCACGCCGGAGGCGTCCGCGACCCGCAGGCAGGCGTCGATCGCCGCCGGGGTGGTGCCCCAGTCCTCGTGCAGCTTGAACCCACCGGCACCGGCCCGCAACTGCTCCCAGAGCGCCTCGGCGGAGACCGTGTTGCCCTTGCCGAGCAGCAGCACGTTGACCGGGAACGCGTCCAGGGCCTCGTGCATCCGGGCCAGGTGCCAGGCGTTCGGCGTGACGGTGGTGGCCCGGGTCCCCTCGGCCGGTCCGGTGCCGCCACCGACCAGGGTGGTGACCCCGCCGGCCAGCGCCTCGGTGACGATCTGCGGGCAGATGAAGTGCACGTGGGTGTCGACCGCCCCGGCGGTGAGGATCCGGCCGTTGCCGGCGATCACCTCGGTCGCCGGACCGATCACCAGATCCGGGTGCACACCGTCCATGGTGTCCGGGTTGCCCGCCCGGCCCAGCGCGACGATCCGCCCGTCGCGTATCCCCACGTCGGCCTTGACCACACCCCAGTGGTCGAGGACCACCGCGCCGGTGACGACCGTGTCCAGGGCGCCCTCGGCCCGGGTGGCCCGGGACTGGCCCATCGACTCGCGGATCACCTTGCCGCCGCCGAAGACCGCCTCGTCGCCGCCGGCACAGTGGTCGTGCTCGACCTCGATCAGCAGGTTCGTGTCGGCCAACCGGATCCGGTCGCCGGTGCTCGGCCCGTAGAGCGCGACGTAGCGCTCCCGCTCCACCAGGCTCATGCCGCCGCTCCGCTCCGCTGCGCGCCGCCACCGGGCACCGCCGTCGTCGGGGCCGGGTCCAGCGGGCCGGCGGACTCGCCGCGCAGGCCGGGCACGATCCGCGCGCCGCGCAGCGGCACCAGGTCCACGGTGCGACTCACGCCCGGTTCGAAACGCACGGACGTCCCGGCCGGTACGGCGAGACGCTGTCCCCAGGCGGCGGCCCGGTCGAAGTCCAGGGCCGGGTTGGCCTCGGCGAAGTGGTAGTGCGACCCGACCTGCACCGGCCGGTCGCCGGTGTTCACCACGAGCAGCGTGGTCACCGGACGCCCGGCGTTGATCTCCACCGGCCGGGCCGCCGGCAGGATCTCCCCGGGGATCACGGGATCGGGTGGTGCACCGTCACCAGCTTGGTGCCGTCCGGGAACGTCGCCTCCACCTGCACCTCCCTCAGCAACTCGGGGATGCCGTCCTGCACGTCGTCCCGGGTCAGGACGGTGCGGCCGGAGGCCATCAGGTCGACCACGGTCGCCCCGTCGCGGGCGCCTTCGAGCAGGAAGGCGGTGAGCACCGCGACGGCTTCCGGATAGTTGAGGCGCAGGCCGCGCTCGCGGCGACGCCGGGCGACGTCCGCCGCCACGTGGACGAGCAGGCGGTCCTGCTCGTGGGGGGTGAGATACACGGGGTGCTCCCGGTGGGTGTCCGCGCCCCCGGACACCGTCGGCCCGGCGCCTCGACGCGCCGACCGCCGGTCGGGGTTCGCCCGCCGGTCCCGACCGCCACGTGCGCGGGGCCCGGGGTTTCCACCTCCCCAGGTCCGCGTGACGGACCACCGGCGGTGTCGGGTCGGATGCGGACCGCACCGCCCACCGCTGAGCAGACCGTAAGGGATCACGCGGGCGGCGGGCAACACCCCGCGTGAGGGTCGTCATAACGGGTGGACGCTGCCCCGTCACCGGCTGCTAGCCTCGACGACAGGTCAAGAGCGCCAGCGTCAAGCCCCGGCTCGCTGGCCGGCAACCCTCGTCCGCGCAGGGGTGCCCCGGGTGAGGACCAGGCATCGGAGCGACCTCCGGTGCAAGCGTGGCCTGGTGTCCCAGGTCATCACGACCTCGAGGAGAGCCATGGCGTACCCCGATCGACCGGTTGCCTGCCGGGACCTGACCCGGCGTCGACACGTCGACATGATGCGGGTGTGCAGCGCCGCGTGTAGCTGACCGCGTCGCTACCCGGCCGCCGACCCCACCCGGTCGGACGACCACCTCGTTCCCATTCCCATCCTTCGCGGTCCGTCCCACGGCGGACCGTCGGCGTGGCACGTGCGTGCCCGCCGCCGCTCGATCAGGAGACACCTGTGCGCTTCCTTCCTGCCCTGACCCGGGCCGCCGCCGTCGGCGTCACCGCCGTGCTCGCCGCCACCGCCCTCACCGCCTGCGGCTCGGACGGTGACCCCGCCGACAACCCGTACAACCTGCTCCAGCCGGGGGTGCTGCGGGCCGGCACGCTCACCGACGCGCCGCCGAACGTCTATCTCAAGGACGGCGAGTTCACCGGGTTCGACAACGACCTGCTGGTCGCCGCCGCCGACAAGCTCGGGCTGCGGGTGGAGTTCGTCGGCACCGACTTCTCCGGGCTGCTGGCCCAGGTCAACAACCGCAAGTTCGACGTCGGCAGCTCCTCGATCACGATCACCGAGGCGCGGAAGAAGACGGTCGACTTCGGCAACGGCTACGACTTCGGCTACTTCGGGCTCGACGTGCCCGCCGGTTCGACGCTGGCGAGCTTCGACGAGTTGTCCGGCAAGCGGGTGGTGGTCGTGCAGGGCACCGTCCAGGACGACTACGCGACCGGGCGTGGCCTCGACCCGGTGCGGGTGCCGGACTACAACGGCGCGATCAACCAGCTCAAGGCGGGCACCGCGGACGCCTGGATCGCCCCGGCCGAGATCGGTGAGAAGACCGCCGCCGACAGCGGCGGCAGGATCAAGGTCGCGGCGAAGGAGCTCAGCCCGGCACCCACCGCGTACGCGGTGGCCAAGGGCAACGACACGCTGCGCGAGGCGCTGAACCGGGCCCTGGACGAGGTGATCGCCGACGGCACCTGGACCCGCCTGCAGGAGCAGTACTACCCGGGCCGGCCGATCCCGGCCGACTTCACCCCGGGCAGCGGCGACGTGTCGGCGCCGGCCGCCTCCTGAGGTAGGACGACGAGCGAGTAGGGCGGAGGTCGACCGTGGATCCGTTGCGCACCCTGTGGGAGACGTTCTTCGACTGGGAGTCGATGCGCGAGGCGCTGCCCGAGATGATCACCGTCGGGTTGCCGAACACGCTGATCCTGGCGGTCACCGCCGCCCTGCTCGGCTCGGCCATGGGCATCGTGCTGGCCGTCGCGGGCATCTCGCGTACCCGCTGGTTGCGGTGGCCGGCCCGGGTCTACACCGACGTGTTCCGTGGCCTGCCGGCGGCGGCGACGATCCTGCTGATCGGGGTCGGTCTGGCACCGTTGGGCATGCAGGTGTGGGGACCGAACCCGTACCCGCTGGGGATCCTGGCGTTGTCGCTGATCGCGGCGGCGTACATCGGGGAGATCTTCCGCTCCGGCATCCAGTCGGTGGAGGCCACCCAGGTGGAGGCCGCCCGCGCGCTGGGTTTCTCCTGGTGGGAGGCGATGCGGGTGGTGGTGATCCCGCAGGGTGTCCGACGGGTCCTGCCGGCCTGGGTGAACCAGCTCATCGCGCTGATCAAGGACTCCAGCCTGGTCTACTTCCTCGGTCTGCTGGCCAGCCAGCGGGAGCTGTTCCGGATCGGGCAGGACTACGCGGCCAACACCGGCAACCAGTCGGCGCTGCTGCTCGCCGGGCTCTTCTATCTGACCCTGACCGTGCCGCTGACGCACGTCGTCAACTGGATCGACCGGCGGCTGCGGCACGGCCGCCCGGCGACCGGACCGGCCGGTGACGACCCCGACGACCTCGACCTGGCGCTGCCCGGCGCCGCCGGAGGCAACCAACGATGAGCACCTCGGTCAGCCTGAGCCTGCGCGACGTACACCTGGCCTTCGGCCGTCACCAGGTGCTGCGCGGGGTGGACCTGGACGTCGCACGCGGCGCGACCGCCTGCGTGATCGGCCCGTCCGGCTCCGGCAAGTCGACGCTGCTGCGGACCGTCAACCGGCTGCTCGAACCGGACAAGGGTGACGTGCTGCTGGACGGCCGCAGCGTGCTGCGCGACGACCCGGACGCCCTGCGGCAACGGGTCGGCATGGTGTTCCAGCAGTTCAACCTGTTCCCGCACATGAGCGTGCTGCGCAACATCACCGTCGCGTTGCGGCGCATCCGCAAGCTCGGCGAGGACGAGGCGGTGGCGGTGGCGCGTACCCACCTGGACCGGGTGGGGCTGGCGGCGAAGGCCGACGCCCGGCCGGCGCACCTGTCCGGCGGGCAGCAGCAGCGGGTGGCCATCGCCCGGGCGCTGGCCATGCAGCCGCAGGTGATGCTCTTCGACGAGGCCACCTCGGCGCTGGACCCGGAGCTGGTCAAGGGCGTGCTGACGTTGATGGCGGACCTCTCGTCGCAGGGCATGACCATGGTGGTGGTGACCCACGAGATGGGCTTCGCGCGCGAGGTCGCCGACACCGTCGCGTTCATGGACGCCGGTGTGGTGCTGGAAGCCGGCGAGCCGGCCTCGATCTTCGAGTCGGCCGAGCATCCGCGTCTGCGCCGGTTCCTGTCGCAGGTGTTGTAGAGGTGTAAGGAGGGGACCCCTGCTATGCACGAGGCGTTAGCAGGGGTCCCCTCCTTACACTCAGGTCGGCGTGTCGCGCCGCCGGAACGCGCCCAGTCCGACGGCCAGCAGCACGGCCGCCACGGCGGTGAGCACCACCAGGGGCAGCACCGTGAGGTCGGCGGCGGGCACCGAGGGCACGTGGGTGAAGGGCGACAGGTTCAGCGCCGCCTGCGGCAACTCCAGCACCGCGCCCAACTGCCCGAGCAGCAGGAAGGCGATCAGCACCGTCCAGCTCAGCGCCACCGACCAGCGCGGCACCGCGCCGAACAGGGCGGTCACCACCCCGACGAGCACCAGCAGGGCGGGCAACCGCAGCAGCGCCGCGCCGCCCAGCTCGACCGTCCAGCCGACCGCGTCGCCGGCCGCCAGGCCGTACCCGAGCCCGGTGGTGAGGCCGGCCAGCAGCACCAGCCACACCGCGCCGAGCACCGCGCCGCACACCTGCGTACCGAGCCACCGGGTCCGGCTCACCGCCGTCGCCAGCAACGCCTCCAGGATGCCGTCGGACTCGTCGTTGCGCGTCCGCAGCAGGGCCTGCACGACGTACGCGCCGATGGTCAGCGCGTACAGACCGAGGATCGCGGCCAGGTACGCGTCGACCAGTTCCGCCCCACCGCCGAGCTGGGCGATCGCCTCGGCCGCCGCCGGGTTCTCGGCGATCATCGCGTCCACCTCGTGACCGGCCACCCCCATGGAGAGGCCGAGCACCACCACGGCCACGGTCCAGCCGGCCAGTGCGCCCCGCTGCAACCGCCAGGTCAGGCCGACCGGCCCGAGCAGCCCCGAGCCCGCTCGGGCCGGTCCACGCCGCGCGGCCAGCAGCCCGGCACCGAGGTCCCGGCGTTCGGCCAGCAGGTACGCCAGCGCGACCCCGGCCACCAGCAGGACCAGCGGCAGCGCGAGGACCCACCATCGTTCGGTGCCGAAGGCGCGTACCTGGGTGCCCCAGCCGAGCGGCGAGAGCCAGGTCGGCCAGGCGCTGTCCAGCCGAGTGCCGTCGCCGCCGCGCTCGCCGAGCACGTCACCGGCGGCGCGCAGCAGGAACGCGACGCCCACGGTGGCCGCGGCGAGCGCGTTCGCGCTGCGGGAGCTGACCGAGACCTGCGCGGTGACGGCCGCGACGCCGGTGAAGGCGACACCGACCCCGCCGATCGCCGCAGCGGCGGCCACCGAGCCGACGACCGGGAGCCCGGCGCCGACGAAGGCCAGGACGAGCAGCGCGGCGGAGGCCAGGTTCGCGCCGACCACCACCAGCAGGGCGGCGGTCAGCAGGGCGTACCGGCCGACGACGTTGGCGCCGAGCAGTTCGGCGCGCCCGGTCTCCTCGTTCTGCCGGGTGTGCCGGACCACGGCGAAGGTGCTCAGCAGCGCGGCGAGCAGGGTGAGGGTGAGGTACGTCTCGGCGACCACCACCGCGCCGAGGTCGGCGCTGGCGATCGGGCCGTTGAAGGCGCGGGCGACCACACTGGACAGCGCGGTCTCGGCGTACCCGAGGCGGGTCTGCTCGTCCGGATAGAGGCCGGCGACGCTCTCGGCCAGGCCGTAGCCGATCAGCGGGGTGCCGAGGATCCAGACGGCCAGGCGGGTCCGGTCCCGACGCAGCGCGAGGCGGGCGAGTCGCCCGGTGCCGGTGAAGGCGCTCATCGGGCACCTCCGGCGGTGGTCTGCCGCTCGTTGTCCGTCCCCGGCCGCTCGACGTCGGCGCTGTCGCCGTAGTGCCGCAGGAACAGCTCCTCCAGCGTGGGCGGCGTGCTGGTCAGGGCACGGACCTCGAAGCGGACCAGGTGACCGAGGAGACTGTCCAGATGCGCCGGCTCCACCTCCAGCTTGACCCGGCCTTCGACCGGCCGGACCTCGTGTACGCCGGGCAGCTCCTCCAGCCCGGTCAGTGGCCGTACGGTCTCGACGGTCACCGTGGTACGCGCCAGGTGGCGCAGCTCGGCGAGGCTGCCGGACTCCACGGTGCGCCCGTCCCGGATGATGCTGACCCGGTCGCAGAGCGCCTCCACCTCGGCGAGCACGTGGCTGGAGAGCAGCACGCTCGCACCGGCCTGGGTGAGCGTGCGGACCTCCTCCTGGAACACCGCCTCCATCAGCGGGTCCAGACCGGACGTGGGTTCGTCCAGGACGTACAGCTCCACGCCGGAGGCGAAGGCGGCGACGATGGCGACCTTCTGCCGGTTGCCCTTGGAATAGGTGCGGCACTTCTTCGTCGGGTCCAGCTCGAAGCGTCGCAGCAGCTCGTCGCGGCGGCGTTCGTCGAGACCGCCGCGCAACGCGCCGAAGAGGTCGATCGCCTCACCGCCGGTGAGGTTGGGCCAGAGGTTGACGTCACCGGGTACGTACGCCAACCGCCGGTGCAGCGCGACCGCGTCCCGCCACGGGTCGCCGTCGAGGACGCGTACCTGCCCGGAGTCGCGGCGCAATAGGCCGAGCACGATCCGGATGGTGGTGGACTTGCCCGCGCCGTTGGGTCCCAGGAAGCCGTGCACCTCCCCCGGTTCCACCGTCAGGTCGAGCCCGTCGAGGGCACGTACTCCGCCGAAGGTCTTGACGAGGTTCTCGATCGAGATCACGGACATGGGTGCCTCCTGTCGCTCGGTGTGCCGACCACCCCACTGTACTGACCGACGGTAAGTGGTTTCGCGCAGGTCCCCGTCCGACGGTCAGGAGGGGCTAGGCTGAACGCCATGACCTGGGAGGAAGTCGACGACACGCGCAGCCGGATCCTGCGTACGGCCCTGCAAATGTTCACCGAGCAGGGCTACCAACGCACCTCGCTGCGCCAGATCGCCGAACGCCTGCGACTGACCAAGGCGGCGATCCTCTATCACTTCCCCAGCAAGGCACACCTGCTCAGCGATCTCGCCGCGCCGTTCGTGCGGGACCTGGAGGAGCTGCTCGACCGGGCCGAGGCGCTACCGGCGGGGCAGGGCCGCTGGGCGCTGCTGGAGGGCTGGGTGGACGTCATGCTGGCCCACCGGCACTCGCTGGGCATGCTCTATCACGACCTGGCGCTGGTCGGCCAGGGCACCGACTACCAGAGCCTGATGCAGATCGCCATGCGCGCCAACGAGATCGTGGCCGGGCCGAACCCGGGCGTACGGGAACGCGTCCGGGCGGTGCAGGCGCTCGCGATGTGCGGCGACCCGGTGCTCTTCCTCGCCGAGGTACCCGCACAGGCGCTGCGCGAAGACATGCTCGACGGCGTCCGCCGCCTGCTCACAGACCCCCCACCCGCCACGTCGCAGACCGCGTCGCCGGACGCCCCGCCGACCGTCACCGACCCCGCCGGAGCCACCCCAAACGCCGAGGCCACCCCCAGCACCGGAGCCACCCCCAGCACCGGAGCCGCCACCAACACCCCGGCCACCAGCGCCCCGGCCACCGTCGACCCGCGTTCACGCGCCGGCCGACGACGCCCGGGACGCCCGCGTTCGATGAGCCCGGACCAGGTGTCGGCAGCCCGCCGGATGCACCTGGCGGGCACCCACTCGGCCGACGAGATCGCCGCCGAGTTCGGGGTGTCCCGAGCCACCGTCTACCGCCATCTCGAATCCGACAACGATAGTGAGACGGTTTTGAGCTAATTGCGAGACGTCGCAAAACCCAACCCACCCCCGCCGCTCCGCCTCCCGCGCTCCCCCTCCCGCGCTTCCCCTCCCGCGCCCCGCCACCGGCGTTGATCAAGAAGTTTGGACGCGATTCGCGCGCCCAGGGCGACCAAAACTTCTTGATCAACCGCGGCGGACGGGGCCGGGCGGGACCGGGCGGGGCGGTGTGGGGGGGTGTGGGGGTCGGGTGGGGGGGTGGGGTTAGCGGAGCAGGTTGAGGTTGGGGTAGGTGCGGGTGTGGGCTGGGAAGTTCTCGTCGGTGTACGGGGCGTAGATCCAGGTACGCAGCGAGTTCGTGGCGGTGTCGATCTCCACGAGTCGGACCGGGTTGGTCCGGGGCGAGTGGAACGTCTGCAGGAACGAGTGGATCCGGTTGCCGTGCAGCCCGGTGTCCACCCGCGACGCCGCGGTGCCGGTGTGTCCGGAGAAGACGAACCGGATGTTGGCGTACCGCCGGATCAGGTTGTCGAAGACGTACTGCGGGCTCGTCGACCCGAAGCCGGCGCTCTGGCCGATGGTGGCGTCGCTCTCCAGGAAGTGGTGGGTCACCACGATCACGTTGTGCCGGGGGTGCGCCGCGACGACCTGCTGCGCCCAGGCGACCGCCGCCCGCCGGGGCCACAGTTCCAGGGTCAACACCAGCCACTGCACCCCACCGGCGCGGTAGGTGGCGAAGACGTTGTCCACCTTGCCCGGTTCGAACCGCCCCCCGGCGACCCCGAAGCGGTCGACGGTGAAGTACCGGTTGAAGGTCGTGGTGTCGCGCAGCAACGGCCCGGCCGGGCTGCGCAGCGCGCCGTCGGGACCGAAGACCTGGGTGTCGTGGTTGCCCACCGCCAGCGTGTACGGCAGGCCGGCCGCCTCCAGCGGACGCAGGGCGGCACTGGCCCGGGCGTACTGCACGTGGTCGGGGGTGTCGTAGTTGACCACGTCCCCGGAGTGCGTGACGAAGCGCAGGTCCAGGGCGGCGCGCTGGGCCACCAGCCAGTCGATGCGCTGCCGCATCCGGGTGTCGCCCGCGACCAGCACCTCCTCCTGGGTGTCCGGCACCACCGCGAAGCCGAACGTGGTGTCGACCGGCCCGGCCGCCTCCGTCCGGGCGTACGCCACGTGCACGTTGCGGTCGCAGGTGGCGGTGAAGCGGTCGTTGACCAACTCGATGCGGACGGAGTGCCGCCCGTCCGCCAGCGGCGCGCCGACGAGGTAGCTGCCGTAGTCGGTGGCGCTCGCGACGGTCACCTCGCCGACCGGCTGGCCGCCGACGCTCACCCGGACGACCGGCCAGCCGTCGCACTCGTCGCCGATCACACCGATCACCAGTTGGCCGGAGCCCTGCAACACGGTGGTGGCGTGACTGCTGTTGCGCCACAGCGTGGCGTGGGTGCCCGACGCCGGCACGGGCGTGCCGGTCGCCGGGTTGATCGACCCGTTGACCACGGTGAACGGTGACGGCTCCGCCGCGTTCGCCGTGCCCGCGAGCACGCCGGCCGACAACACGACCACGATCGCCACGATGGCCCGCGTGATCCGCATGTTTGCCCCTCCCTGTCCCACACCGGCACCTGCCGGACATCGGGATGCTAAGGCAGACCGACCGGACATCCCGGGAACGCGACACCAACACGCAGTAATGGCGCGCAAACGAAACGTGATCGAAACGCCGGCGCTCGCATCGGCGTCCCGGTCAGTCCACGTCGACCCAGTCGAGGGTGCGGCGTACCGCCTTCTGCCAGCCGGCGTAGCCGGTCGCCCGCTCCTGCGGCGACCAGGTCGGCTGCCAGCGACGGCTCTCGTTCCAGTTCGCCCGCAGCTCGTCAGTGTCCCGCCAGAAGCCGACCGCCAGACCGGCGGCGTACGCGGCGCCGAGGGCGGTGGTCTCGGCGACCACCGGCCGACTCACCGGCACCCCGAGGATGTCCGCCTGCAACTGCATGCACAGGTCGTTGACGGTGACCCCGCCGTCGACCTTGAGGCACTCCAGGGCCACGCCCGAGTCCTGGGCCATCGCCTCGGCCACGTCCCGGCTCTGGTAGCAGATGGCCTCCAGGGTGGCCCGCGCGATGTGGGCGTCGGTGTTGTAGCGGGACAGCCCGACGATGGCCCCGCGCGCGTCGGACCGCCAGTACGGGGCGAACAGTCCGGAGAAGGCGGGTACGAAGTACACCCCGCCGTTGTCGGAGACCTGGCGGGCCAGGTCCTCACTCTGCGCCGCGCTGTTGATGATCTTGAGCTGGTCGCGCAGCCACTGCACGGCCGAGCCGGTGACCGCGATCGACCCCTCCAACGCATAGACCGGGTCCGCTCCGGCGAACTGGTAGCACACGGTGGTGAGCAGGCCCGCCTTCGACCGGACCAGCTCCGTACCGGTGTTGAGCAGCATGAAGTTGCCCGTGCCGTAGGTGTTCTTCGCCTCGCCGGGCGCGAAGCAGACCTGCCCGACGGTGGCCGCCTGCTGGTCCCCCAGGTCGCCGGTGATCCGGACCGCCCCGCCGAAGGGTCCGTCGGGCCGGGTGCTGCCGTAGGCGTCCGGGTCGGACGAGGGACGGATGGCCGGCAGCATGGACCGGGGGATGTCGAAGAACGACAGCAGCTCGTCGTCCCAGTCCAGCGTCTCCAGGTCCATAAGCATGGTCCGGCTGGCGTTGGTGACGTCGGTGACGTGCACCCCGCCGTCCGGGCCGCCGGTGAGGTGCCAGAGCAGCCAGGTGTCGGTGGTGCCGAAGACCGCCTCGCCGCGACCGGCTGCGGCCCGTACACCGTCGACGTTCTCCAGGATCCACTGGATCTTGCCGGCGGAGAAGTAGGTCGCCGGGGGTAGGCCGGCCCGGCGGCGGATCACGTCGCCCCGGCCGTCGCGCTCCAGCGCCGTGGCGATCCGGTCGGTACGGGTGTCCTGCCAGACGATGGCGTTGTAGTACGGCTGACCGGTGCGCGGGTTCCACACCACCGTCGTCTCCCGCTGGTTGGTGACGCCCAGCGCCGCGAGATCGGAGGCGGCGATGCCGTGCGTGTTCAGGGCCGTACGCACGACGGTCCGGGTCCGCTCCCAGATCTCCAGCGGGTTGTGCTCCACCCACCCGGCGCGCGGCAGGATCTGCTGGTGTTCGAGCTGGTGACGACCGATCTCGTGGCCGCCGTGGTCGAAGATCATGAAGCGGGTGCTGGTGGTGCCCTGGTCCACGGCGCCGACGAAGTCAGCCATGCGGGGGTCTCCTTCTCGTCGTGGTCGTCGGGCCGATCCTTCCCGATGTCCGCCCCGATGTCCGCAGCAGGACGACGCCGGGACGGGCCGCCGACGCCCGGTCGGTGCCTCCGACGAGCTGCCGCCCGACGGTCGCGGTACGGTCTGGTTCCGTCCCGTCGCCCACCGCGCCACCACCACCGGCGGCGCCGACCGGGACAGGGAGCACGCCGATGCGGTACGACCTTCGCGACCGGACGATCCTGATCACCGGAGCGGCCCGGGGCATCGGCGCCGCGCTGGCCCGGGGCGCCGCCGCCCGAGGCGCCCGCGTCGCGCTGGTCGGCCTGGAGCCTGCGCTGCTGCGGCAGCTCGCCGCCGAGCTGGACGGGCACTGGTACGAGGCGGACGTGACCGATCAGTCCGCGCTGGACGACGCCGTCACCTCGACCGTCGAGCGGTACGGCGGCATCGACGTGGTGGTGGCCAACGCCGGCATCGCGAACCTGGGGACGGTCGCGCTCGGGCCGGTCGACGCGCTCGCACGCACCATCGAGGTCAACCTCACCGGCGTGGTGCGTACCGTCAGCGCCGCCCTGCCGCAGGTGCTCGCCGCCCGGGGTCACGTGCTGATCGTCTCCTCGGCGGCGGCCTTCGGCGCGATGCCCGGGATGGCCGCGTACTGCGCGTCGAAGGCGGGGGCGGAGCAGTTCGGCAACGTCCTGCGCCTGGAGAACCGCCGGCACGGCCTCACCGTGGGCACCGCGCATCCGATCTGGATCGACACCGATCTGGTCCGGGACCTGCGCGACGACCTGGCCTCGTTCCGGCAGGCCCAACGCAGGCTGCCCTGGCCGCTGAACACCGTCGTCGGCGTCGAACGGTGCGCCGAGGAGCTGCTGCGCGGCATCGAGCGCCGCCTCCGCAAGGTGTACGTGCCGCGCTCGATCGGCCTGGTCCAGGCGTTGCGACCGATCGCGCAGAGCCGGCTGGCCGACGCGGTGATCAGCCGCTTCGGCGGTACGACCATGGTCGCGCAGATGGAGGACGAGGTGCGTCTGCTCGGTCGCTCCTTCGGGCGTACCTCGGTGGAGGGGGGCGGCTCGTGACGCTGCGTTTCCGGCGGGCCGGGACCGGGCAGCCGCTGCTGCTCGTGCACGGCATCGGGCACCGGCACCAGGCGTGGGACCCGGTCTTCGACCGGCTCGCCGCGCATCACGACGTGATCGCGATCGACCTGCCCGGCTTCGGCGAGTCACCGGTGCCGCCGACCGGGATGCCCACCGACATGGCGGCCATCGTCGCGACGCTCCGGCCGGTACTCGCCGACTGGGGGCTGGACCGGCCGCACGTGGCCGGCTACAGCCTCGGCGGGGCGATCGGCCTGGAGCTGGCCGCCTCCGGACTGGCCGCTTCGGTCACCGCGCTCTCCCCCGCCGGGTTCTTCACCGACGCCGAACGCCGCCGGGCGCTGCGCGCCCTGAGCTGGATGCGGGTCACCAGCCACCTGCCCACGCCGCTGATCCGGGCCGCGCTGCGATCGCCGGGGCTGCGCGCGTGGTGCTTCGGCCCGCTGGTGGCCCGTCCGGCGGCGCTGGACGCCGAGCGGGCCCTGGCCGACGCCCTCGCCCTGCGCCGATGCTCCGGTTTCGGCACCGTCGCCCGCGCCGCCCGGGGCTACCGGGTCGACTGCGCCGCACTGGGCGCGTGCGCGACACCGGTCACCATCGGCTGGGGTGACCGAGATCGCATCTTCGGCGTCCACCAGGCCGAGCGGGCCCGCGCCGACCTGCCGGGTGCCCGTGTGCAGACCCTGTCCGGATGCGGGCACGTGCCGATGAGCGACGATCCCGAGGCGGTCGCCACGCTGATCCTGGAGACCACCGGCGCGCTGCCCCGCCCGGCGGACCGCCCGGCCACAGCAGGCTGATCGGCCCCCGGCTCACCGCCGTCGTTACCCGTTCAGTGCCTGCGGAACAGGCAGAACTCGTTGCCCTCCGGGTCGCTGAGCACGGTCCAGCGCGGCAGCGTACGCCGCACGGTGGCCCCAGCGGCCACCACCGCCGCCAGTTCCTCGTCCTCGGCGGCCAGGTCCAGGTGGATCCGGCCGACCGGCGGCAGGTCCCCGGCGGGGGCGATCCAGATGTTCGGTCCGGTCCCGGCCGGGTCGCTCAGCAGCACCGACTCGGTGGGCCCGAGAGTGCGTTCGGCGATTTTGACCCGATCCTCGGGCGCCACCGGCAGACCGGTGACCTGGCTCCAGAACGGGGCCATCAGGTACGGATCACGGCAATGGATGACGATCGCGGCGAGCTGCGGCACTCGATCATGCTAACCAGAGCCCGAGCAGCACTCGAAGGGCGATGCTTGCTGTTCGGCAAGGGTCGCAGATGTCGGTGGACGACGTAATCTGCCTGCATGAGCAACCTCGCCCAACCGGACGCCGGCGGCACCGGCGGCCCGATGTCGGGGGTCGGCGAGGAGATCTGCCTACTGTCCGAGGCGTTTACCGCACAGACGGTGACACCGTTGCGGCATCTGCTCGCCGCGCAGATCGCCGCCGCCGGTCTCACCGGCGATCTGGCCGAGGATCTCGTCCTGGCCGTACACGAACTGGTCACCAACGCCGTGCTGCACGGCGGCGGCCAGGGGCGTCTGGACCTGATCCGCCGCGCCGACCTGCTCGTCTGCGAGGTCTCCGACCACGGGGACCAACCCGACGCCGACCTGACGGTGCACCTGCCACCCAGCACCACCGCCGGTGGACGCGGCCTCTGGCTGGCCCATCAGCTCACCGGGGCGCTGACCCTCACCCGCCGCCCCGACGGCATGACCGCCACCGTCACCGCCAGCCTGATCGACCCGCCGGCCGCGCTGCCGGGACTGTCTCCCGGCGGGTTGCCCCCCGACCGGCGTGGCGGCGACGAGGGGCTGCCGCGCCGGTAGGCGCGACAGCCGATACCCGCGTCAGCCGTTGTGCTTCTGCTGACAGGGCACGCAGAACCGGGCGTGCGGCAGGATCTCGAGGCGCTCCCGAGGGATCGTGGTGCCGCACTTCTCGCAGCTGCCGTAGCTGCCGCCAGCGAGACGGCGCAGGGCACCGGTGATCTGCTCCAGGCTCTGCCGGGTGGCGGCGATCAGCGCGGCGTTGGTGTGCGCCTCCGACGGGTCGCCGGTGTCGGCCGTCAGCTCAGTCAGCCGGGCCGTCTGCGCCTCGAACTCGTGGGTCAACGTCGCCTGGAGTTCGCTGCGCCACTGCTGATCGTACATATTCGTACTCATCTGCTCTCTTGTCCCTTCTCGGAAAATAGAAAAGGGCCGAAGCTGTCCGCTTCGCCCCTGGCCGTCGTGTGTGTGCGACGGAATGCCGGGGGGCCCCGACCGGTGGGACGCGGCTGGCCGTGTCCGGCCCGCGCGGACACCCACGCCGGCCGGGTCGCGGCACACCGCCCCAGCGCAGCCGCCTGCGACACCGCCGTGGCGACGGCGGCGCGGTCCAGCGGTGCGGCGGGATGCATCGGACCACCATAGGCGGGGCGGCACGGGAATCCAATGGCAAATCCCGGCGGTCGCCGCAGCAGACCCGCCCGTATGCGGACCAAAGCCGCTAAAGTGATAGATACCGCAGCTTGACCGGCACGTCCGCCGCGCCCTGGGGCGGTCGCCGTCCGCTGCCGCCGGTCCGCAGGAGGTGGTGGGATGTCCGAGGCGGTGCACCACTTCTTCGACGGGCTCGCCCGCAACGGCGGTCGCATGCTGCGCCAGGTCTGCGGCACGGTCCGCTTCGACCTGCGGTACCCCGACCACGTCGACCACTGGCTGGTCACCATCGACCACGGGCGGGTGACGGTCTCCCGGGGCGACGCGGCCCCCGCCGACACCGTGATCGGCACCGACGAGGCGCTGTTCCTGCGGATGGCGCACGGCGAGGTCAAGCCGCTACCCGCCTGGCTGCGCAACGACTTCACCGCGGACGGCGAGTTCCGTTTCGTGATCATGCTGGAGCGGATCTTCGCTCCGCCACCGGGCGCCCGCCACCCCCGGGAGGTAGCCGGTGGCGGAGCCCCGGCCTCGGCCCCGGAGCGGACCTGACGTGAAGAAGCTGGTCCGCATCCTCGACGGCAACGTCTTCGCGCTCAGCGAGGACAACGGCGACATGGCGTTCAGCCTCAGCAACCCCAGCGGCTTCTTCGCCTTCGACACCCGGTTCCTGTCCACCTGGCGGCTGAGCCTGGACGGGGAGCAGCTCAACCCGCTGGCCGTGCACGACCCCAGCTACTACGAGATCAGGTTCTTCCTGGTGCCCGGCCATCCGACCCACTACGTGGACGCCAAGGTGTCGGTGATCCGGGACCGGTGGATCTCGGGCTGCGGGTTCGTCGAGCAGTTGACCGTGCTCAACCACACCGGCGAGGCGGTCGACCACGTCCTGCGCGTCGAGGTGGACAGCGACTTCGCCCCGATCTACAACGTGGTCTGGCCGCGCGCCTCGGCGGTGCGCGGCTACCGCGAGGTGTCCGACGGCTGCCTGCGGCTGGGTTACCGGCGGGAGAAGTTCCATCGCCTCACCGACGTCTCGTCCAGCGAACCCGCCGAGGTCGACGAGCGCGGGCTGACCTTCCGGATCCGGGTCGAGAGGCAGGGCAAGTGGAGCACGAGACTCCAGGTGACCGGCCTGGCCCCCAGCCCGAACGGCGAGGACATCCGGACCCGGCTCGGCCACCACGGGCACCAGAAGGGGGCGCGGCTGCGCCACGACCTGAGCGAGTGGCTGGCCGACGCACCCCAGCTCACCTGCGACTGGGAACCGATGGCCGCCACCTACCGGCGTGGTCTGGTGGACCTGGCCGGTCTGCGCTACACGCCGCTGGCCGCGCCGCGCGAGTCCATGCCGGCGGCCGGACTGCCCTGGTCGGCGACGATCATCGGCCGCGACAGCATCTTCACCTGCTTCCAGACGCTGCCCTTCGTGCCCCGCCTGGCCACCACCACGCTGCGCCTGCTCGCCCTGAACCAGGGCACGGTGCTCGACGACTTCCGGGACGAGGAGCCCGGGAAGATCCTCAACGAGTTCCGGTACGGCGAGATGGCGGCCTTCGAGGAACGCCCGCAGTCGCCGTACTTCGGCGGGGCGGACGTCACGCCGCTCTTCCTCGTCCTGCTCGACGAGTACGAACGCTGGACCGGTGACGGTGCGCTGGTCCGCGAGCTGGAGGACGCCGCCCGGGCCGCGTTGCGCTGGATCGACGAGTACGGCGACGTACGCGGCGACGGGTACATCTGGTACCAGCCGCGCAACGACCGCAGCGGGGCGAAGAACCACTGTTGGAAGGACTCCCCGGAGGCGATCTGCTACCGCGACGGCCGGCTGCCCGGGCTGCCCCGCGCCACCTGCGAGTTGCAGGGGTACGCGTACGACGCGAAACGGCGTGGTGCCCGGCTGGCCCGCGAGTTCTGGGACGACCCGGCGTACGCCGACCGCCTGGAGCAGCAGGCGGCGGAGCTCAAGCAGCGGTTCAACCGGGACTTCTGGATCGACGACGGCGGGTACTTCGCGCTGGCGCTGGGCCCCGACGGCGACCGGGTGGACGCGTTGGCGTCGAACATGGGGCACCTGCTGTGGAGCGGCATCGCCGACGACGACAAGGCCGCCGCCGTCGCCGACCACCTGCTCGGGCCCCGCCTCTTCTCCGGCTGGGGCGTACGCACGCTCGCCACCGAACAGGTCAGCTACAACCCGCTCGGCTACCACGTCGGCACCGTGTGGCCGTTCGACAACTCGTTGATCGCGATGGGGCTGCGCCGGTACGGCTTCCTGGCCGAGGCGGGTGTCATCGCGGAGAGCATCATCGACGCGGCGCAGCACTTCGCCGGGCGGGTACCGGAGTCGTTCGCCGGCTACGACCGGGCGCTGACCCGGTTCCCGGTGCCGTACCCGGCGGCGAACAGCCCGCAGGCCTCCGCCACCGGCGCGATCTTCCTGCTGCTGCGTACCCTGCTCGGCCTGGAACCGTACGGCGAGCACCTGGTGGTCCATCCGGCGATCCCGGAGCGGTTCGGCCGGATCGAGCTGCTCGACATCCCGGGTCGCTGGGGTCACAAGGACGCGATCGGCAACGCCCGCACGGGCGCGCCCTGAGCCGTCGGGCTCCTCGGCGGGGATCGGCGGCGGGGCAGGTACGCGGCCCTCCGGCGGGTAACGTGCAGCGACATGACCGGCCTGCCGTACTCGCACTGCTCGTACTGTGGTGCCGCCTATCCGGCGGACGCCGGGTGGCCCCGGGTCTGCGCGGCCTGCGGTCAGACGGTCTGGCGCAACCCGCTGCCAGTGGCCGTGGCGTTGCTGCCGGTGCGGACCGCCGACGGCCTCGGCCTGGTCGTCGTGCGGCGGGACATCGAGCCGGCGCGCGGCCTGCTCGCGCTGCCCGGCGGCTTCGTCGAGTACGGCGAGGACTGGCGCGAGGCGTTGGTCCGGGAGTTGTGGGAGGAGACCTGGCTGCGCGCGGACGCGGCCGACGCCCGACTGGTCGCGGTGCACAGCGCCCCGGCCGGCGGCACCATGATGATCTTCGGTGAGTTGCCGCCCCGCCGGGCCGAGGAGCTTCCCCCTTCGACGCCGACGGCGGAGGCCACCGAATGGCGGGTGCTGACCGAGCCGACCGAGCTGGCGTTCTCCACCCACACCCGGGTCCTGGCCGACTTCTTCGCCGACCGGCGCTGACGCCACCCACCGCCGCGCGGGGTCAGCGCCGGGCAGGTCAGCACCGCGCGGATCAGCGCCGAGCGGTCGGCACCGGCGGGGTGGCGAACGGGATGCCGGCGGGTTGCGACACCGTCGGCGCGCCCGCCGGGTGGTGCCACAGCCCCCGTGCGCGCAGGATCGGCAGCACCCCCTCGCCGAACCAGTAGGCCTCCTCCACGTGCGGGTGCCCGGAGAGCACGAACTCGTCCAGGCCGAGCGCGTGGTACTCGGCGATCCGGTCGGCGACCTCGGTGTGACTGCCCACCAGGGCGGTACCCGCGCCGCCCCGGACCAGCCCGACGCCGGCCCAGAGGTTGGGCGAGATCTCCAGGCCGTCCCGGGAGCCGCCGTGCAGGTCGAGCATCCGGCGCTGCCCCTCGGACTCGCTGCGGCGCAGCCCCTCCTGGGCGGCGGCGATGTCGGCGTCGGCGATGCCGTCGAGCAGCCGGCGGGCCTGCGCCCACGCCTCGTCGCTGGTGTCCCGCGAGATGACGTGCAGCCGGATGCCGAACCGGACGGTCCGGCCGGCCTCGGCGGCCAGCTTGCGGATCCAGTCCAGCTTGGCGGCGACCTGCGCCGGCGGCTCGCCCCAGGTCAGATAGACGTCGCTGTGCCGGGCGGCGACCGGGCCGGCCGCCGCCGACGAGCCGCCGAAGTAGACCGGCGGGGCCGGCTCGGGCAGCCGGGCCAGGCGGGCCTGCTCGACGCGTACGTGAGCACCGGCGTGGTCGACCGTCTCACCGCGCCAGAGCGCCCGCACCACGTGCAGGAACTCGTCGGTACGCGCGTACCGGGCGTCCTTGTCCAGGAAGTCGCCGTACGCCCGCTGCTCGTGCGACTCGCCGCCGGTGACCACGTTGACCAGCAGCCGTCCCTCGGAGAGGCGCTGGAAGGTGGCGCCCATCTGCGCGGCGAGAGTCGGCGAGAGCAGGCCGGGCCGGAAGGCGACCAGGAACTTCAGCCGCTCGGTGACCTCGGTGAGCATGGCGGTGGTCAGCCAGGCGTCCTCGCACCAGGCCCCGGTCGGGGTGAGCGCGCCGACGAAGCCGAGTTGCTCCGCCGTGCGGGCGATCTGGCCGAGGTAGCCGATGGTGGGCGGACGGGAGCCGCCGGCCCTTCCCGCCGACATGCCGTGCCCGCCGCCGACGATGTCCCGGCTGTCGCCGTACGTGGGCAGGAACCAGTGGAACGTCAACGACATGACTCGATCCTTCGGGCGCGCAGGGGTGGGTCCGGCCGTCCACTCCTGAGAGATGAGACGACCATGCGGACAGACTACCGATAAAACCTATCGGTTTAGTAGGCTGCTGCCGTCACGGACTCGTGTCGATGTCCGGCGATCCCCCTTCGCTGTGTCCAGGAGACCTCATGCGTACCCCTTCCCCACGTCGTGCCCGCACCGCGCTGCTCACGGCGCTCGCCCTGGTCGCCGCGGTCGGCCTCACCGCGTGCGGCGGGTCGGCCAGCGGTGACGACGACACTCCCCGACTGCGCATCGGCTACCAGCGGTTCGGCGGCCTGAGCCTGGTCAAGGCGCGCGGCGAGGCCACGGACGCCGAGTGGTCGCTGTTCGAGAGCGGCCCGGCGCTGACCGAGGCGCTCAAGGCCGGATCGATCGACATCGGACAGACCGGTGAGGCACCCCCGATCTTCGCCGCCGCCGGCAAGATCCCGTTCTCCGTCATCGGGACGTCCGAGCCGATCCCGCAGGGCGAGGCGGTGCTGGTCAAGGAGGACTCCGGGATCCGCACCTTCGCCGACCTGAAGGGACGCACGGTCGCCCTGAACAAGGGCTCCAACGTGCACTGGCTGCTGGTGCGGTTGTTGGAGGCGAACAACCTGACGTTGCAGGACATCAACGTCAAGTACCTCAAGCCCGCCGAGGGGCGGCCCGCCTTCGACAACGGGCAGGTCGACGCCTGGGTGATCTGGGACCCGTACTTCGCCCTCGCCGAGCGCCCCGGGGTCCGGATCCTGGCCGACGCCACCGGCCTGGCCAGCAACCGCGAGTACGTGCTGGCCCACCCGGACGCGCTGGCGGACAAGTCCCCGCAGATCGAGTCGTTCCTGCGTACCTACCGGACGGTCACCGACTGGGGCATCGCCAACCCCGCCGAACGCGCCGCAGTACTCGCCCCCGAGCTGAAGATCGCCGAGGACGTCACCAGCCGGGCCCTGGACCGCAGCGCCCGCTCCCTGGCCCCGGTCACCCCCGCCGTCGGCGACGAGTTGCAGGCCATCGCGGACGGCTTCGCCACGCTGGAACTCATCCCCGGCCCGGTCGACATCCGGTCCCGGATCGACGACCGCTTCAACGAGGTGTACCAGTGACAAGTTCGACCGCCCCGCACACCTCCCCACCCACGTCGGGCGCCCCGCCCGCGTCGGGCGCGGCAGATCTCGGTACGCCACGGCCCCGCGAGGGGCAGCCCCGCGAGGGGCGTCGACGTACCAAGATCTCGGGGATCGCCTGGTGGCGGCTGGCCAGTCCGGTGCTGCTGGTGGCCGGCTGGGAACTGGCCGCCCGGACCGGACTGCTCGCCCCGGAGAAGTTGCCCGCACCGAGCACCGTGCTGGCCACCGGTTGGCGTCTGGCCAGCGACGGCACCCTGCTGACCCACCTGCTCGACTCACTCAGCCGGGCCGGTGCCGGGCTGCTCATCGGCGGCGGGCTCGCCCTGCTCCTCGGCGCCGTCGCCGGGCTGCTGCGCCTCGGTGACGACCTGATCGACCCACCGGTGCAGATGGCCCGGATGCTGCCGCACCTCGGACTGGTACCGCTGCTGATCATCTGGGTCGGCATCGGTGAGTCGCTGAAGATCAGTCTGGTCGCCCTCGGCGCGTTCTTCCCGCTCTACTTCAACACCTACGCCGGCATCCGGGACATCGACGAACGACTGGTCGAGGCGGCCCGTACCTGCGGACTGGGATCGCTCGCCCGGCTGCGGCACGTGGTGCTGCCCGGCGCGCTGCCCGCCCTGTTCCTGGGGCTACGGCTGGCCATCGGCGCCGCCTGGCTCAGCCTGGTGGTCGGGGAACAGGTCAACGCGCAGACCGGCATCGGCTTCCTGATGATGGAGGCCCGCGAGTTCAGCCAGACCGACGTGGTGGTCCTCGGCCTGCTCGTCTACGCCCTGCTCGGGCTGCTCTCCGACGTGGCCATCCGCACCCTGGAAAGGAGGACGCTGTCATGGCGACGCGGACTTCGGGCAACCTGACCGCCGGGACGCCGGTGCTGACCGCGACCGGCGTACGCCGTGCCTTCGGCACCACCACCGTGCTGGCCGGCACCTCGCTGAGCATCGCGCCCGGCGAGGTCGTCGCCCTGCTCGGCGGCAGCGGCTCCGGCAAGAGCACCCTGCTGCGCGTACTCGCCGGCCTCGACGAGGAGGCCACCGGCGAGACCGTCCTGCATGGCACCGCCGCAGTCGTCTTCCAGGAGCACCGCCTGCTGCCCTGGAAACGGGTCGCCGACAACGTCGCGCTCGGGCTCTCCGGCCCGGACGTGGCAGGCCGCGTCGACCGGGCGCTGGCCGAGGTCGGTCTCGCCGACCGGCACCGCGCCTGGCCCGCCGAACTCTCCGGCGGCCAGGCACAGCGGGTCGCAGTCGCCCGAGCCTTGGTACGCGAACCCGACGTGCTGCTGCTCGACGAACCGTTCGGCGCGCTCGACGCGCTCACCCGGCTCCGGATGCAGGCGCTGCTGCGTCGGCTACGCACCGAACACGGCTTCGCCGCGCTGCTGGTCACCCACGACGTCGAGGAGGCACTACTGCTCGCCGACCGACTGCTCCTGCTGGAGTCCGGCGTCATCGCCGAGGAACTGGACGTACCCCTCGGCCCGACCCGGACTCCCGACGACCCGGCCTTCGGCGCACTACGCCGCCGCCTGCTCGAACGACTCGGCGTACCCACCTGAGGACACGAGTTTCGCCGCTCAGGCGGTGAGTCTGCCGCCCTTGACGCCCCGGACGAAGCCGGCCCACTGGCCGGTGCTGAACGACAGCACCGGCCCCTGCCGGTCCTTGCTGTCCCGCACCAGCACGGCCTCCGGCGGCGTGGCCATCTCGATGCAGTCTCCGCCCGCGTTGCTCCACGTGCTCTTCTTCCAGTTGAGGGGGATCATGTCTTCTCCTCCGCGATAGATGCGATGAGCTTGCGAGACTGCGCCTCACTGAGGGCCTTGTTCTCGGTGGTGGACCACACAGCTTCGTACGCCTCGACCTCTGCAGGCTTCTCGAGGTACAGCGCACCCGTGAGACCGTCCGAGTAGATGATGGATGGCTCACTGCCGTGCTCGAAGTCGAGGATCGTGAAGGCACCGTTAGTCAGGTTGGCGCGGTACAGATCAGCGCCGAACGGCAGCACCCGAAGGGTCACGTTGGGCTGGCGGCTGACCGTCACCAGATGTCCAAGTTGTTCAGCGTCCACGCCCCGCCGGAGGGCAGCCTCGTCAAGCAGGATGTCGACCTGCGGCGCGCGGGGTGCGGTGCGGGTCAACAGCGCCTGTCGGCCGAGTCGCAACGCGACGCTTCGATTGATCTCCTCGGTGGCCATGTCGGGCCGTGCGACCTGATAGACGTTGGTGGCGTAAGCCTTCGTCTGGAGTAGACCAGGGATCAACTGCGCCTCGTATTTCCTTAGACGAGCAGCAGCCGCTTCCAGTCCTACGTACAGCTCAAACCACTCCGGTATGGCATCACCGTAGGAATGCCACCAACCTCGCCCCTTCGTCTCCTTGGCGAGCCCCATCAGCGCCTCGGTAATTTCCGGTGACGCTCCGTACACTCTGCACATCGCCTCCGCGTCTAGCGATCGCATCGACGTGGCACCGGATTCGATACGCCAGATCTTCGGAGTTGACCATTCAAGGGCGTCTGCTGCCGCTTTGATTGTCATGCGCGCCTCCTCGCGAAGGCGCCGCAGGTGCCGCCCGAGTTGCCGTCTCGGGACTGTTGAACCGGTGTCAGCAGTCACTGACCACTCCTCTCCCTTGACTACATACCGGGCGATACCTGCGCTCGATATGTAACACCTGCCGGACACGCTCCGCAATGCAGTCCAACTGATTGAGATCTTCTCATGCGTTTCATTCGAAATGAAATATTGCACAGAAGGTCGGGCGCAGTAAACGATGTGCCCGGGTGTGGTGGTCGGATGACCGGACGTGGCCCGGCCGCCACGCCCCTCGTCGGAGGAGGGGCAGATGGTCCGGCAGATGACCTACAACGAGTTCCTGCTCGCTGCGGCTCTCACGTTCGCGCGTCGACACCGGCCGAGGTGGAACCACATGCTGAGGCGGGTGACGTGTCGGTGCGGCCGGGATCTGCCGTGTCGAGTGCGGTACCGGGTGCCGATCAATCGGGGCCACTGGCCGGGAGAGGCGTCATGACAGCGCACGGGCCGGTGGTGCCGATCTGGACCTGTGCGGGATGTGGTGCACCCTGGCCCTGCCGGACACGTCGCCAGGAATTGCGGGCCGAGTACGACCAGGCTCCGATGTCGTTGGCGCTCTACCTGGGTGCGTGCCTGGTGGCGGCCAGTCAGGACATGGGGTGGGCTCCGGCCGGGCTGCTGCATCGGCGGTTCCTCGGGTGGTTGCCGTGACCATCGCGCCGCGCGCCGGTGACCTGCTCCTGATCGGGCCGCAGGCCAGCGTGCAGTTTCGTCGGCCGATCCTGTTCCGCGTGATCCGGGTGTTGACCTGGACCGTACGACGGGTGGATCTGGTTGGAGGGATATCAGGTGAACAAGCGGGGAGAAGCCGTCACCCGGCGGGCGGTCTTCGTGCAGACGGCCGGGCTGCGTACCGCACCGACGCGCCTGCCGATTCAAGGACCGGGAAGAAGGAGGATGCCCGGTACGGTGTGGACATGAGCGGGTGGGGACTCGTGCCGGGCCATCGGGGTTCGACTCTGGCGCTGCGTCAGGCTCGGCCCCGGAAGCGACCTCTGCCCCAGTTCGTCGAAGGTCGCCGGTGATACTCACCCACGAGATCGCGCACGGCGTCGCCGCCGGTCAGGTCACGGTCGCCTACCGGCGCTGGATCCGGCCACGGGTGCGACCCGGCTCGACGTTCCACACGGTGGCCGGAATCGTACGCGTCGAGGCCGTCGACCGCGTCGAGGCCGAACAGCTCGACACGACCGCCGCGCGGGACGCCGGCTACGCCACACGGGACGCTCTGCTCTCGACCCTGCGCGGTGGCGAAGCCGATTCACTCTGGCGGATCACCCTGTCGTGGGCCGGGCCCGATCCCCGCACCGCGCTCGCCGAGAACCCGGTGCTCTCGCCATCCGACATCGCCGACCTCGACGCCGTGCTGGACCGGCTCGACGCCCGAACACCGTGGGCCCGCGCCGCGCTGGACCGGATCGGCCGCCATCCGGGCATCACCGCCGCGCGGCTCGCCGACGAGCTGTCGATCGACAAGGACTCCCTGAAACGACGCCTCCGAACCCTCAAAGCACATGCCCTGACCCGCAGCCTGCCCTCCGGGTATGAGCTTTCCGCTCGCGGCCACGCCTACCTGTCGGCCACCGGGCCTGCCTAGACCGACGGCCGGGAACCGGGGGGAGGACCGGTTCCCGGCCGATCGCGCCTCAGCTCGTCGAAAAGCCGGCGAACAGCACCGAGGCGAGTCCCAGGGCGAGGACCAGGTTGAACACGGTGGCGGCGCCGAAGACCGCCACCGGTCGCCACCCGGCCTGCCGCAGCGCCGCCACCCGCACTTCCAAGCCGATGCTGACGAAGGCCAGGATGAAGAACCAGGTCCGCAGGTCGTTGACGATCGCGATGGTGGCCTTGCCGTCCGCACCGGCGGCGTCGAGGTACCAGGTGGCGATCACCGACGCGGCGACGAAGCCCAGGACGAACTTCGGGAACCGGCGCCACAGCTCGCCGAGCCCCGGACGGGCCGCGCCGGCCCGGCGCTCGACGTGCAGCGCGAAGTACGCGGTCAGCGCCACCGCGACCACGCCCATCAGCGCGTTCTGGGTGACCTTGACGATGCTGGCGATCTGCAACGCCTCGTCACCGGCCAGCGCACCGGCGGCGGTGACCGCGGCGGTGGTGTCGATGTTGCCGCCGATCCAGGCGCCGGCCACCGCCGACTCCAACCCGAGCACGTCGGCCAGCCAGGGCAGCAGGAAGATCGACGGCAACGCGAAGACGATCACCAGGCTGGCCGTGTACGCCAGTTGTTCCCGACGGGCGCGGACCGCACCGGCGGCGGCGATGGCGGCGCTGACTCCGCAGATGGAGACGGCGGAGGCGAGCAGAGCGCGCAGCTTGTCGTCCAGACCGAGCCGCCCGGCGAGCCACCAGGTGAACAGGAACACGCCACTGATCAGCAGCAACGCCTGGGCGATGGCGGGACCGGCGGCGCTGGCGATGACCGCGAGATTGATCGACGCACCGAGCAGCACCAGACCGGTCTTGATGAAGAACTCGGTGCGGAACGCGGCGGCGATGCGGTCCCGCAGCTCGGTCAGCGTCACCGCCACGTTGCCGAGCAGGCCCAGCAGGATGGCGTACACCGGGTATTCGATCGCCCCCGCGACGTCCTCGACCGCCGTGCCCTCGGCCCACGTGGGCACGTTCTGTTCCAGATAGCGGGTCAGGACGGCGAGGACGAGGACGACCAGCAGGCCGACGGCGGTCCAGGCCCAGAAGGAGCCGCCGGGCGGCGGTGTCGCGGCGGGCGGCAGGGCCGCCGGTCCGGCGGGTGCCGATTCGGTGTGTACGGGCGCACCGGTCGCGCCCGCTGCGGAGCCGTCCGTGGTGGCCGTCGAGCCGGTGGTGGTCCCGGGGTCGGCCGGGGCGGTGGAGGCCGACTCGGCGGGTGCGGCGGTGCCGGTCGCGGGTCGGCTGGCGTCGGTGGTCATCAGGGCACCAGCCCGGCGGGGATGACGCCGATCAGGACCAGCCCGAGCAGGGCCAGGCCGAGCAGGGTGGCGGCCCAGTCCTCGTTGATGGCGAACCGGCTCTCCGGCGTGGTGGGGGTGGGCGGTGGTTCGGGGGCACTCATGGGGGTTCCTCCGGGGGTGTGAGGGCACGGCGACGCCGAGGGCGTACGGACGCGTGGAGTGAGCGAATCCGCCGGGTGACACCGGCGTACGGACGCGACGTCGGGCTCGGGCCGGTCAGGCGCGGCCCGAGCCGGTACAGAGCTCCGAGGCGACCCGCATCAGGTCGACGACCCGGCGGGAGGTGAGTCGAGGATCGGTGACCACCGAACTATATTCCTACCGGCAAAGTAGGAATACAAGAGCTGTCCACGTTTCGGGCGGCAACCGGGACCGGCAACGGGTCTGCGCGGCGCCTAGAGGCGGGCGCGCGCCGTCTCGACACCGTCACCGGTGAGGTCCGCGAGGTAGGCACGTCGGCCCGCGAGAACCATCACCAGCGCTTCCGTCGTTCCTCGAACGACCGGGCCGTCGCCGCTGCGGAACGGCCCGTCGGTCGCCTCCCACCGCAGGTCCTTCGCCACGGTGCGGCTGTTGACGGCGAAGTTCCTGGACACGAAGAACTCGGCGACCGTGGTAGCCGCCTCGACCGTCGGCCCGCCGGGCAGTCCGAGCGGGCGGCGGATGTCCTGGCCGTGCACGACGACCTCGCCCAGCCACGCGGCGGTGTGCCCCGACGGGGCGGTCGTGGCGGGCACGGCGGCCCGGAACGTCGCCAGCGTGTCGGCGGGCGTGGCACCGAGCTGCTCGCGCAGGCGACGCCGGTTGTGCACGTCCGGGCGGAACCCGGCTGCGGCCATGCTGCGGATCCAGCGGAACGGAGTCATGCGCGCGGCCGAGGTCAGGTGGGCCAGCGTCTCCTCGACGCTCCAGGAGCCGCAGAGCGAGCGGGTGGCCCACTGCGCGTCGGTCAGATCAGCGAGATCGTCGGCCAGGTCGCCACGGGCGGCGACGATCTGGGCGGCGATGCGAGCGGGATCGCTGGGATCTGCGGAGTTCATCGCCGAGCAGCTTAGAGCGACCGGCACGAGGCGATGGAGGCGAGGCGGGTCCGCAACGACCTCGTACCTGGTGGGCCGAGGTGACCGGGCGACCGACGGCCGAGGCGTGGCCGGGCCCTGGACGGGTAGACGGGGCGACGCCGTGCCGCGCCGGCCGGCGGCCGGCCCGTCGGTTGCCGGGACAGCGTGATCTTCCGGGGGGCCGATGACCGACTGGCCGAGGAGTTCGGACGACGTCGTGGAACTGCGGGTGCACGGGGTGTCCGGCGCGGGCGCCGAACAGATCCTGGACCGCCCGCACAGCCACCAGGTCGCCGGGGACGGCAGCGGCGGCTTCTACCGCCCGCGCCCCGGTTACCCGGACACCAGGGGGCCGGCCGGGGTCACGCTGGAGGCGTACCGGTGGAGCGACCTGCCGTCGGGCACCCTGGTCCGGACGTTGTCGCTGATGTTCCTGCTGCCCTTCATGCTGTGCAACGTCGCGATCTGGATGCGCCCGGCACATCGGGGCACCTCCGGCGCGGGGCTCAAGGCGGTGTGCCGGCTGCTCGCGCTCACCCTGACCATGCTGTACGTGCTCGGCGCCGTCGGCATGTCGGTCGACCTGCTCGCCTGGCGTTGCCTGCCGAACCCGTACTGCCTCCAGGATCGTCCCTGGCTGTCCTGGCTCGGCGGCCGACCGACCGGCGTGACGTTGGCGGTCTTCGGGCTGATTCCCGCCGCCGCGCTCGGCCTCGTCTGGCGGCTCGCGGCGCGCCCGGGGCGCAACTTCGACGCCTTCCAGACCCCCACCACCGCCTCCGGCCCGCACCATCTCAGCGCGGTCGGCCAGTGGGACAGCGCGCCGACGGTCGGCCGGCTGCGGTCGCTGCACGTGGCCGCAGGCTTCGGCACCCTCGCCCTCAGCGTGCTCGTCGCCCGGATCGACTCGGGTGCCTCGGCCGTCGTGGTCGCGTTGGCCGTGGTCACCGGTGTGGTCCTGGTGGGCTGCGTCGTGCTGCTCTGCGCCCACCCGCTGATCGACGCCCCGGTCGCGGACCGCCGGGTGGACCGGCTGACCGGCGGGCTGCGTACCGTGGCGTGTGCCCTGACCCCGTTGGTGCTGGTCACGGTGGCGCTCGATCCCGCACCCTGGCAAACGCGCACCGGCCTGCCCGGCTACGCCAGCATGGTCGGCGTCCTGATCCTCTCCCAGGCCGCGCTGCTGTTCGTACTCGGCACGGTGTCGCTGGCCCTGCGCCGTCGGGTTCGCGGCGCCGTGCCGACGTCGGACGACCTCGACGACGGCGAGACGGGCGACGGACTCGACGGGGACGAGATCCGTCGCGGGCCCGGCCGCGACGGACTCGGCGCCGGGCCGTTGCAGGGACTGGGCGCTCCGGTGATCGCGGCCGCCGCCACCGGGCTCGCCGTGGCGATCACCGCCGACCTCGTCTACCGGATCGCCGACCTGCTCAACCGGCGCGCCGCAGCCGACAACGAACGGGCGATCGGGCCGCCGCTGGGCTACAAGTGGGCCATCTTCGTGTTCCTCGTGGCGGCGGCGACCGTGCTGGTGGGGGCGGTCGTGATCACGCTGATCAGTCGCCTCGCGCGGCGGCGCACCGCCCGGGCCACCGTGGCGCGCGACTACCCCGACGCGCCACCGGCGGCGGGCTACCGTCTGCGCCAGGTCGAACGGACCATCGCCCGGGCCCGGTTCACCGAACGCCTGGAGATCCTCGCCGTGGTGTACGCCTGCGTCGTCGGCGCGGGCATGCCGACCAGCCTGCTCGGCATGCTCGACCTGGCACCGGGCACCGTCGTGCAGCGCCTCACCGGGATCCCGGCCGCCGCCACCGAGTTCGGCATCCAGGTGGGCAGCTTCCTGATCGCGGCGGTGGTGCTCGCCCTGCTGGTCGGTGGCATCTTCGCCTATCGCACGGCGGGATTCCGGCGGTACGTCGGCGTGCTGTGGGACCTGGGCACGTTCTGGCCCCGCGCGGCGCACCCGTTCGCCCCGCCCTGCTACGCCGAACGCGCCGTGCCGGAGCTGAGTCGGCGCATCACGTACCTCACCGAGCAGGGGCACGGCGTGCTGCTGGCCGGGCACAGTCACGGCGCGGTGCTGCTGGCCGCCACGATCCTCCAGTTGCCGCCACAGGTGTGCGGACGGCTGGCCCTGCTGACGTACGGGTCGCCGCTGCGTCGGCTCTACGCGCGGTTGTTCCCGGCCTACGTCGACGAGGACGTGCTGTGCGAGGTGGGTCGCCGGGTCAACTGGCGGTGGGCCAACCTGTGGCGGGACACCGACCCGATCGGCGGCTGGGTCTTCTCGCCGCACCGGCCGGACCGGCGGCCGACGGTGCCCGGTCCGGCCGGTGACGTCGACCGTCGACTGCGGGACCCGGTGGACGTGGTGCCGCCACCGGGCGACAGCGTGCCGCCGCCGATCGTCGGCCACTGGCCGGGCGAGTCCGATCCCCGGTTCAGCGCGGCCGTGGCCGAGCTGGCCGCCCGGCTGCGGGCGCGGGCCCGCCACGCGGCCACGGCCGCCACCGCGCCGGAGAAGCCCGCCGGACGGCGGCCGGTCGACGGAGCCGGGTGAGCCTGCGCGACCGGGGCCGCCAGGCACTATCCTTCGCCGGGTGGGCACCTCCGGTGGCAGCGAGCGGACGGTTGTCGCGTCGAACCGCAAGGCCCGGCACGACTACACGATCCTCAAGACGTACGAGGCGGGGATCGTGCTGGCCGGCACCGAGGTCAAGTCGCTGCGGGAGAAGCGGGTCTCGCTCGTCGACGCCTTCGCCCAGGAACTCGACGGCGAGATCATGTTGTACGGCCTGCACATCGCGGAGTACGGCTACGGCACCTGGACGAACCATGCGCCCCGGCGGACCCGGAAGCTGCTGCTACGCCGGGTGGAGATCGAGCGCATCCTGGCGCAGACCCGCGAGGGCGGGATCACGTTGGTGCCGCTGTCGATGTACTTCTCGGGCGGCTGGGCCAAGGTCGAGCTGGCGCTGGCCAAGGGCCGCAAGGCGTACGACAAGCGGCAGGCGTTGGCCGCCCGAGACGCCGACCGGGAGATCGCCCGGGAGATGGGCCGTCGCCTGAAGGGGCGGACCGGCCGGTACGCCGAGGGGCGCGGGACCGGTCGGTGATCAGCCGGCGAGCAGGTGTTCGTGTGCCGCGCGCAGCCGGTCGAGCGCCGGGTCACCGCCGGCCGGAGCGCGTCGCTCCAGCTCCGCCCAGACCTCGGCGAGCGCGGTCGTCACCGCGCGCAGCTCGGCGGCGTGCCGACGGCCGCTCTGCTCCCGTTGGGCCTCCAGCCGGCGGGCCCAGCCGGCGGTGACCTCGGCGAGCCGGTCGGCGTCGGCGCGGGCCTGGGTGGCGGTGCGCACCGCGCCCGGCGGCACGATCGCGGCGACCGGCCGGGGATCGCCGTCGCGGGTGATCACGGTGACGGTGTCGGTCAGCTCCGCCATGGCGACGAGCTGACTCAGTCGGGTGCGCGCCTCGCGCAACGGCAGCGAGCGCGGCGGGACGGTGCCTGGGGTGAGGGCGGGGACAGCCATGAATACATGGTGGGTGCGGGGTACGACACTTTCGGCAACCGTCCATCAGGGAGCGTGTCGACCGGACGGCCGCCGAACCCTGGACATCTACAGTAAACAATCTTAATAATTGTGCATCCGTCGATCGACGGCCCTCGTCCCCCGGGAGGTCCGGATGCGTCGCCCCACCCGACATCTACTGCTCACCGCCGTCGCCGCCCTGGCCACCGTCGCCGCCACCACGCTGGTGGCGGCCACCCCGGCACAGGCCGCCGGTCCCACGGCCAGCTTCGTCAAGACCGCCGACTGGGGCACCGGCTGGGAGGGCAGGTACATCGTCACCAACGGCGGCAGCAGCACGATCACCTCCTGGCAGGTCGCCTTCACCCTGCCCGCCGGGACCACCCTGGGCTCCTTCTGGGACGCCACCGTCAGCAGCGTCGGTCAGCGGCACACGTTCACCAACCGGTCCTGGAACGGCACCCTCGCCCCCGGCGCCTCGGCCTCCTTCGGCTTCCTGGCCACCGGGCCCGGATCACCCACCGACTGCCTGGTCAACGGCGTGTCCTGTGGCGGCGGCACCCCGACCACCCCGCCGACCACGACGCCACCCACCACACCGCCGCCCACCACGACACCGCCCAGCACCCCGCCGCCGACCACCGTGCCACCCACCACGCCACCGCCGACCACGCCACCGACCGGTGCGCTGCCCCGACGTGCTCTGATCGGCTACCTGCACGCCAGCTTCGCCAACGGCTCCGGCTACCTGCGGATGGCCGACGTACCGGCCGACTGGGACGTCATCAACCTCGCCTTCGGCGAGCCCACCACGGTCACCTCCGGCGACATCCGGTTCCAGCTCTGCCCGGCCAGCGAGTGTCCGGGCGTGGAGAGCGAGGCCGAGTTCACCGCCGCGATCAGGGCCAAGCAGCAGCAGGGCAAGAAGGTGCTGCTCTCCATCGGCGGGCAGAACGGGCAGGTCCAGCTCACCACGACCGCCGCCCGGGACACCTTCGTCCGCTCGGTGTCGGCGATCGTCGACCGGTACGGCCTCGACGGGCTCGACATCGACTTCGAGGGCCACTCCCTGTACCTGAACCCCGGCGACACCGACTTCCGCAACCCGACCACCCCGGTCGTGGTCAACCTGATCTCGGCGATCCGGACGCTCACGCAGCGCTACGGGTCCGGCTTCCTGCTCACCATGGCGCCGGAGACGTTCTTCGTCCAGCTCGGCCATCAGTTCTACGGGCCGGGACCGTGGGGCGGACAGGACGCGCGCGCCGGGTCGTACCTGCCGGTGATCCACGCGCTGCGGGACCACCTGACCGTGTTGCACGTGCAGAACTACAACTCGGGCCCGATCGTCGGGCTGGACGGCCAGTACCACACCATGGGCGGGGCCGACTTCCACATCGCGATGACCGACATGCTGCTCGCCGGCTTCCCGGTGGCCGGCAACCCGGACCGCGTCTTCCCCGCGCTGCGGGAGGACCAGGTCGCCTTCGGCGCGCCGTCGTCGGTCAGCGCGGGCAACGGCTACGTCGCCCCGGCCGGCGTCCAGGCGGCCGTCACCTGCCTGGTCCGGGGACAGAACTGCGGCGGTTACACGCCCCGCAGCGGCACCAACCCGAACTTCCGCGGCCTGATGACGTGGTCGATCAACTGGGACCGCTTCTACCAGTGGGAGTTCGGCCGCAACCACGGCCCGTTCCTCAAGGCCCTGCCCTGACCCGTGGCCACACACGGTGGTGGGGCCCCCCCCCCGGGCGGGGGGCCCCCCCCCCCCCCCCGGGCGGGCCCCCCCCCCCCGGGGGGGGGGGGCGGCGGGGGGGGGGCCCCTGGGCCCCGGCCCCGGCCCGCGCCGCCCGGC
>NZ_JBITKL010000022.1:106822-111684 GCF_044460945.1 Micromonospora sp. NPDC049903
TTGGGGGTGCCTCGGGGCCACGTGGCCCCCGGGGGGCCCCCCCCCCCCCCCCCCCCCCCCGGGGGGGCGCCCCCGGGCGGGCGGGCCCCCCCCCCCCCCCCCGGCCCGGGGGCCAGGCCGACGCTCAGCGCGTCGGTCGGTCCCGGCGGGACGGAAACTGGGCACCGGGCCGAGCCAGGCTCGACCGGGCGCGCAGCCCGACCGGATCGGGCGCGGTGACGGCCGGGTCGCGCAGGGAGTCCAGGTACGCCATCGCCGCCCGGTCCTCCTCGGTCGGGGCAGCGAGCAGGGCGTACACCAGGCCCACCACGCCGAAGATCACCAGCAGGACGATCGGCAGCAGCATGGTGCTGACCGTGGCGCCGGCCAGCTCGGTCCGCTGGTCGTGCAGATGCACCGACATCGCGCTCATCCCGGTGAAGTGCATGCCGTTGACCGCCACACCCATCACCAGCGCCGAACCGAAGATCGCCAGCCCGCGACGGACCGTGACCCCGAGCCAGAGCGCCACGGTGGCGGCAACCACCGCGATCACGATCGACGCCGCCACGCGCAGCGGGTCGTAGTCGATCCGGCCGTCCAGCTGCATCGCGGCCATGCCGCTGTAGTGCATCGCCGCCACACCGAGGCCGGTGAACAGACCGCCGGCCAGGATGCGGACCGCGGACAGCCGGCCGGTGCCCACGATGGCCAGACCGATGCCGACCGCGATCACCGCCAACAGGGCGCTGGCGACGGTGATCGGTACGTCGTACCGGATCCGCGAGCCGGTCACCGCGAAGCCGAGCATCGCCATGAAGTGCATCGTCCAGATCGCGGTGCCGCCGAGCGCCCACGCCGCGAGCGTCCCCCACCAGATCTTCTGCCCGGTGGACTTCGCGATCCTTATCCGGCCCGCAAAGATCAGGCCGAGGATGGAACCCAGCACGGACAGGGCGTAACTGATCCCCGGCGTGATCCATCCGTATTCAAAATGATTGATTTCCGCCACAATGGGCTCCCCCCAGAGCTGCTACCAGCGCGTAGCGACGCGCCGAAGACATGATCGGGGAGCACCCGAGCAGGCACAATAGGCGTTCGGGGGCACTTCGCGCCGTGATGTCGCGATCACTCAGCGATGCGTCGATTCCCGACCGTCACACTCACGCGGGCGAATGGTAGGCCAGCACCCCCCGGTTGACAGCCGCGATCGCCTGCCGGGCCGTGGCCCGCAGCTCGGTCGAGGCACCACCCGAGTCGGCCAACTGCCCGAGCAGGTCCACCACCTGACGCGCCCACCGGACGAAGTCACCGGCCGGCATCTCGCCGTCGAACTCGTGCCCGCTGGACAGCACCTTCGCCAACGCCTCACCCCGAGCCCAGCGGTAGACCGGCCAGGCGAAGCCCAGATCGGGCTCCCGGGTGACGGCCAGGCCCCGCGCCGCCTCGTCGGCCTCGATCTCGCTCCACAGCTTCAACGTGGCGTCGACCGACTCGGCGACCGCGCCACGCGGCAACGACGCCCGCTCGTCGACGTCCCGACGCGCCTCGAAGACCACCACCGAGACCGCCGCCGCCAGCTCGGCCGGGGACAACCCGTCCCAGACCCCTCGCCGCAGGCACTCCGCCACCAGCAGGTCGGCCTCCGTCCAGATCCGCCCCAGCATCCGCCCGGCATCGGTCACCGCGCCCTCGGCGGTCAGGTAGCCGCGCGCGGTGAGCAGGGCCACGATCCGGTCGAACGTACGCGCCAACGACCCCGTCCGGCCGGAGACCCGCTGCCGCAGTTCCTCGGTGTCCCGCTCCAGCCGCCGGCGACGCTCCGCCCAACGGGCGTGTTCCTCCCGCTCGGGGCAGGCGTGGCAGGGATGCCGTCGCATCTCGGTGCGGAGCTGGGTCAGCCGGTGGTCCTCCCCCGACTGTCGGCCGCGCGCGCCCCGCCGGGAGTGCCGGTCCAGACCGGTGCCGCTGACCTGCGCCGCCAGGTCCCGTCGAGCGGCCGGGTTGCGGTGGTTGAAGTGCTTGGGCACTCGGATGCGCGCCAGCACCTCGGCCGGGGTAGTGAAGTCGCCGGGGCTGATCCGGCCCGCCCACCGGTCCTGCGTGAGCACCAACGGCCGGGGCTCGCTGAACCCACCGGCCGCCGGGTCGAGCACCACGGCCAGACCGGCCCGGCGCCCCGACGGCACCCGGATCACGTCACCCACCCGCAGGCGTTCCAGCGCCGCCACCGCCGCCGCCCGGCGCTGACTCTGCCCCTGGCGGGCGATCGCCCGTTCCCGGTCGGCGATGGCCACCCGCAGCGCGAAGTACTCGTCGAAGTCGCCGTGGTGGCAGGCCGCCTCCGCGCCGTACGCCTCGATGGTCTCGGTGTTGCGCTGCACCTGCCGGGCCAGGCCGACCACCGACCGATCCGCCTGGAACTGCGCGAACGACGACTCCAGCAACTCGCGGGCGGGTGCCGCGCCGACGCTGCCGACCAGGTTGACCGACATGTTGTAGGACGGCCGGAAGCTGGACCGCAGCGGGTACGTCCGGGTGGAGGCCAGCCCCGCCACGTGCCGCGGATCGGTCTCCGGGGACCACACCACCACGGCGTGCCCCTCGACGTCGATGCCGCGCCGCCCGGCCCGCCCGGTGAGCTGCGTGTACTCCCCCGGGGTCAGGTCGACGTGGGCCTCGCCGTTGTACTTGACCAGGCGTTCCAGCACCACGCAACGGGCCGGCATGTTGATGCCCAGGGCGAGCGTCTCGGTGGCGAAGACCGCCTTCACCAGCCCCCGGACGAACAGCTCCTCGACGACCTCCTTGAACGCCGGCAGCATGCCGGCGTGGTGGGCGGCCAGCCCCCGCTCCAGACCGTCGAGCCACTCCCAGTAGCCCAGCACCGACAGGTCCTCGCCCGGGATGGCGGTGATCCGGGACTCCACCACCCGCCGGATCTCCGAGCGCTCCTCGGGCGAGGTGAGCCGCAGCCCGGCCGCCAGACACTGCTGCACCGCCGCGTCGCAGCCGGCCCGGCTGAAGATGAACAGGATCGCCGGCAACAGGCCCTCGCGATCCAGCCGGTCCACGATGTCCGGCCGCAACGGCCCGCGCCAGCGCGGCCCCCGCCGCCCGGCACCCGGCCCGGCGGACCGCCCCTCGCCCAGGTCGAGGCGGCGCACCGTGTCCCGGGTGTACCGCAGCAGCTCCGGGTGCACGTCGTGCTTACGGGCGGCGTCCGCGTCGTGGAACAGGTCGAACATCCGCTTGCCGACCAGCATGTGCTGCCACAACGGCACCGGACGGTGTTCGCTGACCACCACCGTGGTCTCGCCGCGCACGGTGATCAGCCAGTCGGCGAACTCCTCGGCGTTGGACACGGTCGCCGACAGCGACACCAGCGTGACCGAGGCGGGCAGGTGGATGATGACCTCCTCCCACACCCCGCCCCGGAACCGGTCGGCCAGGTAGTGGACCTCGTCCATCACCACGTACGCGAGGCCCTGGAGGGTGCTCGACCCGGCGTAGAGCATGTTGCGCAGCACCTCGGTGGTCATCACCACCACGGGCGCGTCACCGTTGATGGCGTTGTCGCCGGTGAGCAGCCCGACCTGCTCGGCACCGTAGCGGTCGACCAGGTCGTGGTACTTCTGGTTGGACAGCGCCTTGATCGGCGTGGTGTAGAAGCACTTGCGCCGGGCGCCGTCGGCCGGCGCCGGCTGCCCCGGGGCACCCCGCAGCGCCAGGTGTACGGCGAACTCGCCGACCACGGTCTTGCCGGCCCCGGTCGGGGCGCACACCAGCACCCCGCTGCCCCGCTCCAGCGCCTGGCACGACTCGCGCTGGAAGTCGTCGAGGTCGAACCCGAGATCGGCGGTGAACTCTTCCAGCGCCGGGAACTGAGAGGCCTGGGCGGCCCGGCGACGTGCCGCGGCGTACCGCTCGGCGGGGCTCGACATGTCACCAAGATTAGTGCGTGCCACCGACGGCCACCCGACAAGGCCGTCCGGCAGGGCCGTCCGGGTGGGTCGGTAGGGTGCACGTCGTGCCGGATCATCCCGAACCGACCGACGCCCTCCCCGGCGTCGACCACACCCGCCACGAGCCGTCCCGCCGGCCCGTACGAGCCGTGCTGCTCGACTTCCACGGCACGCTCGCGCAGGTGGAGGAGCCCAGGGAGTGGGTGCTGGCCGCCGCGGCGGCGTGCGGTGTGACGCTGGACCGGATGCGGGCCACCTCGCTGGCCGACCGACTGCTCACCGCCGGCCGGGCCGGTGGACCGCTGCCCGGCCGGGTGCCGCCCCGACTGGCCGAGCTCTGGGCCGACCGCGACCTCTACGAGCACGCCCACCGGGGGGCGTACACCGGGCTGGCCGCCACGGTCGACGCCGGGATCGACGGGTTCGCCGACGCCCTCTACGAGCGCGTGCTGGTGCCGGAGGGCTGGGTGCCGTACCCGGACACCGCCCCGACGCTGGCCGGGCTGCGGGCGGCCGGCGTACGCGTGGGCGTGGTCAGCAACATCGGCTTCGACCTGCGGCCCATCTTCGACGCCTGGGGCCTCGCCGACCTGGTCGACGCGTTCGTGCTCTCCTACGAGGTGGGCCGCTGCAAGCCGGACCCGGCGATCTTCTGGCGCGCCTGCGGGATGCTCGGCGTCGACCCGGAGGAGTCGCTGATGGTCGGCGACACCCCCGCCGACGCCGGAGCCGTGGCCGCCGGATGCGCTGTCCTGGTCCTACCCCCCGCCGACCCGGGCCGCCCCAACGGCCTCGGCTCCGTCCTGGACCTCCTCCCCCACCCCTAACCCCAATGCCGCTCAGTTAGGGCGGTGGGCGGGTTGTCAATGTTGCTGTTTCGAGGATGTTGATGTTGATGGTGGCGTGGTAGTTGGTGCG
>NZ_JBITKL010000023.1:0-81861 GCF_044460945.1 Micromonospora sp. NPDC049903
CCGCCGGGGGGCCGCGGGGGGGGCGCCAGCCGCGCCCCGGGGGGGGGGGGGGGGGGCCCCCCCCCCCACCCCTCCCGCCCCGGGGGGGGGGGGGGGGGGGGGGGGGGGGGGGGGGGCGCCCGCCCCCCCCCCCCCCCCCCCGCGCGGTCTCCGGCGGGTCGGTCACTGCTCGTCGGTGAGGAAGCGGCCCGGCACGTATCCGGTCCGGGCGGTGGAGAGCCCGCCGTCGACCGTGACCACCGCACCGGTCACGTACGACCCGGCGCGGCTGCACAGGTAGATGGCGGTGCCGACGATGTCGTCCGGCCGCCCGATGCGCTGCAACGGCGTCACCGCGGCGATCTCCTCACCCATCGCCTCCAGCACGCCGGCCATCATCCGGGACGGGAAGCTGCCCGGCGCGATCACGTTCGCGGTCACCGTGGGCGCGAAGTCGTGCGCCAGCATCCGGGTGATGTGGTGGATCGCCGCCTTGGCCGCGGCGGCCGAGTAGGTCGGCATCTCCGGCACCCGCTGGGCGTCCGCGCTGCCGATGTTGACGATGCGGGCCGGATCCTCGGCGGTGCCCGCCGCCCGCAGCAGTCCGGCCAGCTCCCGCACCAGGAACAGCGGCGCCTTCAGGCCCAGGTCGAGCACGCTGTCCCAGGCGTTGGCGGGGAACTGCTCCACCGGCGCGGTCCAGGCGGTGCCGGCGTTGTTCACCAGGATGTGCAGCGCGGACTCCCGCTCGCCGATCTCCCGCGCCAGCCGGACGCACTCGGCCTCGTCGGAGAGGTCGGCGGGGATCGCCACGCACGTCCCACCGCCGGCCGAGAGCTCCTGGGCCACGTCCTCGCAGTCGGACTTGGTCCGCGCGGTCAGATAGACCCGCACACCGGCGGCGACGAAACCCTCCGCGATCATCCGGCCGATGCCCTGGGTGCCGCCGGTGACCAGTGCCGTCTTGCCGGCGACCGAGAACAACTCACTCATTGGAACCTCCACAGACGATGTGCTCTCAGCGGCGCCGGTCCACGGCCGGCCCCGCGACGACTCGGGTCAGCGCGGCCCGGCGGACGTCTCCTCGTCCACCGCGAGCGCGCCCAACGTGGCGTACGAGTCGCGACCCGCCACGAAGTGCTGGGTGGCGGTACGCATGTCCCGCATCCGCCGTTGCAACGGCGAGGTGTCGTACACCCCGGTACCGCCGGACAGCGTGTACGTGGCGTCGACGACCTGCGCGCAGAGGCCGGTCACCTGGGCCGCCGCCGCGCGCAGCCGGGCCCGGCCACCCGGCGACGCGGAGTCGGGTGCCGTCGTGGCCTCGGCCGCCTCCGCGTACAGCAGCGCCCGGGCCGCGCGGTGCATGGTCTGCGCCTCGCCCAGCCGGTCGAGGAAGACCGGCGAGTCGGCGAGCCGCCGCGCGCTCAACGCCGGACGTTTGCCGTCGGCGGCCAGGCGCACCAGGTCGGTCAGCGCGCCGTCGGCCAGACCGACCGCCACCGCGCCGATGATCAGGCTGGACTGTGCGATGCGGTGCGCGGCGTCATCGTCCTGCGGAGAGACCGCGAGATGCTCCGGCACCCGCGCGTCGTCGACCGTCACGTCGTGGCTGGCGGTGCCGCGCAGGCCCAGCACCTGCCAGGTGTCGAGGACGCGAACGTCGCGGGCCGGGACGAACAGGATGCGGGTGGCGGGTGCGCCGTCCGGGCCGACCGGGACGCTGCGACCGGACACCAGCACGCAGTTCAGATAGAACCAGGCGGCCCGGGGGCACCCGGTGACGAAGGGCCAGCGGCCGGTCACCCGCCAGCCGTCGTCGCCGGTACGGGCCCGGCCCTTGGGTGCCACGGCACCGGCGACCAGGGTGTCCGCGCCGTCGGCGAAGACCTCGTCCAGCGCGGCGGCCGGACCACACCCCACGATCAGGTGCGACAGCGCCACCTGACCCACCGTCCACGAGGTGGCCGCGTCGGCACGGGCGAGTTCCTCCAGCACGGCGAGCACGTCGGGCAGGTCGAGCTGGTCGCCGCCGTGACTGGCGGGGGCGAACATCCGGAAGCAGCCGGCCGTGCGGAGGTCGTCCACGAGGTCGTCGGGGAGGCCGCGCCGCTGCTCGATCTCCTCGGCGTGCTTCGCCACGCGGGACGCCAGCTCGCGTACCCGGGACAGCGTTGGGTTCACGTCGGCCCCCTCCTGTGTTCGGTGTGTCGTGTTCGGACGCTATCTCCCGCCGCCGGGTGCTGTCCATGGCGCGCCCGCGTGGATAGAGTGTGTCGAGAAAACAACACACACATGTGTCGCCGGAGGGGATACCGATGACGACTCCCGTCGACCCGCAGGCTCGGGTCTTCGCGGTCCGGATGTGGACCTCGCTGCTGGCCACCCAGGAACTGCTCGCCACCTACCTCGGTGTCCGTCTCGGGCTCTACGACGACCTCGCGGCCAAGGGGCCCGGCACGGTGGGTGAGATCGCCGCGCGGGTCGGGGTCGACCCCCGGTACGCCCGCGAGTGGCTGGAACAGCAGGCGGTGGCCGGTGTCCTGACCGTCGACGACGCCTCGGCCCCGGCCGACGAGCGGGTGTTCACGCTGCCCGCCGCGCACGCCGAGGTGCTGACCGTCTCGGACAGTCCGCTGTCCATGTCGGCGTTGGCCGTGCTGCCGCTGGGCGGGGTCGCGGCGGCGCTGCCGGCGCTGCTCGACGCGTACCGCAGCGGCGACGGCGTGGCCGACGCGGTCTACGGCGTCGACTGGCGGGAGGGGCATGCCGGGGCGAACCGGGCGATGTTCACCCACCAGATGGCCGGCTGGCTGCGCCGGCACGCCCCGGACATCCACACCCGACTGGTCGGCACCCCGGCCCGGGTCGCGGACGTGGCCTGCGGTGCGGGCTGGGCGGGCATCGGGTTGGCCCGGTCCTTCCCCGGGATCACCGTCGACGGGTACGACATCGACCCCGAGGTGATCGCGGACGCCACCGGGCACGCCGCCGACGCCGGGTTGAGCGACCGGGTCTCCTTCGCCGCCCGGGACGCCGCCGATCCCGACCTGGCCGGCACGTACGACCTGGTCTGCCTCTTCGACGCGCTGCACGAGATCGCGCGCCCGGTGGAGGTGCTGCGGGCCTGCCGGCGGCTGTGCGCCGACGGCGGCAGCGTGCTGGTGCTCGACGCCCGGGTGACGGAGCGGTTCGCCGCACCGGCCGACGAGATCGAACGCTTCCAGTACGCCACCAGCGTGCTGCACTGCCTACCGGCGAGCCGCAGTCAGCAGCCCTCGGCCGGCACCGGCACGGTGCTGCGCCCGGACGTCGTCCGGGACCTCGCGACCGAGGCCGGGTTCGTGGCGGTCACCCAACTGCCCATCGACGACCGCTTCCACCGGCTGTACCGGCTGATCGGCTGAGCCCGCCGCCGTCCCGGCCCACCGCCCGCCGGCGTCGTACCCGGCGGGCGGCGGGCCGGACGACGAAACGGCCGACCACCTTGTGGGTGGCCGGCCGTTGCCGTTTGCGAGGATCAGGCCCCGGCGTCACGCTCCGCGATCCGGCGCAGCACGTGCTCCTGCACCGCGCCGAGGGAGGTGATCGACCGGGCCGTCTTCTCGTCGATCGGTTCCAGGTCGAACTCGTCCTCTAGCGCGAAGGCGAGTTCCATCAGGGCCAGCGAGTGGAAGCCGAGGTCCTGGACCAGGGCCGTCTCCTCCCCACGCAGGCCGTCGGGGTTGGGCGCCAGGTCGAGCACGATGGCCTGGACCTGAGCGCGGATCTGCTCGTCGGACTGCTTCGGCCCCACGACCGTCGGGGTCTGCTCACTCATGGTCGCTACTTCCTTCCGGATCGCCCGGCTCACCGGAGCTGTGCGGGTTGATGGACGGGAACGGGTTCCGCGGGTCGGTGCGGTCCCACAGACGGGGTCTGGCAACTACGCAGCACGGCGGCGAGCACCGGCACCGCGGCCGTGGTCCATCCGGCGACCGCCGCGTCGAGGTCGCCGAACTCCTCCTCGAGCACCGCCAGACCGCGGACCGGCACCACGGCGCCCAACTCCACCAGCAGTGGCCGCAGTTGGGCGTCGGCGACGTACCGGTGCTGCGCCCAGCCGGCGGTCGTCACCGGTACGGCGACCGTGCCCGGACGCAGGCCCTCGCGGGGGAGCATGTCGAGGAAGAGCTTCAGCAGGCCGGTGTAGGAGCCCTTGAAGGTCGGGCTCACCACCACCAGCAGGCCGGGTCCGCGGACCCGGGCGACCACCCGTTCCAGGGGCGCGTGGGCGGCGGTGCCGGCGATCAGCCGGGACGGCAGGTCCGCGCCGAGCTCGGCCAGGTCGACCAGGTGCGGCTCGCCGAGGTGTACGCCGAGGTCGGCCAGACCGTCACGCAGAGCGCCGGTCACGTGCCGGGCCACGGTGAGGGTGCGCGAGCCCCGGCGCGGGTTGCCGATCAGGACGGTGGTCGGTACGGACCGGGGATCCGTCGGTGGGATCATCCGCTCGGGCGCGTGCTGCCGCAGGTCGGTCACCGGTCTCCTTCCGGTTCGGCCAGCAGTCCCCGCCTGCGGAGGATCGGCAGCACACCCTCGCCGAAGGTGTACGCCTCCTCCAGATGCGGCTGGCCGGAGAGGATCAGATGGTCCAGTCCGAGGGCGTGGTACTCCTCGATCCGGTCGGCCACCTCGACGTGGCTGCCGACCAGTGCGGCACCGGCGCCCGGGCGGACCAGCCCGTAGCCGGCCCACACGTTCGGATAGACCTCGAGGCTCTCGGTGCGGCCCTGGTGCAGGGCGGCCATCCGGCGTTGCCCCTCGGACTCGGTGCGCGCAAAGCGCCGCTGGGCTGCGGCGATGGTGTCCGGGTGCATCCCGGCCACCAGGCGGTGCGCGACGTCCCACGCCTCCTCGGTGGTGTCCCGGCTGATCACGTGGAACCGGGAGCCGTAGGACAGCTCGCGGCCCTGCGCGTCGGCCCGGTCCCGGACCTTCTTCACCAGGGCGGCGAGTTGCTCGGGCGGTTCGCCCCAGGCCAGGTAGACGTCGGCGTGCCGGGCGGCCACGTCGTGCGCGGCGGCCGAGGAGCCGCCGAGGAAGACCGGCGGGGTGACCGGGTGTCCCCGGGTGAGCCGACCGGCGCGGACCCGGTAGTGGGTGCCCTCGAAGTCGTACGTGCCGCCGGACCAGGCGCGGCCGAACACGTCGAGGAACTCCTCGGCCCGGGCGTAGCGCTGGTCGTGGTCGAGCCAGTCGCCGTAGCGCAACTGCTCGTCGCGGTCGCCGCCGGTGACCACGTTGAGCAGCAGCCGACCGCCGGAGAGGCGTTGCAGGGTGGCGGCCATCTGCGCGGCGATCGTCGGGGCCATCGAGCCGGGGCGTACCGCGACCATGAAGTGCAGCCGGCGGGTCCGGTCCGCCAGGGCGGCCGACACCAGCCACGGGTCCTCGCAGAAGAGCCCGGTCGGCACCAGTGCGCCGGTGAAACCGAACCGGTCGGCGGCCATCGCCACCTGCGCCAGGTAGTCGATGTCCGGCGCGCGCCGGACGTTGTCCGCCGGGTCGACGGGCGCGCCCTGCGGGGTCTTCGCCACCTCACGGCCGTCACCGTGGGACGGGAGGAACCAGTGCAGGTGAAGTGGCATGTGGACCTTCCTGTCACAGCAGTGGTCGTGTGAGCGGTCGCGTCCGGCGGGTACAGGCACCCCCGCTTCCTGCGCGCTACCAGGTAGGGCTGGTCGAAGCCTCTCAGCACCCGGATGCGGTGTCAAGAGTGTGTGACGCCAGTGTCGTGTTGTGTGGCGCTTGTTCGTGGTGCCGTCAGCCGCCGCGCCTGGTCCGCAGCGGTGCGGTCGGTTCGGCGGCCAGCCGGGCGGCCAGGTCCGCGTAGCCGGTCAGGAACGCCTGCGCCTCGGCGGGCGGGTACGCGGCGGTGCTGTGGTAGAAGACCGCACGCAGGTCCGCCGTGCCGACCGGGGCCACCGCCAGCTCGAACTGGAACCGGCTGCCCAGCCCGGGCGGCACCAGCAGCTCGAAGCCGACGCCCGCCGACACCGTCTGGTGCTGCACCTCGGCCATCACGTTGAACAGCACGTCGTCGGCGCGCCGGCCGCCGGTCTGCACCACGTCCAGCGGCAGCATCTGGTAGGGCAGGTCCTGATAGGTGAAGGCGCCGATGGCCGCCCCATGCGCCTGCCCGACCAGGTCGGCGAAGGTCTCGGCCTGCCCGACCTTCGCCCGCAGCAGCACCATGTTGGCCAGCAGGCCGACGGTCTCCCGCAGCTCCGGACGGGACCGGTTGGCGAACATCGAGGCCACCGCCAGGTCGTCCTGGCCGGTGATGCGGTGCAGGTGGTGATAGAAGACCGCCAGCAGCACCGCGAACAGGGTGCTCCGCTGGGTACGCGCCAGCGCGCGCAGCCGCGCCACCGCCTCCCGGTCCAGGTCGACCGCCACGTCCGAGGTGGCCGGACCCTCCGACGGCGGATCGACGACCGCGGTCGTGCCCACCGCCGGCAGTTCGCTGCCGGTCAGCTGCCGCCGCCAGTACTCCCGGTGCCGGCGCAGCCCGTCGCCGTCGAGCAGCTCCTGCTGCCAGCGGACGAACGACGAGTACTGCCAACCGGTGGCGGGCAGCCGCGCCGGCACCCCGAGGGCCTGCGCGTAGAGCACGCCGAGGTCCCGGAAGAGGATGCCGGTGGACCAGGCGTCGGTGACCAGGTGGTGCAGGTTCAGGCAGAGCACGTGCTCGTCCGGCCCGAGCCGCCACAGCGTGCTGCGCGACGGCCACTCGGTCGGGTCGATCGCGGTCCGCAGCTCGGCGCGTACCGCCTGGTCGAGGGCGGCGGCCGGGTCCGGCCGGTCGGACAGGTCCACCCGGCGGGCGGCGGCCGGTGCCGGCGGGTGCACCACCTGGGCCAGCCGCGCACCCCGACCGGTGAAGGTGGTGCGCAGCGACTCGTGCCGGGCGGTGAGGGCGGACAACGCGGCGTCCAGCGCGTCGGCGTCGACCCGACCGGTGAGCCGACACAGCAGCGGGCAGCTCAGCGCACCGAAGTCGGTGCGGTAGTGCTTGATCATCCAGAGGAGTCGTTGGGCCACGGAAGCTGGTGTCTGTTGTGTCTCCACGCACGGACCATAGCGTCACCGCATTGGCATCGGTGAGGTCTCTGGGTACCTTGTGTCGTATGAGCTTTGTTGTGCCGGCCCGCGTCGACACCACACTCACCTGGGACTACGAAGCCTCCGATCCACGGCTCGTGGCGCTCTACGAACGGGCCAAGGAAGCCCAGTGGAAGGTCTCCGACGTCGACTGGTCGGTGCCGGTGCCGTTCGGCGAACCGCTGCCGGACGACTCCGCCTTCGCGATGGCCGCGTTCGCCGAGTCGCCGCTTGCGCCGCGTGGTCCCCGGGCCTGGGACGCGTTCCGGTGGGAGTTCCAGTCCTGGATGGTCAGTCAGTTCCTGCACGGCGAGCAGGCCGCGATGATCGTCGCGGCCCGGCTGGTGGAGACCGTGCCGGACCTGGACAGCAAGTTCTATGCCGCCACCCAGGCCGTGGACGAGGCCCGGCACGTGGAGGTCTTCTCCCGGTACCTGCGGGAGAAGATCCCCGAACCGTACCCGGTCTCCGAGCCGCTGCGGGAACTGCTCACCGACATCCTGTCCGACTCGCGCTGGGACGTCACCGCGCTCGGCATGCAGATCATGGTCGAGGCGATCGCAATGGCCTCGTTCCGGCTCTCCAACAGCAGCTTCCATGATCCGCTGATCAAGGAGCTGACCCATCTCGTGGCCCGGGACGAGGCCCGGCACGTCACCTTCGGCGTGCTCTCCCTCTCCGGGCTCTACGACCAGCTCACCACGGCCGAGCGGGCGGAGCGGGAGGAACTGGTCCTGGACGCCGCGGCCCTGATCCGTCGGCGGTTCCTGCTCGACGACATCTGGGAGCGGCTGGAGGTGAACCGCGCCGAGGGCGTCGCCTTCGCCACCAACCACGACCTGATGATCAAGTACCGGCAGGCGGTGTTCTCGCGGGTCGCGGTGGCGCTCGGGCAGATCGGCCTGATGACCGAACCGGTCCGCACCGGACTGGACAAGCTGGGTCTGTTGCAGTTCGCCGGTGAGCGGCTGCGTATCCGTAGGGGGAGACTGGCATGACGGCCACCCGACGCAATCTCGACCTGACCGCCGTGGTCCGGCTCGGCGAGTTGGGGGACCAGATCACCCCGTTCGCCCTGCGGGCCGCCTGTGACCTGCGCATCGCCGACCTGCTGGTCGACGGTCCGCGACCGGTGTCGGAGCTGGCCGCCTCGGCCGGCGCGCATACCGGGGCGCTGCTGCGCCTGCTGCGGGCGCTGGCCGCCCGGGGCGTGTTCAGCGAGGTCGCCGACGCCACCTTCGCGCTCACCCCGCTGGCCGAGCCGTTGCGCGGCGACCACCCGATGTCGCTGCGCGACAGTTTCACGCTGCTCGAATCCGATGTGCGGGCCTGGGCCGCGATCGGGCACACGCTGCGCACCGGGGAACCGGCCTTCGGGCACGTGCACGGCCAGGACTACTGGAGCTACCTCGCCGACCACCCGCAGGAGAGCGCCCGCGTCGACGACTGGATGCGCAGCGTCAACCACCTGCACCTGCGGACCGTGCTCGGGGCGTACCCGTGGCGTCGGTTCGGCACGCTGGTGGACGTCGGCGGCGGGACCGGCGGGTTCCTGGCCGGTCTGCTCACCCGCTTCCCCGGCGTACGCGGGGTGCTGTTCGACCTGCCGCACGTGGTGGCCGGCGCGCCGAAGGTGCTGGCCGAGGCCGGTGTGGCCGACCGCTGCGAGGTGGTGCCCGGCGACGCCTTCGGCACCGTGCCCGCCGGTGGGGACGGTTACCTGCTCAAGACCGTGCTGCCGGGCTTCGACGACGACGACGCGGCGCGCATCCTCGGCACCGTGCGCGCCGCGATGCGACCCGACTCGCGGCTGGTCCTGCTGGAGGCGGTGCTCCCGCCCGGGGACGCCTTCGACATGGCGAAGCTCTTCGACGTGCACGCGATGGTGCTCACCGGTGGCGCGCACCGCAGCGCCGAGGAGACCGGTCGGTTGCTGGAGCGGGCCGGGCTGCGACTGACCCAGGTCATCGGTACGCCCACGCTGACCGCGATCGAGGCCCTGCCGGCCGACTGAGCCGGCCGGCAGGGGACCTCGGACGCACCGGCCCGCTGCGGCGGGCCGGTCAGCCGAGCCGGATCGGCACCGAGGCGTACGCGCGGAACGGCGTGTCGCGTTCGCGTACGGTCGGGCCGTCCGGTTCGAGCACCGCGAGGCGGGCCAGCCGGTCGAACACCACGGCACCCTCCATCCGGGCCAGGAAGGCACCGAGGCACAGGTGGGCGCCGCCACCGAAGGCGAGGTGCGGGTTGTCGGTGCGGCCCACGTCCAGCCGGTCCGGCCGGGTGAACCGGCGCTCGTCGTGGTTCGCCGAACCGATCATGAGCACCAGGACCCGTCCCTTGCGGACCGTGCGCCCGCCGATCTCGATCGGCTCGTGCACGTAGCGGGCCGTGCCCTGGATCGGGGCGTCCCAGCGCAGGAACTCGTCGACCGCGGTGGTCGCCAGGGCCGGGTCGGCCCGTAGCCGGTCGAGCTGGTCCGGGTGGGCCAGCAGCGCGGCGGTGCCGGTGGTGATCATGTGCACCGTGGTCTCGAAGCCGGCGAAGAACGAGAAGACGGTGTTGTCCACGATCTCGTCGTGGCTCAGGCTGTCGCCGGACTCCTCGACGTCGAGCAGCCGGGAGAGCAGGTCGTCGCCCCGGCGGGAGCGGCGCTGGTCGAGCAGGTCGCCGATGTGCTCGCGCAGCCAGCGGACGGCCACGTCGGCGTCGGCGCGGGCGTGCTCGGGGACCACGGCGGTGAAGGCGCGACCGAGGTTCATCGCGTGCCGACGGACGTCGTCGGTGGACTCCGGCGGAATGCCCATCAGCCGGCAGACCACCCGCACCGGCAGCGGGTAGGCCAGCTCGGGGACCAGGTCCATCCGGCCCGCCGCCACGGCCGGCGTGAGCATCTCGTCGACCAGTTCCTCGACGTAGGACCGCAGTTGACGGACGACTGCGGGGCTGAACGCGCGGCTCATCAGCCGGCGCAGCCGGACGTGGTCCGGCGGGTCGCGGTAGAGCATGATGCGCTGGAAGAAGGCACTGGCGGGGCCGTCGCCCACGGACACCTCGTGGTAGCCGGCGGGGAACTCGCTGCCCAGTCGAGGGTCGTGTTGCAGGGCCACCACGTCGGCGAAGCGGGTGACACCCCAACTGCCCGGCCCGATCCGGCACAGCGGGCCGGCGGCGCGCAGCCGGGCGTACTCGGGGTAGGGGTCCTCGACGACGTTCGGGTCCAGGGCGTCGAACCGGGGTGCGAGGGTCGGTGCGCTCATCTGCCTAGTGTCTGTCGGGTTGCCGCCGTCGGGCAAGAGTGATGACGACACACCACACACTCCGTCGGTCCGGTCGGGACGTCCGATCCGTGCCGGTCAGGGGCTCCGTCGACTTTTGTCGGATGTTCGGCCGGCGGTCCGGGTGCGATCACGTGCGGTGACCGGTGCGCCCGAACGGGCATCGGCTCCGCCGTGCCGCATGCACGGGACGGGTGTCCGGTTCCCCAGGTCGTAGCCGCTGCTCACCAACGAGGCGTCGGTCCGGTGCCCGGGACCGGGGTCGGGCGGCCGGAGATCTTCCTGTGTAGGCACGGAAAGTAACGTGCATTGTGGTCCATCAGAATCATCAGCCGGAGATAGCACGCGGATGTCCCAGTATTGAAGCCGATCGGTTATTCCCATGCCGCGCGAGTGCGTTCTATGGTGTGAGATCAGCAGGAGGGGGGAATTGTGTTGCCTATGGTCAAGGCTCGGAGGGTGAGTCGAACCGCCGTAGCGATTTCCGTCAGCGGCAGCGTGGATCAGAGCACGGCGGGGTACGTCACCCGCGTCGCCGAGTACATGTTGGACCACGGTGACCTGCTGCCCGACCAGGTGGAACTGGACCTGACCGACGTCACCGGCGTGGACGAGGTGGGCTTCACCTCGCTCGTCGACGTCGCGGCCGGTGCGAGCGCGGCGGGGGCCGCGGTGGTCGTGCGCTGCGGGGCGGAGCGGGCGATGCTGGAGGGGCGGCGCAGCGGGCGCGGCGTGGCGTCCGAGCAGATCGGCCGCATGCTGCGGCTGCACCTGCAGTTCCTGGTGCGTCGGCGCAGGTCGCGACCGGCGGTGGCGGAGGCGCGGGTGGTGCGCTGGTGCCCCGGCCCACTCGCCGGGCGCAATCGGGGCTGACCGGATCTGCGGGGGTGCGGGTCGGTCGGTCCGAAAGTTTATGTGTGTCGTTTCGGTCCGATTCAGAAAGACTTAACCGGATTATCCGCGCGGCGAGATCTGCAATTTGCATAAGTGGTCGACGGCGTCACGTCGGTGGGGAATAGCTCGATTCGTGCGACGTCGATAATTGCGGGTTCAATCAATTGTGTTGTCGGATGTCGCCTGTTCCGGTCGGCCGCGCGAGCCCACTACCCGACACCGCCCTCGCCCGGACGCGTCGCGTCGAACGCCGCCACCAGACGTCGGGGCGCCCGCCGTCGCCAGGCTTCGGTGAGCAGCTCGGACAGCTGCCCGGGATCGACCCGGTCCAGCCGGGCACTGGTCCAGCCCTGGCGTCCCCAGTGGTTGTCCGGGGCGCCGAAGGTGGCCGGGTCCTCGGCGAGCAGCGCGGCCTGCTCCTGCGGGTCGAGCCGCAGCATGACGGTGCCCGCACCGGCCGGGAAGGCGGCGAAGATCTTGTTGCGGACCCGCAGGTCGGCGTTGTCGAAGTGGGCGCTGGCCTGCGCCTCGGGCAGGCGCAGCGCGATCCGCCGGACCTCGTCCTCAGTGATCATCTCGGCCCTCTCCGGGTCGTGCCGGCCCGGAGAGGGCCGGCGGGCTCAGGTCACCGGCGCGCCGCGCAGCCGGGCGAGCGGGACGTCGGCGTCGGCGACCGCGCGTCGCACCAGGGTGACATAGTCGCGGACGAAGGTGTCCGCCCACAGTGGGTCGAACTCCGCCCGCGAACACAACAGCAGGGCGGAGAGCTGATCGCCCTGCGGCACCACGACGAACTCCAGCGCGAAGCGCCGCCGTTCGAGTTGGGCCTCCATGTCGTCGAGCTCCTCGCCGGCCATGTCCGCCCGGGTCATCAGGCTGCCGAGCAGTTGGAACAGCACGTCGTCGGTGCGTCCGGTGCCGCCCGCCACGGTGTCCGGCGGGAGCAGCTGGTGCGGCAGGTCCTGGTGCCGCATCGCGTCCATCACGGTGGTCCGGGCCTGTGCGATCAGCTCGCTCAGTGTGGTGTCCGGCGTGAAGCGTTCCCGAAGCAACACCATGCTGGCGAAGAAGCCCACCGTGTCGCGTACCTGCGGCTGCCCACGGTTGGCGAACAGCGAGGCCACGGTGAGGTCGTCGGCGCCGGTCTCGGCGTACAGCAGGGCGTAGAACACCGCCAGCGTGACCGGGAACAGCGTGGTGCGGTGCCGACGGGCGAGCTGTCGCAGGGCGGCGGTGGTCTCGGCGTCCACGTAGTGCTCGACCGAGATCCACGGCGGTTCGCCCTCGGGCACCGGACGCCGTCTGCGGGCCGGCAGCTCCACCAGGCGCGCGCCGCTCAGCTTGCCGGTCCAGTAGTCGGTGAGCCGCTGAAGGTTCGCACCGGAGAGCTGCTCGGCCTGCCAGCGGGCCCACTGCGCGTACTGCCACTGCGGGGCGGGCAGGTCGACCGTCTCGCCGGTCTCGGCCGCGTACAGCGTCCGCAGGTCGCGGGCGAGCAACGCGTTGGAGTAGTCGTCGGAGCAGTAGTGGTGCAGGGTGAGCACCACCAGGTGGTGCTCCGGGTCGAGCCGGACCACCCGTGGTCGCAGCGGCCACACCGAGGCGTCGACCCCGCCTGCCACCTCGGTGGCGACGATCTCCCGGGCGGCGGCGGCCGGGTCGGCCTCGGCCGACACGTCGGTCACCGGCACCGGCACCGGGCGCGGCTCGTGGATCTGCTGGCGCATCCGGCGACCCCGTGGGTACGTGGTCCGCAGTGGCTCGTGCCGGGCGGTCAGGGCGGCCACCGCCCGCGTCATCGCCTCGTGGTCGTACGGACCACGCAGGCGCCACAGCACCTGTTCGTTGAGAGCGCTGTCCCGTCCCCGGTAGTGGTCCATCAGGGCCAGGAGGCGTTGACCGACGGAAGCGGGTTCCTCACGCACGAACTGAGCCACGGACCGAGCCTAGAACAGCCCGTGGACCTTGTCGACTGTGTCGATAGATGTATGTAGGGTCTTGCCGCCCGCCAGGCTCTCCCGGATAGTGCTCTGTATGCGAGCCGAGACCGCGCGTCCTCACCTGTCCGCGGCGTTCCTGGCGACCCAGGACGACCCGTACCCGGCCTACGCGCAACTGCGGGAACGCGGCCCGCTGTCCCGGGCCGAGCTGGGTCAGTGGCTGGTCACCGGGCACTCCCTGGTGTCCACGCTGCTGCGCGAGGGCCGGCTGGAGAGCCGGATGCCGCCGGAGTACACGCGGATCACCCTCGGCGACGGGCCGGGCGCGGAGTTCCTGGACCGGATCGTGCTGACCCGTACCCCGCCGGACCACACCCGACTGCGGCGGTTCATCGGTCGGGCGCTCGGTACCCCGGTGGCGCGCCGGCTGACCGGACACATCGGTGCGGCGGCCGACGCGCTGCTCGACCCCGCCCTGGAACGCGGCACCCTCGACGTGGTGACCGACCTCGCGGTGCCGCTGCCGGTCGGGGTGGTGTGCGACCTGATCGGGATCCCGGCCGAGGACCGGCCGGAGGTGCTGACCCGGGTGATCTCACTGGCCAAGGTCTTCGACGCGGCCAACCTCACCCCAGCCGACCTGCACGACATCAACGCCGCGCTGCCGTGGCTGCACGACTACCTCGGCGAGCTGCTCGCCACCCGCCGCGACGAGCCCGGCGGACCGACGCTGGCCGGGATGTACTGGGAGGAGTCGGCCACCGACCGGCTGTCCGTGGCCGACTTCGTGGACAACATGCTCTTCCTGTTCCACGCCGGCTTCGAGACCACCATGGGCCTGGTCTCCAACGGCGTGGCGGCGCTGCTCGCGCACCCGGACCAACTGCGCCGGCTGCGCGCCGACCCGGGCCTGGTGCCCACCGCGGTGGAGGAGTTCCTGCGGTACGACGCGCCGATCCAGAACGTCATCCGGGTGGCCCGCGAACCGGTGGAGGTGGAGGGGGTGAAGATCCGGGCGGGTCGGACCGTCCTGCTGCTGCTCGGCGCCGCCAACCGGGACGCCACCGTGTTCGCCGACGCCGAGCGCCTGGACGTCGGTCGTGACCCCAACCCGCATCTCGGGTTCGGCGGCGGGTTGCACCACTGTCTCGGTACCGCGATGGCCCGGTTGATGTCGGTGATCGTGTTCGAGCGGTTGGTGCGGACGGTGGAGATCCTCGGTCCGGCGGGGCCGCCGGTCCGGCGCCGACACGCCAGCCTGCGCTCGTACGAGCAGCTACCGTTGCTGGTACGACCGCGCTGACCCGGGTGTGTCGGCTGTCTGGGCCGGAGGCGGCTGGGTAGGGTGGATGTCGTCTGTCGACATCAGGAGGATCCACACATGTCCGATGTGGTCGCGCCGGTGATCCCTTTCCTTCGCTACCGGGACCCGGGTGCCGCCATCGACTGGCTCTGCTCCGCCTTCGGGTTCACGTTGCTGGAGAAGACCACCGGTGGCGAGGGTCAGGTGGTGCACGCCGAGCTGCGGTGGGGCATCGGGACGTTCCAACTCGGTCCGGCCGGCTCGTCCAGCCTGCCCATGGCCAGCCCCCGGGATCTGCCGATGACCAGCCAGGGCGTCTACGTCTACGTCGGTGACGCCGTCGACGCCCACCACGACCGGGCGGTGGCGGCGGGCGCCGAGGTGGTCATGCCGCTCACCGACACCGACTACGGCTCGCGGGAGTACGTGGTCCGCGACCTGGAGGGCCACCTGTGGGGTTTCGGCAGCTACGCCCCGAAGCTCGACTGACCGTCGACGACAGAACGTCGGCTTCTTGTCGTCCGCCGGACGCAAAGAGCACATAGAGTGATTGTTCGTCCTGACAGGCTCGCCGTATCGACTCCGAGGAGTGACCCATGGCCGATTCCTCCGTGCCGCCCACCATCGCCCCGTACATCGCCTACGAGAACCCGGCCAAGGCCATCGAATGGCTGGTGAACACGTTCGGCTTCACCACGCTCGGGGTCTTCGACGACGGGCAGGGCAACGTCTACCACGCCGAACTCAAGATCGGTGACCACGGTCTGATCATGATCAACCCGGCCAACGGCGGGCTGCGGCTCGGCGAGCCGCGGGCGCTCGGTGCCGCCACCGCCGGCACGTTCGTCCGGGTCGAGACCGACACCGAGGTGGACGCGCTGCACGCCAAGGCGGTCGCCGGTGGCGCCGAGATCCTGCTCGCGCCGGAGAGCAAGCCGCACGACTCGTACGAGTTCACCTGCCAGGACCCGCAGGGCCACGTGTGGACCATCGCGACCTACCGGACCGCGCTCGGCTGATCCGACCCGCGACACACCGCGGCCCCGGTACCTCCGCGACGGAGGTACCGGGGCCGCCGTTCGTGTCGGCCGAACCTGATCAGCGGCGAGGCAGCAGGAAGCTACCCAGCAGGGCCAGCGCGAAGCTGATCACGCTGAACCAGAGCGTGCCGACCATGGCCCGTTGGAAGCTGATCTGGCTGGCCTCGAACGACCGCTCTTCGATCACCTCGACGGCCCGGTCACCGCCACCGGCCGCCACGGTCGCGCTGTCGCAACCGGCCGGCGGCAGCGTCGGGTCGGCGGCGCCGAGCTGGGTGCTCACGCAGTCCCGGAAGCGTTGCCCGATCTGCTCGGCCTGGCCCTCGGCGACACCGACGGCGACCAGGTCCGCGCGCAGACGCGGTCCCACGTCGTCGGTGGCGGTGGGCGCGTTGGCGGCGATCAGGCTGAAGAAGAGCGTGCCGCAGGCGGCGATGCCCAGCGTCACGCCGATCTGGTAGTTGGCGTTGACCACCCCGGAGGCCGATCCGGCCTGATGCCCGGGCACGTCGTGCAGGGAGTACCCCATCAGCGGCGGGAAGGTCATACCCATGCCGGCACCGCCGATGAACATCGGCACCAGCAACTGCCAGATGGTCACCTGCGGGGTGCTGTCGATCACCCACATGAACCAGAACATGCTGGCGATCAGCAGCACCAACCCGAGCTGGAGGCCCACCCGACCGAGCTTCGGCGTGATCCAGCGGGCGGAGAGCCAGCCGAGCAGTGGTACCGCGATGTCCCAGGGCAGCCCGGCCAGACCGGCGCGCAGGATGCTGTAGCCCACGCCGATCTGCACGTAGATCGTGATGACCAGGAAGAACGACATCACCGCGCCCTGGAAGAGGAAGACCACCACCAGGCCGGAGCTGAACGAGCGGTGCCGGAACAGCGACAGCGGCACCAGCGGCGACTCGGTGCGGGAGCGCTGGTGCAGCACGAACAGCGCGAACACCACCAGACCGGCGACCATCATGGCGTACGTCCACAGCGGCCAGCCGTGCTCGCGACCCTGCACCAGCGGGTAGACGATCAGCATCACCGCCGCCGTGATCAGCGTCGCGCCGACCACGTCGAGCCGCTCCCCGCGGTTGCGCTCGGACTCGGGCAGCAGCGCCCGCGCGGCGAAGAACGCCGCGATGCCGATCGGGACGTTGACCAGGAAGATCATGCGCCAGCCGAGGCCGCCCACGTTAGCGGTGGTCAGCAGCGCGCCGACCAGTGGACCGCCGACCGTACCGAAGGCGAGCGCGGCGCTGAGTGCGGCGAACGCCCGGCCGCGTTCCTTGGGGGCGTAGAGCAACTGGATCAGCGTGTAGACCTGCGGCACCATCACCGCGCCCATCGCGCCCTGGAGGAAGCGCAGCACGATGAGCTGCTCGGGCGACTGGGCCATGCCGGCGAGCAACGAGGTGAAGGTGAAGCCGGCGACACCGATCAGGAACATCCGGCGTACGCCGACGATGTCGCCGAGCCGACCGGAAATGATCAGCATCGAGGCGAAGGCGAGCGCGTAGCCGGCCACCAGCCACTGCATGGTGGAGGCGGTGGCGTTGATGCCGTCCCGGATCGACGGCAGCGCCACGTTGACGATGGTGATGTCGAGCAGGTCCAGCACGAACCCGGTGAGCACCACGATCAGGGCGAGGGTGCGCTTGCGACCGGTGACCGGTGGTACGAACTCGTCGGGTGGCGTCGCGGCCGGCGCAGGCGCCGACACCGTGTCGGTGTCGGTTCCTGGCGACGTGCGAGTGTCGTCAGACATCAGATCCCTCTCCTGGGGGGTTCGGTGGACGTGACGGTGCGGGTGCGTCCCCGGTCTCGGGCACGGAAGGAGATCACCCGGTCGCGCTAGGTCAGCAACTTATTGGAAATGTGTGTCGATGCGAAACCCGCCACACCGGAGCGGATCGGGTCGAGCAGTGAATTGCCGTCGTGAGTGGACACGACAAGGGTTCTGCCGAGGCTCGCTAGTGCGGCGGCGTACCCGGTGGGCGCGGCCAGGTCGGCGAGGTGCGGTCGGGCGACCGGGGTGGATGTGCCCGTCCAGCGCAGCATCCGGGCCGGCTGGTCCGGCGCGGACACCGTGATCGTGGCCGGGTCGACGGTCAGGCCGTCTCCGGTCGCCTTGACCAGTGCCTCCTTCCTGGTCCAGTAGCGGATGAAGGCGGCCGTGCGGTCCCGGTCGGCGGTGGCCGCGACCACCGCGCGCTCGACCGGGGACAGGGCGCGCCACGGGAGGTCCCGTCCGCGTACCGAGATCCGTTCGACGTCCACCCCGACCTCGGTGCGACCGGCGAACGCCACCGCACACCAGCGCCCGGAGTGCGCGACGGAGAACGTCACCGGTGCGGCGGGTACGCGCAGCACCGGCTTGCCGTGTGGACCGCCGCACTGTCGGCACACCGCCTCGAAACGCAACCCGGTGGCCGGGGTGTCGAGCATCCCGGCGAGCACCAGCCGGGTCAGCGCCCGGGCGGTGAGGTGTGTCGCGCGCGAGTGCGGGTCGGTGAACCCGGCGTGCCGGTCGCGTTCGGGCGCGGACAGCAGGGCGAGCAGGCGCTCGTCGTCCGGTGACCCGACCTCGGCCCACCAGACCTGGCAGGTGCCCTCCACGGGCGGGCCGGTCACCATCGCGGGTGCCACCTCTCCGCCGGTCACCACCGGGGTCTGACCGGCCGTCATGCCGTCGTATGTGGAGCCTATTGCAAGTAGCATGTTCTTTCTACTGTACGTATCCGTGTCGGCTTGTTACCTTGGCGTCGGCACGGACTCGTGTGGCGGTGCCGGACAACTCCGTCGAACAGGGGAGACCCAGATTGGGCGTCGAGGCCGAACACACACGACCCTTCACCCGGGACGGCATGCGGGACGACATCGCGGCCGTCCTCGGTGAACCACCCGGCACTGTCGCGGACGACGCCGACCTGCTTCAGCTCGGTCTCGACTCGATCGGTGTGATGCGACTGGTGGCCCGCTGGCACCAGCGGGGCGTGACGGTGAGCTTCGCGGAGCTGGTCGAGGGACGCACACTGGACGACTGGTGGGCAATGGTCGCCGGGCGGGCTCCCGCCGACGCGGTGACGTCCGACGCGCCGCCGCTGACCGTCGTCGACGCGGACGAACCCTTCGACCTCGCCGCGATGCAACACGCGTACTGGGTGGGGCGGGGCGACGGCCAGGCCCTCGGCGGCGTCGGCGCGCACTTCTACAACGAGTTCGACGGCAGCGGCGTGGACCCGGCCCGGCTCGACACCGCGGTCCGTGCCCTGCTGCGCCGACACGGGATGCTGCGGGCCCGCTTCGACGACGACGGCCGGCAGCGCATCCTGCCGGAGAGCCCCTGGCCCGGCCTGACCGTGCACGACCTGCGGGCCTACGACCACGCCGAGGCCGAGCGGACCCTGCTCGACCTGCGCGACCGGCTGTCGCACCGGCGGCTGGAGGTGGGCCGGGGCGAGGTCTTCGACGTGCAGCTCTCGCTGCTGCCCGACGGCGGTACGCGCTGCCACGTGCACATCGAGATGCTGGTGGCCGACGCGCACAGCTTCCGGATCCTGATGTCGGAACTCGCCCGCCTCTATCGGGACCCGGACGCCGAGCTGCCCGCGATCGCGCTGGACTACCCGAGCTACCTGGCGACCCTGCGTGAGCGCCGGGTCGGCGAGCGGGACGCGGACCAGGCGTACTGGCAGGCGCGGCTGCCCGAGCTGCCCGGCCCGCCGGAGCTGCCGCTGGCCGTGGACCCGCAGCAGGTCAGCGGCCAGCGGGTGGTCCGGCACCACCACTGGGTCGCCGCCGACCAGGTCGAGCGACTGACCCGCCGCGCCCGCACCTACGGGCTGACCCTGCCGGTGCTGTTCCTGGCCGCCTTCGGGCACGTGCTGGGCCGGTGGAGCGCCGCCGGCCGGTTCCTGCTCAACCTGCCGCTCTACGACCGGCAGCCGGTGCACCCGGACGTCGCCCACCTGGTCGGCGACTTCACCAACCTGCTGCTGCTGGAGGTGGACACCACCACCGAGCGCGACTTCGCCGCCTTCGCCCGCGCCGTGCAGGAGCGGCTGCGCGCCGACGCCGCCCACCCCGGCTACACCGGAGTGGACGTGCTGCGGGACCTGACCCGGCTGCGCGGCGGTACGCCCGTCGGCGCCCCGGTGGTCTTCACCAGCGCGCTCAGCCTCGGTGAACTGTTCGACGGCGAGGTGCGGGAGAGCTTCGGCGTACCCGGCTGGACCATGTCGCAGACCCCGCAGGTCTGGCTGGACGTGCAGGTCACCGAGCGCGAGCACGGGCTGTTCGTGAACTGGGACTGCGTCGAGGAACTCTTCCCGGCCGGGCTGGTCGGCGAGATGTTCGACGCGTACCTGCGGATCCTCGGCTGGCTGCTCGACGACGACGCCGACTGGGCCGCGTACCCGCCGGAGCTGCTGCCGGAGCGGACCCGGCAGGTCCGCGCGGCGGCCAACGACACGGCCCGTCCGGTCCGTCGTCGGCGACTGCACGACGACTTCTTCGCCCGGGCCGCCGCCGAGCCGGACCGCCCGGCGCTGCTCTGGGGCACCGACGGCCGGCTCGACTACGGCGACCTGGCCGCGCAGGCCGACCGCATCGCCGGAGCGCTGGTCGCCAACGGGCTGCGCCCCGGCGACCCGGTGGCGGTCACCGTCGAGAAGGGACCCCGACAGGTCGTCGCGGTGCTCGGCGTGCTGCGGGCCGGCGGCGTGTACGTGCCGGTCGGCGTCGACCAGCCGGCCGCCCGCCGGGCCCGGATCCACGCGGTGGCCGGGGTACGGCACGTGGTGGCCGGGGTTCCCCTGCCGGAGCTGCCCGCCGACCTGTGCGTGGTCGACGTGGCGGACCGCTCGTACCCGGCGGCCGGACCGGTACCCGGCAGCGACGACGACCCGGCCTACCTGCTGTTCACCTCCGGCTCCACCGGTGAGCCGAAGGGCGTGCAGGTGCCGCACCGGGCGGCAGTCAACACGATCGACGACATCGACCGGCGCTTCGACGTCGGCCCCGACGACCGGGTGCTCGCGGTCTCGGCGCTCGACTTCGACCTCTCCGTGTACGACATGTTCGGCATGCTGAGCGTCGGTGCGGCGTTGGTCTGCGTCGGCGAGGACGAGCGGCGTGACGCCGACCGCTGGGTGGAGCTGGTCCGGCGACACCGGGTGACGATCTGGCAGTCCGTGCCGGCGTTGCTGGACATGCTGCTGACCACCGGCACCGACGGCGACCTGCCGCTGCGACTGGCCCTGCTCGGCGGCGACTGGGTCGGGCTCGACCTGGCCGGACGGCTGGCCGCGCAGGCGCCGGGCGCGGTCCTGGTGGCGCTCGGCGGCACCACGGAGACCGCGATCCACTCCACCGTCCAGGTGGTGCCGGTGCCGGTGCCCGACGACTGGCGCTCGGTGCCGTACGGCGTGCCCCTGGCCAACCAGCTCATGCGGGTGACCGACCCGGCGGGCCGGGACCGGCCCGACTGGGTCACCGGCGAACTCTGGATCGGCGGCCGGTCGGTGGCCGACGGCTACCGCGGCGACCCCGCCCGCACCGCCGCGCAGTTCCGCGAGATCGACGGGGTGCGCTGGTACCGCAGCGGTGACCTGGCCCGCTACCACCCGGACGGCACCGTGGAGTTCCTCGGCCGGGCCGACGCCCAGGTGAAGATCCGGGGTCACCGGATCGAGCTGGGGGAGATCGAGACCGCGTTGGAACGGCACCCCGCCGTCCGCCGCGCGGTCGCGGTCGCCCTCGGTACGCCCCGACAACTCGCCGTCGCCGTCACCACCGACACCGACCTGGACCCGGCCGCGTTGCGTGACTGGCTGGCCGAGCAGGTGCCCGGGTACATGGTGCCCGAGCGGGTGGTGCTCACCGACGACCTGCCGCTGTCGGCCAACGCCAAGATCGACCGACGGGCGGTGACCCGGCTGGTCGAGGCCGCCGGCCCCGGCCCCGAGCAGCTCGATCCGCCGGTCGGCGACATCGAGCGTGAGGTGGCCCGGATCTGGGCCGACCTGCTCGGGGTACCCGCCGTCGGGCGGCGGCAAAGCTTCTTCACGGCGGGCGGCGACAGCCTGGTCGCCACCCGGTCGATGGCCCTGCTCACCGCCGCCGGGTTGGACGGTGCGAACCTGCGCCAACTCTTCGCCACCCCGGTGCTGGCCGACTTCGCCGCCACCCTGCGCCGCGCCGAGGGGAGCCGCCCGGTCGTCGCCGAGCTGCGATCCGACCCGGCCAACCGCTACGCGCCCTTTCCGCCCACCGACGTGCAGCGGGCGTACTGGCTGGGGCGCAGCAGCGAGTTCGCCCTCGGTGGCGTCGGCTCGCACTGGTACTGGGAGTTCGACGGCGCCGACGTCGACCTGGACCGGCTGGAGGACGCGGTCGACCTGCTGGTCACCCGGCACGACATGCTCCGCGCGATCTTCGACGACGACGGCGACCAGCGGGTGCTGGCCGAGGTGGACCGGTTCCGGATCACCGTCCACGACGGCGGTGACGCCGAACTGCGCGACCTGCGGGAGCGGATGGCCCACCGGGTCCCCGACCCGAGCCGCTGGCCGCTGCTGGCGATCGCCGCCGTCCGGTACGCCGACGGCCGGGTCCGCATCGGGTTCAGCTTCGACTACATCGTGCTCGACGCGCTCAGCATCGTGATCTTCTTCGACGAGCTGACCACGCTCTACACCGACCCGGCGGCATCGCTGCGGCCGGTCGGGGTGACCTTCCGCGACTACGTGCTGGCCGACTCGTCGGCCGTGGAGGACGACCAGCGGTACTGGCGGGAGCGGCTGGACCGCCTCCCGCCCGCGCCGCCGCTGCCGCTGGCCGTGGACCCGGAGACCGTGGTCGCCCCGCGCTTCGTCCGCCGGGAGGACCGGCTCGACCCGACCCAGTGGGCCCGGCTGACCGAGCAGGCCCGCCGGCACGGGGTGACCCCGGCCAGCGTCCTGGCCGCCGCCTTCGCCGAGGTGCTGTCGGCCTGGTGCGGTCGCGGGGAGCTGACTCTCAATCTCACCCTGTTCAACCGCCGTGACGTGCACCCCGACATCAACAACATCCTCGGCGACTTCACCTCCCTGCTGCTGCTGGCGCACCGGGCGGGGGAGGGGGACACCTGGCTGGACGTGGTCCGACGGACCCAGGAGCAGGTCTGGGAGGGGATGGCCCACGACTCGGTCTCCGCGCTGTGGGTGCTGCGCGATCTCGCCCGCCGCCAGCAGGGCGGCGCGGTGAGCATGCCGGTGGTGTTCACCAGCGCCCTCGGCGTCGCCGGTGGCATGAGCGAGATGTCGTTCCCCTTCGGCGAGCTGGTCTGGGGCATCTCGCAGACTCCGCAGGTCTGGCTCGACAACCAGGTGATGGAGCGCGACGGCGGGCTGGTCTACAACTGGGACTCGGTCGACGAACTGTTCCCGGCCGGACTGCTCGACGCCATGTTCGACGCGTACCGGGAGCTGCTGCTGCGGCTGACCACGGCGGAGTGGGACGCGGTGCCCCCGGCCCCGCTGCCGGCGACGCAGCGGCGGGTCCGTGACACGGTCAACGACACCACCGGCCCGCTGCCGACCGGCCTGCTGCACACCGGCTTCTTCACGCACGCCACCGCCACGCCCGACGCCACGGCCGTGGTGACCGCCGACGGCGTGGCGGTCGACTACCGCGAGCTCGCCGTGCGGGCGCTGCGCCTCGGCGGGGCGTTGCGCGCGCACGGCGTCCGGCCCGGCGACGCCGTCGCGGTCACCCTGCCGCGCGGCGTCGACCAGGTCGCCGCGGTGCTCGGCGTGCTCGCGGCGGGCGGCCACTACGTCCCGGTCGGCGTCGACCAGCCGGCCGAACGCCGCGACCGGATCTACTCCCGAGCCGGGGTACGCGCCGTCGTCGCCCGGCCCGACCTGGACACCGGGCATCCGGTGCTGGCGCCGGAGACGCCCGCCACCCCGCTGCCCGCACCCGTCGAGGTGGACCCGGAGCAACTCGCCTACATCATCTTCACCTCCGGCTCCACCGGTGAGCCGAAGGGCGTGGAGATCACCCACCGGGCGGCGCTGAACACCGTCGACGACATCAACACCCGCTACGGCGTCGGTCCCGAGGACCGGGTGCTGGCCATCTCGGCGCTCGACTTCGACCTCTCCGTGTACGACCTGTTCGGGCTGCTCGGCGTCGGCGGCGCGGTGGTCTGCGTCGCCGACGAGGACCGGCGGGAGGCGCGCCGGTGGGCCGCCGCCGCCCGCAGCGCCGGCGTCACGGTCTGGAACTCGGTGCCCGCGCTGCTGGACATGCTGCTGGTCGCCGCCGACAGCGACGGTCTGCCCGACCGGCTGCGGCTGGCCCTGCTCTCCGGCGACTGGGTCGGGCTCGACCTGCCCGGCCGACTGCGCGACCGGTGCCCCGAGGCCCGGTTCGTCGCACTCGGCGGGGCCACCGAGGCGGCCATCTGGTCCAACGCCTGCGAGGTCGACGTGGTGCCCGCGCACTGGCGGTCCGTGCCGTACGGGCTGCCGCTGCGCAACCAGCGCTACCGGGTGGTCGATCCCCGCGGCCGGGACTGCCCGGACTGGGTGCCCGGTGAGCTGTGGATCGGCGGCGTCGGGGTGGCCCGGGGCTACCGGGGTGACCCGGAGACCACCGCACGACAGTTCGTCACCGTGGACGGAGCGCGGTGGTACCGCACCGGGGACCTCGGCCGGTACTGGCCCGACGGCACGCTGGAGTTCCTCGGCCGGGTCGACTTCCAGGTCAAGATCCGTGGGCACCGGATCGAGCTGGGGGAGATCGAGGCGGCAGCGGAGGCGTACGCCGGGGTGGCCCGCGCCGTCGGGCTGACCGTCGGCGAGGGTACGCACCGGCGGCTGGCGCTGGCCGTGGTCGCCGCCGACGAGCCGGTCGACGAGGCGGCGCTGCTCGGCTTCCTGGCGTCTCGGCTTCCCAGCTACATGGTGCCGGAGCGGGTGGTCGGCGTACCCGGGCTGCCGCTGACCGCCAACGGCAAGGTGGACCGTCGGGCGTTGACCGCCCAGGTGGACACCGAACCCGACGACGCGGCCGACGAGAGCCCGCGCGGGGACAGCGAGAAGCTGATCGCCGAGATCTGGGCCGAGGTGCTCGACTGCGAGCGGATCGGCCGGCAGCAGAGCTTCTTCGCCCTCGGCGGGGACAGCCTGCTGGCCACCCGGCTGGTGGAGACGCTGCGGCTGCGCCACGGGGTGGAGCTGTCGCTGCGGCAACTGTTCCTGGCGCCGACCGTGGCGCAGTTTGCAGACGTCTTCGACGCCCACCGCGGCGCGGTGGAACCCGGTGACTTCGAGGAGGGCACGATATGAGTCAGTCGTCCGCCGGTGACCTGCTCGCCGAGCTGGAGAGCGTGGGGGTACGGGTCTGGTTGGAGGCCGGTCAACTGCGCTTCCGGGCACCGCAGGGGGCGATGACGCCGGATCGCCGCGAGGCGTTGCGCGCCCGCCGCGACGAGATCGTGGCGCACCTCGACAACGCCGCCGGCAACGGCACCCTGGTCCCCGACCGGGCGCACCGGCACGACCCGTTCCCGGTCACCGACGTGCAGGCGGCGTACCTGCTCGGGCGGGGCGAGACGTTCGCGTACGGCGGCGTCGCCTGCCACGGCTACGGCGAACTGGTCTATCCCGAGCTGGACCCGGAGCGGATGACCGCCGCCTGGCGGGCCCTGATCGCCCGGCACGACATGCTCCGCGCGGTGGTGGAGGCCGACGGCGCGCAGCGCGTGCTGGCCGAGGTGCCGCCGTTCGAGGTGCCGGTGATCGACCTGACCGGCCGTCCCGAGGCGGTGGTGGAGGCGGCGGTCAGCGCGGTCCGCGCCGAGATGGACCACCTGGTGCACACGCCCGACCGGTGGCCGCTGTTCGCCGCCCGGATCACCCGCGCCGACCACCGGACCGTGCTGCACGTGTCGATCGACTTCCTGATCGCCGACTTCATCAGCGTCCAGGTGGTCCTCGACGAGCTGCACCGGCTCTATCACCGGCCGGACGAGCCGCTGCCGCCCCTGGAGATCACCTTCCGGGACTACCAGCTCGCCGAGCGCGCGGTGCGGGAGAGCCCGCGCCACGAGCGGGACAAGCAGTGGTGGCTGGCCCGGGTCGACGACCTGCCGGCCGCGCCGGAACTGCCCACGGTGGCCCGTCCCGCCGACAGCGAGGGCCGCTTCCGCCGCTGGGAGACCCGGCTGTCGCCGCAGGTCTGGGAGGGGCTGCGGCAGCGCGCCGGTCGACACGGGGTCAGTCCGTCCGGTGCGGTGCTGGCCGCGTTCTCCGACACCATCGCCGCGTACAGCCGGCGGTCCCGGTTCACCCTCGACATCACCCTGCTCAACCGGGCACCGGTGCACGATCAGGTCAACGCCCTGGTCGGTGACTTCACCTCGGTGGACCTGCTGGCCGTGGACGCCGACCCGACCCGCCGGTTCGACGAGCGGGCCCGGGACCTGCAGGCCCAGCTCTGGGAGGACCTGGACCACCGCTCGTTCAGCGGCATCGAGGTGATGCGGGAGATCGCCCGCCGGCAGGGCGCCGAGGCGGCGCTGTTCCCGGTGGTCTTCACCAGCGCCATCGGCATCACCTCGGCAGGGGCCGCCGCCGACGGCGCGCCGCTGGGCGAGCTGGGCTACGGGATCAGCCAGACGCCGCAGGTCTGGATCGACTGCCAGAACATCGAGCGCGACGGCGGCCTGGTGTCCAACTGGGACGTCCGGGAGGAGGTCTTCCCGCCCGGCGTGGTCGACGGCATGTTCGCCGCGTACGACGCGTTGCTGCACCGGCTGGCCGGCGACGACGCGGCCTGGACCGGGACCGGGCACCCGGACCCGCCCGAGGCGACGCGGGACCGCCGCGCCGAGACCAACCGGACGCAGGCGCCGGTCCCCGCCGGGATGCTGCACGACCGGGTGGTGTTGCAGGCGCTGAGCACCCCGGACCGGCCCGCCGTCGTCGCCGCCGACCGCACGCTGGACTACGCCGAACTGCTCGGCCGGGCCGCCGGGGTGGCCGAGGCGCTGACCGCCGCCGGCTGCCGCCGCCAGGAACTGGTCGCGGTGGTCATGGACCGGGGCTGGGAGCAGGTCGTCGCGGTGCTCGGCGCGTTGCTGGCCGGCTGCGTCTACGTACCGGTGGACACCTCGCAACCGGCGGCGCGCCGCCGGACCATCCTGACCAACGCCGGGATCCGCTGCGCACTCACCCAGTCCGCAGTGGACCGCGACGGCTGGGCCGAGGGGCTGCGCCTGCTCGACGTGGACCTGCTGGGCACCGGGCAGCCGCAGCCGGTCGAGGGCTCCGGCGACCCGGAGGAGTTGGCGTACGTCATCCACACCTCCGGCTCCACCGGCGCACCCAAGGGCGTCATGATCAATCACCGGGGCGCGGTGAACACGGTGCTCGACATCAACGACCGCTTCGGCGTCGGCCCCGACGACCGGGTGCTCGGCCTCTCCAACCTCGGCTTCGACCTGTCGGTGTACGACATCTTCGGGCCGCTGTCGGTGGGCGGTGCGGTGGTGCTGCCCGACCCGCAGCGCCGGGGCGACCCGTCGCACTGGGCCGACCTGGTCGGCACGCACGGCGTCACGGTCTGGAACTCGGTGCCCGCCCAGTTGCAGATGCTGCACGACTACCTCGTCTCGGCCACGGACACCGTGCCGGCCGGGCTGCGGCTGGCGATGCTCTCCGGCGACTGGATCCCGGTGGCGCTGCCGGACCAGATCCGCGCCCGGGTGCCCGGACTGCGGATCGTCAGCCTCGGCGGGGCGACCGAGGCGTCCATCTGGTCGATCTGGTATCCGATCGAGCAGGTCGACCCCCAGTGGCGCAGCATCCCGTACGGTCGTCCGCTGACCAACCAGAGCTTCCACGTGCTCGACGCGGCCCTGCGGCCCCGCCCGGACCTGGTCAGCGGTGAGTTGTACATCGGCGGCGTGGGGCTGGCGGTGGGCTACCTGAACGACCGCGAGCGCACCGCCGAGCGCTTCGTCGTGCACCCGCAGACCGGTGAGCGGCTGTACCGCACCGGTGACCTGGGCCGGTACCTGCCCGACGGCACCATCGAGTTCCTCGGCCGGGAGGACCTCCAGGTCAAGATCCGGGGCTACCGGATCGAGCTGGCCGAGATCGAGGCGGCGCTGGGCGGACACCCGGCGGTCGCCGGGGCGGTCGTGGTGGTCGACGGGGACACCCCGCTGGAGCGCCGGCTGGCCGCGTTCGTCGAACCGGCCGGACGTGCGGTCACCGCCGCACAGGCCGAGCACGACCAGGCGGCCGTCGGGCAGCTCGGCGAGGACGCCTGCGCCGACGCGGACAGCACGCTCGCCGGTGTCGACCGGGACCGCTACCTCGCGTACGCGCACCGGCTGGACGACGTCGCGCTGCCGGCCATGGTGGACGCGTTCCGCGCCGCCGGGCTGTTCGCCGCCGGCAGCCGGCACCCGCTGGCGGACCTGTTGGAGACCGCGCACGTCGCGCCCCGCCACCACCGGCTGGTCCGGCGCTGGCTGCGCGCGCTCACCGGCGCCGGCCTGCTCGACCAGGACGCCGACGGCCGGTACGGGCTGACCCCGGCGGGCGCGGCGGCGGACACCGACGCCGGATGGCGGGAGGTCGCGCAGCTCGCCGACGCCGAGGACCGGGACCTGCTGGACTACTTCCGGGCCAGCACCGCGCAACTGCCCGCGCTGCTGCGCGGCGAGGACGACCCGCTGGCGCTGCTGTTCCCGCAGGGCCGGGTGGACGTCTCGCAGGGCCTCTACGAACGCACGCTGTTCAACCGGTGGGCCAACGAGGCGGCGGCGGCCCTGGTGCGGCGGATCGCCGAGCAGCGGATCGAACCCGGTGCGCTGCGGGTGCTGGAGGTGGGGGCCGGGGCCGGTGGCACCACCGCCGCCGTGCTCGCCGCGCTGGACGGGCACGAGGTGGACTACCTGGCCACCGACCTGTCCCCGTTCTTCCTCGGCGAGCTGCGGACCCGGTTCGGCGAGCGGCCCGGCCTGCGCCTGGAGGCGGTCGACATCGACCGGGACCTGGCCGGGCAGGGGCTCTCCCCGAACTCCTTCGACGTGATCGTGGCCGGCGACGTGCTGCACGCCAGCGCCGACGTGGGCCGGGCGCTGGACCGGCTGCGCGAGGTGCTCGCCCCGCAGGGCTGGCTGGTCGCCTGCGAGATGACCCGCGACCACCACCAGATCATGACCTCGCTGGAACTGCTGGTCCGGGTGGACGAGGCCACGGCCGACTTCACCGACCTGCGGCAGGGCACCGAGCAGGTGTTCCTCGACCGACGCTCCTGGCTGGACGTGCTGGGCGCGGCGGGCGCGACCCAGCCGCTGTGCCTGCCCGAGCCGGACGGCTTCATCGCCGAGCTGGGCATGTGCGTGCTCGCCGCCCGCTTCAAGACCGACCGGGTGCGGATCTCCCGCGACGACCTGACCGAGCACCTGGCCGGGCGGCTGCCGCAGTACATGGTGCCGTCGGTGGTCCAGGTCGTCGACGCCCTGCCGCTCAACGCCAACGGCAAGATCGACCGGGCGGCGTTGCGCCGTCGACTGCCCCGACGGGGCACGGCGACCGCCGCCGGGTCCTCCGGTGCCCTCGGCAGCGACCTGGAACGCCGGATCGCGGCGGTGTGGGCCGAGGCGCTGCGGCTGCCCCGGGTCGGCCGGGACGAGAACCTCTTCGAACTCGGCGGGGACTCCCTGGTCGCGGCGCAGATCACCGGCCGGATCCTGGAGGAGGTCCCGCAGGCCGCCGGTCTCTTCTTCGACCAGTTGCTGCGGCAGGTGCTGGAGCAGCCCACGGTGGCCGCCCTCGCCGGGCACGTCGAGGCGGAGTCGGCCACCCCGGTCACCGCGTCGCCGTCGGAGCCGGCCACGTCGAGCGGGGACGGGCTGTCGCTGCGGCACGAGGGCGCCGAGGGGGTGCCCTGGGTGTTGGTGCCCGGCGGCGCGGACGCCGACCCGTACGCGGGTCTGGTGCCGCACCTGGCGGCGACCGGACCGGTGCTCGGGTTGGCCCCGGGCGCGGCCGACGACCTGCTCCGGGTCGCCGCCGCGCAGGCCCGGCTGGTCACCGCGGCCGGACACCCGGCGGTACGGCTGGTCGGGTACGGCCTCGGCGCCACGGCCACGCTGGAGGTGGCCCGGTCGCTGATCGAGGCCGGCGGGCAGGTCGACGCGGTGGTGCTGATCTCGCCGTGGCGGCCGACCCCTGGCGGTGACCCGGCGGCGGCGTACCGGGCGGAGACCGGCGGCGCGGAGCCCGGCGAGGACTTCGCCGCGCGACTGGCGGCCGTCGCCCGACACGAGCCGACGCTCTACGCCGGTGACCTCGTCGTGCTGCGGCCCACCGGCGCGGTGCCCTACGACGCGCAGGACCTGGAGTTCTGGCCCGACCTGTGCCTGGGCGACGTCCGCACGGTCGACGTGGACGCCGACCATCTGACGGTGCTGGGTCCGGCGGCCGGGACCGCGCTGGCGGCCCTCGACCCGGAGCCGGCGCGGTGACCGCTGTCGCCGTGCTCGGCGCCTCCGGGGCGGTCGGGCGGGCGGCGGTGGCGCTGCTGCGGTCCTGGGACGTCGGCCCGCTGCGGGTCGGCGCCCGGCGTCCCCCGCAGCTCGACGGCGTCGACCGGATGGTCGTGGACGCCCGCGACGCGGCCGACCTGGCCCGGTTCTGCGCCGGTGCCCGGGTGGTGCTCAACTGCGCCGGCCCGGCCGTGGAACTGGTCGACCAGGTGGCCCGCGCGGCGGTGGCGGCCGGTGCCGACTACGTCGACGCGGCCGGTGACGACGCGCTGCACGCCGCGGTGGCGGCGGTGACCGACGGCAGCGGTCGGACGGCCGTGGTGTCGGCCGGCATGATGCCGGGACTGACCGGGCTGCTGCCCCGGCTGTTGGCCGCCCACCTGACCGACGGCGAGCGGCTGACCGGCTACGTCGGTGGGCGGGACCGGTTCACCCTGACCGCCGCCGTGGACTACGTCGCCGCCGACGAGAGTTTCGGCTGGCCCGCCGCGGCCTGGCGGGACGGCCGGGTGGTGCGCAACGCGCTGCGCCCGGTGCCGGAGCTGACCCTGCCGTGGTTTCCCGAGCCGGTCACCGCGCAGCCCTACCTGGGCACCGAGACCGCCCGGGTGGCCGCCGCGCTGGGGCTGCGACAGGTCGACTGGTATTCGGTCTTCGCCGGTGAACGGGTGCTGGCCGCGCTGCGGGCCGTCCCCGGGGCCGCCGAGGGCGGGCACCGGGAGGCCGGCGAGCGACTGTGCCGGGCGGCGGAGCTGGACCTGTTCGGCCACCCGGCGTACCAGAACCTGGTGGTCACCCTCTCCGGGCCGAGTGGGGAGCGGACCGCCGTGGTCCGCAGCACCGGCGCCAGCGAACTCACCGGCAGCATCGCCGCGCTGACGGCCCGGGCGGTGCTGGCCGGCGCGGTGCCGCCGGGCGTCTGGCACGCCGACGAGGTCCTCGATCCGATCGCCACCGTCACCGAACTGGCGGCGGTGCCGGCGGTGCCGCTGGCCACCGTGGTGGCGGACGTCTCCGCCGTCGAGCAGTACGAGGAGGACGTGATATGAAGCGACCCACCCGGGTGGTCGTCTGCGGCACCCGGTTCGGCCAGGTCTATCTGGAGTCCTTCCGCGAGGTGGACCCGAGCTTCCAGCTCTCCGGTGTCCTCGCCGGTGGCAGCGACCGGTCCCGGGCCTGCGCCGCGCACTACGGCGTGCCGCTGTACACGGCGGTGGACCAGTTGCCCGACGACATCGACATCGCCTGCGTGGTCATCCGGGGCGGGCTGCTCGGTGGCCGTGGCTCCGAGCTGGCCATGGAGTTGATGGCGCGGGGGGTGCACGTGCTCCAGGAGCACCCGCTGCACCACGACGAGCTGGCCCGCTGCCTGCGTCAGGCCCGCCGGCACAAGGTGGTGTACCAGCTCAACCCGTTCTATCGGCACATCACGCCGGTCCGCCGGTTCCTCGGCGCGGCGGGCGAGCTGCTGCGTCGCCAGCCACCGCGCTACCTCGACGTGGCCTGCGGCTTCCAGCTGGCGTACTCGCTGCTGGACCTGCTCGGTCAGGCGCTCGGCGGGGTGCGACCGTGGCGGTTCACCGAGCTGCCGGCGCTGCCCCCGACGGTCACCTCGGCGACCGAACTGGACCTGCCGTTCCGCAGCCTGGACGGGGTGCTGGCCGGAGTGCCGGTGACGCTGCGGGTGCAGAACCAGATGGATCCGGCCGACCCGGACAACTACGCCCACCTGATGCACCGGATCACCATCGGCACCGAGGCCGGCAACCTCACGCTGGTGGGTACGCACGGCCCGACGGTGTGGACCGCCCGGCCCGACTTCCCCCGCGAGGTCGCCGGCATCGGCGCCGACCCGCACTTCGCCGCCGACCGGGACACCAGCACCCCGAGCGCGGTCACCTTCGGCCCGAGCGAGGTGCCGCACTACGACACGGTCTTCGGCACCACCTGGCCGCAGGGCGTCCGGCGGGCACTGTGGACCCTGCGGGACACCGTCGAGCGGGGCGAGGACCCGCTGCGGCAGGGGCAGTACCACCTGACGCTGTGCCAACTGTGGCAGGAGCTGACCGCGATCCTCGGCCCACCGGAGCTGGTCTCCGCCGAGCCGCCCCGGATGCTCGGCGCGGAGGACCTGGCGGCCCTGGCGGCGGCCGGTGAGGCGGCGGCGGCCGACCCGGCGGACGCGCGGGAGCCGGCGGGGGTGGGCGGGTGACCTCGGTCGAGACCAGCGCGCGACGGTGGCTGCGCTGCTACCGGCCCCGGCCGGCGGCCACCGTGCGCCTGGTCTGCTTCCCGCACGCCACCGGCAGCGCCCCGTTCTATCGGAGCTGGGCCCGGGAGTTGCCGGACGACGTCGAGGTGCTGGCGGTCCAGTACCCGGGCCGGCTGGACCGGATCGCCGAACCCGCGCTGACCGCCATGCCGGTGCTGGCGGACATGGTCACCGACGTGCTCGCGCCCCGGCGTGACCTGCCGATCGCCCTGTTCGGCCACAGCATGGGCGCCGCCGTCGCGTACGAGGTGGCGCGCCGGCTGGAGCGGCGGCACGCCGCGCCGCTGGCGCACCTGTTCGTCTCGGGACGTCCCGCGCCGTGCCACCACCGGCCGGGCAGCAAGCACCTCGGCCCGGACGACGACCTCTGGGACGAGCTGCGCCGGTTGGGCGGCACCGACCCGGCGGCGCTGGAGAACCCGCAGCTCCGGTCGGCGCTGATGCCGACGCTGCGGGCGGACTACCGGCTGATCGAGAGCTACCGCCCGGTCGACGCCGCGCCGTTGGCCACACCCATCTCGGCGTTGGTCGGCGACGTGGACACCGAGGCGGCGGTGGACGAGGTGGCGGCCTGGGCCGGCTACACCCGGGCCGCCTTCGACCTGACCGTCTTCGACGGCGACCACTTCTATCTGGTGCCGCACCGGACGAAGGTGCTGGCCGGCGTCATCCGGAGCCTCGGCCTGACCTGACCGTGCCCGCCGCGTCGTGCGGCGGGTGCGCGGACCCGTCCAGGTGCCGCCGCCACAGCTGACGCCGTCTCGGCTTGCCGCTGGTGGTACGCGGGATGGTGCCGGACGGCACCGGCACCACGTGCACGTCGGCCCCCGGCACCAGCGGCGCGACCAGGGCGGGGATCCGGGGCAGCCAGTCCGGCCGGGGATGTTCCAGATAAGCCACCACGGTCGGGGCGCCCGCCACCAGGCCGAGCACGGTGGCCAGCCGTCCGGGCGGCGCGTCCAGGGCCGCGCCGAGCACCGCGTCGACGTCCTCGGCGAAGACGGTCCGCCCGTGGACCTTCAGGCTGTCGCCGAGGCGGCCCAGCACGAAGAGTTGCCCGTCCCGCAGGAAGCCGGCGTCGCCGGTGCGGACCGTGCCGTCGAAGGGCGGGCCGCCCGCGTAACCGTCGGCGACCGACGCGCCGCCGACCACGATCTCACCGACCGTCCCGTCGTCGACCGGTCGGGCGTCGTCGTCGACCACCGCGATCCGGGCCCCGGTCACCGGCCCACCGCAGCCCACCACGGGTACGCCGTCCGGGCCGGGCACCTGCCGCCACCCGGTCCGCAGCGGCAGCCCGGTCACCGCCAGCGTCGCCTCCGCCAGCCCGTACGCGGGCAGCAGCGCCTCGCGGCGCAGCCCGTGCGGAGCGAGCAGGTCGGCGAAGGCGGCCAGGGTGGCCGGGGGGATCCGTTCGGCGCCGACGATGACCGCCCGCCACTGCCGGAAGTCCAGCCCGGCGAGCTGCTCGGGGCGGACCCGCCGCAGCACGTGCGCCAGTCCGAAGCCGGGCATCGCGGTCAGCCGGGCCCCGGCGCGGCCGAAGCACTCCAGATACCGGCTGGGACGCCGGACGAACTCCGCCGGGGTGAGCAGCCACAGGTCGGCACCGGTGACGACCGGTGCGAGCAGGCACCCGACCAGACCCATGTCGTGGTGCACCGGCAGCCACGAGGCGGTCGCGTCGTCGGGCGTCATCTCCAGCCAGTCCCGGACCGCCGCGATGTTGGCCTCCAGGGCGGTACGCGGCACCCGCACCCCGCGTACCGCGCCGGTGGTGCCGGAGGTGAACTGGAGCAGCGCCACCGTGGCGGGCGCGACCACCACCGGCTCCGCCGCCTCGGCGGGCAGGTCCGCGACGTCGACCGTGGACACCCCGGCGTCGGCCGCCGCCCGGGCCACCGAGGGCGCGGACGCGCCGTCGACCACCAGCAGCCGGGGCCGCATCGCCGTCAGGGCCGCGCTCAGGTGCTCGGCGTACCGGTCGGGGTCGCCGAAGGCAGCGGGCGGGGCGAGCGGGGAGACCGTCGCCCCGGCCAGCAGCGCGCCGAACAGGGTGCCGACGAATCCAGGCCCGGAGGGCAGCACCACCCCGACCACGTCGTCCGGGCGTACGCCCCGCGCGGCCAGCCCGGCGGCGTGTCCATGGGCCAGCCGGGCCAGCCGCGCGTACGACCACCGGTCCCAGTCCCCGTCCGGGCGGGAGAACCGGATGCCCCGGTCGGCGCGCGGCTGCGCCAGCCAGGACAGCAGCCCGGTCATACCGGTCGGGCCTCGATCACCGGGAACATCGGGGTCTGCGTCGCCTCGACCAGTTCCAGCCCGGCGCCGGCCAGGATCGCCCGTTGCTCGTCCAGGCTGCGCGCGCCGCCCGCGCTCAACGTCAGCATCAGCATGTCCATCCGGCGGGCCAGCGGGGTGCTCTCCGCCTCGGACTGCCGTCCGGCCTCGAGGATGAACACCCGGCCCTGCGGGGACATCGCGGCCCGGATGCGGCGCAGCACCCCGGTCGCCTCCTCGTCGCTCCAGCTGTAGAGGATCCGCTTGAGCACGTACGCGTCGCCGCCGGCGGGGATGTCGTCGGTGAGGAAGCTGCCGGGCACCACGCGTACCCGGTCGGTGACGCCGGCCGTGGCGAACGTCTCCGGCGCGTTCGCCACCACGCCGGGCTTGTCGAACAGCACACCGCGCATCCGGGGGAAGCGGCCCAGCAGGTCGGCGAGGAAGCGGCCGTTGCCGCCGCCGACGTCGACCACCGTGCCGAAGCGGGACCAGTCCGAGGCGCGCAGGATTGCCTCCAGCTCCATCCCGGTGACCCCGCTCATCACCTTGTCGAACGCCTCGCCGTCGCCGGGGTGCTGCCCGAAGTGGTCCCACATGCCGACGCCGTGCACCGCGTCGAAGGCGCCCTCACCGGTGCGCAGCGTGTGGTCCAGGCCCTCCATCGCCCGGGTGCACACCACGGGGGAGAGGAAGATGTCCCGGGCCGAGTACGGGTGGTCGGCCCGCAGCAGGTCGGCCATCGGGGTCAGCCCGAACTCGCCCGGCGTGACCTCGGCGAACAGGTCCCGGGAGGCCAGGTACCGCAGCGCCTTGGTCAGCGAGGGCTCATGGGCGTCGCAGGCGCGGGCCAGGTCGGCGGCGGCCATCGGCCCGTCGGCGAGCTGGTCGGCCACCCGCAGCAGGCAGACCGCCCGGATCGTGTACGGCAGCAGGTAGTCGCCCACCTCCATCAGCCGCAGGATGGCCGGTACGTCGATCCGGGGACGTCGTCTCGTCAGCATCGCTGCTCCTTGTCAGTCTCGGTCGGTGCGCCGTCGGCCGGTGGGGTCACGCGGCCGGCCGTGCCGGTTGCGCCCGCCCGTTCAGCAGGTGACCGGCGAGGGTGGCGAGGTGGTGGTCGGTGGGGGTGTCGAAGCTGTCCAGCCAGAGCGCCCGGCGGTACCACCAGTGCAGCGGGTACTCCCAGGTCGCGCCGAGTCCGCCGGTGACCTGGAGGGCGTCCTCGCAGGCGCGGACGGCGGCCCGGCGGGCCGCGACGACGGCTTCGGCGTACGCCTGGGCGGTCTCGTCCGGTGCCGCGTCGTCCGGCCCGGCGCCGACCAGCCAGCAGGCCCGCAGGGCGAGCGAGGTGGCCAGTTCCAGTGCCACGTAGCCGTCGGCGAGCCGGTGCGCCACCGCCTGGTACGCCCCGATCGGTCGGCCGAACTGCACCCGGTCCAGGGCGTGTCGGCGGGCCAGGTCCAGGGCCCGGCGGGCGACGCCGACGGCCTCGCAGGCCAGCAACGTGCCGCCGTGCCGGCGCGCGTCGGCCAGCACCCGCTCGGCGTGCTCCGGTCCGATCAGCATCTCGGCCGGGGTGCCGACGAGGTCCAGCCGGGCGGCGCCGCGCAGCCGGTCCAGGGCGGGCTGCGGCGCGACGGTGAGCCCGTCGGCCGAGGAGTCCACCAGGAACAGGGCCGGTCCGGTGTCGGTGTCGGCGGCGACCACCAGCGCGGTGGCCCCCGCCGCCTCGGTGACCAGGCCACGTCGACCGGTCACCCGCCAGGTGCCGGAGCGCTGCTCGGCGCGGGCGCCCTGGCCGGTGTCCGGGTCGTCCTGCCAGGCCAGGGTGAGCGGGCCGGTCGGCAGCTCACGCCCGGCCGCCGCGAGGACCGGGTGGGTCAGGCCGACCGTGCTCCACCAGCCGGTGGCGGCCAGCGCGTACCCGGCCTCCTGGGCCAGCAGGCCCTTCTCCACCACGCCCAGCTCCGGGTCGCACCAGCCCTGCCGGCGCAGGTGCGGCCATCCGTCCGGGTCGGCGTCGCCGGCCTCGGCGAGCGCGGCCACCCGGTCGAGCGGGTACCGGTCGGCGAGCAGCCGGGCGGCGGCCGACGCCAGGTCACGCTGGTCGTCGGTGAGGGCGAAGTCCATGGTCATCCTCTCCGGGTCACCGGGTGCGGGGCAGACCGAGCACGCGCTCGGCGATGATGCCGCGCAGGATCTCGGAGGTGCCGCCCTCGATCGAGTTGGCGCGGCTGCGCAACCGCAGGTGCTGCCAGTGACCGGCGGCGTGACTGTCCGGGCCGTCGAGCATCGCCGCCGGGCCGAGCAGACGCAGCGCGAACGCGGCCAGCCGCTGGTTGGTGACCGACCAGTGCAGCTTGAGTACCGAGCTCTCCGGACCGGGCTTGCCGGTCCGCGCCAGCGTCGCCATCGTCCGGTGACCGGTCCAGCGCAGGGCCTGCAACTGCACGTGCAACTCGGCCACCTCGGCACGGACTGTCGGGTCGTCGGCCAGCCCGAGGTCGCGTACGGTCCGCAGCAGCCGGTCGAACTCGACGGTCAGCCGGGCGGTGAGCGTGATGCCGAAGGTGCCGCGTTCGTGGGCGAGGGTGGTCATCGCGATCCGCCAGCCCTCGCCGACCGGCCCCAACACGCAGTCGCGGGGCACCAGCACGTCGTCGAGCACGATCTGGTTGAAGTCGGCGTCGCCGGTGCTCTGCCGCAGCGGCAGCACCTGCACCCCGGGGCTGCGCATGTCGACAAGCAGGCAGGTCAGGCCGGTGTGCGCGGTGGAGTCGGGCTGGGTGCGGGCCAGCAGCAGACACCAGTCGGCCTGGTGCGCGTAGGACGACCAGACCTTCTCGCCGGTGACCCGCCAGCCGTCGGCGGTGGCCGTCGCCCGGGTCCGCACCGCGGCCAGGTCACTGCCCGCGTCCGGCTCGGAGAAACCCTGACAGAAGACGTACGCGCCGGACAGGATCGGCTCCAGGAAGCGTTCCTGCTGCTCGGGGCTGCCATGCGAGACGATGGTCGGTCCCACCATGCCCAGGCCGATCACGTTGCCGTGGTCGGGCGCCTCGGCCAGCGCGCTCTCCTCGGCGTAGATGCCCTGGTAGGTCGGGGCCAGTCCGCGTCCGCCGTAGGCGGCCGGCCAGGTCAGTCCGGTGTAGCCGGCCGCGTGCAACGCCTTGGTCCAGTCGCCGGGTGCGCCGCCGTCGCGGTGTCGGGGCACGTTCTCGGCCAGCCAGGCGCGCAGGTCACGGCGGAAGGCGGCCTCCTGCGGGGTGTCGCGCAGGTGCATCCCTCAGCCCTCCCGCGCGGTGACGGCGCGCGCCGGGTCGCGGTAGGTGCTCACCCCGGCGCCGAAGTACCGCTCGCGCAGTGTCGTCTCCGCCGGGTCGTACGCGGTCCGGAACAGGCCCCGCCGTTGCAGCTCCGGCACCAGCAGGTCGCAGATGTCGTCGATGCCGTCCGAGGGCGGGCTGGGGATCAGGTTGAACCCGTCCACGTCGGCGACGGTCAGCCACTGCTCCATCCGGTCGGCCACCTGCTCGGGCGTGCCGAACAACGTCACCGGGGCGTCCACCCGCGGCCGGCGGGGGCGGGAGACCAGGTACTTCACGTCCCCGACGGTCCAGGTGCGGTCCGGGCTGAGCTTGCGCAGGAAGCCGAGGAACGAGTGGCTGGCCTGGCTGCGGATCTCGTCCACCGGGGTCTCGTCGGGGAAGGCGGCGAGGTCGATGTCCATCCAGCCGCACCACTTGGCGAGCTGTCCCTCGCTGCTCCACAGCGTGTTGTACGCCTCGGCCTTGGCCTTCGCCTCGGCCCGGTCCCGCCCGATCATGACCATGCCGCCCTGCAACGCCTTGACCATGCCCGGGTCCCGGCCGTGCCGGGCCGCCGCCGCGCGTAGGGCGGCCACCGGCTCCGCGCCCGAGGCGGGATCGGCCAGGGTCAGGAACGCCACCTCGGCGTGCCGGGCGGCGAACTCGATGCCCCGAGGCGAGGAACCGGCCTGGTAGAGCACCGGGGTGCGCTGCGGTGACGGTTCGCACTGGTGCGGACCCCGGACGCTGAACCAGCGGCCCTCGTGGTCGATCTGGCGGACCCGGTCGGGGTCGGTGAAGATGTCGCGTTCGGCGTCGCGGACCACCGCGTCGGCGTCCCAGCTGTCCTCCCAGAGGGCCCGGGCGACCTGGACGTACTCGTCGGCCCGCTCGTAGCGCTCGTCGTGGTCGAGGTACTCCCCGAGGCCGTTGGCGGTGGCCGAGCGCAGGTAGGAGGTGACGATGTTCCAGCCGACCCGGCCACCGGTGAGGTGATCCAGTGAGGAGAAGAGCCGGGCGCACTCGTAGGGGGAGTGGTACGTGGTGGAGTAGGTGATCGCGAAGCCGAGGTGCCGGGTGGCCGCCGCCGCGGCCGACAGCAGCAGCGCCGGGTCGATCGAGGGGATCTGCACCGCGTGCCGCACCGCCGGTGCCCAGGAACCCCGGTAGACGTCGTAGACGCCGTGGATGTCGGCGAAGAACAAGGCGTCGATGCAGGCCGCCTCCAGTTGCCGGGCGCGGGAGATCCAGTACTCCAGCGACCGGTATCCGGTGGCCGTACGGTCGCCGGGGAGCCGCCACATGCCCTTGAACTGCGGTGACGGCGAGCACTGGGTGAACACGTTCAGATGCATGCCCGGTTCCTCACATCCGTTCCGGCCCGGTACGGGCAGCGCGCTGCCAGGTGACGACACGCTACCGGTTGTCGACGACAACACGCCACACCCAAGATACAAGTGAAGCATCTATGATGCGTCATGTGCCTAAACTCAACGGCAGGAACCACGTCAACCTGACCGTCCGCGACCTGGATCGCAGCACCGAGTGGTACTGCCGGGTCATGGACTTCACACCGGTACGCGACGCGACGCCGGCCGAGTCCGGGTTCACCTTCCGCACGTTGGTGCACCGGGGCTCGCTCTCCTCGATCGTGCTCGGTCAGGCCGTCGAGCCCGATCCGGCCCCCTTCGACGAACGCCGGGTGGGCCTGCACCACCTGGGCTACCACGTGCCCGAACTGGCCGACCTGGACCAGTGGGCCGCGCACCTGGACGCCGTCGGCGCCGAGCACTCCGGTGTCCGCGAGCTGTTCCTGGAGGCCGGTTACGGCATCTGGCTGCGCGACCCGGACAACATCTGGCTGGAGTTCTACTGGCTCAACGCCGACTACTTCATGAACCGGCTGCGCCAGCAGCACCGGGCCGAGCGGGCGGCGCGGCTGGCCGCCGACCGGCAGTGATTGTCGGGTCTTGCCGAACACAACACACACTATGGATAGTGGGTGCGGACCGACGACTTGGAGAGCGACGTGGAAGAGACCCGGAACAGCGTCTACTGGCACGACACCGAGCCGGTCGAGGTCGGCGAGCCCCTCGACGGTGACGCGAGCTGCGACATCTGCATCGTCGGCGCCGGCTACACCGGCCTGTGGGCGGCGCACTTCCTCGCCGAGGCCGAGCCCTCGGCCGACATCAAGGTGCTGGAGGCGCAGGCGGTGGGCGGCGGCGCGTCCAGCGCCAACGGCGGGTTCGTCGGGCTGACCGCGGGTAAGGTGCTGCGCCGTTTGCTCTGGTACTACGGTCGGGAGAAGGCCGCCGGTGTCTACCGCAGCGGCGCCCGGTCGATCATCGACATCGGGCGGTTCTGCCGCCAGTACGGCATCGACGCCGACTTCGCCATGAACGGCGTGCTCCAGGTGGTCACCGACCGCAAGCAACTGGCCCGGCTCGAACTCCAGGTCAAGCGCAGCGAGCGTACCGGCCTGCGCGGGTCGTTCAAGCTGCTGGACCGCGACGAGGCGCAGCAGCGCATCGGCTCCCCGCAGGTGCTCGGCGCGCTGCGCACCACCGGCGCACTGGTCAACCCGCACCGGCTGGTGCAGGGCCTGGCCCGCGTCGTGCGCGAGCAGGGCGTGGACATCCACGAGCGGACCCCGGTCACCGAGGTCCGCAAGGTCGGCGGACGGTACCGGGTGACCACCCCCACCGGCACGATCACCGCCAACGAGGTCGTCCTGGCGACCAACGCCTGGCAGCACAGCTTCGCCCAGACCCACACCAAGGTCATGCCGGTGTGGAACTACCTGATGGTGACCGAACCGCTGACCGACGCGCAGCTCTCCCGGGTCGCCTGGCCCGGCCGGGAGGGGGTCAGCAACTCGCTCTCCTTCGCCCATGCCGCGCGCCTGACCGCCGACAACCGGGTGGTCTGGTCCGGCGGCCGGTGGTACTACTACGACCAGCGGGACACCGACCGCTCGCACCTGCGCAACGACGCTGCCCACGCCGCCCTGCGGGAGTCCTTCGCCCGCTTCTTCCCGGCCTGGCGGGACGTCCGGTTCAGCCACGCCTTCGGCGGCCCGATCGGCTGGAGCCGCACCTTCATCCCGCAGTTCGGCCGCACCGACGACGGCCTGGTGTACGGGCACGGCTACACCGGCAACGGGATCGCGCCCAGCCACACCGGCGGCAAGATCCTGCGGGACCTGGTGCTGCGCCGCGACACCGAGTACACCGACCTGGCGTACGTGACCGTCAACCAGCCGAAGTTCGCCAAGGGCGCGATGGGCGACAAGGGCGCGCACCTGTTCATCTGGCGGCAGGAGACCGGAGACCGGCTGCCGCTGATGCTGCCGCACCCGGCCGCGCTGGCGCCCCGGTCGTTCTTCGCCGGACGTGCCGCACGCCGGGCTGCCGGCGCCAGCCGCTGATCCCTCGCACCGCACCCCGCAGCGGTCCGGCCCGACGACCGGGAACCACAGCGAACAGGAGGCCCGGCCGGTCACCACCGGCCGGGCCGCCTGCTCAGCTCCGGTCGGTGGTGCCGAACAGCCGGCTCTGTCCGACCGCGAGGTCCCAGAGGGTGTCCGCTGGTCGGCCTGACTCGGCCCACGCCTTGCGCGCCAGCTCCACCGGGGCCAGCACCGGCTCGGCGGAGAGCGCGAAGGTGCCCCAGTGGATGGTGAGCATCCGTTCCGCGCCCAGGTCGCCGCAGGCGCGGACCGCCTCGGCCGGGTCCATGTGCAGCGGCTTCATGAACCAGCGCGGTCGGAACGCGCCGACCGGCAGCAACGCCACGTCGATGCCGGGGAAGCGGGCGCCGATCTCGGCGAAGGCCGGCCCGTACGCCGAGTCACCGGCGAAGAAGACCCGGTGGGTCGGTGCCTCCTCGCTGGTCATCAGCCAGCCGCCCCAGAGGCTCTGGCAGGTGTCGAACAGGCCCCGCCGGCTCCAGTGGTGCGCCGGGGTGAAGTCGAACCGTACGCCGCCGACGACGGTCGACTCCCACCAGTCCAGCTCGACCACCCGGCGGAAACCCCGTGTCTGGAACCACCAGGCCAGCCCGGCCGGCACCAGCACCGGAGTGTCCCGGGGCAGCCGGCGCACGGTGGGCTCGTCGAGGTGGTCGAAGTGGTTGTGGCTGATCACCACCGCGTCGATCGGCGGCAGCGACTCCCAGCGCACCCCGGGCGGGGTGTACCGACGCGGCGTACCCGGGATCTTGTCGGCGAAGACCGGATCGGTCAGCACCGCCCGGCCGCCGATCTGCACCAGGCAGGTGGCGTGCCCGATCCAGGTCACCGCGGTCTGTCCGGCACCGACCCGGGGCACCGCCTCGTCCACCACCGGCACCCGGCCACCGGTCGCGCCGACCGGGTGGGTGCCGCGCTCGCGCATCAGCCGCAGCACCGCCGCCGGGCCGGGCACCGGGTGTGTGAGACGGTCGGTGAAACCACCGGGCCAGGTACGCCCCCGGGGCGCCCCGGTGAGCCGGGCGAGAGCGCGGTGCACGGCACGTGGTCGGTACACGGGTTCCTCCTCGGGTAATGGGGTCGGCACCGGCCGCCGGGCGGTGGCCTGCGCATCGGCGTCACCCCCGCCGGTGCGCGGTGAGCAGCAGGTAGCCCAGGCAGGACTCGGCGACCGCCTGGAGGTCCAGGACCGCGTCGCCGAGCTGGCGCAACACCCGGGGCCCGTACGTGCCGGCGAGGCGCTCGCGCTCGCGCGCCACCGCCTCGCGGGTGGCCTCGTGCGAGCGGCGGACGTGAGCCCCGGCGTCGACGACGTCGACCACCTCGAAGCCGGCCGCGCGGACCAGCTCGACGTAGTCCGGTGCGGTCGGCGGCGTCGACATCGGCATCCCCGACCAGATCCGTGCCTGCGCGTCGTCCATCGGCCGGACCAGGGTGAGTTCGGCGAGGACGAGCCGCCCGCCGGGGCGCAGCACCCGGTGCACCTGGCTCAACGCGGCGGCCTTGCCCGGCACGTGCACCAGCACCTCCAGCGCCAGCGCCGCGTCGAAGCACCGGTCCGGGTACGGCAGGGCGGTGGCGTCGGCCCGGGTGAAGCGGACCCGGTCGGCCAGGCCCTCCTTCTCCGCGAGTTCCCCGGCGCGCTCGACCTGACGGCCGGAGAGCGAGACCCCGCTGACCTCGGCGCCGGTCACCCGGGCCACGTGGCGGCTCGGGCCGCCCGTGCCGCAGCCGACGTCCAGGACGTGGTCGCCGGGCCCGACCGCCAGCCGACCGGCGAGTTCGTCGTTGAGCCGTGCCTGGGCCTGCGCGACGCCTGCCGGGTCGTGCTCGTCGGACCAGTAGCCGTAGTGCAGGTTGTCGCCGTAGACGGCGTCGAGGAACGGGCCCATCAGGTCATAGAACAGACCGACCCGTTCGGCCCGTGTTTCTGGATCTTCGGTCACCTGCGACCTCCCCCGTGGATTGACGTTTCTCAGCATAGTGTCCGTCGTTTGCGGCAAACACAACACTGTCTTTATGTAGCTTCTAGGCCGCCGGTGGTGTCTTCGTTAGGCTGTGCGCAGAACCCACACCGACTGACGACGGAACGGACGGTGGACCGACCGATGAGCAACTCTGCCAAGGTGCTGGACCGCGCGGAGCGCATCGCCGAGGAGGTGCTGTTCCCGGCGGCGGAGAAGGTCGACGCCGCCGACACGGTCCCGGGCACCCACCTCGACCTGCTCGCCGCCGAGGGCTTCTACGGCCTGGCCGGCCCGCCGCAGTTCAGCGAGATGGCCGCCGAGGAGACCGCCACCGCGGCCCGCGCGTTGGAGATCATTGCCAGCGGATGCCTCACCACGGCGTTCGTCTGGGCGCAACACCACAGCGCGGTGATGGCGGCGACGCACAGCCAACGGCCGGGCATCTCCGAGAGGTGGCTGGAGCCACTGTGCCGGGGCGAGCGACGCGCCGGGCTGGCCATCCTCTCCGCCACCCGGCCCGGCCCCCCGGCGGTACGCGCCGAAGCGGTCGACGGCGGCTGGCTGCTGCACGGCACCGCGTCCTGGGTGACCGGGTGGGGTCTGGTCGACACCCTGTTCACCGCCGCCCGGGACGCCTCGGACACGCTGGTCTGGTCGCTGCTGGACGCCACCGAGAGCGACACGCTCAGCGTCACGCCGGTCGACATGGTGGCGGTGTCGGCGAGCCGCACCGTGCAGGTCACCTTCACCGGCCACTTCGTGCCGGAGCACCGGGTCACCGGCGTCGTCCCGCACGAGGTCTATCTGCAACGCGACCCGGCGACCCTGCGGTTCAACGGGTCCCTGCCGCTGGGCGTGGCGACCCGCTGCGCCCGCCTGATCGGGCCGAGTCCGCTGGACGCGGCGATCGACGAGTGCCGGGCCACCCTCGACGCCGCCGGCCCGGAGGAGCTGCCCTCGGCCCGGGGCGCGGCCGCCGCCCTGGCCCTGCGCGCCGCCGGACTGCTGGCCACCACCACCGGCAGCGCGGCCGTGCTGCGGCACCGCCCGGCCGAGCGGCTGATGCGGGAGGCGCTGTTCCTGCTGGTCTTCGGCACCCGCCCGGGCATCCGCGCCGACCTGCTCGACCGGCTGCACCGAAGCTGAACCATCCGTCGACCACGCGCCCGGGGTACGGATCCGTACCCCGGGCGTCTCTCGGTCAGGACGTGGTGAGGACGTCGGTCACCACGGCGGCGGTCGGGGTCACCGCGTCCGGGTCGGTCACCGCGAAGTGGTCGCCGGGCACCTGCCGCCGGGTCGTCACGGCCCCCTCGGGCAGCCGCTCGCCCAGCGGCACCAGGTAGCCGCCGGCCGCGCCGCCCAGCGCGGTCCGGGCCTCCAGCAGGTGCACGGTGAGGCCGGGCGCCGCCGGGACCGGGTAGCGCACCAGCGCCCGGGTGTGCGCGGCGAAGACCTCGAACAGCCGCTCGGCCGAGTCCAGGCCCAGCGACGCCAGCGCCGGACGGGCGGCGGCCACCTGCGGCCACGCCGCCCGCAACGCCTCCACTCCGGAGGCGTCCGGGCCCACCGCGGCGTCGTCGGACACCTCGCCCCGGGTCACGTCGGTCAGGAACGCCCGGACCAGTTCGGCGGCGCTCGGCTCGGCGGGCGCACCGGGCGGACCGACCCAGGGGTCGATCAGCACCGCCGTGCAGGTGCGGCCCGCCTCGGTCAACTGCCGACCCACCTCGTACGCCAGCACCGCGCCGAGCGACCAGCCGACCAGGCGTACCGGGGTGTCCGCCGGCAGCGCGGCGGTCAGCTCCCCCCGGTAGGCGCGGGCCAGCTCGGTCAGGGTCGGCGGCACGGTGGCCGTACCGTCCAGCGCGGGCGACGCGACCCCCAGGACCGGCCAGCCCTCCGGCAGCCGCGCGACCAGCTCGCGGTAGCAGAGCAGGTCGCCGCCGACCGGGTGGATCAGCACGACCGGCGTGCCGTCGCCAGGGGCCAGCGACTGCACCGGCGAGGACCGGGCGGCGCCGTCCCGTTCGTCGAGCAGGCGGGCCAGCTCGGCGACGGTGCGGTGCTGGTAGAGGGCAGCCAGCGGGAGCCGACTGCCGAACTCCCGCTCGACCCGGTTCATCAGTTGCGCGGCCTGCAACGAGCTGCCGCCGAGGGCGAAGAACGGGTCGTCGACGCCGACCGAGGGCAGGCCGAGCAGGTCCGACCAGAGCGTGGCCAGCCGCCGCTGGGTGGCGGTGTGCGGAGCGCGGAACCGCCCGCCGCTCGGTGCCAGCCCGGCCGCGTCCGCGACCAGGGCGGCCCGGTCCACCTTCCCGTTGCCGGTCAGCGGCAACGCCTCCCGCACCTCGATCACCGGCGGCACCAGGTACGCGGGCAGCGTCGCGCCGAGCGCCGCGCGGACCTCGTCGGCGAGGTCCGGCTTCGCCGCCTCGGCGGCCACGAAGGCGACCAGCGACGCACCCCGCTCGCCCCGGCGGGCGACCACCACGGCGTCGGTCACCCCCGGCTGCGCCACCAGCGCCGCCTCGATCTCGCCCAGCTCCACCCGGAAGCCGTTGATCTTCACCTGCGGGTCGTCGCGGCCGAGGAACTCGATCACTCCGTCCGGGCGGTACCGGCCCAGGTCGCCGGTGCGGTAGAGCCGCTCACCGGTGACCGGGTGGGTGACGAACGCGGCGGCGGTCAGCTCCGGCGCGTGCAGGTAGCCGTCGGCCAGCCCGCGTCCGGCGATGTACAGGTCCCCGGGCACCCAGTCGGGCCGGTGGGCGAGCCGGGAGTCCAGGACGTGGAAGCGCTGGTTCCGCAGCGGCCAGCCGTACGGGACGCTGGTCCACTCCGGGGGCACCCGGGCGGGGACGTCGAACCAGTTCGACCAGATCGACGCCTCGGTGGCCCCGCCGAGCGCCACGCACCGGGCCCTCGGGGCGATCTCGGCCAGCTCGCGGCCGAGCGACAACGGCACCCAGTCGCCGCTGACCATCGCCGTCCGCAGCGCCTCCGGGCGCTCCCGGTCCGCCGCGGCCCGGACGTAGTCGACGAACATCGCCAGGTAGGCCGGCACCGAGTTCCACACCGTCACGCCCGCCCGGACGGCCAACTCGTGCAGGTGCACCACCTCGCGGGCCTGGCCCGGATCGGGAACGACCACGACGCCGCCGACGGCCAGCAGGCCGAAGACGTCGTACACGGACAGGTCGAAGGTGAACTCCGAGACGGCCAGCACCCGGTCGGCGGCCCCGACACCGAAGCGGGTGTTCACGTCCACGATGGTGTTCGCCGCGCTCTGGTGACGGATCATCACGCCCTTCGGCGTACCGGTGGTGCCGGAGGTGAAGATCACGTATGCCAGCGCCTCCGGGTCGTCGGCGACCTCGGCGTCGGGCAGGTCGCCCGGCGGCAGGTCGGCCAACCGCCAGCGGACCGCGTCGGCCGGCGCACCGTCGAGATCGTCGTCGGTCTCGCCGAGCACCGCACGGACACCCGCTCCGGCGAGGATCTGCGCGCGGCGCGGCAGCGGCCAGGCCGGTGCCACCGGCACGTAGGCCGCGCCGGTCATCAGCACCCCGAGCAGCGCGGCGATCTGGTCCACGCCCCGGTCGGCGACGACCGCGACCAGGTCACCCGGACCGCGTCCGGCGGCCCGCAGCGCGGCGGCCACCACACCCGCCCGCGCCCGCAGCTCCCGGTACGTCACGGTGCCGGCGGAGGTGACCACCGCGTCGGCGTCCGGCGTGCGGCGGGCCTGGGCCAGGAAGCCGCCGTGCAGGGTCTGCGCGGCCACCTCGGCGGCGGTGTCGTTGACCTGCGCCCGGACCGCGAGCTGCCCCGCCGGGGTGAGCCGGTCACCCCGCGCCGTCGACCAGGCCGCGTCGTCGCCGGCCAGGTCGACCAGCAGGGCCCGGTACGCGGCGAACATTTCGTCGACCATGCCGGGCGGGTAGAGCCCGTCGGCGGTGTCCCAACTGAACACCATCTCGCCGTTACGCATGAACACCTGGTGGTCGAAGGCGACCTGCGGGGTACGGACCAGCGACTCGCGGCGCTGCCAACCGAGCAGCTCCAGGAAGACGGGGTCGGTGTCGGAGCCGAGCCCGAGCATGCTGGTGAACACCACCGGCATCCGGGCACCGGAGACCGTCCCGGAGCGGCGGTTCAACTCCCGGATCACCGACACCCCACTGAACGCGCCGTGCGCCATGTCGCGCAGCATCCGGCCCCGCAACGCGGCGGCGTCGGCGGCGAAGTCGCTCTCCTGACCGGCCGGTGAGCACTCCAGCAGCAGGGTGCTGGCGAAGCTGCCGATCAACTGGGACACGTCCGGGTGCAGGTTGAGCCGCTCGCCGTACATGATGTTGACGGTGAACCGGTCCTGGCGGCTCCAGTGCCGCAGCACCCGGGCGAACGCGGCGGCCACCGCCATCGTCGGGGTGAGCCGACGGCGGCGCAGCGCGGCGGAGAACGCGTCGGTCACCGCGACCGGCAGCGTGAAGACGCGCCGGATGAGCGGGCCGTCGTGCCGTCCACCCCGGCGCAGCGGCAGCTCCGGCGCGCCGGGCAGGTCGTCGAGCCGGTCGGTCCAGTACCGGCGGGCCGCCGCGTACTCCGGGCCGTCCCGGCGTTGGTCCAGCTCCCGGCGGTACCGCTCGTAGGTGAAGTCCAGCGGCGCGAGGTCCCCACCGGCGAGCAGGGTGCGCAGCTCCTGGGCGAAGACCTCGCCGGACTGGCCGTCGAAGACGATCAGGCGCCCGGCCATCTGGACCAGGTACTCCCCGTCGTCGCACCAGACGAGCATCCGGAAGGCCGCCGGTCCGGTCAGCGGCGGTCCGTCGCCGGAGAGTTCCCGGCGGCCGGCGGCCAGCAGTTCGGCGCGGCGGTGGGCGGGTTCACCGCGCAGCGACCGGACCGACAGCGGGGACGGCGGGTCGTCCAGGATCCGCACCTGGCCGTCCTCGCCGACCGCGCAGCGCAGCATGGGATGCCGGCGGACCAGGGCCTGCACGGCCGTGGCGAACGCGTCGGTGTCGAAGGGAGGCGCGGCGTACTCCTCGTAGAACAGCGCGGGGCCGCCGAGCTGGAAGTCACCCAGCTCGCCGATCAGGTACGCCTGCTGGAGGTCGCTGAGTCCGAACCCGGTTGCCGTGAGCTGGTCCATCGTGCTCCTCGCTGGGGTGGCCGGCGGTCAGCCGACCGTGAGCTGTTCCCGTACGGCCGCGAGCAGTTCCGCGGGCGTCGGGCGGTCGAAGACCTCGAACAGGGGCAGCGAGACACCGAACTCCTCGGCCACGTGGTGCACGAGGGCGGCGGCGGCCATCGAGTCGCCGTCGAGATCGGTGAAGAAGTCGGCGTCGTCGGTGACCGACTGCTGGAAGATGAACTCCCAGACCTTGCGCATTCTCTGCAGGTCGTCCATGCCAGGCTCCTCGTCGCTGGTCGGGGGCACAGCCGGTCGGGGGCTCACACGATGGCGCGCAGCGCGAGCCGGGCCAGGGGCGCCGTCCGGTCGATACGGTGCTCGTAGTGGTCGGCGCCGGTGGCGACCGCGCTCACGCCCCGCACGCCGATGAACCGCAACGGTTCCGGCTCCCACCGGCGGGACGCGTTGTCCACCCAGCAGAGTCGGGTCTCCGGGCGGCTGACCCCGGCCACCAGCGCGGCCAGCGACCGGGCGGCCAGGTTGCTCAGCGCGATGCCCTCGCCGCCGTAGCCGCCCGCGTGCCCGAGCCCGGTGTCCCGGTCGTAGACCACCTCGGGCTCGGTGTGCCGGTGCAGCCCGTACACCCCGCTCCACCGGTGCGACACCGGCACGTCGGCGAGGTCGGGCAGCAGCTCGGCCAGGGTGCGGCGCAGCCGGTCGTGCGCCCGACGGTCGGCGGTGCGGCCCCGGTCGGTGGCCGAGCCGAACCGGTAGTAGGCGCCCCGCCCGCCGAGCACCAGCCGGTCGTCGAGGGTGCGTTGCAGGTAGCCGAACTGGTAGCGCCCGTCGGCGACGGTCCGGTGGTCGGTCAGGCCCAGCCGCTGCCAGGTCGCGTCGTCCAGCGGCTCGGTGGCCAACACGTACGAGTGCAGCGGCAGCACCCGCCGGGCGTGTCCGGGCAGCCGACCGGTGTAGCCCTCGGTGGCGCAGAGCACCGACCGGGCGCGCACCGTGCCGGAGTCGGTGACCAGCAGACCCGGGGCGATCCGCAGGGCCCGGGTCCGCTCGGCGACGCGGACCCCGCGACGTTCGACGGCGGCGAGCAGGCCGCGCGCGATGCGGGCCGGCTGCACGGCGGCGCAGTGCGGCGTGTACGCGGTGGCGCGTACCCCGGTCAGACCGATCTGCGCGGCGGCCGACGGCCCCACGGTGAGCGTGAGGCCGGTGATGCCGAGCTTGTCCCGCACCTCCTGCCAGCCGCGCAGCCGGTCGACCTGCGGCGCGCTGCGGGCGACGTAGAGCGAACCGTCGTGCCGCCAGTGCGCGTCGATGTCCTCCGCGGCGAACACCTTGCGCAGCTCGTCGAGGGTGCGTTGGCCGGCCCGGTACAGCCGCATCGCGGCCATCGGTCCGTGCCGGCGGATCAGACCGGGCAGCAGCGCCGGCATCTCGGCGGTGCACCAGCCCCCGTTGCGTCCGGAGGCCCCGAACCCGGCCCGCCCCGCGTCGACGACCACGATGGACAGCTCGGGACGGTGCACGCTGAGGTAGTACGCGGTCCACAGGCCGGTGTACCCGGCGCCGACGATGGCCACGTCGGCGGTGGTGTCGCCGTCCAGCGGCGGGCGGGGGGCGAGCTGGTCGGCGGGCAGCCCGTCGAGCCAGAGCACCCGGTCGGCGGTGCCGGTGACCGACGGTGGGCGGGTCACGCCGCCGCCACCTCACGGGCCAGCGCCCGCCGGTCGATCTTCCCGACCGGCGTGTACGGCAGCGCGGGCGCGATGTGCAGCCGGTCGGGCAGCTTGAAGTCAGCGAGCCCGCGTTCGCGTAGGAAGTCGTGCAGATCCCCGAGGCCGGGCGGGGTGTCCCGGGCGACGATCACCGCGCAGGTCTTCTCGCCGAGGCGCGCGTCCGGCACCGGCACCACGGCGGCGGTCCGCACCGCCGGATGCGCGATCAGGTGGGCCTCGACCTCGTCGACGGAGATCTTCTCGCCACCCCGGTTCACCACGTCCTTGATCCGACCGGTCACCACCAGCCGTCCGGCGGCGTCGCGGCGGACCAGGTCACCGGTGCGCAGGAACCCGTCGGCGGTGAAGACCGTGCGGTTGTGCTCGGGCACCGCGTAGTAGCCGCGCAGCGTGCACGGACCCCGGGCGAGCAGTTCGCCGACCTCGCCGTCGGGCACGTCGCGGTCGGCGTCGTCCACCACGCGCAGCTCGTCGGCGGGGCTCAGCGGGGTGCCCTGGCTGGTGGCGGCGGCCTCGTCGCCCTCGTCCGGGCGGGTGAAGCAGAGCACCCCCTCGGCCATCCCGAACCAGTGGGTCAGCGTGGCGCCGGTGGCCGGGCGCACCCGGCGGGCCACCTCCGGGCTGAGCGTGGCACCACCCACCTCGATGACCAGCTTCGACAGGTCGGCCCCGAAGATGCCGGCGGTCTCGGTCCACACCGGCAGCAGCGCCGGCATCAGCGTGGTCAGCGTGACCTGCTCGGCCGCGACCAGCGGGAACACCTCGTCCGGGGCGGGGCTCGCGGCGAGGACGGCCCGACCGCCGGCCCGCAGCGCCCCCAGCACCCCGGGGCAGCCGAGCGCGGCGTTGTGCGCCACCGGCAGCGCGGCCAGGTACGCGCCGTTCTCGTCGAAGTCCATCGCCTCGGCGGTGGCGCGCAGTTGGAACGCGTAGTCGTCGTGGGTGCGCGGGATCAGCTTGGGCAGCCCGGTGGTGCCGCCGGAGAGCAGGAAGAACGCCACCTCCGACGGGTCGGGGGCGGGCAGGTCCACCGGCTCGGCGTCGACGTCGCGCAGCGCGGTCAACTCCTGCGGCTCGCCGGCCACCAGCACGTGCCGGACCGAGGGCACCGCCCGGCGTACCGCCCGGGCCAGGTCCCGGTGGTCGGTGCCGGCCACCACGTCGGGCACCACCAGCGCCACCGCGTCGGCGTACTCGGCGAGATAGACCAGCTCGGCCCGGCGGTGGGCGGGCAGCGCCAGCACCGGCAGCGCGCCGAGTCGGAAAAGCGCCACACACGTCACTACGAAGTCGGGGGTGTTCGGCAGTTGCACGACCACCCGGTCACCCGCCCCGACGCCGAGCGCGACCAGGCCGGCGGCCAGCCGATCGGCGCGGGTGTCCAGCTCGCGGTACGTGTGCCGGCCGTGCCGGGTCACCACCGCGATCCGGTCCGGGTCCCGTGCGGCCCAGGGGCGTAGCAGGTCACCCAGCACTTCGCCGCGCCAGATACCGTCGCGGCGGTAGCGCTGCGCGAACTCGTCGGGCCAGGGGACGCATCCGGTCAGCATGCTCGGCCTCCAGGACGTGCCATCGGGGAAGCTACCCGCCGGAGCGGACCGCCCGACGCTATGCGACGTTTCTTCTCTCGCGCAAGTGTCTGTTGTTTCTGGTCGGCGAATCCTACATGCGTCATCTATCGTGGGCGTGCCCCGGCCAACCCGAAGCGTGGGAGAAGACGATGTGGATAGTCGTGGACTACGACCGCTGTGACAGCCACGGGGTCTGCGCCGACAGCGCCCCGGAGGTGTTCGAGATCCGGGACGACGACCTGATGTACGTGCTGGTCGAGCAGCCGTCGGCGGAGCAGTTGCCGCAGGTCGAGACCGCGGTACGCGGCTGCCCGAAGCTCGCCCTGTCGTTGCGGGGGGAGTGAGCGCCGTGGCGGAGGCGGTGATCGTCGCGGCGGCGCGTACCCCGATCGGTCGGCGGAACGGCTGGCTGGGTGGACTCAAGGCGGTCGAGCTGCTGCGTACCGTGCAGCGGGAGGTGCTCGACCGGGTCGACCTGCCGGCCTCGGCGGTGGACCAGATCATCGGCGGTTGCGTCACCCAGGTCGGCGAGCAGAGTCTGAACGTGACCCGTAACGCCTGGCTGAGCACCGGGCTGGACCCGGAGGTCGCCTGCACCACCGTGGACGTGTCCTGCGGCTCGGCGCAGCAGGCAAACCACCTGGTCTCCGCGCTGATCACCGCCGGGGCGATCGACGTGGGGATCGCCTGCGGGGTGGAGTCGATGACCCGGGTGCCGGTGGGCACCAACCTCTACCAGGGCCCCGGCCACTACAAGACCGACGACTACCCGTGGGACGACCCGCCCAAGGCGCAGTTCGGCGGCGCGGAGCGGATCGCCGCCAAGTACGGCGTCGACCGGGCCGCCGCCGACGCGTACGGGCTGCGGTCGCAACGGCGCGCGGCGGCGGCCTGGGCGCAGGGACGCTTCGACGCCGAGGTGGTCCCGGTCCGCGCCCCCGGCCCCGACGGCGACACCGTCGAGGTGACCCGGGACCAGGGCCTGCGCGAGAGCAGCCCGGACGGGTTGGCCGCGCTCACGCCCACCGTCGAGGGCGGCGTGCACACCGCGGGCACCACCTCGCAGATCTCCGACGGCGCGGCGGCGATCCTCTGGATGTCGGCCGAACGGGCCGCCGCGCTCGGGTTGCGCCCGCGCGCCCGCCTGTTGCACCAGGTGGTCACCGGCTCCGATCCGGCCCTGCTGCTGGAGGGGCCGGTGGTGGCCACCCGCAAGATCCTCGACCGGGCCAAGATGCGACTGTCCGACATCGACGTCGCCGAGGTCAACGAGGCGTTCGCGGCGGTGGTGCTCGGTTGGACGGCGGCACACGACGCCGACCCGGAGCGGGTCAACGTCAACGGCGGCGCGATCGCGCTGGGTCACCCGCTGGGCGCCTCCGGCACCCGGCTGCTGGTCAGCGCGCTGCACGAGCTGGAACGCACCGACCGGGAACTCGCCCTGGTCACCATGTGCTGCGGTGGCGCGCTGGGCACCGCCTCGATCCTGCAGCGGATGTGAGCGCGGTGCACGGGCACGACGCCGGGGACTTCTATCGCGAGGCCCGCGACGATCTGGCCGGACCGCTGGACGGAATCCGGGTGCTGGACGTGACGAAGGTCTGGTCCGGCCCGCTGACCAGCGCGATCCTCGCCGACCTGGGCGCCGACGTGATCCGGGTGGAGCTGCCGCACGGGCGCGACGGCGAGGTGCCGCCCCGGATTCCCGGCACCGGTCTGTCGTGGTTCCGGCAGACGGTCAACCGCAACAAACGCAGCGCCGGGCTCGACCTGCGCGAGACGGCCGGCCGGGAGACCTTCCTGCGGCTGGTCGCCACCGCCGACGTGGTGGTGGAGAACTACCGTCCCGGCACGCTGGACGGATGGGGGGTGGGCTGGGCGCAGTGCCGGGCCGTCCGCGCCGACCTGGTCTTCGTCTCGATCTCCGGCTGGGGCCAGTACGGCGAGCGGCGTACCGAGGCGGCCTACGACCCGATCATGCAGGCGGCCAGCGGGTGGATGGCGCTCAACGGGCCACCCGACGCCGGACCGGTCCGGGCGCCGACGTTCCTCGCCGACGAGCTGGCCGGTCTGCACGGGGCGATCGGCGCGCTGGCCGCCCTCTGGCACCGGGCGCGCACCGGTGAGGGGCAGCACGTGGACGTGGCGATGTTCGACGCCATGCTCGCCGGCAGCGCCGGCCTGCACACCCTCGCCGCCGCCGGGCGTCCACCCGAGCGGTGGGGCAACCAGACCGACTTCGTGGTGCCGTCCAACGTCTACGACTGCGCCGACGGGCAGATCTATCTCGCCGTCGCGCTGGACCGGCACTGGCGGGACCTGGCCGAGGCGATGGACCGCCCGGAGCTGGCCCGTGCCCCCGACTTCGGGCGCGCGGCCGACCGGCTGGCCAACCGGGTCGAGGTGGACGCCGTGGTGGCCGGGTGGTGCCGGGGGCGGCCGGCGGACGCCGTGGTCGCCGAGCTGGTCGGACGGGGTCTGACCGTCTCCCGGGTCCGCACCGTGGCCGAGGTGGCCGCCGATCCGTACCTGGCCCAGCGGGCGATGCTGCAACCCACCGTGCTCAGCGACGGCAGCACCGCTCCGATCGTCGGTCCGGCGGCGAAGTTCTCGCGTACTCCGACCCGGGTGCGACACGGCGCGCCGGCCCCCGGGCAGCACACCGCGCAGGTGCTCGACGAGCTCGGTCTGGTGCCCGTCGAGGTGGCAAAAAAAACATACGACACCACTTGCTGAGCCCGTCGCCGGTGGGTCAGTATGTTGGCGCGGAACAGATACAACATACGCGTCAGTGGAGTGTTGTATCGCGTTCGGTCGGCAGTCGTCCGACAGGGGAGGTTGGCTTGACCACTCAGCTTCGAGCTCTGGTGACCGGCGTCTCGCGGGGAATCGGGCGCGCGACGGCGCTGCGGCTCGCCGAACAGGGCTACGCGGTGGCCGGCTGCTACAGCACCGCCAGCGAGGCGGCGGCCAAGACCCGGGCCGAGGTCGCGGCGTTCGGGGTGCCGGTGCACTTCGCGCCCTGCGACGTGACCGACCTGGCCGCGGTGGAGGCGTTCGTCGGCGCTGCCGAGGACGCGCTCGGGCCGATCGACTGTCTGGTCAACAACGCCGGCATCACCCGGGACAGCCCCCTGGTGCTCTCCAAGGAGGAGGACTGGTCGGCGGTGATCTCGACCAACCTCACCGGCACCTGGAACTTCTGCCGCGCGATGACCTTCCGCTTCATGAAGCGTCGAGCCGGCGTGGTGGTCAACATGTCGTCGGTGGCCGGCGTGTACGGCAACACCGGCCAGACCGCGTACGCCGCCAGCAAGGCCGGGATCATCGGGCTGAGCCGCTCGCTGGCCAAGGAGGTGGCCCGGTACGACATCCGGGTCAACGTGGTCGCCCCCGGCTTCATCGAGACCGACATGACCGACGCGCTCTCCGGCAAGCTGCGCGAACAGGCCCTCGGCCAGATCGCCCTACGCCGCTTCGGCCGCGCCGAGGACGTCGCCGACCTGGTCGAGTTCCTCTGCTCGCCGCGCGCCGGATACATCACCGGCCAGGTGTTCCAGGTCGACGGGGGGATCACGTTGTGAGCGCCCCGACCGTCACCACCCGCCGCTGCCCGCCCGGCGCCGCGCCGCTGGCCGCCGTCGACGACCTCCAGGTCACCGCGGTCGGCGAGCACGTCGAGGTGATCGCCGCGGTGCCGGTCCGCCCGGACGACCCGAACCTGTGCGGTCACTTCCCCGGCTTTCCGGTGTTCCCCGGCGTGTTCGTTCTCGAGGCCCTCGCGCAGGCGGTCGACATCGCGTTGCGTGGCGCCGGTCGACCCCGCCTGCGTACCCGGGCGGTCGAGGCCGTGCGGTTCCTGGCGCCGCTGCTGCCACCCGACCGGTTGACCCTGGACATCAAGGCCGTCGCGGACGGACCCGACCGGTGGGCGGTGACCGCCTCCGGCCGCCGGGACGACGGCACCGTGACCGTGACGATGCGCGCCCGCTTCGACGGCGGCGACCTGGTCGAGCCGACCGGGCCCGACCCGTCGGGCTCGCCCACCGTCACCGGCGGAGGGCTCGGTCACCACCAGGTCCGGGCACTCCTGCCGCAGCGGTACCCGCTGCTGCTGGTCGACCGGGTGCTGGGGCTCGCGCCCGGTGACCGGATCGAGGCGGTCAAGACGGTCACCGCCACCGAGCCCTGCTACCGGGCGCTGACCGATGACGCGCCGCCCGGCGACTACGCCTACCCGGCGTCGCTGCTGGTGGAGTCGCTCGGGCAGACCGCCGCCCTGCTCTGGCTCACCGGATCGAACACCCCGGTGGGCGACGAGCACGTGTTGATGTTCGTCGGGGCGCGCGACTTCACCTTCGACGGTGTCGCCTACCCGGGCGACGTGCTGCGTCACGTGGTCCACCTGGAACGGGTGATCGCCGACACCGCCTTCGCCACCGGCGAGACGTACGTCGGCGACCGCCGCATCGCCCGCGTCGGGACGCTGATGGCGGCCCGACGCCCGCGTACGGCGCTCACGGCCACGGCCGGCGCCGAGACCGCCACCTCGGGAACCGTCGGCGTCCCCACCGGCCGGGAGTCCTCCCGGCCCGGGGTGCCGCCGGCTTCGTCAAACCTCCGCTGGAAAGGCTGACCTGTCATGACGCAGACCGACCCCCGCATGGCCGAACTCCGCGAGATCGTGGCGGAGGTGCTGGAGCTCGAGCCGGAGGAGCTCACCGAGACCGGCGACTTCGCCGAGGACTACGAGGCCGACTCGCTGCGGGCGATCGAGATCCTGGCGCGGATCGACAAGAAGTTCAAGATCGAGATTCCGCAGTCGGAGTTGCCGCAGCTCAACAACCTCAAAGCGGTCTACGACGCGGTGGTGCGTCACTCAGCCGACCAGGCCTGAGCATGAACCGGGTCGTGGTGACCGGGCTCGGCCCGGTGTCCAGCATCGGGATCGGCGTCTCCGCGTTCACCGACGGCCTGCGTGAAGGCCGATCGGGCATCTCGCCGATCCGCAGCTTCGACGCCAGCGGTTTCCCCCACCGCAACGCCGGTGAGGTACCCGGGTTCCGCCCGGAGGCGCTGCTGAACCGGATCGACGTGGCGCGTTGGGGGCGGTCCGCGCAGTTCGCGGCCGCCGCCGCACGCCTGGCCCTGGCCGACTCCGGTCTGGACCCGGCGGCGGTCGCGCCGGAGCGGGCCGGGGTGGTGGTCGGCACCACCAGCGGCGAGTCGGTGGTGGTCGAGGCGGTGACCGCCCAACAGGTCGAGTCCGGCTTCGAGGGCATGGACCCGGACCTGCTGCGGCAGGTGCCGGCGGGTCGGCTCGCGCACGCGGTGAGCACCGAACTGGATCTGGCGGGGGAGTCGCTGACTCTGGCCACCGCCTGCTCGGCCAGCAACTACGCGATCGGCTACGCGTACGACATGCTGGCCACCGGTGAGGCGGAGGTGATGTTCGCCGGTGGCGCCGACTCGGTCTGCCGCTGGGCGCACGCCGGCTTCTACCGTCTGGGGGCGCTCACCGCCGACGCCTGTTCGCCCTTCGACCGGGACCGCTCCGGCATCCTCACCGGCGAGGGCGGGGCGATCCTGATGCTGGAGACCCTCGACCACGCCCGTGCCCGGGGCGCACGGATCTATGCCGAGGTCCTCGGGTACGGCGTCAACTGCGATGCCAACCACCCCGTCGCGCCGGACCGGGGCAGCATCGCGGCCTGCATGCGCGCGGCCCACCGCAACGCCTCGGTCAAGCCGGCCGACGTGGACTACATCTGCGCCCACGGCACCGGCACCCCGGCCAACGACTCGGTGGAGGCCCAGGCCATCTTCGACGTCTTCGGTGACCGGGTGCCCCCGGTCAGCTCGATCAAGTCGATGATCGGGCACACCATGGGCGCGGCGAGCGGCTTCGGGGCGATCGCCGGGACCCTCGCCATCGCGCACGGATTCCTGCCGCCCACGATCAACTGGGCCAATCCGGACCCGGCCCTGGCCGGGCTGGACCCGGTGCCGAACACCGCCCGGCAGGCCGGTGTCCGGGTGGTGCAGAACAACGGGTTCGCCTTCGGCGGCAACAACGCCATCGTCCTGATCGGAGCCGTCGAATGAGCGGGGTCGTGATCACCGGATGGAGCGCGGTCAGCCCGGCCGGGGTGGGCCGTACCGCGCTGGCCGAACGCCTGGCCGCCGTCGCGGCGGGTGTCCCGGCCGGCGTACCGGGCGAGCCGCCCCGGGCCGAACCGGTCGACGTGACCACGCTGAGCGACGAGCCGTTGCCCAGCCCGACCGGACACGCGCTGGTCGACTTCAACGTCCGCGACCACCTGGGCCGCAAGGGCACCAGCTTCTACGACCGGGCCACCGCGCTGTCCGTGGTGGCGTGCGGCGACGCGCTGCGCGACGCGGGCGTGGAACTGGACGACACCAATCGCGCCCGGCTCGGCCTGGTGCTCGGCACCTCGCTGGGCAGCTTCCGCTCCACCAGCGACTACACCCGGGAGACGCTGGTCCAGGAGAAGCCGTACCTGGTCAACCCGGTGCTGTTCCCCAACACTGTGATGAACTGCGCGGCCGGGCAGGCCGCCATCCGGCACGGCCTGCGCGGGGTCAACGCCACGGTGGCGACCGGCTCGCTCGCCTTCCTCGACGCGCTGCGCTACGGCAGCAACGCCATCGCCCGGGGCTACGTCGACGCGATGCTGGTCGGCGCGGTGGAGGAGTTCAGCCCGCACCGGGCCTGGACCACCTGGCTGACCGGGCGCCCCGAGCAGCCGGTGCCGACCGGGGAGGCCGCCGTGGTCTTCGTGCTCACCCGTGCCGAACAGCCCGCCTGGGCCGGCGTGCGCCGGGAGGCCGAGGTGCTCGCGCTGGCCACCGCGTACGGCCCGGGTGGCGGTCCGGCCGCCGACCGGGCGTTGACCGGATGCGTCTCCCGGGCGGTCCGTCGCGCCGGCGTCGATCCGGCCGAGGTGGACTACGTCCTGACCGGCGAGACCGCCGAGGACGACACCGACGAGTTCGACCCGGCCTGCGCGGCGCTCGGCCGGGTGCCGACCCGGATCCGGGCCAGCCGCCTCTTCGGGCGCTGCGACGCGGCCACCGGCGGGCTCGCGCTGGCCACCTTCCTCGCCACCGCACCGGCCGGCGACACGCCGCGCCTGGCGCTGATCACCTCGCGCAGCCCGGACGGCGGCACCGCTGCCGCCATCGTCAGGGGGTGGCCGGGTGCCGGCGCGTCTGACCGCTAGCGAGCTGCGTACCTGTCTCGGCGACGGGGACCGGACCTTCGCCGGTCTGCTGGCCGGGACCAGCGGGATCGGTCCGCTGCGACACGGCGCATCGGCCGCCCTCAACGTCGCCCACGGCTACCACATCGACGACGGCGCGGAGCGGGTCTTCGCGGCCAGCCGCTGGGTGGCCGAGTGCGCCGCCCGGGCGGTCGCCGCCGGTGCGCTGGACCCCCGGCGTCGCCGCGTGGTCGCCCTGGTCGGCACCGGCCTGCGGGAACTGGCCGCGGTGGAGGCGTACGCCACCGGCGGTGACGCGTTCGCCGCCCACCGGCTGCACTTCGGTGACGCGGTGCACACGGCCGTGCCCGGCCTGCGGGAGGTGGTGACCGTCAGCAACGCGTGCAGCGCCGGTGGGCACGTCCTGGCCCTCGCCGAGGACCTGCTCATGCTCGGTGACGCCGACGCGGTGCTGGTCTGCGGCGTCGACGCCACCACCGAGTCGATGCTGGCGATGATCGGTCGCGTCGTCGACCACCCCACCGAGACGGTCCGGCCCTTCGACGCCGACCGGCAGGGTGTCCTGCTCGGCGACGGTGCCGCCGCCGCCGTGCTGGTGCCCGACGACGACACCCGACCCGCGCTGGCCCGGGTGGTGGCCACCGGCCTGTCCTGCGACGCCCACCACGAGACCGCCCCGTCGGTGGCCGGGATCACCCGCGCCATGCGGGACGCGCTCGCCCGCGCCGGCCGGGAACCGGCCGAGGTCGACCTGGTCGTGGCGCACGGCACCGGCACCGCCCTCAACGACCCGGCCGAGTGCGAGGCGCTCCGGCAGGTGCTGGTGAGCGGCGGCGCGGACCCGCTGGTGACCGCCGTGAAGGGGGCCACCGGCCACACCTCCGGGGCCGCCGCGCTGGTCAACCTCGACGTGGCGCGCCGCTGCCTGAGCCAGGGCCGGGTGCCGCCGGTGGTGGGGTTGCGCCGTCCGCTGCCGGAGGGTGCCGGTCTGCGGTTTCCCACCGAGGCGACCGGGCACCCGGCCCGGCTGGTCCAGTCCGACGCGTTCGGCTTCGGCGGCGTCAACGCCGTCACCCTGGTGGAGGCCCCGTGACCAGCCCACTGATCGCCCCCGACCCGACCCGGTCCACCGGCACCACCGCCCCGGTGACGGTGCGGGTGGCCGGGTGGAGCCTGCACCTGCCCGAGGCGGGCGGTCTCGCCGCCGACCTGGCCGCGTGGTCCGACACGTCGGCGTCGCGGCTGACCGCCACCCTGGCCGACGCGGTGCCCGCCGACCGCGCCCACCAGGTCCTCGGCCGCAAGGGCCTGCTCTACAAGGAAACCGCCACCCGGCTCGCGCTCTGCGCGGTGCACCGCGCGCTCGGCCTGCCGCCCGGCCGCCACCCGCCCGACGGCGTCGACCCCCGGACCGCGGTGGTGGTCGCCGGCAACCTCGGCAACGTCGCCACCGTCGCCGACCTGGCCCGCACCGTGCACGCCGAGGGCGGTCGCGCGGTCAGTCCGCTGGCCGCCCCGAACGCGTCGAGCAACGTGGTGGCCAGCACCGTGGCGCTCTGGTTCGGTCTCGGCGCGGCCAACCTGATGGTCTGCTCCGGCGCCACCGCCGGCCTGGACGCGGTCCGCGCGGCGATGCTGCTGCTGCGCGCCGGACGGGCCGATCGGGTGCTGGTGGTGGGCGCCGAACCGGCCGACGAGGTGGCCACTGAACTGCACCAGGCGGGTCGCCCGGCTTTCCCGCTGCGCGCCGGTGCCGCCTGCCTGGTGCTCACCACCACCGCCGCACCCGGCACGGGACCCGTGCTCGGGCCGTCCGACGGGCGGGCCGCGTACCGCCGGATCGGGCCGGGTGGCTTCGACCCGGCGGCGCACTGGGGGGACTGCTACGGCGCGGCCGGCGTGGTGAACCTGGCGCTGGCCGCGACGCTGCTGGACGCCGGAGCGCCCGGCCCGGTCGCGGTCGCCTGCGGCGACGACACCGACGGCGTACGCGAACTGCTCCTCGACGCCGCCCCCGGAGCCGGCCGATGATCCCGGCCCCGACGCGACACGAGCTGACCCCCGGCGCGCCCGGGGGAGACCTGGTGGTCCTCGCCCACGGCCTGGAGGACTCCTGGGAGTCGTGGCGGCCGCTGGCCCGGGCCTTCGACCCGCGCTGGCACGTGGTCGCCCTGGACCTGCCGTGGCGGGCCGGTAACGACTACCGGTGGCGTCGCCAGGGCAGCCCGGCGCAGTGGCTGGCCGCCGGGCTGGCCGGGCTGCCCCGCCCGGCGGACACCATCGTCGCGCACTCCTTCGGCGCGAACGCGACGCTGGAGCTGCTGGCCGGCGGCCAGCCGGCGGCCCGCGCGACGGTGCTGATCTGCCCGCTGTACTGCCCGCCCGAGCAACCGATCACCTGGCAGGTCTTCGACCGGGCCCGGCGTACCTTCGACCGGCACGTCCGCGACGGACTGCGGCTGCGCGTCGGCGCGCGACTGCGCAAGCTGGACGCCGCGTTGCTCGACGCGATGTTCGCCAAGGCCATCGACCGGATCGGGCCGGCCGGCTTCCTCACCGTCTTCGACCAGTTCGTCAGCAGCGGCGGGTTGGCGCTGACCACGGTGGACATCCCGACGTTGATCCTGGCCGGCGGGGCCGACCCGACCCTGTCCCCGGCCGCCGCCGCCACGCTGGGCCGGGACATGCCCCGGGCCACCCTGCTGGTGCACGAGCACTACGACCACTTCTGCCACGTCCGCCACGCCGACGAGGTCGCGGAGCAGGCCGCCCGGTTCGTCGGTGAGGCGAACCGGGTGACGGTACGTCCCTGACGACAGGAGCAGCCACCATGACCAGTGCGCCCACCGCCCCGCTGACCGTCCTGGTCGGGCGGCCCCGGTACGAGGGGGCCAACATCCGCACCTGGATCGGATTCAAGCACTTCATCTATCTGGTCGAGGAGGCGGTGCTGCAGTGGCTGCGGGACCGTGGCCCCGGTGCCCGCGACCTCTTCCACTCCCACGGCCTGGGCGTCGAGATCGTCGACTGCTCGGTGCAGTTGCCGGCGGTGCTGGAGGTCGACGACGAGGTACGGGTGGAGGTCACCGGCGAGTCCGCCGATCGACTGGCGGTGCGGATGACGGTGTTCCGCGACGACCGCGAGCAGGTGGTGCTGCGCGGCAAGGTCCGGGTGGCGCTGGTCGTCGAGCCCGCCGCCACCACCTCCGCGCCCGCCCCCGCGCACCTGGCGGACCTGGTGGTGCCCACCCTCGGGGCCGCCGCCACGGTGACCCGCCCCGACCACCGGCCGATCCGTCCCGGCGAGACGGTCGCCGACGTGCTCACCCCGGTCGGGTCCCGGTCGTTCCTCTGGAGCTGGCGGGCGCCCTACTTCTACTGCCACTTCTCCGACCGGGTTCAGCACTCCGGCTACGTCCGGGCGCTGGAGGAGGTGGTGGACCGCTTCCTGGCCGCCCGAGGCATCTCGGTGGGTCGGCTGGTCCGCGAGCGCTCCTGGATCCCGGTGGTCTCCCGGGCGCGGGTCCGGATGGTCGAGGCGGCCCGGATGGAGGAGGACGTGCACACCGTCCTCACCGTCACCGACGTGCTGCGCGGGGTCATGTTCGACGCGCGGATGGACTGCTACGTCCGGCGCGGCGAGCGGCTGGTGCACACCGCGACCGCGAGCATCCTGCACGGGTACGCGATCAGCGCCGGCCCGAACGCCGGCGAGCTGGCCGAGTTCGACGACGAGGTGCTCCGCGCGCTGGCCGGCGGTGTGGCATGAAGAAGCGGCCCCGGCTGTACTTCTCCTTCCGCAGCCCGTACAGCTGGCTGGCGGTGCACCGGCTGCGTGCCGAGGTGCCGGACCTGTTCGAGCAGGTCGACTGGTACCCGTACTGGGACCCGGACGAGAAGACCAACGCGGCACTGGCCGAGCGGGGCGCCGAGCTGCACTACGTGCAGATGAGCCGGGCCAAGCACCGCTACCTGCTGGTGGACACCAAGCGGCTGGCACAGCGGGCCGGGCTGCCGATGGCCTGGCCGATCGACGTGGACCCGTGGTGGGACCTGCCGCACCTGGCCTGGCTGCTGGCCCGCCGTGCCGGTCGGGCGGTGCCGTTCTACGACGCGCTGGTGGCCGCCCGGTGGGAGCGCGGCGAGGACATCTGCACCCCGGAGGTCGTCGCCCGGGCCGCCGTCGAGGCGGGGATCGACCCGGTGGCCGCACAGAACGCCCCGCAGGACGAGACGCTGCGCGCGGAGGGGGTCGACTGCCTGGCCGCCGCGTACGACGACGACATCTTCGGCATCCCGTACCTACGCGTCGGTCGGCACCGCTTCTGGGGCCTGGACCGGGTGGACCACTTCCTGGCCGAATGGCGACCGGAGAGCACCCCCACGCCGGAGGCGAGTCCCGCCGTTCCGGCGGCGGTGCTGGCCGGTGCCGCCGTTCCGGCGGCGGTGCTCGACGGTGCCGCCTTCGACACCGACACCGCGGGAGGTTGCGGATGACCGGGCGTACGCCGGCCGAGGAGCGCCTGCGTCGGCAGCGGCAACTGGCGGCGACCTGCCGACTCTTCGCCCGCTACGGATTCGACGAGGGCGCCGGGGGCCACGTGACGGCCCGCGACCCGGAGGACCCGGACCGGTTCTGGATCAACCCGTTCGGGATGCACTTCGGACATGTGCGGGTCAGCGACCTGCTGCTGGTGGACGCGGGCGGGGAGGTGCTGGAGGGCACCGGACGGATCAACCCGGCCGGGTACGTCATCCACTCGCACGTGCACGCCGCGCGTCCCGACGTGGTCGCCGCCGCGCACACCCACTCCACCCACGGGCGGGCCTGGTCGGCGCTGGGCCGGCCGCTGGACCCGATCACCCAGGACGCCTGCGCCTTCTATCAGGACCACACGGTGTTCGCCGACTACACCGGCGTGGTGCTCGCCGACGAGGAGGGCAAGCGGATCGCCGACGCCCTCGGCGACACGAAGGCGGTGGTGCTGCGCAACCACGGGCTGCTGACCGTCGGCGGCTCGGTGGCGGAGGCGGCCTGGTGGTTCATCGCCATGGACCGCAGCGCCCAGGTGCAGTTGCTGGCCGAGGCGGCGGGCCGACCGATCCTGATCGGCCCGGACGAGGCCGCCGAGACCCGGCGCGTCATCGGCACCCCGGGGATCGCCCGGCTGAACTTCCGGCCGCTGTACGCCGACATCGTGCGGGCCCAGCCGGACCTGCTGGACTGACCCGGAGGGAACGCGATGGCCGTACTGCTGAGGGACCTGGCCGGGGCCACCGGTGAGCCGGCACTGACCGACGCCGACGGTGAGCTGGACTGGACCGACCTGGACGCCCGGGTCAACCGGTGGATCCGGCTGCTGCGCGCCGAGGGGCTGCGGGTCGGCGACACCATGGCGGTGGTCTGCGGCAACCGGCGGGAGACGTTCGAGGCGCTGCTGGCCGCCCTGCACACCGGGGTGACGGTGGTGCCGGTCAACTGGCACCTGACCGCGCCGGAGATCGCGTACCTGCTGGCGGACTCGGAGAGCCGGCTGGTGCTGACCGAGCCGGCCTACGCGTCCGTGGTGGACCAGGCGGTGCGGACCGCCGCCGTGCGGGTACGGCAGCTCGTGACGGGGGAGCGTGACGTCGGCGACGCGGTCGCGGTCGAGCCACGGCTGGCGGGCCTGGCCGCCGACGAGCCGCCGGAGCAGGTGTGCGGCTCCACCATGCTCTACACCTCGGGCACCACGGGTGCGCCCAAGGGGGTCCGCAACGGACTGTTCCGGTCCGAGGCGCCGTTCGGGCGGGTGGAGCGGCTGCTGGCGTACGCGGGGCACGCCCTGCACGTGCCGGCGCGCGGCGCGGTGCTGCTGGTCGGTCCGTGGTACCACTCCGCGCAACTGTTCTTCGCGCTGCTGCCGCTGCTGCGCGGCAGTCGGCTGGTGCTGCACGAGCGCTTCGACCCGCAGGCGTTCCTGGCCGCGGTGGCCGCGCACCGGATCACCGCCTGCCACCTGGTGCCGACCCAGTTCGTCCGGCTGCTGCGGCTGGACGACGCGGTCCGGGCCGCCGCCGACGTGCGCAGCCTGCGGGTGGTGTGGCACGGCGGCGGACCCTGCCCGGTCGAGGTGAAACGACAGATGATCGAGTGGTGGGGGCCGGTGGTGGTCGAGTACTACGCGGCGACCGAGGCGGGGGTGGTCACGCTGATCGGTGCCGAGGAGTGGCTGCGTCGGCCGGGCAGTGTCGGTCGGGCGGTGCCTCCCAACGAGGTGGTCATCCTCGACCCGGACGGCGCGGTGCTGCCGCCGGGCCGCCCCGGGCGGGTCTTCGTCCGCCGGGCCGGGAAGACGTTCGAATACCACAACGCCCCGGAGAAGACCCGCGACGCGCATCTGGGTCCCGGCGTCTTCACCTACGGCGAGACCGGCCACCTGGACGAGGAGGGCTACCTCTATCTGACCGGGCGAGCCCGCGACCTGATCATCTCCGGTGGGGTGAACATCTATCCGGCCGAGGTCCAGGCGGTCCTGCAGGAACACCCGGCGGTCCGGGACGCGGCGGTGACCGGGGAACCCGACGACGAGTACGGCGAGCGGGTGGTGGCCGTGGTCGAACTCGATCCGCACCGGCTCGACCCGGCCGCCGCCCCACAGGTGCTGGAGGCGTTCTGCCGCCGTTCGCTGGCCGGGTTCAAGGTGCCCCGCCGATGGCGGTTCGTCGCCGAGCTGCCGCGTGACGGCACCGGCAAGCTCCGCCACGACGTGCTGCGTGAGCTGCTGCGTCCGCAGACCACGGCGGGACGCTCGTGAGCCCGGTGACGCAGCGTCCGGACGTGGCGCACCCGGCCACCTACGGCGCCGAGGTGCCGCACACCGAGTTCGCCCGGATGCGCCGCGAGGAGCCGGTGTCCTGGGTGCCCGAGCCGGCGCTGTGGCGGCGGGGCGGCGGCGGCCGGATGCTCAGCCAGGGATCGGGCTTCTGGGCGGCCACCAGTCACGAGGCGGTGGTCGCCGCGTCCCGGCAGCCGGAGCTGTTCTCCTCCGGGCGCAAGGGCGCCTTCCTGCCCGACCCGCGTACCGCCGCCGACCTGGAGCAGGCCCGCCAGCTTCTGGTCAACATGGACGCGCCGCAGCACTCGCGGATCCGCCGGCTGGTCACCTCGGTGTTCACACCACGGGCGGTGCGGGCGCTGCACGACAGCGTCGCCGCCCACGCCCACGACCTGGTGCGGCGTGCGATCGCCGCGGACGAGTGCGACGTGGTCGCCGATCTCGCCGCCGAACTGCCCCTGCTGGTCCTCGCCGACCTGCTCGGCCTGCCACGCGAGGACCGGCACCTGCTCTACCGGTGGAGCAACAACCTGGTCGGCTTCGACGACCCGGAGTACGGCGGCGGCGACGTGGAGGCGTACCGCACCACCTTCGTCGAGGCGTTCCAGTACGCCCTCACGGTGGCCGGTGAACGGCGTCGGTCGCCCAAGGACGACCTGATGACGCTGCTGGCGACCAGCGAGGTGGACGGCCGACGCCTGACCGACCGTGAGTTCTGTAGCTTCTGGCTGCTGCTCGTGGTGGCCGGTAACGAGACGACCCGACACCTCATCTCCGGTGGCGTGTCGGCACTGCTGGCCGAGCCTGCGCAGCGGGACCGGCTGGCCCGGGACATGTCGTTGTTACCGGCGGCGACGGAGGAGTTGTTGCGGTGGGTCACACCGATCATGCAGTTCCGGCGTACCGCCACTGAGGACACCGAGTTGTGCGGTCAGGCCGTCGCCGAGGGCGACAAGGTCGTGCTCTGGTACGTCTCGGCCAACCGCGACGGTGCCGTCTTCGACGACCCGGACGCCCTGCGGCTGGACCGGAATCCGAACCCGCACCTGTCGTTTGGCATGGGCCCGCATTTCTGTCTGGGCGCGCATCTGGCCCGGCTGGAGGCACAGGCGATGCTGCGGGAACTCGTGCCGCACCTGGCCCGCTTCGAGGTGACCGGACCCGCCGTCCGGCTGGAAAGCAACTTCGTGAACGGCCTCAAGTCACTGCCCGGACGCTTCATTCCGGACGGCGCGGCCGGGCCTGACGGAGCGTGAAGCGGTTGTTAACTACCGACGGTGATATCGTCATATGCCGGGTCGCTTCTGTGAGTAGGCCGCTCAATCCGCTAATCTGGTGTGAAGCGTTCAACCACCACACTGCCGGAGTGTGCAGTGTGATGTGACGAACAGCGGAGGGTGGCGATGAGTGACTACACAATCACGATCCGGGCCGAGGGTGCCGACACGGAAACCGTTATCTGCGTCGACATCGACGATTCCACGCCGCGCGTGGTCGAACTCGTGATGCGCGCCGGCAGCGGCATCTCGGCACCGACGCTTCCCTCGTTCGACCTGAATCTCTTACTGCGCGCGCTGTTCCCGGCCGGCGGCGCGCCGGTGACTCCCGCCTCCGTCGTCGAGTCGCCCACCGAGGTCTCCGCCACCGAGCAGTCCTTCACCCCGGCCACCGGCAACCGGTCCGTGCGCTCCGGCGCCAACCGCGCCGGCTCCGGCACGACGCGACGCCGGACCGAGGCGGCGGTGCCGAAGGGGCGGGTCTACCGGCGCATGCCGGAGGACGTCGTCGAGGTCTTCAACCGCACCGGCACGGTCACCGCGGTGGCCGAGCACTACGGGGTGCCCCGGCACACCGCACAGGGCTGGATCGGCCGGCTGCGCCGCCGGGGCGGGTTCTCCGCCGCCTCCTGACACGTCCGTCCACCGGTGGCCGCGAGACGGGCCGCCGGCGGACGTGGGGCGTCGCCTCGGGCAACCGTGCCGGCTGCGCGCGGGCTCAGACCGTGACGTGACCGGCGGGACTGCGCTGCGCCACCACCTCGGCGTCGACCTCCGCCGTCGCCAGGGCGGCCTGCCGCAACTGCGCCACGGCCTCGTCGAGGCTCTCGAAGATCGGGAACACCCCGTCGAGCTTCATGGTGTGCAGCACCGTGCGGATGAACCGCGACGGCGCGGCCAGGCACAGCCGTCCGCCCCGCTCGCGTACCTCCCGGTGGGCCCGCACCAGCAGGCCGAGTCCGGCGGAGTCGATGACGTGTACGCCGTCCAGGTTCACCACGACCGTCCCGTGCACGTCGACCGCCTGCCGCAGCGCGACGCGCAGCGCGTCCTCGGGACCGGTCACGGCCTCGCCGCCGACGGCGACCACGGGCGCGTCGTCGGCACCGCCGAGGCCGATCGGCGTACGGTCGGCGCGTGGGGCCGGGCCGGCCGGCAGGGCACTGCACCGGGGGCAGCGGTGCGGGCCGGTGGCGAACGGGGAACCGCTCCACCCGTGATCCGACACCAGCGTCCAGACCACCTCCGCGTCGGGCAGCACACACGCGGTGCCGGTGGTGGTGTCCCCGCAGACGTCGCAGATCAGGGTCATCAGGTTGTCGTCCGGTACGACGGTCATTCTGCTTCCTCTCCGGTGCCGCAGCCGTGCGGCTGGGACACGGACTCGGGGCGTCGGTGCGGTGCGCCGCCGCCGTACGGACTTCTCAGAGGGAGTCGGAACGTTCCTTGCCGGCGGTGGCAACCACGATCACCACGCCAACCGCGGCGAGACCGGCCTGCGCGACCAGCCCCAACAGGCTGAATCCGCGGAGGCCGGCGAGCCAGGCACTGATCGCGCCGAGCAGCGCGATGACCGCGCCGATGGTCATCGTGAGCCACAGCGGCACGGCGGGACGGCCGGGGACGACGAGCCGGCCCACGGCACCGACGACGAGACCGACGACTAGGGCCGCGGCGATCCCGGCGATGGTCATGCTGCTCCTCGTACTCGCGATGTCGGTGCGTCGGCGACGGTGGGTCAGGTGCGTACGGTCACGGCCGCCCGGCCGTACCCGGCCGGCTGCGGTGTGACCTCCGGCGACGCGGGCTGCCGGGGCGGCACCACACCGGGTGCGGCCGGTGTGGTGCCGGTCGGTGTCCCGGCGTCGCCGCCCGGCTCCGGTGCGGTCCCGGCCGCGCCGTGCACCGGCAGGATCTGGTCCAGCCGGGCGGTCTGCAGGATGCGGGTGATGCGGGGGTTGGGGTTGCGTACCGCCAGCACCCCACCGAGGCGCACCATCCGTCGATGCACGTCGAGCAGCAGGCCGATGGCGGCGGCGTCGATGTGCCGGCAGCCGGCCAGGTCGATCACGACCTGCTGGGGCCGCAGGGCCAGTAACTGGTCGAAGACCGCGCCGGTCTCCGGCAGGCAGGCCAGGTCGAACTCGGTGATGGACACCTCGACCAGCGGCACCGCGCATTCGGGGCGTCGTGGCGTGGTCACGTCGAGGGCCCCCTTCCTGGTAACCCGAGGCCGGTTCTCACCCTGCCCAGCGGGCTTGGCGGGCACCGCGCGGACGTATGACAGTTGCGTGACAAAAGCCCCGCAGGTCGGTGGCGGTTGGCCGCCCGGTCAGGGCTTGGGGATGATGCCGGTATGACAGCGGTACTGGTGATCGAGGACGACGACCGGATCCGGTTGGCGCTGCTGCTCGCCCTGGAGGACGAGGGCTACGAGGCCCGGGGCGCGGCCACCGCCGAGGAGGGCCTGCGCTCGCAGCGCCGGGACCCGGCCGACTACGTCCTGGTCGACCTGATGCTGCCCGGCATCGACGGCTTCGAGGGCATCCGTCAGCTCCGCCGCGACGACGACGTGCCGATCGTGGTGGTCAGCGCCCGCGACGACACCCACGACATCGTCGCCGCGTTGGAGGCCGGCGCCGACGACTACGTGGTCAAGCCGGTGGCGATCAAGGAGCTGACCGCCCGGCTGCGTGCCCTGCGCCGCCGGGCCCGCACGGTGGCGCCGGTGGAGGCGTCGGTGCCGGTGCTCGCCTTCGGCGAGCTGGAGGTCAGCCCGGAGGCGGGGGAGGTACGCCGGTCCGGTACCCCGGTCGCGGTCACCCGCACCGAGTTCCGGCTCCTCTGCGAGCTGGCCGAGCACGCCGGGCGGGTGCTCTCCCGGCAGCAGTTGCTCAGCCGGGTGTGGGGTTACGACACCGGCGACGAACGGCTCGTCGACGTGCACGTGGGTCGGCTCCGCCAGAAGATCGAACTCGACCCGGCCAACCCCCGGCACCTGGTGACGCTGCGCGGGCTCGGCTACAAGCTGCAGAGATGAGACCACGCCTCGGTCTGCGTGCCCGGGTCACCGCGGCGTTCGCCGTCGGCGCGCTGTCGCTGTCCGCCTCGATGGCCCTGGTGTCGTACGAGCTGACCCGCCGGACCCTGCTCGACGAGCGGGAACGCACCGTGCTGCGGGCGGCGTACTACGACGCGGAGGTGGTCCGGGCGGGCCTGGCCACCGACGAGCCGGACGTGGCGGAGGCGCTGCGCGCGTTGGACACCGGCACCAGCCGACGGGCGGTGCTGTACTTCAACGGCGAGTGGTACGGCCGGCGGGCCGACACCGGCACCACCCCGGCCATCCCGCAGCGGTTGCAGGACCTGGTGATGGCCGGCGAGCCCGCCGTGCAGCGGGTCCGGGTCGCCGACCAGCCGGTGGTGCTGGTGGGTGTGCCGTTGTCGGACTCGGCGGCGTTCTACGAGATCGTCTCGCTGCGGGAGCTGGACCAGACCTTCCAGGTGCTCGCGCTGGCGCTCACCGCCGTCGCGATCGTGGTGGCCGGTTCCGGGGCGGCGCTCGGCTGGTACGCCACCCGGCACGGGCTGCGCCCGCTCACCGCCGTCGCCGACGCCGCCGAGCGGATCGCCGCGGGCGACTTCACCACCCGGCTCGCGCCGGACACCGACCCGGACCTGACCCGGCTCTCCACCTCGTTCAACCGGATGGTGGACGAGTTGGCCCGCCGCATCGACCGGGACCGGCGTTTCGCCGCCGACGTCAGCCACGAGCTGCGGTCGCCGTTGCAGACGCTCGCCGCGGCCGCCAGCGTGCTGAGCAAGCGGCGGGAGAACCAGGACGAGCGGACCACCACCGCCGCCCGGCTGGTGGCCGACGAGATCGCCCGCTTCCAGCAGCTCGTCAACGACCTGCTGGACCTGGCCCGCAGCGATCAGCCGACGCACCGGGAGCCGGTCGACGTCGGCGCGCTGGCCCGGCAGGCATGCCGGGACCGGGACCTGCCCGAGTCGATGGTGCACCTCGCCCCGGACACCCCGGCCACCTGGCAGGTGGACCGGCGACGTGTCGCGCAGGTGTTGACCAACCTGCTCGACAACGCCGAACGCTACGGTGCCGGCCCGGTGGCGGTGTCGCTGTCCCGCGACGGTGACACCGGCGTGGTGGAGGTCGACGACGAGGGACCGGGGGTGCCGATGGAGGACCGCAAGGCGATCTTCGACCGCTTCGTGCGCGGCCGGGCGGCCAACTTCCGGGGTGGCGGCGACGGCACCGGCCTCGGCCTCGCGCTGGTGGCCCAGCACGCCGCCGCGCACGGCGGTGACGCCACGGTCAGCGACCGTCCCGAGGGCGGGGCGCGGTTTCGGATCACGCTGCCGGGCAGCCTCGGATGAGGCGTACCGCCCGGCGGGTCTCGGCCGCCCTCGTGCTGACCCTGGTCGCTGCGTGCGGGGTACCCGCCGAGGACCAGCCCCGGACCGTGACGCCGCCGCCGGGCCCGTTCCCGTACACCGCGACGGCCGCCCCCACCGCGGCGGAGACCGGGGCCCTCACCGAGTTGCTCTACTTCTCGCGCGACGACCGGCTGGTGCCGGTGACCCGCCGGGTCGACCGGGTGCCCACCCCCGACGAGCAGCTCCGCGACCTGCTGGCCGGGCCGACGCCGGGGGAGCGGGACGACGGTGTCGGCAGCGCCCTGCCCGGGGCGCTGAGCACCGCCGTGGTGCAACTCGTCGGCGGGCAGGCCCGGGTGACGGTCACCCCGGCCGGCGCCGACACCGGCCGCAGCGACGAACTGCTCGCGTACGGGCAGATCGTCAGCACGCTCAGCGCCCGCCCCGACGTGTCGGCGGTGATCTTCCTGGACGGTGACGGCACCCCGCTGCGGGTGCCCCGGGCGGACGGCTCGCTCTCGGCGGATCCGCTCACCTCCGCCGACTACGCGGTGCTCGTCAGTCCTCGATGACGGGAGTTCCGCAGCTTCGTGACGGTTGCGTGACAAACGCCTCAGACCCCGGGCGGTGGCGTTTGACCGATATGGCGGCAGGGGCACCACCTCGTCACACCAAAAGCGCGAAGGGACGGCTCTCGTGGAAATCACCGGCTTCTTCATGGCAATCGTCATCGGTCTGGTCATCGGCGCGCTCGGCCGGCTCGTGGTGCCGGGCCGGCAGCGGATCCCGATCCTGTTGACGATCCTGATCGGTATCGTGGCCGCGATCCTCGGCACGGTGGTGGCCGGACTGCTGGGCGTGGACGACACCGCCGGCATCGACTGGATCGAGCTGTTCATCCAGGTGGCCTTCGCCGCGGTCGGCGTGTCGATCGTCGCCGGAGCGTACGGGCGCCGACGCTGACCCTCCTCCGTCCGTCGGCCCGTTCCGGGGTGCTCCCGGGGCGGGCCGACGGCGTTTGCCGATTCGGGTGACCACCGGACGCACGTACGTCATGACGGCTCGTATCCTTTGTGCGACCCGTCATGCGTACGACCGAGAGAGGACACGGCGTGAACGACCGGACCGAGACCTTGGAGTTCCAGGCCGAGGCGCGTCAACTGCTCCAGTTGATGGTCCACTCGATCTACTCGAACAAGGACGTGTTCCTCCGCGAGTTGATCTCCAACGCCTCGGACGCGCTGGACAAGCTGCGCCTGGCGTCGATGGTCGACAAGGATCTCGACGTCGACACCGGCGACCTGCACATCGCCCTCGACGTCGACCGGGACGCCCGCACCCTGACCGTCCGCGACAACGGCATCGGCATGACCCGCGACGAGGTCGTCTCCGTCATCGGGACGATCGCCAAGTCCGGCACCGCCGAGCTGCTGCGCCAACTGCGCGAGAGCAAGGACGCCGGGGCGTCGCAGGACCTGATCGGCCAGTTCGGCGTCGGCTTCTACGCCGCCTTCATGGTGGCCGAGAAGGTCGAGCTGGTCACCCGGCGGGCCGGCGAGAGCGGCGGCACCCGCTGGGAGTCCGACGGCGGCGGCACGTACACGGTCGAGGCGCTCGACGACGCGCCCCAGGGCACCGCGGTGACGCTGCACCTCAAGCCCGTCGACACCGAGGACAACCTGCACGACTACACCGCCGAGTGGACCGTCCGCGAGATCGTCAAGCGGTACTCCGACTTCATCGCCCACCCGATCCGCACGACCGTCGAGCGGCCCGGCGCGGACGACGCCCCGGCCACCACCGAGACGGTCACGCTGAACTCGATGAAGGCGCTGTGGGCCCGCCCGCGCAGCGAGGTCGAGCCGGCCGAGTACCACGAGTTCTACAAGCACGTCGGCCACGACTGGGCGGATCCCCTCGAAACCATCCACATGCGGGGCGAGGGCACCTTCGAGTACGACGCGCTGCTGTTCATCCCGTCGCACGCGCCGTTGGACCTCTTCGCCGCGCAGGGCCGCCGGGGCGTGCAGCTCTATGTCAAGCGCGTCTTCATCATGGACGACTGCGACGCGCTCATGCCCAACTACCTGCGCTTCGTCAAGGGCGTGGTGGACGCGCACGACCTGAGCCTGAACATCTCCCGGGAGATCCTCCAGCAGGACCGCCAGATCCGCGCGGTGCGTCGCCGCCTGGTCAAGAAGGTGCTGGCCACCGTCAAGGACCTCAAGACCGGGCAGCCCGAGCGCTACCGCACCTTCTGGACCGAGTTCGGCGCCGCGGTCAAGGAGGGGCTGGTCGACGACACCGACAACCGGGACACCCTGCTGGAGATCGTCTCGGTCGCGTCCACGAACGACCCGGCGGAGCAGACCGACCTGGCCGGCTACGTCAGCCGGATGAAGGACGGCCAGACCGACATCTACTACGCCACCGGCGAGCACCGGGCCACCATCGAGAACTCCCCCCACATGGAGGCGTTCCGGGCCAAGGGCTACGAGGTGCTGCTGCTCACCGACCCGGTCGACGAGGTCTGGGTGGAGCGGGTCGGCAGCTACGACGGCAGGACGCTGCGCTCGGTCGCCAAGGGCCAGGTCGACCTGGACACCGAGGAGGAGCGCACCGAGGCCGAGGCCGAGCGGGAGCGACAGCGCACCGAGTACGCCGCCCTGCTCGACTGGATGGGCGGGGTGCTGACCGAGTCGGTGAAGGAGGTCCGTCTCTCCTCGCGGCTGACCACCTCACCGGCCTGCGTGGTCGGTGACGCCCAGGACCTCACTCCGACGCTGGAGAAGATGTACCGGGCGATGGGGCACGAGGTGCCGAAGGTCAAGCGCACCCTGGAGCTGAACCCTGGCCACCCGCTCGTCTCCGGCCTGCGCAAGGCCCACGAGCAGGGCGACAGCGAGACGTCCCTGGCCGAGACCGCCGAGCTGTTGTACGGCACGGCCCTGCTCGCCGAGGGCGGCGACCTGGCGGACCCGTCCCGCTTCGCCCGGATCCTCGCCGACCGCCTCGCCCGCACGCTGTAGTCGGTCACCGGAACGCGGGCACCGGGCGTGTGCCCGCGTTCCGGTACGTCAGGTCTCCCGCCCGTGCGAGGCGGCACCCGTGTTCCCGCATGTCGTCGTCGGCAGACAGTCGGGGCCAGGCGTGGATTCTCGGGCGGCGGGGTATTGCGGCGGCCATGAGCGCGAGTGTGGTGGTGGACCCGGACCGTCCGCCGGCCCCCGACCTGGCGGTCGGCACGGTGGCGGTGGTGGCCCACCGGAAGAAGACGCTGGGCGGCGGCCTCGACGAACTGCGCGCCGCGCTGGTCGGCGCGGGAGTGCGGGACCTGCTCTGGTACGAGGTGCCCAAGAGCCGCAAGGCGCCGAAGAAGGTGCGCAAGGCCCTCGACCAGGGCGCCGAGCTGATCTTCGTCTGGGGCGGCGACGGGATGGTGCAGCGCTGCGCCGACACCCTGGCCGGCACGCAGACCCCGATGGCTATCCTGCCGGCCGGCACCGCCAACCTCTTCGCCGGCAACCTCGGCATTCCGGAGGACCTACCGGAGGCGGTACGGATCGGCCTGCACGGCCGCCGGTGCCGCCTCGACCTCGGTCGGCTCAACGGGGAGCACTTCGCGGTGATGGCCGGCGCCGGGTTCGACGGCGACCTGATCCGGGAGGCGGACCGGGACATGAAGGGCCGTCTGGGCCGGCTCGCGTACGTCTGGACCGGCCTGCGCCACGTCCGTGGGGAACTGACCCGGACCCGGATCACCGTCGACGGCGACCTGTGGTTCGAGGGGGACGCGAGCTGCGTGCTCTTCGGCAACGTCGGCACGATCACCGGTGGCATCCCCGCCTTCGACGACGCGCGCCCCGACAGCGGCTCGCTGGAGATCGGTGTCTCCACCGCCGGCGGCGCCGTCGACTGGGCGCGCACGCTCGGCAAGATGGCCACCGGCCGGTCCGAGGACTCGAAGTTCGTCCGGATCACCCGGGGTCGCAAGGTCAGGGTCCGCTTCGCCGAGCCGAAGACGTACGAGATGGACGGTGGCGCCCGGTCGCGGACGAAGCGCCTCAAGGTCAAGGCGGTGCCCGCCGCACTGACCGTCTGCTGCCCCGACGAGGAGGCGGTGACCTCACCACGGTGAGGCGGCGTTCCGCCGGCCGACGTCAGCTGGGCGAGTCGGCCCGCACGGGCTTGCTGTCCATCGCCGGCTGCGGCGGCGAGGCGCTGTGCTGTCTCCGCCACACGACGGCGGCGGCGACGAGGCAGACGGTGGCGGCGAGGACGAGCGGTGGCCGGCCGCCCAGCAGGACGGCGGCGGACCCGAGCGGGATCGCCGCCGCGATCGGTCCGAACATGATCGTGTTGGCGGTCGCGGCGGCCCGGCCCAGCAGTTCGTCGGGGCTGTGCGTCTGCACGGCGGTGACGGCCGCGACGAGCGCCCACGGCAGGCCGACCCCGGCCACCACCGAGGCGACGACCACCGCCGGCCACCAGGGCAGACAACGGCCCACACAGCTCGCGGCGAAGAGCGCCACGCCGCCGACGGCGACCGTGGTCGGGCCGAACTTGGCGATCAGCCGACCGGCGACCAGCCCTCCGACGATCGAGCCGAGGCCCTGCGTGCTGAGCAGAACGCCGAGGAAGGTCGCCGGCAGGGCGAGATCGTCGGTGACGACGGCGTACCCGGCGGCGGTGGTGAAGCCGGACGCGGCGATCGCCACGCCCGCGAGGATCACCGGCAGCCGCGTCGACGGCGACGCCCACAGGACCGCGAGGCCGGCCCGGACACCCGGGCGCCGGGACGCGGTTGCCGGTGCGGGACGCCGTAGCCGGAGCAGGGCGTACAGGGCGGCGACCAGGGCGGGCAGGAGTGCGGCGAGCAGCGCGACGAGGTGTCCGCCCTGCCAGGCGTACAGACCGGCGCCGGCCAGCGGGGCGACGAGTTTGACGCCCTCCTGGGCGCTGGACCGCCATCCGTTGACGTGACCGAGTTCGTCCGGTGACAGCGCGGCGGGCAGCAGTGCGCTCTCGCCCGCGTCGACGAGCACGTACGCGACGCCGTACACCGTGCAGACGCAGAACAGGAGCCACACCTGTCCGGGTCCGCGTACGGCCAGCAGGGTCGGCAGGACGGCGGCCAGGGCCAGGTTGACCGTGATGACGAGCGGTCGTCGGGGGAGCCGGTCGACCAGGGCACCGCACCAGGGTCCGGCGAGGGTGGGTGCGTAGACGCAGAGCCCGGCGAGCGCGGCGAGGCTGCTGGACCGGGTCAGGTCGAGGATCCAGATTCCGGAGACCAGGGCCATGGCGCTGCCGCCGCAGCCGGAGAGCACGGAGATCGTCACGAACAGGATCGCGTTGCGCCGCACATGCCGCTCCCAGGTTGAGCCGAGGTGACTCATAGCCTCAACCCTTGAGTCGGTCAGGAGCAATAGCGTCGCGCGTCGTCAACGGGTCGTTGACAGCGCGGTGTCCAGGTGTCGCGCGATGGTGCGTACCGGATTCGGCAGTCGACGCCCGGCCCGGCGGAGGTCGGCGGCGACGTGTCCGGCCAGGTCGTACAGGGCGCCGGGTGCGGCCTCCAGGGCCAGCGCCGTGGTGTGTCGGGTCAGCGTGGCTCCGGGAAATCGGCCGTCCCAGCGGCGATCGGCGTCGATCCAGCGCTGCAACCCGGTGAGCAGGGCGCGAAGCGCGGCGACCTCACTCGGCCAGCGCCGGTCGGACTCGACCCGCCGCGCCCGACGGCGGGCGGCCAACCGCTGGCGACGTTGCTCGGCGGCCTGCCGGCTACCCAGTCCGAGCGCCTCGGCGATCTGCTGCCAGGCCGCGCCGGACTGCCGGGCGCGGTCGATGAGATCCAGCTCTGCCTCGTCCAGTCGGTCGCGGGCGGCCGGGACGCCGGCCAGGTCGCCGAGCGGATCCTGCACGTGTCAACGTTACCTTGACAGGCCGGTGCGGCGGGTCGCCCGGCGAGCGGTGCCGGGGCGACCCCCGCGCTCAGGCGGCGGCGGAATCGCGGCGCGCGCGCTCCGCGGCCCGACTCGGCAGTGCCGGCGACGTCGACCACCCGGCCTGCCGCGTGGGTGCCTGTGGCGCATCCGCCGCGCCGCCCTGGGCCAGGATGAGGGCGCGCTGCGCCTGCTGCCACGGCTCGCACGGCCACTCCCGGCCGGCACAGAGCAGGTGGGCGCAGTCGCCGTCCTCGGCCGGTGCGTGCGCGTCGGCGACGTGTAGGGCGAGCCGCCACAGCAGCGGATCTGTGACGTGGTCGGGGCGCTCGTCGGTGGCGTTCGGCCGGCCAGTGGTGTATTCGGACATGCGTGGTCCCCCCTCGTTGTCGAGCTTCCCGTTCCTGGTCTCCACTCTGCGCGCAGGTCAAACGCCCACCGGGCGAGAAGCGTGTGACTAAGTCCGGCCCTCGGAACGATTGACACGCGTCGCTTGTTGCGTGAAAGTTGTGCGCAATCGATCACTCTCCACATCCGAGGTGTGACGCTGCGCAATCGGTGACGCGGGCGGCGTCCACTCCGGACGCTCCGTGCTGGCCGCTGCCAGCGAGCCTAAGCGCGGGGCGAAGCCCACCCCATCACCTTCCGCGCGCCGAGAAGGGGCCACAAGCCTCATGTCTGAGTTCCGTACCCGTTCCCCGTGGCGACGCCGGATCGCCGTCTCCTCCGTGTTGGCGGCCGGCGCCGCGGTGCTGCTGGTCAGCCCCGCCGCTGCCATCGTCCCGCAGGCCACCGCTCCGACCGCCAGGACCGCCACCACGATCGACTCGGGCACGTCGTCTGTGCCGCCTGTTCTGCAGTCGCGCTTTGCCGGAGCCGGCACCACATCGTCGTCCGACGGCTCGGAGGCGGCGCGGTCGACATCGGACCGTGCTGCGGCGCGCGACCGGATCGTCCGGCCTGTTCCCACCGTCTCGCCGGGTACGCCCGGTGCGTACAAGGTGGTGACCGGCGACCTGTATCCCCGCCACGTGTCCTTCGAGCAGGTCAAGGGCACGCCGGCCGGCCATTCGGTGTGGCGTGTCCTGTACGGCATGAAGTATGTGGGCGGACTCGTCGGTGAGACCGAGGACGTCGAGTTCCAGATCCTGGATCGCGAGGGCAACGGCACCATCGACAGCGCCGGAGTCTTCGCGGGCACGCTGGACGGGCTGGAGGGCGGGTTCGTCTTCGAGTCCGAGGGCAAGCAGAGCGCCGACGGCACCTTCACGATGAACTTCGTCATCACGCCGGGTACGGGTTACGGCAAGCTCGCCGGTCTGAACGGCAGCTTCACGGTGGTGGCGACCCGCGCCCACTGTGGGCCGAGGGACACCCCGGAGACGTGCGAGACGCTGGTCTCGTACAGCCTCGGTTACAGCCTTCCGTAACCCGGAAGCCGCGCACGGCGCCGCGTTCGGCCCTTCCGTGACGGTGGGTCGGACGCGGCGTCCGTGCTCAGCGGGGGTACGCGGGGGCGATCGTCCATACTCCGGGACGATTGACAGATGACCTTCGTCAGGTGAGAGTGGTCCGCAACCTGATCACTCCTACCTCTCGATGTGTGACGCTGCGTAATCGGCGATGCGGGCGGTGTCCATGTCGGACGCACCTGGCCGTGGTTGTCACCGGAGCTGAGACAGCCCAGGTGAGGTGCGAACCCCCACACCCCCACCGCACGCCGAGAAGGGGCCACGAGCCTCATGTCGGAGTTCAGTACCCGTTCCCGGTGGCGACGCCGGATACCCTTCTCCGCCGCGCTGGCCGCCGGCACGGCCGTGCTGCTGCTGGTCAGTCCGGCCTCGGCCGTGGTGCCGCAGACCGCCGCGCCGGGCGCCGAGACCCCCGCCGACCTCGGCCGGCTGGCAGACGAGCAGACCAGCGTGATCGAGGTGGTGGTAGCCGACACCACCGAGCTGGACGCCCTGGTGGCCACCGGCGTCGACCTCGACCACCACGTCCACCACACCGACGACGGCATCGTGGTGCACGCCGTGGTGACCGGCAACGAGGTCGCCACGCTGACCCGGGCCGGCTTCACCTTCGGCAAGGTGCTGCACACCGAGGAGGACGCGCAGGACCGGATCGCCGAGCGGGAGGCGACCATCGCCGCCCACCTGGCCGACAACCGGGAGTTCTCCGGAGCCGCCGTCGCCGCCCGGTCCGCCGCCTCGGACGTCAAGATCATCCGTGCCGACTACTACACCTCGGGCACCACCCAGGTGCTGTCGGTGGAGGCGAAGTGGGCGCAGGGACAGACCGCCGCCACCGCGCTGACCGTCGAGCGGGACAGCGGGCCGGGCACCGAGTTCGGCTCCGGCGGTACGCAGAACATCACCCGGTTCGTCGACGCCGGGGTGTACCTCTACCACCGAGGTGCGGCGCAGGTGACCAGCCGCCCGGACTACGTACGGATCACCAGCCCGACCGGTGACGTGGCGGTCGCCAAGGTGCACGAGTGGCTGCCCATCCCGGACACCGACCCGGAGGGGCCGGGCTACCAGAAGGACTTCGTCACCAGCTACCTGACCCCGACCGAGCTCTACGACCGGATCAAGTCGATGTCCGCGCAGTACCCGGAGATCTCCGAGATCGTCGAGCTGCCGCACAAGACCAACGGCTACCGCCGCAAGGCGCAGGCCGTACTCGGCACCGCCAACGCCAGCCGCGTCGGCGTCGACTCGCTGGCCTGGGGGCACCAGGGCGGCAACGACATCACCGTCGAACTGGCGAACCCCGGCACCGCGAGCGCGTCCCTGACGGTGACCGTGACCGGCAACCAGGTCCGCGTCGGCCTCGCCACCGACGCCGCCGGCACCGTCACCAGCACCGCCGCCGAGGTGGCCGCCGCGCTCAACGCCCAGGCGGGCACGCTGCTCACCGCGTACACGTACCGCGGCAACGCGGGCGCGGGCGTGGTGGCGCCGGCCGCGCCGACCGCGCTCTCCGACGGCCTGTCCGCGCCGACGACGGTCTCCCGTGACCCGCACGCCGTGTACGCCATCCGGATCGGCAAGCACCGCGACGGCTCCAAGATGGGCGTCCTGGCCTACGCGCAGGAACACGCGCGGGAGTGGGTGCCTCCGCTGGTGACCATCGAGACCGCCGAGCGGTTGCTGCGCAACTACGCGCACGACGCGAACACCCGCGAGCTGGTGGACAACCTCGACATCTGGATCGCGCCGTCGATCAACCCGGACGGCGGGCACTACTCGTTCTACGACTTCAACTCGCAGCGCAAGAACATGACCAACCACTGCACGCCGGAGACCTCCGGGGACTTCCTCGGTCGGACCTCCTGGGGTGTGGACAACAACCGCAACTACACCGAGTACAGCCTTTTCGACGGGTACTCGGGCGCGTCGACGAGCTGCACCAGCGGCACGTACGCCGGGCCGGACGAGCTGTCCGAGCCGGAGAGCCGCAACGTCGACTGGCTGGCCTCCCGGCCGAACGTCAAGTTCTCGATGAACCTGCACTCCTCGGGCAACTACTTCATGTGGTCGCCGGGCTCGTACGCCACTCCGGGCCGGGTCTCCGCCCCGCGTCCGACGCTGGCCGAGGAGTCGCTGTTCTGGGGTGCGTCGTCGCGGATCCTGACCTCCATCAAGCGGCACCGTAACCTCGCGGTCACCCCGGCGCGCACCGGCCCGATCGCCGACGTGCTCTACTCGGCGGCTGGCAACTCCGGTGACATGCTCTGGTACAAGTACGGCATCTACGCCTGGAACTTCGAGGTCGGCACCTCCTTCCAGCCGACCTGGACCTCGGCCCGCGAGGAGACGATGGAGTTTTCCAACGGCCTGGTCGAGATGCTGCGGGTGGCCCGCGACTTCGACACCGACGAGTCGGCACCCACCAGCTCCGTCGAGGTGGCCACCAGCGCCACCGAGGGCTCGGTCGACGTGACGTTCTCCACCAGCGAACCGGCGGCGGTGTTTTACACCCTCGACGGCAGCCGGCCGACGTTCGAGTCCACCCTCTACGGCTCGGGAGGCATCCGGGAGGGCGGCGAGACGCTGACCGTCCCGGTCGGCACGACCGTGCACTGGTTCTCGGTGGACGCGGCGGGCAACGTGGAACGCGACTACCAGCCCGACGGCCAGGACGACAACTACAACCGCAAGCGGCTGACCGACCCGAACGCCGAGCCCGAGGTGCCGGTGACGGTCACCGTGCAGGCGCGGTGTGTGGCCGGGAAGGCGTACGTGGCGGTGCAGGCGCGTAACGATCACGACGGTCCGG
>NZ_JBITKL010000024.1:0-80236 GCF_044460945.1 Micromonospora sp. NPDC049903
AACGCCCGGTCACATTCCGAACCCGGAAGCTAAGCCCTCCAGCGCCGATGGTACTGCACCCGGGAGGGTGTGGGAGAGTAGGACACCGCCGGACATCTTCTCGGTTTAGGGCCACCCCCATGGGGGTGGCCCTAAACGCATTTGTGGCCCGATCGCGTCACCCTGAACCGGGGCAGCGCGTCAGCCCGCCGGCCGTTAGCGTCACGCGAGTGACGGCGCCCACCGGGGGCACAGGGCCCAACACCGCACGACCGGACCACATCGCCACCGAGAGCGCCAGGTCAGGGCTGTGGCGTAGCCGGGACTTCAGCGTGTTCTGGGCGGCGCAGACCGTGTCGGTGCTCGGCGACGGGTTCGCGTCGGTGGCCGTACCGCTGCTGGTGCTCCAGGTCACCGGGTCGGTGGCGCTGATGGGCCTGCTCACTGCCGTCGCGGGGGTGGCGTCGGTGGCCACGGCCGTGTTCGCCGGGGTACTGGCCGACCGGGTGGACCGGCGTCGTCTGCTGATCTGTGGTGACCTCGCGCGGGCGGTGCTGTTCGCGGCCGTACCGGTGACGTGGCTGTGGGGACCGCAGCTCTGGCTGCTCTATCTCGTGCTGCCGGCGAGTGCCGCCGTGGGGATGGTGTTCCGGGTCGCGTACGTGGCGGCGGTGCCGGGGCTCGTCGACGTCGGGCGGATCACCGAGGCCAACGGCAAGCTGTCGGCGAGCTATGCGGTCGCCGGGATCGGGGGACCGCTGGTGGCCGGCCTGGTGGCGGCGCGCTTCGGGTACACCACCGCCGTGGCGGTGAACGCCGCGAGCTTCGCCGTGTCGGCGCTCGGGCTGACCGCCGTACGGCTGCGGCAGGCGCGCCGGGAACGGACCGCGACGACCCTGGCGGCACTGCGGGGCGAGCTGCTGGACGGTGCCCGGTTCCTCTGGCGGCATCCGGTGCTGCGGAGCCTGACGCTGCTGCTGTCGGCGTTCCTGTTCCTCACCTACGGGCTCGACGACGTGCTGATCTATCACGTCGGACACGACCTGGGCGGGTCGGAGCGTACCGTCGGCGCGGTGTTGGGGCTCGCCGCGCTCGGCACGGTCCTCGGCTCGCTGGTGGTGGCGCCGTTGCGCCGACGGATCGGGTTCGGGCCCACCTGGTCGGGCAGCATGGTGGTGGCGGGCGTGGCCGTCGCGGCGGTCGGGTCGGCGGGTACGGTGCCGGCGGTGGCGGCCCTGGCGGCGGTGTACCTCGGCGGGGTGGCGATCGGTGCGATCTGCTCGTTGTCGCTGCGACAGGAGGTGACGCCGAATCATCTGCTCGGCCGGGTCACCTCGGTGTTCTGGGCGACCCACTACGCGCTCGGCCCGATCGGCGCGGCGGTGGTGACGTGGGGCGCGCAGGGGTACGGCGTACCCCTGGTGTGTCTGCTCGCCGGTGCGGGATGCGTCCTGGTCGGGCTCGCGGCGCTCGCCACGCCGGTGGCGTGGGCCGGCGGGCGGTGACCAGGCGGCGGGCGTCAGTGCCGGGTCTGCACGGCCTCGCGGATCTGTCGCAGCAGCCCGGCGGACTCGTCGATCGAGCGGGACGGGAACATGGCGAGCACCACGCTGCCGTGGTCGGCCCAACCGCAGACCGCGAAGTCACCGCCCTCGCCGCTGGTGCTGCCGCACTTCATCACCCCGGCGAGCCGGCCCGGGGAGACGGTGCGTAGGCCGTCGATCGCGCCGGTCTCGTCGCCCATCAGCGTGAACAGGCTCTCCAGATCCCGCTCCGGTTGCCACAGCAGCGTGGTGCCGCCGAAGAGGAGCACCGAACGGGTGCTGTCGGCCGGGTCCTGGTAGACCGCGCCGAAGCTGCTGTCCAGCCGGATGTCGGCGGCGAGGCCGCTACGCAGGTAGTCGGCGGTGCTGACCGCGCGGTCGCTGGTGTCCTGGCGCAGGCCGGCGACCTCACCCGGAGTGCTGATCCGGGCGTCCTTCTGCTGCATGATCCGCCAGCCCCAGGAGCCCAGGGTGCCGACGCCCGCGAACACGAGGACCGCGATCAGGGCCACCGCGATCCGCCAGCGCCGGGACCGGACGGCACGCCGTTCGGGGCCGGCCGCCGCCGCGGGTTGGTCCAGCTCGATGGGCTCGGCGGTCAGGTCGACCAGCGGGGTGCCGTCGTCGAGGTGGTGGAGGCTGCGGCGCGCGTCGGACATAGCCGACACCGTACGCGAACCACAGGTGGCGCACGTCGGGTCCGCCGAAGCGCTCCGTAGACTTCGAGGGTGACCGAGAACCTGGATGCCCGACGCCTCGATGCCCCGACCCTCGCCGGCCAGTACCAGCCCGGCGAGGTAGAGCAGCGACGGTACGAGCAGTGGGTAGCCGACGGTCGCTTCCGGGCGTCGGCGGAGAGCGAGCGGCAGCCCTTCACCATCGTCATCCCGCCACCGAACGTGACCGGCTCGCTGCACATGGGCCACGCGCTGGACCACACCGTGCAGGACGCCCTGGTGCGGCGTAAGCGGATGCAGGGTTTCGAGGCGCTCTGGCTGCCCGGCATGGACCACGCCGGCATCGCCACCCAGAACGTGGTCGAGCGGCAGCTCGCCGCGCAGGGCCTGTCCCGCCACGACCTGGGCCGGGAGAAGTTCGTCGAGCGGGTGTGGCAGTGGAAGGCGGAGTCCGGCGGAGCCATCCTCGGCCAGATGCGCCGTCTCGGTGACTCGGTGGACTGGGACCGCGAGCGTTTCACCATGGACGAGGGCCTGTCCCGCGCCGTGCAGACCATGTTCAAGAAGCTGTACGACGACGGCCTGATCTACCGGGCTAACCGGATCATCAACTGGTGCCCGCGCTGCCTGACTGCGCTCTCCGACATTGAGGTGGAGCACTCCGACGACGACGGCGAGCTGGTCTCGATCCGGTACAGCGACGACGTGGTGGTGGCCACTACCCGGGCCGAGACGATGCTCGGTGACACGGCGGTGGCGGTGCACCCGGACGACGAGCGGTACCGGCACCTGATCGGCACCGAGGTCGAGCTGCCGTTGACCGGGCGGCGGATCCCGATCGTCGGGGACGCCCACGTCGACCCGTCCTTCGGCACCGGCATGGTGAAGGTCACCCCGGCGCACGACCCGAACGACTTCGAGATCGGGCAGCGGCACGACCTGCCCGCGCTGACGGTGATGGACGAGCGGGGTGTGATCACCGCGCCCGGCCCGTTCCAGGGGCTGGACCGGTTCGAGGCCCGCCCGGCGATCGTCGCGGCGCTGCGCGAGCAGGGCCGCATCGTCGCCGAGAAGCGGCCGTACGTGCACGCCGTGGGGCACTGCTCCCGGTGCCGCACCACGGTGGAGCCGCGGCTGTCGTTGCAGTGGTTCGTGAACACCTCGCCGCTGGCGAAGGCGGCCGGTGACGCGGTGCGTGACGGGCGGGTCCGGATCGAGCCGGCGGAGCTGGCCAAGCGCTACTTCGCCTGGGTCGACAACATGCACGACTGGTGCATCTCTCGCCAGCTCTGGTGGGGTCACCGGATCCCGGTCTGGTACGGCCCGGACGGCGAGGTGGTCTGTGTCGGACCCGATGAAGAACCGCCGAGCAGCTCCGGTGACGGTCAGGGGTGGCACCAGGACGAGGACGTGCTGGACACCTGGTTCTCCAGCGGTCTGTGGCCGTTCTCCACGCTCGGCTGGCCGGAGCAGACCCCGGACCTGGCCAAGTTCTATCCGACCAGCGTGCTGGTGACCGGCTACGACATCCTCTTCTTCTGGGTCGCCCGGATGATGATGTTCGGCCTGTACGCGATGGACGGCAAGCAGCCGTTCGACGTGATCGCCCTGCACGGCATGGTCCGTGACGAGCACGGCAAGAAGATGTCCAAGTCGTTCGGTAACGTCGTCGACCCGCTGGACTGGATCGACCGGTACGGCGCCGACGCGACCCGCTTCACGCTGGCCCGGGGCGCCAACCCGGGCGGGGACGTGCCGGTCAGCGAGGAGTGGTGCCAGGGCTCGCGAAACTTCTGCAACAAGCTCTGGAACGCCACCCGGTTCGCCTTGATCAACGGTGCGCACGCGAGCGGGCCGATGCCGGCCGCCGACAAGCTGTCGACCGTCGACCGGTGGATCCTGTCCCGATTGGCGCACGTCACCGCCGAGGTCGACGAGCAGTTCGAGGCGTACGAGTTCGCCAAGGTCTGTGACCTGCTCTACCACTTCGCCTGGGACGACGTCTGCGACTGGTACGTCGAGCTGAGCAAGCCGGTGCTCGCCGGCGGCGGTGAGGCGGCCGAGGTGACCCGCCGGGTCCTCGGTCACGTGCTGGACCATCTGCTGCGGCTGCTGCACCCGGTGATCCCGTTCGTCACCGACGAGCTGTGGACCGCGCTGACCGGCGGCGAGACGCTGCTCACCGCGGCCTGGCCGGCGGCCGACCGGGCGCTCGTCGACGACGCCGCCGAGGCGGAGGTCGCCACCCTGCAACGGGTGGTCACCGAGGTCCGTCGGTTCCGTTCGGACCAGGGCCTGCGCCCGACCCAGCGGGTCGCCGCCCGGCTCGACGGGCTGGCCGGCGCCGGTGTGGCGGCGCACGAGCCGCTGATCCGGTCCCTGGCCCGGCTGGACGCGGCCGGCGACGACTTCCAGGCCAGCGCCACGCTGGCCATGCCGGGGGAGGTCAGCGTCGCGCTGGACACCCGGGGCTCGATCGACGTGGCCGCCGAACGCGCGCGGCTGACCAAGGACCGCGCGGCGGCGGAGAAGGAGGCCGGGCAGGCCCGGGCGAAGCTGGACAATCCGGCGTTCGTCGGCAAGGCCCCCGAGCCGGTCGTCGCCAAGATCCGTCAACGACTGGCCGTCGCCGAGGCCGACCTGGCCCGGATCGACGCCGCACTGGAGGCGTTGCCCTCGTGAGCGACGACCGTACCGAGAACACCGAGCGCGGCCGGGGCCGTGGCGACCGGGCCGCGCACGCCGCCTTCGCGCAGGCGGAGGCGGAGCTGGCCGGGCGCGGCTTCACCCGGATGGTCTTCGAGCTGGACCGCATCTCGTCCCTGCTCGACCTGCTGGGCAGCCCGCAGCGGGCGTACCCGTCGATCCACCTGACCGGCACCAACGGCAAGACCTCCACGGCCCGGATGATCGACTCGCTGCTGCGGGCGTTCGGGTTGCACACCGGCCGGTACACCAGCCCGCACCTGGAGACCGTCCGGGAGCGGATCAGCCTGGACGGCGAGCCGGTGGACGAGGCCCGGTTCGCCTCGGTCTATCAGGAGATCAAGCCGCTGGCGGAGCTGGTGGACGACCGGTCGGCGGAGCCGCTGACCTACTTCGACATGACCACCGCGCTGGCGTTCGCCACGTTCGCCGACGCGCCCGTGGACATCGCCGTGGTCGAGGTGGGTCTCGGCGGTGCCGAGGACGCCACCAACGTGATCCAGGCCGGGGTGTGCGTACTCACCCCGATCGGTTTGGACCACACCGAGTGGCTCGGCGACACGCTCCAGGACATCGCGGTCGCCAAGTCCGGCATCATCCACCCGGGAGCCACGGTGATCTGCGCGGCGCAGGAGGAGGAGGCCGCCCGGCCGATCCTGCAACGCTGCGCCGAGGTGGGCGCGACCGTCGCCCGCGAGGGCTCCGAGTTCGGCGTGCTGCGTCGGGCGGTCGCCGTCGGCGGGCAGGTGCTGACCCTGCAAGGTCTGGGCGGGGTGTACGAGGAGGTGTTCGTCCCGCTGCACGGCGCGCACCAGGCACAGAACGCGGCGCTGGCGCTGGCCGCCGTCGAGGCGTTCCTCGGCGCCGGCGCGCGGCGGCAACTGGACCTGGAGGCGGTCCGGGAGGGCTTCGCCACGGCCAGTTCGCCGGGCCGCCTGGAACGGGTGCGGACCGCCCCGACGATCCTGTTGGACGGCGCGCACAACCCGCAGGGGATGGCGGCCACGGTCACCGCGTTGCAGGAGGAGTTCGCGTTCAGCAAGCTCGTCGCGGTGGTGGGCACGCTGGCCGACAAGGACGCGGCCAGCCTGCTGGAACTGCTGGAACCGGTGGTCGACCAGGTGGTCGTGACCAGCAACAGCTCGCCCCGGGCGCTGCCGGCCAAGGAGTTGGCCGCGCTCGCCGCCGAGGTGTTCGGGCCGGACCGGGTCGAGGTCGCCGAGGAGATGCCGGACGCGATCGAGACGGCGGTGGCGTTGGCCGAGGAGGACGTACCGGGTGAACTGGCCGGGGTCGGGGTGCTGGTCACCGGCTCGGTCGTGACCGTGGCCGACGCCCGCCGACTGCTGAAGCGATGAGCGGGCCCACCGGCCCGGCCCGGCCGGACGAGACCCCCGAGACCATCACCGGTGGCGGTGCCGGATCGGGGCAGCCCGAGGGCGTTCCCGGGACGGACGGTGACGGCCCGCCGGGGCAGCGCCGGTCCGGGCTGCGTGATCCGCAGCGGGCGGTACGCGGACTCGGCGCGGGCACCCTCGCGCTGGAGGCGCTGGTGCTGCTGCTGGCGATCCAGCCGATCCGGGTGGTCGGCGGTGACCTCGGCGGTCCGGCGCTCGCGGCGGTGATGACGCTGGCCGTGCTGGCGGCGCTGCTGGCCGGGCTGATGCGCCGGCCCTGGGCGTGGCAGGCCGGCACCGTGTTGCAGGGGTTGCTGCTGCTGTCCGGGCTGCTGCACTGGGCGCTGTTCGCGCTGGGCGTCATCTTCGCGCTGGTGTGGGCGTACGCGTTGCACGTCCGCCGGGTGATCCTGGGCTGACCGGCGTCCGTGCCGGCCGGCGGGTCACGCCTCGGCGCGTTCCCGCCACTGGGTCAGCGCGATACCGTGCCCGTCCGGGTCGCGGAACGCCGCCGCCCACACCTCCAGCTTGGTGCCCCGGTTGACCACCCGGGGCGCGTAGGTGAAGCGGACGCCCGAGTCACGCATCCGCTCGTAGGCCGACTGGATGTCGTCGACGTCCAGGTTGACGTGCACCAGCCGCCGGTTCATCGGCTGGGCGCCGGTCACCTCGCGCAGCACCAGCCGGGTGGCCCCGGAGGCGAGGACCGCGTTGCCGTTGCCCCGGTCGACCTCGCGGAAGCCGAGGCGGTCCCGATAGAACTCCAGCGATCGGGGCAGCTCGGTGACGAGCAGCGTGATGCCCACGCCGCTGATCGGGGCGGCCGGGTCGGCGGCGTCCGGGTCGAAACCGAAGATCGCCTCGTCCAGCTCCCGGTCGTCGACCGGCAGATCGTCGGCCCCGGCGGTGTCCCCGGCGTCGGTCGCCGTGTCTTCGTCGGTCGGCGTACTCGGTGTCGCTGCCGTGCCTGAGGCGGACGCGGTGCTCGGGGTCGCCGCCGTGCCTGAGGCGGACGCGGTGCTCGGGGTCGCCGCCGCGTGGATCGGCTCGTCCTCGCGTGGTGCCGACCGGGTGCGCTCGCCGGTCACCGGGTACGGGTCGTCCAGCGGCAGGTCCAGGGGGTCGAGGGGGCCCGTCGGGGCGGGCGGCGGGGCGGCCGGTCGCCCGACGGTCGGCGCGGTGCCGGGGCGGTCGTCGAGCGGCAGGTCGGCGAAGAGGTCGGTCTCCTCCGGGGCGGTGGCGGTCGCCGCGAACCGCTCCTCGGCCGGGGTGCGCGGCGCGGGCGTGGCACGGCGGGGCAACGGGCTGTCGCTGCTCTGCTCGACCACGGTGCCCTCCAGCACCACCGGTCCGCCGGGGCGCTGGCGGACCCGGATCGGGTCCCGGGGCTCGACCGGCTCGATCGGGTCGTCGCGGAGCGGAGCGCCGAGCGGGTCGCCCAGCGGGTCGTGGAAGTCGTCCTCCGGCGGCCGGTCGGCCCACGGCGGGGCCTGCTGCCCGATCAGCACCTCGTCCGGCGGGACCTGCCCGGTGAACTCGTCGGCGAACTCGGGCGGCAGGTCGGCGGTGCCGGCCTCGGCGTGGGTGGGCACCTCGTCCCAGAGCACCCGCACGTGTCGCGGGTCGTCCAGCGCCACCCGGATCGGCAGCGTCTGGCCCAGCGAGGGCCACTTGGCCACCGGCACCCGAGGCTCGATGATCTTCTTGGACCGGGGCGGGAGCCCGGGTGCGTCGATCACGAGCTGGAGTTCGCAGCGGCCGAAGGCGTACTGGGTGGGTGGCTCGGAGGCGCTGTGCACGTGCCCGGCGCCGACGACCCAGGTGCGCCCGCCGCCGCGTACGGTGGCCAGCGCGATCGCCAGCACCAGCAGGGCGACACCGAGCGCCACGATGGCCCAGCTCGTCATGCCCAGCCCGAACAGCACGACGAAAGCGGCCACGGTGCCGAGCACCGCCGCGATCAGTTTGCGTACCGGTGCGATGGGTCGGTTCCCGCCGTTCGCCACAGTGGACCTCCCGGGTGGTCAGGGCCAGGCTAGGCCGGATCGGGGGCCGGGGGAAGGTCCGACCACCGCGCCGGGGCCGGGACCGGGTCGCTAGGCTGACCGTACCGAGCCTGACCGGCTTCCGCCCTGAGGAGGAACCCAGCGTGTCCAGCAGCAGCCCGGACGAGCGCACGCTCGTACTGATCAAGCCCGACGCGGTCCGCCGCGGCCTGGTCGGCGAGATCGTCTCCCGCTTCGAGCGTAAGGGGCTGCGGATCGACGCGATGGCGTCCCGGACGATGGACGGCGCGCTGGCCGACGAGCACTACGCCGAGCACGTGGACAAGGCGTTCTATCCGCCGCTGAAGACGTTCATGACCAGCGGTCCGTTGGTCGCGCTGGTGCTCTCCGGCGACCAGGTGATCGACGTGGTGCGGGGCCTGATCGGCGCCACCGACGGACGCAAGGCCGCCGCCGGCACCATCCGGGGTGACCTCGCGCTGTCCAACCGGGAGAACCTGGTGCACGCCTCCGACTCACCGGACAGCGCCAAGCGCGAGCTGGCGCTCTGGTTCCCCGAGCTGGGCTGACGACAGCCTCCCCGAGCTGGGCCGACGACAGCGGCGAGCCGGCCCGTCGCCGGGCCGGCTCACCTCGTCCAGGGCAACTTGTCCGGGTTGGCCACCAGGAAGATGTCGGTGATCCGACCGTCGGCCGTGCCGAGCGTGATCGCGTACCGGGCGCCGCCGGCGGTGACCACCACGGCGGCCGGCTGACCGTTGAGGTCGGTGCGGTGCACGGTGAGCGGCCAGCCCTTCTCCCGGACGCCGAGCAGGAACCGGACCACCCGGTCCGCCCCGGTGATCGGGTTGCGGGCGGCGCTCACCCGACCGCCGCCGTCGCTCCACGCGGTCGCGTCGGCGGCCACCAGCTCGGTCAGCCGCCGCAGGTCGCCCTCACCGGCGGCGGCGACGAACGCCTCCAGCAGTCGCTCCTGCTCCGCCCGGTCGGCGGTGAACCGGCGCTGCTCGCGCCCGATCCGGGTGGCGGCCCGGTGGTGCAACTGACGGCAGTCCTCGGCGGAACGGTCGAGCAGCTCGGCGATCTCGGCGTACGGCAGCTCGAACGCGGTGTGCAGGACATAGACGGCGCGCTCCGGCGGAGTGAGCCGCTCCAGCAGGTGCAGTAGCGCGGTGGAGAGCGAGTCGCGCAGTTCGGCGCGCTCCAACGGACCGAACGGCGACGGTGTCGTCGGTACCGGCTCCGGCAGCCACTGCCCGACGTACGCCTCCCGGTTGGCCTGCCGGGCTCGCAGCCGGTCCATGGACAGGTGGGTGACCACCCGGGACAGGTAGCGACGTGGCTCGGCGACCCGGCTCCGGTCGACGCGGGCCCAGCGCAGGTAGGTCTCCTGGAGCACGTCCTCGGCGTCGTACCGGCTGCCCAGCAACCGGTACGCCAGGCCGAGCAGCATCGGCCGGTGCGCGTCGAGCGCACCGGCCGCCTCTGCCGCCTCGGCCGGGTTCAGTCGTCCGACGGGAGATCGTTGCGGAAGGTCACCGCGATCCGGTTCCACACGTTGATTGTGGCAATCGCCAGGACCAGATCGGCGAGTGCCTTCTCCGGCCAGACCTTCGCCGCGTCCTCCCACACGTCGTCGGGCACCCCGTGCTCGCCGAGCCGGGTGACCGCGTCGGTCAGCGCCAGCGCGGTGCGTTCCCGCTCGTCGAAGAAGGGCGCCTCGCGCCAGGCGGCCACCGCGAACAGCCGCCGGCTCGACTCACCCGCGCCGAGCGCCTCCTGGCTGTGCATGTCGACGCAGAACGCGCAGCCGTTCAGGATCGACGCGCGCAGCTTCACCAGCTCCAGCACGGTGTGGTCCACGTTCGCCCGGACGTACTTCTCCAGCCCCATCACGGCGCCGAACGCCTCCGGCGCCACCTTGGCCACGTTCATCCGCTGCATGACAACCCTCCCGGTATCTCGCTCCGACACCACCACGACGGGCGGGGCGTGTCGGGGCGTGACAGGTCGACGCTGTGACGCCCGTCATGCGCTCGGTGACGCTCGGTGGGGCGGGGTTATCGGGAGGAGGGTGACGGGCGGCGTGGGTATCATGGGTGGGTATGGCGATGATCCGGCTATCACCGGTGAGCCTCCGGAAGAACGGCCGGGTCGCCCCGGCTCAGTAGAACCGGACGGGTCCGGCCCGTCACAGCCGGCCAACGAGCGGGTGGTCGTACTCCGACCACCAAGCGGGGTGGTACCGCGGGCCCGGCCCGGGGCGTCGGTGACGGCGTACCGGTGACGGCTCGTCCTCGCAGACCCACACGACAGTGAGCGTCAGCGAGGAGAGCGACCCCCGATGGCCTATCCGTTGCACGACCCGACCGCCACCGGCGTCCCGGCCAGCCCGGACCTGCCCGCGGTCGAGCGCCGGGTGCTGGAGCACTGGACGGCCGACAAGACCTTCGAGGCCAGCGTCGAGCAGCGTCCCGCCTCCGGCCGGCAGTCGTCCGCCGGCGGCGGCTCCGCCGACAACGAGTACGTCTTCTACGACGGCCCGCCGTTCGCCAACGGTCTGCCGCACTACGGCCACCTCTTCACCGGGTACGTCAAGGACGTGGTGCCGCGTTACCAGACCATGCGCGGCCGGCGGGTGGAGCGGCGTTTCGGCTGGGACTGCCACGGCCTTCCCGCCGAGGTGGTGGCCGAGAAGCAGCTCGGCATCACCAGCAAGGCGGAGATCCTCGACCTGGGCGTGGCCCGGTTCAACGAGGCGTGCCGCACCTCGGTGCTGGAGTTCACCCAGGACTGGGAGCGGTACGTCACCCGGCAGGCCCGCTGGGTCGACTTCGCCAACGACTACAAGACCCTCGACCTGGACTACATGGAAAGCGTCATGTGGGCCTTCAAGACCCTGCACGACAAGGGTCTGATCTATGAGGGCTTCCGGGTGCTGGCGTACTGCTGGCGGTGTGAGACGCCGCTGTCGAACACCGAGACCCGGATGGACGACGTCTACCGGGACCGGCACGACCCCACGTTGACCGTGTGGTTCGCGCTGACCGCCGACGAGTCCGCGCCGGAACTGCTCCGGGGGCCGGTCCGGCTGGGCGTGTGGACCACCACGCCGTGGACGCTGCCGTCGAACCTGGCGCTGGCCGTCGGGCCGGACATCGAGTACGCGGTGCTGGAACGCGACGGCGAGCGGTACGTCGTCGGCGCCGGGCGTCTCGGCGCGTACGCGAAGGAGCTGGAGGGATACCAGCAGGTCGGCACGGTACGCGGCGCCGACCTGGTCGGGCGGCGGTACACCCCGCTGTTCGACTTCCTCACCGAGCAGGCCGGACCGCAGGCGTACCAGGTGCTCGGCGCGGAGTTCGTGACCACCGAGGACGGCACCGGGATCGTGCACCTCGCCCCGGCCTTCGGCGAGGACGACCAGAACGTCTGCAACGCGGCCGGCATCCCGACCATCGTCACGGTGGACGACCACACCCGGTTCACCGGGCTGGTCCCGCCGTACGAGGGCGAGCAGGTCTTCGACGTCAACAAGCCGGTGATCCGGGAACTCAAGGAACGGGGGGTGGTGCTGCGGCAGGACACCTACACCCACTCGTACCCGCACTGCTGGCGCTGCGACACCCCGCTGGTCTACAAGGCGGTGTCGTCGTGGTTCGTCGCGGTGACGACGTTCAAGGACCGCATGGTCGAGCTGAACCAGCAGATCAACTGGACGCCCGGACACATCAAGGACGGCTCGTTCGGCAAGTGGCTGGCCAACGCGCGGGACTGGTCCATCAGCCGCAACCGGTTCTGGGGCTCGCCCATCCCGGTGTGGCGCTCGGACGACCCGAACCACCCCCGGGTCGACGTGTACGGGTCGCTGGAGGAGATCGAGCGGGACTTCGGCGTACGCCTGACCGACCTGCACCGGCCGGCGGTGGACGACCTGGTCCGCCCCAACCCGGACGACCCGACGGGCCGGTCCATGATGCGCCGCGTGCCGGAGGTGCTGGACTGCTGGTTCGAGTCCGGCTCGATGCCGTTCGCCCAGGTGCACTACCCGTTCGAGAACCGCGACTGGTTCGAGAACCACTACCCGGGTGACTTCATCGTCGAGTACATCGGGCAGACCCGGGGCTGGTTCTACACCATGCACGTGCTGGCCACCGCGCTGTTCGACCGGCCGGCGTTCCGTAACTGCCTCAGCCACGGCATCCTGCTCGGCTCGGACGGGCGCAAGATGTCCAAGAGCCTGCGCAACTACCCGGACGTCTACCACGTCTTCGACTCGTACGGGTCGGACGCGATGCGCTGGATGCTGATGTCGTCGCCGGTGCTGCGGGGCGGGGACATGCCGGTCACCGAGTCGAGCGTGCGGGACGCCGTGCGGCAGGTGCTGCTGCCGCTCTGGAACGTCTGGTACTTCTTCTCGCTGTACGCCAACGCGGACGGGTACCAGGCGCGGCGCAAGACCGACGCGGTGGCGACCGACGCCGGCAGCCTGCTCGACCGGTACGTGCTGGCCAAGACCAACGAGCTGGTCGACACGGTCGGCGCGCAGATGGACGCGTACGACATCTCGGGCGCCTGCGCCACCGTCCGGTCCTACCTGGACGCGCTGACCAACTGGTACGTGCGTCGTTCGCGGGACCGGTTCTGGGCGGGTGACACCGAGGCGTTCGACACGCTCTGGACGGTGCTGGAGACGCTGTGCCGGGTGGTGGCACCGCTGGCGCCGCTGACCGCCGAGGAGATCTGGCGCGGGCTGACCGGCGAGCGGTCGGTGCACCTGACCGACTTCCCGCGCGCCGAGGACTTCCCGGTCGACCACGAGCTGGTGGCCGCGATGGACGCCACCCGGGCGGTCGCCTCGGCGGCACTGTCGCTGCGCAAGGCCAAGGGCCTGCGGGTCCGGCTGCCGCTGGCGAGGCTGACCGTGGCCAGCCCGGCGGCCGCGCAGCTACGACCCTTCGCCGACCTGGTCGCCGACGAGGTCAACGTGAAGGAGGTCGTCTTCACCGACGAGGTGTCGGCGTACTGCCAGCAGGTGCTCACCGTGGTGCCCCGGGCGCTCGGGCCCCGGGTCGGCAAGCAGGTGCAGCAGGTGATCAAGGCGGTCAAGGCGGGGGAGTGGGAGTTGGTCGACGGCGCCCCGGTCGCCGCCGGGGTCACCCTGGCCGAAGGCGAGTACGAGCTGCGGCTGGTCGCGGCCGACGCCGAGCACTCCGCCCCGCTGCCCGGCGGTGAGGGGGTGGTGGTGCTGGACACCGTGGTCACCCCCGAACTGGCCGCCGAGGGGCTGGCCCGGGACGTCGTACGGGTGGTCCAGCAGGCCCGCCGCGATGCCGACCTGGACGTCTCGGACCGGATCGTGGTGTCGGTGTCGGCCTCGGCGGAGGTGCGCGCGGCGGTGTCCGGGTACGCCGAGTTCGTGGCCCGCGAGGTGCTGGCGGACAGCGTCGACTTCGCCGACGATCTGGACGGCTTCGCCGGTGAGGTCGGCGAGGGCGAGCAGGTGACCGTCGCGGTGCGTCGCGTGTGAGCTGATGAGTCGACGTTAGGAAGGGTCCCCTTCTATACACCAGGCGTTAGTAGGGGACCCTTCCTTACATCTCATCCAGCCTGCGGACCGGCACCACCTCGCGCAGGTCGGTGTGCGACGGTCCGCTACGGTGACACCGCCCCTACCCCACTCGATCCGCCGGAGGACCAGTGCCGCTGCTCTACACCATCGGCAGGTACACCGTGGCCCCGGCGCTGCGGCTGGCCTTCCAACCGAACGTGGAGGGGCTGGAGCACATCCCGGCGTCCGGCGGCGCGATCTTCGCGGGTAACCACCTGTCCGTGGCCGACGAGTTGTTCCTCGGCACGGTGGTGCCACGGCACCTGGCGTTCTGGGCCAAGTCGGACTACTACAAGGGCACCGGGGCGAAGGGCGCGTTCCACCGGTTCGTGCTCAACGGCCTGGGTGCCATCCCGGTCGAGCGGGCCGGCGGGCGGGCGGCGTTGACCGCCTTCGACGCGGCGATCCCCGCTCTCCAGGGCGGCGAACTGGTCGCCATCTATCCCGAGGGGACCCGCTCGCCGGACGGCCGGCTGTACCGGGGGCGCACCGGCACGGCCCGGCTGGCGCTGGCCGCCGGTGTCCCGATCATCCCGGTGGGCATGATCGGCACCGACAAGGTGCAGCCGATCGGCGCCCGGATGCCGCGACCCGGACGCGCGAAGATCACCGTACGGTTCGGCAAGCCGCTGGACTTCACCGGCCGCCCGGCGGACCGCACGTCGCTGCGGGAGATGACCGACGAGCTGATGGCCGAGATCCAGAAGCTCACCGGCCAGGAGTACGTCCCGCGCTACGCCCCGCCGCGCGCGAAGCCGCCGACGCCGGGCGGTCCGGCCACGGGTGAGTCGACTCCGGGTCAGCCGACTCCGGGCGAGCCGACCGCCGGCTGAGCGAGGGACCGAGGCGGCCCCCGCTCAGCCGCCGTTCGTCGAGACGATCTGCCGCCGCATCGTGGCGAGCAGTTGCGCGCTGTCGTCCACCGAGAGACCGGTGAAGACCGCGCTGGTGATGCTGCCGTGGTCGACCGAGGTGCAGACCACCACCCCGACGCCGTCGACGGTGCCGACGGCGCACCGCTCGTGCCGTCCCCGTACGCCGGTCTCCACGACCTGCGCCTCGCCGAGCGAGTACTGCTGGGTGAGCCGTTCGATCTCGCTGTCGGCGTCGGCCGAGGGGGCGAAGCGGAAGCCGGTGCCGCCGAAGACGGTGACCTGCTTGCCGGCGCTGGTGGCATAGATACCGGCGAAGGTGCCGTCGGCGAGCAGGTGCGCCTGCCGCACCTGTGACTCCAACTGCCGGGCGGCCTGCGTACTGCGGTCGTCCTGGCGGAGCTCCAGGTCGGCGACCTGGCTCGGCAGTGAGGCGCTCGCCGGGTACTGGCTGGCCATCGGGACCCCGTAGTAGGCCGGGCAGCCGCAGCAGCAGGCGATCGTCAGCAGCAGCATCCACGGCCAGCGGCGGCGCTTGCGGCGACGGGCGTACCCCGGGGGCGCCTGCCAGCCCGGCGGCGGCGCGGGAGGCCCGGCCTTGCGGCCCCGCCAGCCCCGGACCGGCGGTGGAGCGACCGGCTGCGGTGGTGGCGGAGCGTGTCGCACCGGCGGCTGCGCGGCCGGCTGCGGACGACCCTGCGCCGCCGGCGGCCGCATCGGCGCGGCGGGTGCCGGCGGGGCGGGGCGGCCGGCCTGCGGCGGGTACGCGGCGGGCTGGTGTGCCGGTGGCGCGGGTGAGACCGGCGGTGGGTACGCGGCCGGTTGGTGTGCCGGTGGGGCGGACGACACCGGCGGTGGGTACGCGGCGGGCCGGTGCGCTGGCGGCGCGGGTGGGACCGGCGGCGGTACGGGGGTGTAGGACCGGGTCGCCGGCGGTGCGGGGTAGGACAACGTGGGAGGCGGCAGGGCGGGCATGTCCGACGAGGGCAGATGCCAGCCGCTGGTGTCGACGCCGGCCCACGGGTCCACCGGGGTCTGGTGCTCCGGCGCGTCGGCCGGCGCCACCGGTGGCAGCAGGGTGGGCTCGGCGGACTGGCCCCAGACGCGACGGCGCGGCGGTGGCGGCGGTACGGCGGCCGACCCGCTCCAGCGCGGCGCGGGCTCCTCCACAGCCGTCGCATCGGGCACGGGCGTCGCCTCGGGCATCATCCGGGTGCCCTGCGGACCGACCTCGGGAGGCGGTGCCACGGTGGTACGCGCGTCGTCCTCGGACGGCGTCGAGTCGTGCCCCCCGTCGGCCTCGTCGACGGGCCGGGTCGAGTCGGCCTCGGTCACCGGCCGGGTCGAGTCGATCTCGTCCACCGGCTGGGTCGGGTCGGGCGCGGTTCCGGCCCGGGTGGGGGCGACCTCGGCTCGGGTCGGGTCGGGCTCGACCCGCGTCTGATCAGGCGCGACCTCGGCCCGGGCGGGCGCTGCCTCGGCTCGGGTCGGGTCGAGCGGTGCGGCTGGTGGGGTGGGGCGGGACGGTTCGGCGGGACTGGTCGGGTCGGCGTCGCCGACCGGCTGGGTCTCGTCCGCCGCCGAGGTGGTGGCAGGCGGTGCGGGGTCGAGGGTCTGCTCCTGGGTGACCGCTGACTCCCCGTTCCGGTGTGTGTCCGGACGGTTCCCGTCGACCGGCCGGTCTGCTCCCGGCTGCGGCTCCGGCATCGCGGCAATCTCCTCTCACGCCGACCCGAGGTTAGTACCGGGGTGCCACCGGGGCCGAACCAGGCCGGTACCCACGTCCGTGCCCACGCCCGGTGACGGTGGGCGGTGACCACCGGTCGCCGGTGCGGACGAGGACCGATTCCGCTGGTGCCCTCCGCGGCCAGGTGTGGCGTGGTGGCCGGTGGGCGGGCGCGTACCCTTGGGCATCATGAGCGTCCCGTCCACCACTCCGCGTGCCGTCGCGGCCAATTGCGTCTGGCCCCGGCTGGAGCCGCTGCTGCCCCAGGTGACCAAGCCCATCCAGTACGTCGGTGGCGAACTGGGTGCGGTGGTCAAGGACTGGGACTCCGCGACCGTGCGCTGGGCGTTGATGTATCCGGACGCGTACGAGGTGGGCCTGCCCAATCAGGGCGTCCAGATCCTCTACGAGGTGCTCAACGAGCTCCCCGACACGCTCGCCGAGCGGACGTACGCGGTCTGGCCGGACCTGGAACGGCTGATGCGTACCCACGAGGTGCCGCAGTTCACCGTCGACGCGCACCGCCCGGTCGGTGACTTCGACCTGTTCGGCGTCTCGTTCGCCACCGAGCTGGGCTACACCAACCTGCTCACCGCGATCGACCTGGCCGGCATCCCGCTGCTCGCGGCCGACCGCACCGACGCCGACCCGGTGATCGTGGCCGGCGGGCACGCCGCCTTCAACCCGGAGCCCATCGCCGACTTCGTCGACGCCGCCGTGCTCGGTGACGGCGAGGAGGCGGTCCTGGAGATCACCGCGATCGTCCGGGAGTGGAAGGCGGAGGGCTCGCCCGGTGGCCGGGACGAGCTGCTGCTGCGGCTGGCCCGCACCGAGAGCGTCTACGTGCCGCGCTTCTACGACGTGGACTACCTGCCCGACGGCCGGATCCAGCGGGTCGTGCCGAACCGGGCGGACGTGCCGTTCCGGGTGCACAAGCGCACCACGATGGATCTGGACGCCTGGCCGTACCCGCGCAAGCCGCTGGTCCCGCTGGCCGAGACGGTGCACGAGCGGTACGCGGTGGAGATCTTCCGGGGCTGCACCCGGGGCTGCCGGTTCTGCCAGGCGGGCATGATCACCCGCCCGGTGCGGGAACGGTCCATCACTACGGTCGGGCAGATGGTGCAGCAGGGGCTGGAGTTCTCCGGCTTCCACGAGGTGGGCCTGCTGTCGCTGTCGTCGGCCGACCACTCCGAGATCGGTGACATGTGCTCCGGCCTCGCCGAGCAGTACCAGGGCACCAACGTGTCGCTGTCGCTGCCGTCGACCCGGGTGGACGCGTTCAACATCGATCTCGCCCAGGAGCTGTCCCGCAACGGCCGCCGGACCGGTCTGACCTTCGCCCCCGAGGGCGGGTCGGAGCGGATCCGCAAGGTGATCAACAAGATGGTGTCGAAGGACGACCTCATCCGCACCGTGGTCACCGCGTACACCAACGGCTGGCGGCAGGTGAAGCTCTACTTCATGTGCGGCCTGCCCACCGAGACCGACGAGGACGTCCTCGAGATCGCCGACATGGCCCACGAGGTGATCCGGGCCGGTCGGGCCGCCACCGGCTCGAAGGACATCCGCTGCACGGTCTCCATCGGCGGGTTCGTGCCGAAGCCGCACACCCCGTTCCAGTGGGCGTCCATGCAGCGCCCGGAGGTCATCGACCACCGGCTCAAGCTGCTCAAGCAGGCGATCAACGCGGACCGTTCGCTGGGCCGGGCGATCGGCTTCCGCTACCACGACGGTGAGCCCTCGCTGATCGAGGGACTGCTGTCCCGGGGCGACCGCCGGGTCGGCGCGGTGATCCGCCGGGTGTGGGAGAACGGCGGCCGGTTCGACGGCTGGAGCGAGCACTTCTCGTACCAGCGCTGGGTGGAGGCGGCCACCGAGGTGCTGCCCGGGTTCGGGGTGGACCTCGACTGGTACACCACCCGCGAGCGAGAGGAACTGGAGGTCCTGCCCTGGGACCACCTGGACTCCGGCCTGGACAAGGACTGGCTCTGGCAGGACTGGCAGGACTCCCTCAGCGAGTACGAGCAGGACGACTGCCGCTGGACACCCTGCTTCGACTGCGGCGTCTGCCCGGCCATGGACACCGAGATCCAGATCGGCCCGACCGGCCGGAAGCTGCTCCCGTTGACCCCGGTCAACGGTCTGAAGCTGCCCACCGGCGCGCAACAGTGACCCCGGGGCCCCGGGTGGGGCCCGACACCGAGGAGCAGGACGATCAGTAGGAAACCTCAGCCCGAGGGCGGCCAGGCGCCGGTCGTCCAGCGCGTCCGCATCCGGTACGCCAAGCGCGGCCCGCTGCGGTTCACCTCGCACCGGGACTTCGCCCGGGCGTTCGAGCGGGCGCTGCGCCGTGCCGGCGTACCGGTGGCCTTCTCCCAGGGGTTCACCCCGCACCCGAAGATCTCGTACGCCAGCGCCGCGCCGACCGGCGTCGCCAGCGAGGCGGAGTACCTGGAGATCGGCCTGCGCGAGCCGGTGGACCCGGCGCAGTTGCGGGAGGCGCTGGACACGGCGCTCTCGCCCGGCCTCGACGTGCTCGACGCGGTGGTGGCCACCGGCAGCGGCCTGGCCGACCGGATCCAGGCGTCCCACTGGCGGATCGAACTGCCGGAGGTGGACCCCGAGGTCCTGGCCAAGGCGGTGACCGCGTTCCTGGCCGCCGACGAGGTGCTGGTGGAGCGGATGACCAAGCAGGGGCGGCGGACCTTCGACGCCCGCGTCGCCGTCACCCGGATCGATATGATCACCTCGTCGGCGACGCCTTCCGTGGCCCCGGCCGTACCGTGTGCGATACTCGAACTGGTCGTGCGGCAGGTCACCCCGTCCGTACGGCCCGATGACGTCCTTTCCGGCTTCCGCGTGGTGGCCGGCCTGGAGCCGCCGGTAGCCCCGAAGGTGACCCGGCTGGCTCAGGGCACGCTGACCGCGCAGGGTGCGATCGTGGATCCGCTGGACGCGGACCGCGACGGGGCAACCATCGGCGGGCGCTGACCGACGGTCGGTGCTCAGACAGGCAGACTTCGCCGGTCGCGCACGCCCGTGCGCCCGGGGAAACACCTTTGCGGCGACCCTGCGTGGCAGCGCTCACCCGCGCCCGGGGCAGCCAGAACTGGAGAACGTCCATGCTCGAGAACGAGCCCGAGGGCGGCGAACGGACCGGTGCGAACCCGGCCGGCGAGACCGCTGACGACAGCACCACCGGCACGGCGGGCGCCGCACCGGCGGCCCCCGACGCGTCGGGGGAGACCTCCGGCACCGTGAGCGGCGCGGCCGACCTGGGCAGCCCGTCCGCCGCCGAGGCACCGCCCCGCAGGCGGGCCACCCGTCGCCGGGCCACCCCGGTCACCCAGGCGGAGCAGACCGACGCCCCGATCGAGGCGTCCGGCACCCCGACACCGGGCAGCTCGGAGGCCCCGCAGGCGGAGGTCTTCGCCCCGGTCTCCGGTGACCTGGACGAGGCGCCGAAGACGCCCCGGCGACGCCGCAAGGCCACCACCGCGTCGAAGGCCGCCGAGGAACCGCTGGCCGCAGCCGAGGTCGAGGCGGCCGGTGGGGACGTCGTACCACCGGTCAAGGTGACGCGTACCCGTCGGAAGAAGGCGACCCCGCCGCCGGCCGAGGTCCCGGCCGTCGCCGAGGAGACGGTGGCCGAGGAGCCGGCACCTGCGGCCGGTACCGACTTCGGCTCGGCCGCGCTGCCTACCGAGGGCGCCGCGCCGGTGGAGTCCACCGAGACCGACCCGGCCGAGCCGGTGACCCCGCAGGGGGAGGCCAAGACGGAGGAGGCCGCGACCGAGCCGGCACCGGAGCCCCGGTCCCGCCGCCGGCGTGCCGCGCTCACCGCGCCGACGGTGCTGTTCATGGCGCCGGAGGAGGTCACCGCAGCCCGCGCCGCCAGTGCCGCCGCCGCTGCGGCCGCTGCCGCACCGGCCGCCGAGGAGGAGCCGACCGAGGAACCGGCCGAGCCGACCCGGCGTCGCCGTCGGGGTCGTCGGGAGCCCGAGCCGGAGCCCGCCGCCGAGGTGGAGGTCGAGGTCGAGGAGGAGCCCGCCGCGGAGGCCGAGGAGGCCGCCGACGACGAGGACGAGGACGGCTCGGGACGGCGTCGCCGTCGGCGTGGCCGCCGGGGCCGGGGCCGGGGCAAGGGCGGCGCCGAGGACCTCGACGACGCCGAGGAGAACGAGGCCGAGGAGGCCGCCCAGAGCGACGCCGACGAGGCCGAGACCGAGTCGGACGAGAGCGGCGACGAGGGCGACGGTGACGGGATGACCCGGCGTCGGCGTCGTCGCCGCCGCCGGGGGGCCGGCGACACCGACGGCGGTGCCGACGACGGCGTACCCACCGTGGTGAAGATCCGGGAGCCGCGCCGCACGGTCGACGAGGTGCAGGGCGTCTCCGGCTCGACCCGGCTGGAGGCCAAGCGGCAGCGCCGCCGGGACGGCCGCGAGCAGCGCCGGACCCGCCCGCCGATCCTGAGCGAGTCGGAGTTCCTGGCCCGCCGCGAGGCGGTCGACCGGGTGATGGCGGTACGCCAGCGCGGCGACCGCACCCAGATCGCCGTCCTGGAGGACGGTGTGCTGGTCGAGCACTACGTGACCCGCAACTCCGCCGCGACCATGGCCGGCAACGTCTACCTCGGCAAGGTGCAGAACGTGCTGCCGAGCATGGAGGCGGCGTTCGTCGACATCGGCCGGGGCCGCAACGCGGTCCTGTACGCGGGCGAGGTCAACTGGGACTCCACCGGCCTGGAGGGGCGGGCACGCTCGATCGAGCAGGCGCTCAAGTCCGGTGACTCGGTGCTGGTGCAGGTCACCAAGGACCCGATCGGGCACAAGGGCGCGCGGCTGACCAGTCACGTCGCGCTCTCCGGTCGGCACCTGGTGTACGTGCCCGGCGGCAACGCCTCCGGGATCAGCCGCAAGCTGCCGGACACCGAGCGCAAGCGGCTGCGTGACGCGCTCAAGAAGCTGGTGCCGGACGGTGCGGGCGTGATCGTCCGGACCGCCGCCGAAGGGGCCAGCGAGGACGAGCTGGCCCGCGACGTCAAGCGGCTCCAGGCGCAGTGGGAGGACATCCAGGCCAAGTCCACCGAGGGCGGTGCGCCGGTGCTGCTCTACGAGGAGCCGGACCTGGTCATCCGGGTGGTCCGGGACCTGTTCAACGAGGACTTCCGCGAGCTGGTCATCGAGGGCGACCAGTCGTACGACATGGTCGAGTCGTACCTGTCGCACGTCTCGCCGGACCTGGTCGCCCGGCTGCGCCGGCACGCGGGCACCACCGACGTGTTCGCCGCCTACCGCATCGACGAGCAGATCCTCAAGGGGCTCGACCGCAAGGTCTTCCTCCCCTCCGGTGGTCACCTGGTGATCGACCGGACCGAGGCGATGACCGTGGTCGACGTCAACACCGGCAAGTACACCGGCGCGGGCGGCAACCTGGAGGAGACGGTCACCCGCAACAACCTGGAGGCGGCCGAGGAGATCGTCCGCCAACTGCGGTTGCGCGACATCGGCGGCATCGTGGTGATCGACTTCATCGACATGGTGCTGGAGTCGAACCGGGAGTTGGTGCTGCGCCGGTTGACCGAGTGCCTGGGCCGGGACCGTACGAAGCACCAGGTCACCGAGATCACCTCGCTGGGTCTGGTGCAGATGACCCGCAAGCGGATCGGTGCCGGCCTGCTGGAGGCGTTCAGCGAGACCTGCGACTGCTGCAAGGGCCGGGGCCTGGTCATCCACACCGAGCCGGTGCCGGAGAAGCCGCGCTCCGGCGGCACGGAGAAGGTGAAGGCGGTCGCCTCGGTCGCGCCGGCCGCCGAGCAGACCAGCGGCTCGTCGCGGCGTCGGGGTCGCAAGAGCGCCGCCGAGCGGACCGTGGTCGAGGTCACCGACACCGAGGAGACCACCACCGCCACGGCCGACGCCGACTACCACGACACGATGGGCTACGACCTGTCCCGGTACGAGACGGACACCCCGGCCGCCCCGGACGTGGCCGACAGCCAGCAGGGCGAGTCGGCCCGGCTGGCCGCTCCGGACGACCCGGACGCGCTGGGCGAGAGCGACGAGGAGGAGGGTGCCGAGGGTGGCACCGGCCGCCGTCGCTCCCGCCGTGGTGGCGCGCGCCGCCGTACCCGACCCTGACCAGGTGGCGGTGAGCCGGACCCGGTCCGCCGCCCCGACGTCGACGAGCCCCGCCCGCGGTGACATCCGCCGGGCGGGGCTCCGGCGTATCGTGATGCCGGTGCGGCCCGGCGGTTGACGCCACGGCCGATGACGCCACGGCCGGTGACCGGCCGATGGCCGAGCGCTGACCCGGCCCGGTGGGGGTGGCCCGGTTTGGGACCGGCCCCGACCATGGCGTACGCTAACCTGCGGCGCACTTTGGTGTGCCGAGTTCCCGTGTGCCCGCGCCGCCGTGCCTCTGCTACCCGGCGAGCCGCCGCGGGGACGACCGCCAGCAGCCTCAACGACAGGGAGTCCGCCTCCGATGTACGCGATCGTCAAGACCGGCGGCAAGCAGTACAAGGTCGCCGAAGGCGACGTGATCGAGGTCGAGAAGCTCGCCGGTGCCCCCGGCGACGCGGTGAAGCTCGCCGCGGTGCTCCTCGTCGACGGTGACGACCTGGTGACCGATGCGGCCAAGCTCGCCGAGGTCGAGGTGTCCGGCGAGATCGCCGCGCACACCAAGGGCCCGAAGATCCGGATCCACAAGTTCAAGAACAAGACCGGCTACCACAAGCGCCAGGGTCACCGCCAGCCGCTGACCCAGGTCAAGGTGACCGGCATCTCCAGCGGGAAGTAGGTCGTCCTCAGATGGCTCACAAAAAGGGTGCGTCCAGCTCGCGTAACGGCCGTGACTCCGCGGCCCAGCGGCTCGGCGTGAAGCGCTTCGGTGGTCAGGTCGTCAGCGCGGGCGAGATCATCGTCCGGCAGCGTGGCACCAAGTTCCACCCCGGTGACCTGGTCGGCCGTGGTGGCGACGACACGCTGTTCGCGCTGTCCGCCGGTGCGGTCCAGTTCGGCACCAAGCGCGGTCGCAAGACCGTCAGCATCGTGCCGCAGCAGTAGCTTCGAGGCGAAGCGGGCCGTGGACCTGATGTCCCGGCCCGCTTCGTCATTTCTCACGCGGGGTCGCGCCCCGCTGGAAGGATTGCGGCGTGACGACGTTCGTTGACCGGGTCGTCCTGCACCTGCAGGCCGGCGACGGCGGGCACGGCTGTGTGTCGATCCACCGGGAGAAGTTCAAGCCGTTCGGTGGCCCCGACGGCGGCAACGGCGGCCACGGCGGCAGTGTGTCGCTGGTGGTCGACCCGCAGGTGCACACGCTGCTCGACTTCCACTTCCGCCCGCACGTCAAGGCGCCCAACGGTCGCGGCGGTGCGGGCTCCAACCGGGACGGCGCCAACGGCGGTGACCTGGTGCTCACCGTGCCGGACGGCACGGTCGTGCAGACCGCCGACGGCACCGTGCTGGCCGACATGGTCGGCGCCGGCACCACCTTCGAGGTGGCCCGGGGCGGGCGGGGTGGCCGGGGCAACGCCTCGCTGGCCAACGCCCGCCGGAAGGCACCCGGATTCGCCGAGTTGGGCGAGCCGGGCGAGCAACTGGACGTGGTGCTGGAGCTCAAGAGCGTCGCCGACGTCGGTCTGGTGGGCTTCCCGTCGGCCGGGAAGTCGTCGCTGATCTCGGTGATCTCGGCCGCCAAGCCGAAGATCGCCGACTACCCGTTCACCACGCTGGTGCCGAACCTGGGCGTGGTGCGGGTCGACAACCACACCTTCACCGTCGCCGACGTGCCCGGTCTGATCCCGGGCGCGGCCACCGGCAAGGGCCTGGGGCTGGAGTTCCTGCGGCACGTCGAGCGGTGTGCCGTGCTGGTGCACGTGATCGACACCGCGACGTTGGAGCCGGGTCGGGACCCGTTGGCCGACATCGACACCATCGAGGCGGAGCTGGCCGAGTACGGCGGTCTGGCCGACCGGCCGCGCATGGTGGCCCTGAACAAGATCGACGTGCCCGACGGCCGGGACCTCGCCGAGATCGTCCGGCCCGACCTGGAGGCGCGCGGCCTGCGGATCTTCGAGGTGTCGGCGGCCACCCGGGAGGGTCTCAAGGAGTTCACCTACGCGATGGCCGAGCTGGTGGAGCAGGCGCGGGCCGCGGTGCCGCCGGCCGAGCCGACCCGGATCGTGATCCGCCCCCGGGCGGTCGACGACGCCGGGTTCACCATCGAGGTGCAGGACGACGGCTCCTACACGGTGCTCGGTGGCCGCCCGGAGCGGTGGGTACGCCAGACGAACTTCGACAACGACGAGGCGGTCGGCTACCTCGCCGACCGGCTGGCGCGGCTCGGTGTGGAGGAGAAGCTGGCGAAGGCCGGTGCCCAGCCGGGCGATCTGGTGCGCATCGCGGACCGGGAGTTCGACTGGCGGCCGACCCTCTATGCCGGGGCCGACTACGTGCCGGGCTCCCGGGGCCGCGACGAGCGGCTGGAGGAGAAGACGAACCGGGCCAACGCGGCGGAGCGGTTGGCGGCCCGCAAGGCCCGCCGGCAGCGACCGGCGGACGAGGTGGAGGCGGCGCCGACGCCGGACGACGCCGAATAGCACGCTGCTCGGCGAAACGGGTACAACTGCCAGAAACCTTGGCGAAAACCCCACGGCTTAGCGTGGCGGGATGCTGATCCAGTCCCGCCCCGCCACCGACCCGGAGGTCGCCACCCTCGTCGCCGCGTGGCGGCGCGAACTCGGTGCGACCGGCGGTCCGCGTGACGACGGGGGACACCTGGTGGCCGTGCTGCACGGGCGGGCGGTGGCCTGCGGCGGCGTCCACGACCTCGGCGACGGCCTCGGTGAGCTGTCGGGACTGTACGTGCGGCCGGCGTACCGGCGGCAGGGCATCGCCCGGCACATGCTGGTCGCGCTGGAGGAGGTGGCGTTCCGGCAGGGCTGCGCGGTGCTGCGGGTGGCCGTCGGCGCGTACGGGCCGGTGGCCGGGGTGCTCTACCGGTCCTGCGGGTACGAGCCGGTCGGCGCGTACCTGGCCAAGCGGTTGCCGGTCGCCGCCTGAGCGGTCCCGCCGCCGGACCGCGTGGTCGTGCCCCGGGTCAGGGGCGGTCGAGCGGGTCGTCCAGCCCTCCGCCGGTGCCCGCGCGGTTCGACAGCAGCAGACCGAGGACCAGCATCCCCAGGGCCAGGCCCAGGTGCAGCCAGTTGTCCGCGCCGTTCACCGGTATCCAGTTGGCCCCCGCCCGGTCGACGACCACCAGGCCGTAGATCCAGAGCACGAGGTACACCGCGCCGCCGCCGATCAGGAAGAGCCGTGCGCCGCCCAGGCTGCGGGCCAACGCCAGGCCGATCACGCCGAAGGCGAGGTGGACCAGGTTGTGCAGGACCGAGACCTGGAACACGCCGAGCAGCTTCGCCTCGGAGTGGTGGCCGGCGAAGGACAGCTCGCCGTAGTTCGTGGTGATGCCGGGGACGAACCCGAGCACCCCGACCAGGAGGAAGACCACCGCCAGGATCATGGCGGCGAGCTGGGCGCGGGTGGTGCGCCGGGCCGGCTTCTCCAGCGACCTGTGCGCCATCGTCGTCACCTCCGTGAGCCCGCGACCGTCGCGGGGTGGTTCCCCGGCTCCGACGATCTCGCATGCGCGCGGCCGTCGGGGGCGACTCCGAAGAAATGCCGCACCTTGGGGGGAGGCGCTGGCTGCCGCCGGCCCCGTGTGCCCCGGTCCGGCACGGCGGGACGAACCCGCCGACCGGGGCGACCGGCGGTGGGCTCAGTCCAGGTCGAACTCGCCGTCCTGGGCGCCCGCGACGAAGGCGTCCCACTCGGCCTGCGTGAACACCAGCACCGGACCGTCCGGCTCGGCGGAGTTACGCATACCGATGAGGTCGTCGACGAAGGCGACCTCCACCGCCGCCTCCGAGGTGTCGCCCTCGGCCCGCTGCCAGACCGCCCGGGAGAGGTCGAAGTCACCCTTGGGGTGCGCTGTCATTGCGTCAGTCCTCCAGTACAGGGAAATGGGGAAGCTCGTTCGATGCCTCATCGGGCAGGATAAGCGGATGCCGAGCCTGAGCCGTGCAGAGTCGACCGCGCGTGGCGCGTCGATCTCCGTCGTTTCCTACCACGTGGACCTCGACCTCACCGGTGGCGACGAGCGGTTCCGCTCGCTGGTCACGATCCGGTTCCGGGCCACCGACGGGGAGACCTTCGCCGAGGTGAAGCCCGCGAGCCTGCTGGCGGTACGCCTCAACGACCGTGATCTCGATCCGGCCGCGTTGGACGACAACCGGCTCGTCCTGACCGGGCTGACCGAGGAGAACACGCTGACCGTCGAGGCGGAGATGGCGTACACGAACACCGGTGAGGGGCTGCACCGGTTCGTCGACCCGGCCGACGGCGAGACCTACCTGTACGCGATGTCCTTCCTGGACGACGTGCAACGCATCTTCGCCGCCTTCGACCAGCCCGACCTGAAGGCGCCGGTCACGCTCACGGTCACCGCACCGGAGCACTGGACGGTCGCGGCCAACGGCGCGCTGGCCGCCAACCCGGCCCCCGGGCGCTGGGAGTTCGTCCCCACCCTGCCCATCGCCACGTACTTCTTCACGCTGATCGCCGGCCCCTGGCACGTCCGACGGGACAGCCACGACGGCATCCCGCTCGGGGTGTACTGCCGCCGGTCGCTGGCCGAGCACCTCGACGCCGACGCCGACGAGATCTTCACCATCACGAAGCAGTGCCTGGACCGGTTCCACCAGCTCTTCGCCGAGCGGTACCCGTTCGGCAAGTACGACCAGGCGTTCGTGCCGGAGTTCAACGCTGGGGCGATGGAGAACCCGGGCCTGGTGACCTTCCGCGACGACTACGTGTTCCGCTCGGCGGTCACCGACTCCGAGCGGGAGGAGCGGGCCACCACCATCGCCCACGAGATGGCGCACATGTGGTTCGGTGATCTCGTCACCATGCGCTGGTGGGACGACCTGTGGCTGAACGAGTCGTTCGCCGAGTACCTCGGCACCCGGGTCACCGCCGAGGCGACCCGGTTCGACCAGGCGTGGACGACCTTCGCGCTGCAACGCAAGGCCTGGGGGTACGCCGCCGACCAGCGCCCCTCCACCCACCCCGTCGCGCCCGAGGAGGTGGCCGACGCGGCGCAGGGGTTGCTCAACTTCGACGGCATCTCGTACGCCAAGGGCGCCAGCGTGTTGCGGCAACTCGTCGCCTGGCTCGGTGACGAGGCGTTCCTGGCCGGTCTGAACGACCACTTCGCCCGGCACCGGTTCGGCAACGCCACCCTGGCCGACCTGCTCGACAGCCTGAGTGCCGCCAGCGGCCGGGACCTCACCGACTGGGCGCAGTCGTGGCTGCGTACCGCGCAGGTGAACACGCTGCGCTCCGAGGTGCGGCTGGACGCCGACGGCCGGTACGCCGAGGCGGCCGTGGTGCAGACGGCCCCGCCGTCGCACCCGGTGCTACGCCCGCACCGCATCGGCGTCGGCCGGTACGCCGTCGACGGCACCGCCGAGCGGCAGGAGATCGACCTCGACCCGAAGTCCGACGACGGGCGTACGCTGCTCACGGGGTTGGTCGGTGCACCGGCGGCGGCGGTCCTGCTGCCCAACGACGGCGATCTGACGTTCGCCAAGATCCGCCTGGACCCGGCCTCGGCCGACGCCGTGTCGCTGCTGCTGCCCAGGCTGGCCGACCCGCTAGCCCGGGCGCTGCTCTGGGGCGAGGCGCTGGACGCCGCCACCGACGCGGAACGGCCGGTGCAGGCGGTGGTCGACCTGATCGGGGCGGCGCTGCCCACCGAGACCGAGGTGATCATCGCCGAGGACGTGCTGGCGCTGAGCCGGTCGCTGGTCGACCGCTATCTCGACCCGGCGGCCCGACAGGTGGCTCTGGACCGGATCGCCGCCGCCTGCCGCCGGTTGCTCGACGGTGCCGCGCCGGGGGAGTCGTTGCAGTTGGCCGCCGCGCGGGGCCTGATCGCCGTGACCACCGACGCCGACCTGCTGGGTGGCTGGCTCGTCGGTCGGGGCGTGCCGGACGGGCTGGCCGTCGACACCGAGCTGCGCTGGTCCGTCCTGGCCCGGCTGGTGGTGCTGGGCGCCGCCGGTGAGCCCGAGATCGCCGCCGAGACGGCAGCCGACCCGAGCGCCGCCGGTGCGGAGCGGTCCGCCACCTGCCGGGCCGCCCTGCCCGACCCGGCCGCCAAACAGGCCGCGTGGGAGATCATCGTGTCGAACACCGAGCTGTCCAACCGGCTGGTCGAGGCGACGGCCGCCGGTTTCTGGCGTCCCGAGCAGGCGGGACTGACCGCCGACTACGTGACCCGGTACTTCGACGACATGCCGGCTGCCGCGCGGCTGCGTACCCCCTGGGTGGCCGACGGGGTGGCCAAGCTGGCGTTCCCCCGGTATGCGGTGGCGCGATCGACCCGGGAGGCGGCCGCGGCCCTGCTGGCCCGCGACGACCTCACGCCGGGGCTGCGCCGGGTGGTCACCGACGCCGACGACGACCTGCGGCGGGCGCTCCTGGCGCGAACGGCGGTGGCGGCGATGACCGCCTGACCTGGTGTCGCCGGGTCGGTGCCGTGGGTCACGGCCCGGCCCGGCGTGAACCGGATTCGGCATAGGATCATGGTGTGCGGGAAGACATCCGGCGGGTCGGGATCATGGGCGGCACGTTCGACCCGATCCATCACGGCCACCTCGTCGCGGCGAGCGAGGTGGCGGACCGGTTCGGGCTGGACGAGGTGGTGTTCGTGCCCACCGGGCGGCCCTGGCAGAAGGCGGACGTCCCGGTCAGCCCGGCCGAGGACCGCTACCTGATGACGGTGATCGCGACCGCGTCGAACCCCCGCTTCCAGGTCAGTCGGGTCGACATCGACCGGGGCGGTCCCACCTACACCGTCGACACGTTGCGTGACCTGCGCGCCGAGTACGGCCCGAAGGCGCAACTGTTCTTCATCACCGGCGCGGACGCGCTGGAACGCATCCTGAGCTGGAAGGATCTGGACGAGATCTTCGAGCTGGCCCACTTCATCGGGGTGACCCGGCCGGGCTTCGAACTCACCGACGCCCACGTGCCCGCCGACACGGTCAGCCTGGTGCAGGTGCCGGCGATGGCCATCTCGTCGACCGACTGTCGGGCGCGGGTCTCCCGAGGAGTGCCGGTCTGGTATCTGGTGCCGGACGGTGTGGTGCAATACATCGCGAAACGGCGGCTCTACCAGGATGATTAGCCTGTTTCATCCCGATTACTGCGTGAAACCGCCAAGTCGGGAATCCGCCGGGTGTGAGAGGCTTGGAAGCATCGCACGGGTGATCGAGGGAGAACGGTGACAGTTTCGGAACGCGCTCACGAGCTGGCGATGGCCGCCGCCCAGGCCGCGGCCGACAAGAAGGCTCAGGACATCGTCATCATCGACGTGGGCGACCAGCTCGCCATCACCGACGCGTTCCTGCTCGCCGCGGCCCCGAACGAGCGCCAGGTGCTCGCCATCGTCGACGCCATCGAGGAAGCGCTGCTCGACCTGCCCGAGAAGGCCAAGCCGGTCCGGCGCGAGGGCGAGCGCGGCGGCCGGTGGGTGCTGCTCGACTACGTCGACATCGTGGTCCACGTGCAGCACACCGAGGAGCGTGAGTTCTACGCCCTCGACCGGCTCTGGAAGGACTGCCCCACCATCCCGTTCGTCGACCGGGACCTGGCCAGCGCCGAGGCCGCCAGCGGATCCGGCGAGTGACCCGGCTGGTCGTCTGGCGGCACGGCAACACCGACTGGAACGCCGCCGGCCGGGTGCAGGGGCAGACCGACGTACCCCTCAACGACCTCGGCCGCGAGCAGGCACGTCAGGCCGCGCCGCTGCTGGCCGCGCTGCGACCGGACGCCATCGTCGCCAGCGACCTGAGTCGCGCGGCGGACACCGCTGGTGCGCTGTCCGCGCTCACGGGGGTGCCGGTACGCTCCGACGCCCGACTGCGCGAACGCCACTTCGGACGCTGGCAGGGTCTCCTGCTCACCGAGGCGTCGGCACAGTTTCCGGCGGAGTTCACCCGCTGGCGGGCCGGTGACCCCGACCCGGGCGCGGAGATCGAGCCGCTGAGCGAGTTGGGCAAGCGGATGGGCACCGCCCTACAGGAGCTCGCCGACGAACTCGCCGGTCGCACCATCGTCGTGGCCACCCACGGCGGTGCCGCCCGGCAGGGCTGCGGTCAGCTGCTCGGCTGGGAGCCCCGCGTGCTGCGCGCCGTCGGCTCGCTGCGCAACTGCCACTGGACCGAGCTGCGGCACGACGCCGACCGTGGGTGGCAGATGCGGACGCACAACGTCGGGCCGGTCGACGTGCCGCCGGTCACACCCGCCGGCACCGCATCCGCCCGTCCGGGCTCCGCCGAAGCGGTCTGACGCCGCACCCCACCGATCGGCTACCGTGCCGGGCATGCCCGTCGCGGTCGTGACCGACTCCACCGCCTACCTGCCGCCCGAGCTGGTGCCCGCGCACCAGCTCACCGTGGTGCCGCTGACCGTGGTGCTCAACGGCGTCGAGGGACTGGAGGGGGTCCAGACCTCCCCGGCGGACGCCACCCGTGCGCTGAGCGCCCGGCGGGTCTCCGTGAGTACGTCCCGCCCCTCCCCGGAACAGTTCGTCCGGACGTACCGTCGGCTGCTGGACGCCGGTGCGGACGGCGTCGTGTCGGTGCACCTGTCGGCGGGACTCTCCGGCACCGTGGAGGCCGCCGAGCTGGCCGCCGCAGAGTTCGGTGACCGGGTGACGGTGGTCGACAGCCTCTCCTGCGGCATGGGCCTCGGCTTCCCGGTGATCGCCGCCGCCCGGGCCGCACACCGCGGAGCCGACCTGGCCGCTGTACGCGCCGAGGCCGTCGCCGCGATCGACCGCACCACCATCTACTTCTACGTCGACACGCTGGAGTTCCTGCGCCGGGGCGGCCGGATCAACGCGGCCGAGGCGCTGCTCGGCACGGCGCTCTCGGTCAAGCCGATCCTCTACATGCCGGACGGCGTCATCGTGCTGTGCGACAAGGTGCGCACGGCCAGCCGTGGCCTGGCCCGTCTGGTGGACCTGGCCGTCGAGGCGGCCGGAGACGCCGAGGTCGACCTGGCCGTACACCACCTGGCCGTACCCCAGCGCGCCGAGACGCTGCTGAGCGCGCTCACGGACCGGCTGGGCGCGCGCCTGCACGACACGTACGTCTCCGAGGCCGGTGCCGCCGTCGCCGCCCACGCCGGCCCCGGCCTCGCCTGCGTCATCACCCACCGCCACCCCTAGGGCTCGCCCCCCTCCGGCTGGTCTCGCCCCCGTCCGGCCCGCCTCCGCCCGGCTCGGCTCGGCGATCATGGAGTTGTGGTCGGCGGCTCGTGGGTGTTTGACCTGTTATGACGGTGCCGCAACTCCATGATCGACGGGGTGAGTGCGGGGGTGCGGGAAGATGGGCGGGGGTGGGAGGAGGGGCGGATGTCCTGTGTGGTGACCGGTGGTGGTCGCGGGGTCGGGCGGGGGATCGTGGAGCGGCTGCTCGCTGCGGGTGAGGCGGTCGTGATCGTCGAGCGTGATGGCGACGCGGTGTCCTGGGTGGAGCAACATGCGGCGAACGGGCGGCTGACGGCGGTGGTCGGTGACGCGGCCGACGAGGGCGTCGCCGGGCGCGCCGCCGACCTGGCCGAGCGAGCCGGGCCGCTCACCGGCTGGGTGAACAACGCGGCGGTGTTCCGGGACGCGTCGGTGCACGACGCCCCGGTCGGCGAGGTGGTCGACCTGATCACCCGCAATCTGCGCCCCGCCGTGGTCGGCGCGGCCACCGCGGTACGCCGATTCCTGGCCGCCGGCACCGGCGGCGCGATCGTGAACGTCTCCTCCCACCAGGCCGCTCGACCGGTGCCCGGCTGCCTGCCGTACGCCACCGCGAAAGCCGCCATCGAAGGGCTGACCCGCGCGCTCGCGGTCGAGTACGGCCCGCGTGGCATCCGGGCGAACACGGTCGCCCTCGGCTCGATGAGCACCGAGCGACACGAGGCGTTCCTGGCGGCGCAGACGCCGGAGCAGGCGGGCCGGGTCGAGGCGGAACTACACCGCCTGCACCCGGTGGGCCGGATCGGCCGTCCGCAGGACGTCGCCGAGGTGGTGGCGTTCCTGCTCTCCCCGGCGGCCGGCTTCGTCACCGGCGTCACCCTGCCGGTCGACGGCGGACGCGCGGCCCTCGGTCTCGATCCGGAATCCCGCTGACCGGGGTCGGTCGCGGCAGCGCCTGCCCCGCCAGCACCGCCCTGCTGCCGGTCGCTCTCCACCGATGAACCGTGCACGTCCTCCCGGTCGCAAGATCGTGCTCGATCCGGGATCGAGTGGTGTCCGAGCGCGACGATGACCACTCGATCAGGGATCGAGCGTGACCAACGCCGAAGGGCCCTCCGGCGCGGCTGGGGGCCTTCTTCGCGTGCTCGATGAGGGGACGGCATCGCCGGGTTGCACGGCCGGTTCGTGCGGTGGACCGATCGACCGATCGAGGTGTAGGGCAGGACCGTGCGGAAGCAGCCTCGGTCGGCGGGTCCGGCCATAGCACGAACGATGCGTGATCAGGGCGTTGTCCACAGGCGACCGGTTATCCACAGCCGGGGCGATTGACGGCGGCACGCGTCGGGCTCGCCGTCCTAGCCTCGCGCCGTGCCCAATGACGACGAGGAGACGGTGGTCCGGGACCGCCTGTGGCGGCTGATGCCCGGCACGGGAGCGGGCGATGCCCACATGCCTGCCGGCCGGACTGCCCCGGCAGTGGCAGACACCGGCCCGACGCCCTCGCGTGTCACCGGCCCGAATCCGCACAACCTCTCACCGGCGTCGCCGCTGCGGCGTACCCCGATGGAGTGGCCGACCGTTGCGCTGCCCGTGCACGCCACCACCGGCCCCGAGTTCTCGTCGAACACCGGGACCCACGCCACCGGCCCGCCGACCACGTCGACACCTACCGCCACCGTGGTCGCCGATCCGTACCCCGCTTCGGAGCGCACCGGCCGGTCCAGTGCTGAGGATCAGGCGGACGTCGACGCGACGCCCGCGCCATCCCGGCTGCCGGGTCCCGGGGCGTTCGACCCCGGGCGGCGCGGGGTCCGGGTGCTCGCCGTCGTCGCCGTCCTGGTCGTGGTCGTCGCCGCCGTCTGGGCGTGGCGGTCCCGTCCGCAGGTCGAGCCGGTCGTCACCGTCACCGGTCCCAGCGGTGCCGCCGACGTCGAAGACCCGTCCGGCCCGGCCGCCGGCGAGTCGATGAGCGACCCGTCGGCCGTACCCGCCGGTGAGGTGGTCGTCGCCGTGGCGGGCAAGGTGCGTCGGCCGGGTCTGGTGCGGCTCCCGGCCGGGGCGCGGGTGGCCGACGCCGTCGAGGCGGCCGGTGGGGCGCTACCCGGGGTGGACGTGGCGATGCTGAATCCGGCCCGCAAGGTGACCGACGGCGAGTTGATCGTGGTCGGTGTACCGGCACCCACGCCTGCCGCCCCGGCTCCCGGTGCCGCCGCCCCCGGTGCCGCCGCCCCCGGTGCCGCCGCCCCCGGTGCCGCCGTGCCCGGTGCCGAACCCGGCGGACGGGTGAACCTGAACACCGCCACCCTCGCGCAACTCGACGCGCTGCCCGGCGTGGGACCGGTGCTCGCGCAGCGAATCATCGAGCACCGCGACCAACGCGGCGGCTTCCGTGCCGTCAGCGACCTGCGCCAGGTCAACGGCATCGGCGACGCCCGGTACGAGGAGCTGAAGGATCTGGTGACGGTGTGACGGCCGACGCGAAGGTCCCCGATCTGCGGCTGGCCGGACTGGCCGTGGCGGCCTGGCTCACCGCCCTGGCCGGCCTGCACCTCACCGCTGCGCGGACACTGCTGGTGGCCGTGGTGGCGGCGGCCGTGGCCGTGCTGGTCGCGGTGCACCTGCTCGGGTTCGTCCGGCGGCAGGGTGCGGTCGCCCGTCGCTACGGCTGGATCACGGTGACGGTGTTGATCGGGATCGTCTGCGGCGGCGCGGCGACCTCGGCCCGACTGGCGGTGCGGGACGCCGGCCCGTTGCGCGCCCTGGTCGAGGACGGCGGGTACGTCACCGCGGAGTTGGTCGTCCGGGACGATCCCCGGGCGCTACGCGGCGGCATCGTCGGCCGTCCTCCGACGCTGCTGGTGCCGGCCCGGCTGGTGACCGTCACCGGGCCGGCGGGGCAACGGGTCACCGCGCCGGCCCGGGTGCTGGTGCTCGCCGACGACCCCGCCTGGCGCGGACTGCTGCCGGGGCAGCGCATCACCGCCGAGGGCCGCCTGACCGAGCCGCGCGGCGGTGACCTGACCGGCGCGGTGCTGCTGGCCGAGGGGGAACCCGTCCGGCTCGGGTCGGCGTCGGTGCTGCAACGGGCCGCCGGGCTGCTGCGGGCCGGTCTGCAACGCGCCTGCGCGCCGCTGCCCGACGACCCGGGCGGCCTGCTGCCCGGTCTGGTCGTCGGCGACACCAGCGAACTGCCCGACACAGTGGAGGAGGACTTCCGGGCCACCGGCATGACACATCTCAACGCGGTCTCCGGTTCCAACGTCGCGATCGTGGTGGGGGCGGTGCTGTTGGCGGCCCGCTGGGCCCGCGCCGGGCCGACGTTGGCCGTCGTGCTCTGCGGGCTCGCCCTGGTGGGCTTCGTCATCCTGGTCCGGCCCTCGCCGAGCGTGGTGCGTGCGGCGACCATGGGCGCGATCGGACTCGCCGCGCTGGCCACCGGCCGGCCCCGGGCGGCGGTGCCGGCCCTGGCCGCCGGGATCGCGGTGCTGGTGCTCGTCGACCCGGACCTGGCCGGGGACGCCGGGTTCGCGCTGTCGGTCCTGGCCACCGGTGGTCTGCTGCTGCTCGCGCCACGGTGGCGCGACGGGTTGCGCCGACGGGGCGTACCGGCGGGGGCGGCCGAGGCGCTGGCGGTGCCGGCCGCCGCGCAGTTGGCCTGCTCCCCGGTGATCGCCGGTCTGTCGGGCACGGTCAGTCTGGTCGCGGTCCCGGCGAACCTGCTGGTCGTGCCCGCGATCGCCCCGGCCACGGTGCTCGGGGTGCTGGCGGCGACGATCTCGCCGGTCTGGCCCGCCGGTGCCCAGGCCGTCGCCTGGCTGGCGCACTGGCCGGCGTGGTGGCTGGTGCTGGTGGCCCGGCACGGGGCCCGCGTCCCGGCCGGCAACCTGCCCTGGCCGGGTGGGGTGTCCGGAGCGCTGTTGCTGGCGGCGCTGACCGTGGCCCTGCTGGTGGCGGCGCGGTGGCCGGTGGTGCGTCGCCTGGTGGCGGTGCTCACCGCCGCCGTCGTGGTCGGCACCCTGCCGGTGCGGGTGGCGGCACCCGGCTGGCCGCCCAAGGGATGGGTGGTGGTCGCTTGCGCGGTCGGTCAGGGCGACGTCGTGCTGCTGCCGGTGGCGCCGGGGCGCGCCGTCGTGGTCGACGCCGGTCCCGATCCGGCGGCGGCGGACGCCTGTCTGCGACGGCTCGGCGTACGGCGGGTGCCGCTCCTGGTGGTGAGCCACTTCCACGTGGACCACACCGGGGGAGTGGCCGGGGTCTTCCGGGACCGTCGGGTGGACACGGTGGTCACACCCCGGTGGCCGGAACCGGCGATCGGGCGGGACCTGGTGCACGACACGGCCGCTGCGCACGGCACGCCTGTGGTGGCCGCCCCGGCCGGGTGGCGGTATGCGGCGGGCGCGGTCGACCTGGTGGTCCTCGGTCCGCCCTATCCGATGCGGGGGACCAGGTCCGACCCGAACAACAACTCTCTGGTCCTGCGGGCCACCGTGGCCGGGGTGCGGATCCTGCTCGCCGGGGACGCGGAGAGCGAGGAGCAGCAGGCGCTGCGGGAACACCTGCCGCCGTACGGGCTGCGGGCCGACGTGTTGAAGGTCGCCCACCACGGCAGCGCGTACCAGGATCCGGCCTTTCTGGACGCGATCGCGCCGGCGGTCGCGTTGGTGCCGGTGGGCGCGGGCAACACCTACGGACATCCCAACGAGGCCGTCCTGGCCCGGTTGAGCCGGGGTGGGGCGCGGGTGCTGCGGACCGACCTCGACGGGGACGTGGCCGTGGTGGTCGGGCCGTCCGGGCTGGCCGTCGTGTCGGGGGGAGTGGACCTGACCAGGGCAAACCAATGAGCGAATCCGACTTATGGAGAAAGAAGGCTAATTGTATATATGTCTGGATTTGCGCTGAGTGCGGGGTCTGCCAGCACAGTACCGACGAGCAGACTGGACCTCGCCGCAGAGCGTGCGAGTATGGGCGGCGTGACCGCCGCCAATGCCGCTCCCATTGTGCTCGTCCTCGGCGACGAGGAGCTGCTCGCCACGCGTGCGGTGACCGAAACCGTCGCCGCCGCCCGCGCCGCCGACCCGGGTGCGGACGTGCGTGAGTACCAGGCGGGGCAGCTCACCGTGGGCGAGATCGACGAGATGCTGAGCCCTTCGCTGTTCGGCGGACGACGGGTGCTGGTGCTGCGGTCCGGTCAGGACGCCCGCAAGGACCTGACCGCCGCCCTGCTGGCCTACGCGAAGAATCCCGACCCCGAGGTGCAGCTCGTCGTCCAGCATCTCGGCGCGGCCAAGGGCAAGGCGTTCGCCGACGGGTTGAAGGCAGCCGGTGCGCAGGTGTTGCCGGCCACCAAGCTCAAGGGACACCGCGATCGGGTGGCCTTCGTGCGGGACGAGTTCCGCCGGGCCGGTGGGCGCTGCACCGACGACGCGGCCGAGGCGCTGATCGCGGCGGTCGGCAACGACCTGCGGGAACTCGCGGCAGCCTGCTCGCAGCTCATCGCCGACACCGATGGCCGGATCGGCGCCGACACGGTCTCCCGCTACTACCGGGGTCGGGTCGAGGTGAGCGGCTTCACCGTCGCCGACGCCACCATGGTCGGTGATCTGCCCGCCGCCCTGGAAGCGTTGCGCTGGGCGCTGCACGTCGGGGTGGACCCGGTGCCGATCGCCGACGCCCTCGCCGACGGGATCCGCACCGTGGCCCGGGTCGCCTCGGCCGGTCGGGGCAGCCCGTACCAGCTCGCCAGCAGCCTGGGCATGCCGCCGTGGAAGGTCGAACGGGCCCAGCGACAGGCGCGGGGCTGGACGCCGGACGCCCTGGTCGAGGCCATGCGGGCGGCGGCCGAGTGCAACGCGGCGGTGAAGGGTGGCTCCGACGACCGGGCGTACGCGCTGGAGAAGGCGGTCTTCTCGGTGGCCGCGGCGCGGCAGCAGGGCGGCGCCAGATGAGCGGAGCCCTCCGTGGCTCATGGGCCACGATCCCGGCCGACGAGGAGCGGTATCGACCGCTCTATGCCCGGGTGCTCGGGCTGCGTGTCGTCAACCCGGGTGGAGTGCTCTGTTTCCTCTTCTTCGAGGGCGCGATCGCGTTGGCCGCCCTGCTCGTGCTCGCCGAGCTGGTGAAGTGGTGGGCGGTGCTGGTGCTGCCGGCGGCGGTGGCCGTCATGGTCAAGCTCAACGACCTGGTGGCGGCCGTGGTGGTCCGCTCCGCGGCAGCCGTGCCCGAGCAGGAACGCGACCGGTTCCGCAAGCAGATGGAACCCGTGGTCGGGCGGGCCCGGGTCGACTGGCTGCCGCACACCGTGCCCGGCGTCGTGCTCCGGTCGGAGCCGCTGCCCGCCGTGGACCCGTCGTCACCGACGCGTCCGCCCGCCCCACCCGCACCCACTCTGCGGCCGGCCCGCCCGGACGTCACGGGCACGACGCCGGCCGGTAGCGGCTCGATCGGATCAGCGAAGGCCGGATCGGCGAAGGTTGGATCGGCGAAGGTCGGTTCGGACGCCGTGTCACCGCGCCCACCGGCTCCGGAAACGTCCAAGGCTCCTGGACGTCGCCGCCGTACCTGCGAACCCGGTTCCTGATCCAGCACTGCCCGACGACCCCGAAGACCTGGCCGACGCAGAAGTCGGGCAAGGACGGCTGAGGCTGTGCGCCTTGCCGGGCTGCAAGATCGGTTGCGCCCGAGCCGGGCGGAGACGTGCGGAAGCCCCGGGGCACTGCCCCGGGGCTTTCCGTCAGGTCTGAGGTCGCTGCCTCAGGCAGCGAGCGACGTGACGCGCTTGGCGATCGCCGACTTGCGGTTGGCGGCCTGGTTGGCGTGGATCACGCCCTTGCTGGCGGCCTTGTCCAGCTTGCGCGAGGCGTCCTGCATGAGGGTGGTGGCCTTCTCGACGTCACCGGCCTCAGCGGCCTCGTGGAACTTGCGGATGGCGGTCTTCAGCGACGACTTGACCGACTTGTTACGCAGCCGGCGCTTCTCGTTCTGCCGGTTGCGCTTGATCTGGGACTTGATGTTCGCCACGCGACAGCCTCGTCTTGATAGCTCGGGTTGGTCAGCTTGTGCGCGCGACGACGAGCATGCGTCATCGCTGCGCGAAAAGCCAGGCTACCAGGTCGGTCGGCACGGGCCAAAACAGCCCTCGTGGGCAGGTGCCGCGCCACCGGGCGTGGTCAGGACCAGCCCCGCCGACGGGCCAGCCAACCGAGCGCCTGTTCGCCGGTCCACCGCTGGTGCGTCGGTAGGTGGGTCGACGCGGTCGGGGGCGCCGACGCGGCGGCGGTGAGGTGGTAGCCGGCCAGGGCGGCCAGGGTCACGTCGAGCGCGTCGTCCGGTGCGTCGGCGACGGTCGTGTGGGCGGCGAAGAGGGCGTCGGCGTCGAGGCCGGAGGCGTACCCGGTGATCAGCAGGTTGGCCAGGTCGAACCAGGCCGGGCCGTGGCAGAGCCAGGTCCAGTCGCAGAACCAGGCGGTGCCCGCCGCGTCGATCAGGACGTTGTCCGCCCGCAGGTCACCGTGGGTCAGTCCGGTCGTGGCGGCGGCGTACCCGGGGAGCCGGGACTCCAGCGCGGCCAGGTCGGCGATCCGGCCGCGCAGCGGTTCGGGCAGCGGCGGTACGGGTTCCCGGCCGGCGGCGACCTCGCCCCACCAGAGGATGTCGTCGCGGGCGAGGTCGGCGAGCCGGGGCAGCCCGAGGGCGACCAGGTCGGGCGGCGGTTCGGCGAGCGCGGCGGCGACATCGGCGTACCCGGCGAGGGTGTCGGTCAGTTCGGCCGGGTCCCAGGGCAACCGGGGGAGGCGGCCGTGGATCGGTTCCAGGCAGAGCGCGTACCAGTCGGCCTCGAACAGCGTCCAGCGCAGGCGCGGGGCGGGGAGACCGGCGGGCAGGCGGGCGAGGATGGCCGCCTCGCGGGCGTACCAGTCGACCAGGTGCGGCTGCTCTGTGCGGGACGCGGCCTTGACGAAGGCGGTGTCGCCGTCGCCGATGCGCAGCACCGCGGCGAAGCCCCGGGTGAACCCGGCACCGGCGGTCTCGGCGGCGACGACCGGGGCGCCGAGCCGATCCGACAGCGCGGCGCGGACCGCCTCCGGCAGCGTGTGCCAGGGCGGGCGTTGGGCGGTCGCGTGGTACGCCACGGGCGGCGGGGCCGGGTTGCTCACCCCGACCATGCTGCCCGGTACGGCGTCGCCGCCGCGCGCCGCGCGCCGGACTCGTCGGGTCCCGCCGCTGTCCCACCTGTCTGCCAGACTGCCGGGTCATGAGGACCGAGGACTTCTGGCAGCTGATCGACCGGGCCCGCGCCGGTGGCGGAGAGCCGGACGCCATCGCCGCCCGCGCCGTCGCGCTGCTCGCCGCCCGCGACCCGGAGGAGATCGTCGGGTACGCGGAGCACCAGCGGCGGGTGCTCGCCGCCTCCTACCGGGTCGACCTGTGGGGTGCCGCGTACATGGTGAACTACGGTGCCTCGGACGACGGCTTCGAGTATTTCCGGGGCTGGCTGATGACGCGGGGTCGGGAGGTCTTCGCCCGCGCGGTCGCCGACCCGGACTCGCTGGCCGAGTTGCCGGAGGTCCGGGCAGCCGCGCTCAGCGGCGAGGAGTTCGAGTGCGAGGACATGCTCGCCGTGCCGTGGGACGCGTACCGCAAGGCGACCGCGTCCGATATGCCGGTGGTGCGTGAGGCGGCGCGGACGCCGGACCTGAACGAGTTCTGGGACTTCGACAACTCCGACGAGGCCCGACGGCGGCTGCCCCGGCTGGCCGCCCTCTTCGTCGAGCCGCCGCCGGAGTGAGTCCGGGTTCGCCCGCGCGGCGGTCGTCCGCCGGGGACGTGGGAGCATAGAGGGGGCCGGCGGTGCCGGCCCGCTCACGTCAGCCGACCAGAACGGACCGCTGTGCCACCGACGCTCGATCCCGGCGCGAACGCTCCTGGTGCCACCGACCCGGCGCGGATCAGGAACTTCTGCATCATCGCCCACATCGACCACGGAAAGTCGACCCTGGCCGACCGGATGTTGCAGCTCACCGGTGTGGTCGACCCACGGCAGATGCGCGCGCAGTACCTCGACCGGATGGACATCGAGCGCGAACGCGGCATCACCATCAAGAGCCAGGCCGTGCGCATGCCGTGGACGATCCGCGAGGGCGAGCGGACCGGTGAGCAGGCCGTGCTCAACATGATCGACACCCCGGGCCACGTGGACTTCACCTACGAGGTGTCCCGCTCGTTGGCCGCCTGCGAGGGCGCCGTCCTGCTGGTCGACGCCGCGCAGGGCATCGAGGCGCAGACGCTGGCCAACCTGTATCTGGCGCTCGAGAACGACCTGCACATCATCCCGGTCCTCAACAAGATCGACCTGCCGGCCGCGCAGCCGGAGAAGTACGCCGAGGAGTTGGCGCACCTGATCGGTGGCGACCCGGCGGACTGCATCAAGGTCTCCGGCAAGACCGGTGAGGGTGTGCCGCACCTGCTCGACGAGATCGTCCGGCAGTTCGTCCCGCCGGTCGGCGACGCCGACGCCCCGGCCCGCGCGATGATCTTCGACTCGGTGTACGACGTGTACCGGGGCGTGGTCACCTACGTCCGGGTGGTGGACGGGCGGATCAGCGCCCGGGACCGGATCAAGATGATGTCCACCGGTGCCGTCCACGAGCTGCTGGAGATCGGCGTCATCTCGCCGGAGATGGTGAAGTCCGAGGCGCTCGGGGTCGGCGAGGTCGGCTACCTGATCACCGGTGTTAAGGACGTCCGGCAGTCCCGGGTCGGTGACACGGTCACCATCAACGGCCGGCCGGCGGACGAGGCGCTGGGCGGATACAAGGACCCGAAGCCGATGGTCTACTCCGGCCTGTACCCGATCGACGGGTCGGACTACCCGGCGCTGCGGGACGCGCTGGACAAGCTCAAGCTCAACGACGCCGCACTGACCTACGAGCCGGAGACCTCCGGCGCGCTGGGCTTCGGGTTCCGCTGCGGCTTCCTCGGCCTGCTGCACCTGGAGATCATCGGGGAGCGGTTGGAGCGGGAGTTCAACCTGGACCTGATCTCGACCGCGCCGAACGTGGTCTACCGGGCCATCCAGGAGGACGGCGTGGAGATCATCGTCACCAACCCGAGCGAGTACCCGACCGGCAAGATCGCCGAGGTGTACGAGCCGACGGTGCGGGCCAGCGTGCTGACCCCGAACGACTACGTCGGTGCGGTGATGGAGCTGTGTCAGGGCCGCCGGGGCAGCCTGCTCGGCATGGAGTACCTCTCCGCCGACCGGGTGGAGCTGCGCTACACGCTGCCGCTGGCCGAGATCATCTTCGACTTCTTCGACCAGCTCAAGAGCCGTACCAAGGGCTACGCCTCGTTGGACTACGAGCCCACCGACGAGCAGGCGTCCGATCTGGTGAAGGTCGACATCCTGCTGCACGGCGAGCCGGTGGACGCGTTCAGCGCGATCGTGCACAAGGACAAGGCGTACGCGTACGGGACCACGATCGCCGCGAAGCTGCGCAACCTGATCCCGCGCCAGCAGTTCGAGGTGCCGATCCAGGCCGCCATCGGCAGCCGGGTGATCGCCCGGGAGACCATCCGGGCGATCCGCAAGGACGTGCTCGCCAAGTGCTACGGCGGTGACATCAGCCGTAAGCGCAAGCTGCTGGAGAAGCAGAAGGAGGGCAAGAAGCGGATGAAGATGGTGGGCCGGGTCGAGGTCCCCCAGGAAGCCTTCATCGCGGCGCTCTCCTCCGACTCCGGCGACGGCAAGCAGGCGGGCAAGAAGTAGTCGCCGCCGGGTGCCGGGCCGGGGGGCCCGGCACCCGGCCGCGACGTGCGCGAATGGTGGTGGCATCGACCGGCGACATGGCCGGGATGCCATCCGGTGGTGCTCCGATCGGTTTGGGAATTCGGCGTCGAGGGAACTGACTCGCCCGACAGGAAAACCCCGCCGAATGACATCTTCTGCTGAGGAGGGCCACCATGGAGCTCACCGTCTGGGGCATCATCACCGCACTGTTCGTGGGTCTGATCATCGGCGCGCTGGGCCGCCTCGTGGTCCCGGGCCGGCAGGACATGCCGATCTGGCTGCACATGGTCATCGGTGTCGGCGCCGCGCTGCTGGGTACCGTTCTCGCCCGGGCCGCGGGCATCGCCACGGTGACCGCCGGCATCGACTGGGCCGAGCTGCTGGTGCAGGTCGCGCTGGCTGCGATCGCCGTGGCGCTGGTCGCGGGCGTGGGCAGCCGTCGCCGTGGTGTGACCCACCGGTAAACACCCCCATACGCCTTCGCGGGCGCCCGGCCGTCTGGTCGGGCGCCCGCTGGCGTCTGTCGGCGGCACCCCGACTCCCGGAGGTAAGGAAGGGTCCCTTCCTATACACGAGGCGTTAGCAGGGGACCCTTCCTTGCCCCGGCACCCGCGCCCGCTGTGGTCGGGCCCCGGGTCCGCGCCGGATCTCGTCCGGCGGATCGCCCTTCCCGAGCTGCGTGAACCGCACTTCTGGGTGATCTCGTGCCGTCTGGGCGCAGAAATTCGGTTTGGGGTTCGATGGGGTCGGGAAATAGCTCTGTCGACGACAGAAAACCACGAAAACCGTGGGAAGTCTTTTGTAAAGGAGAACGACCATGGAGCTCACCGTCTGGGGCATCATCACCGCGCTGATCGTCGGTCTGATCATCGGCGCGCTGGGACGCCTGGTGGTGCCGGGCCGGCAGCCGATGCCGATCTGGCTGCACATGGTGATCGGTGTCGGCGCCGCTCTGCTCGGCACGGTCATCGCCCGCGCTTCGGGCTTCGCCGAGACCGCCGGCATCGACTGGCGGGAGCTCATGCTCCAGGTGCTGCTGGCGGCCGTCGCGGTGGCGCTGGTCTCCGGGGTGGGCCGCAGCCGCCGGGGTGTCACCCGGTAACAGCTGAGTCTCGAAAGGCGCCCGACCGTCGAGGTCGGGCGCCTTTCGTTGTCGTACGCCCCGGTTTGCCAGTCGCGTACCACCTCCTCGCCGCTCCGTCCTGCGATACCGTCGGGCCCGCCCACTGTCGTAAAGGAATCCTTCGTACTAGGGTGCGACGGAGAAGGTTAATGCCAGGCGGGAGGGAAGTCGCGTGAACAGGTGGAAACGGCTGGTCCCGGTCACCGCCGTGGTGGCCACGACCGCGATGGTGCTGGCCGGCTGCGGTGGCTCCGGTGACGACGCGGCAGACACCAGCAGACTGACGGTCTGGATGATGGGCGAGGGCAGCGAGGCGCAGACCGCGTTCCTCGACGCCGTGGAGACCGAGTTCCGCACCAAGCACCCGGACACCGACGTGGTCGTGCAGTACGTCCCCTGGCTGGAGGCGCCCAAGAAGTTCCAGGCCGCGCTCGCCGGGGGCGAAGGCCCCGACATCACCGAGCTAGGCAACACCGAGACGCAGGGCTGGGCGGCGCAGGAGGCCCTCGCCGACGTGACCGACCGGATGAACGGCTGGGCCGAGGGCAAGGACATCCTGCCCGACCTGGTGCGCAACGCCCAGCTCGACGGACGGCAGTACGGCGTGCCGTGGTACGCCGGAGTCCGGGGCATCTACTACCGCACCGACTGGTTCGCCGAGGCCGGCGTGCAACCGCCGAAGACCTGGGACGAGCTGGTGGCGGCGGCCAAGGCGGTACAGGCCGTCAAGCCCGGCACGTACGGCATCGCCCTGCCCGGCAACTCCGAGCTGCCGTTCTATTCGTTCCTGTGGGGTGCCGGCGGTGAGATCGCCACCCAGCAGGGCGACACCTGGACCTCCGGCCTGACCTCGCCGCAGGCGCAGCAGGCGGTGAAGTTCTGGACCGACCTGGTGACCGTGCACAAGGTCGCCCCGCCGGCCGCCGCCGGGTGGAACGAGATCGACGCGCGGACCCAGTTCGCCACCGGCAAGGCGGCGATGGCCTTCGCCGGGAGCTGGCAGCAGGGCGCGATCGCCAAGGACAACCCGGAGATCGAGAAGGTCTGGGGCACCTTCCCCATCCCGAGCCCGGACGGCCGGCCCGCACCCGCCTTCGCCGGTGGCTCCGACCTCGCCGTCTGGCAGGACAGTCAGCGTCAGGACCTCGCCTGGGACTACCTCACCGTCCTGCTGAACAAGAAGAACGCCCAGGAGTTCGCGGACAGCCTCGGCTTCTTCCCGGTCTACTCCGACCTGGTGGGCGGCGACCGGTACGCGAATGACAAGATCATGGCGGCGTTCGCGACCACGATGCAGAACACCAAGCTCACGCCGCTCACCCCCAGGTGGGTCGAGGTCAGCCGGACCAAGACGGTGACCCAGGCGATGAACAGCTCGGTCATGAAGGGTCAGAAGACGGTCGAACAGGCCACCGCCGAAGCGGCCGCGGAGATGGAAAGCATCCTCAACGCCAAGTGACCACGCTGACCGAGACGCCGGAGGCCGCTGCCGCACGGGAGACCCCCGTGCGGCGGCGCCGCCGAGTGGACCGCCTGCCGTACCTGCTGTTGCTGCCCTGCCTGGTGATCATCGGCGTCCTGCTGCTCTGGCCGCTCGGTCAGGTGGTGGTGATGTCCTTCCACCGGCTGGACAACGTCCGCCAGTTGCGCGGCGACCGGGACTGGCCCTGGGTCGGGCTGGGCAACTACGCCCAGATCCTCGGTGACCCGTTCTTCTGGACCGTGCTGCGCAACACGGTGCTCTTCGCCGCGGCCAACGTGGCGCTGACGATGGTCCTCGGCACCCTGGTCGGGCTGCTGCTCAACCGGTTGGGCCGACGGATGGCGGCGTTCGTGGCCAGTTGCGTGATGCTCGCCTGGGCCACCCCCGCGCTGACCGGCACCATCGTCTGGAAATGGATCTTCAACGACACCAGCGGGCTGGTCACCTGGGCCTTCAACGCGCTGCCGGACGGGCTCTCGCAGGCGCTCTTCGGCCGCACCGACTGGACCGGGTACGGCTGGTTCAACTCCCCGCTGCTGTTCTTCGCGATCCTCACGCTGGTGGTGGTCTGGCACTCCTTCCCGTTCGTGGCGGTCAGCGTGCTGGCCGGGCTCAAGAGCGTGCCGAGCGAGCTGCACGAGGCGGCCCGGGTCGACGGTGCCGGGCCGTGGCGGGTGTTCTGGCAGGTCACCGTGCCGTTGCTGCGGCCGGTCTTCGGCATCCTGGTGGTGCTCTCCACGATCTGGGACTTCAAGGTCTTCACCCAGTACTACGTGCTCGCCGGGGGCACCCAGGACCGACCGACCTTCATGCTCTCCGTCTACTCGTACGCCGAGGCGTTCTCACCCCCGCCCAAGTACGGCCTCGGCGCGGCGGTCGCGGTGATCCTCACGCTGATCCTGCTGGTCGTCACCGGGGTGTACGTGCGGATGGTGCTCAAGCAGGAGGAGGAGGCGTGACGGCCGACACGGCACCCGCCGCCGGGCGTACCCCGCAGGACGCCGAGCCCCGTCTGACCGCTGTCGGCCGGCGGAGCCGAGGCGGTGGGCGGCGCAGCCGTACCGTCCGGCGGATCGCCCTCAACGGCGCCGGCCTGCTGGTGGCGATCTTCGCCGCCTTCCCGGTCTACTGGATGATCACCACCTCGCTCAAGCCGAGCAGTGAGATCTTCGCCAGCACGCCACGCCCGCTGCCGGCCGAGCCGACGCTGGCGCACTACCGCCAGATCCTCACCGGGAACCTGATCCCCGGGGTCAGCTACACCGACTTCTTCCTCAACAGCCTGCTGGTCGTGGTGACCACGGTGCTGCTGAGCGGCCTGGTGGCCCTGCTCGCCGCCACCGCCGTGGCCCGGTTCCGCTTCACCCTCCGGACCAGCTTCCTGATCATGCTGCTGGTGGTGCAGATGATCCCGCTGGAGGCGCTGGTCATCCCGCTGTTCCTGATGATCCAGCGGCTCGGCCTCTACAACACCCTGCCCAGCCTGATCCTCACCTACCTGGGCTTCTCGCTGCCCTTCGCGATCTGGATGCTGCGCGGGTTCGTCGCCGCCGTACCCAAGGAACTGGAGGAGGCCGCGGCGATCGACGGCGCCAACCGGGCGCAGATCTTCCGCCGGATCCTGTTCCCGCTTGTAGCGCCGGGCCTGGTCGCGACCAGCATCTTCTCCTTCATCGTCGCGTGGAACGAGCTGATCTTCGCGTTGACCTTCATCAACCGGCAGGACCGCTACACCTTGCCGGTGGCGATGACCTTCTTCTTCGGGCGCGACGAGACCGCCTGGGGGCCGGTGATGGCCGCCTCCACGCTGTTCACCCTGCCGGTGATCATTTTCTTCCTGTTGGTGCAGCGGCGGATGGTCTCCGGCCTGGTGGCCGGCGCGGTCAAGGGATGAGCCGGTCGTAGGCTGGCCGGTATGACGGGGAAACTGATCTCGGTGAACCTCGCGGTGGTCACCGAGGCGGCCTGGGCCGGTGACGCCAGCGGACGCAGCGGCATCGACAAGCGGCCGGCCGCCGAGCGGGTGACCGTGCGCGCCGACGAGGTCGTCGGTGACTTCATCGGCGAACGGGCCCACCACGGCGGTCCCGACCAGGCGGTGTACGCGTACGCCACGGAGGACGCGCAGTGGTGGGCGGCGGAGTTGGGGCGGGACGTGCCGCCGGGGCGCTTCGGCGAGAACCTGAGCACGCTCGGGGTGGACGTGACCGACGCGGTGATCGGGGAGCGGTGGGCGATCGGGTCCGCGCTGTTGCAGGTGACCAAGCCGCGTACGCCCTGCCGGACGTTCGCCGGGTTCTGGGGTGTACCGGATCTGATCAAGCGATTCACCGTACGCGCGGCGCCCGGGGCGTACCTGCGGGTGCTGCGGGCCGGGACGGTGGGTGCCGGCGACCCGGTCGAGGTGGTGGACCGGCCGGCGCACGGGGTGACCATCGGTGAGGTGTTCCGGGCGCTGAGCCTGGAGCCCGCGCTGCTGCCCCGGCTGCTGGACGCCGACGACCTGCCCGAGTCGACCCGCGCCAAGGTGCACCGACGCCTGCGTACGCCCACCGGCTGACCGCCGCCGAGCGCCGCTGCGCGCCGAACGCGCTTGCGATGCGGCCGAACGCGCTGCGGCGCGGCCGGATGCGCGCCGGACGTGCTGCGGAGCGCGCCGGACGTGCTGCGGAGCGCGCCGGACGTGCTGCGGTGCGGCTGGATGTTAGGAAGGGTCCCCTGCTATGCACCAGGCGTTAGCAGGGGACCCTTCCTTACATCAGATCAGCGGAGCCAGGGGATGTTGCGGTTGAGCTGACCGCGCTCCTTGAGCTCCTTGCGCAGCGGGATCTCGTCGTCGATGTAGCCGTCCCAGTTGATGCCCCAGTAGTTCGCGGTGTGGGTGCCCTCACCGCAGAGCTGGCGCTGCACCGGCGTGCGGTTGTTCCACCACTCGCCGTTCTGGTCGATGTGCAGCTCGTCCAGCGGGCGGATCCACCGGTAGGTGTAGCCCACGAAGAGCATCTTGCGGGTGATCGTCGACAGGTTCGTCGACCGCGAGTGCCACTGGCGGCGGTCGAAGATGAACGCGTCACCCGGGTTGGCGGTGATCTCGACGGTGCCCTCCGGGTCCGGGTTGTGCACCGTGGTGTCCGCCGGACGGGGCAGCGAGTTCCACAGGTGGCTGCCCGGGATCACCTTGGTCGCGCCGCGACCGTTCTCCGACAGGTCGGAGAGCACGTAGGCGACCTTCAGCGAGAACATCGGCCGAGGCAGGTTCGGGTCCATCGTCTCCGGGTCGGAGTTCTGCCGGTACCCGTCCTGGTGCCACCCCCAGTACGGCTTCTCCGGCTCCAGTGCCGGCGGGGTGACGTCGAGGTGGTTGTGGTGCGAGTAGATGTTCCACCCGGCCAGACCCCACATGTACGGGAAGGCGATCGGGTGGGTGAGCAGTTCACCGAAGAGCTCGTCGCGCTCGAGGAAGCCGAGCAGGTGCAGGGTGCCGTCCTTGGTGGTCTTGCCCTTGGCCTTCTCCTCCTCGTACACCCGGTCGACCGCGGCCTCGAGAGCGGCCCGGTGGTCCTCGGTCAGGACGTTGCGCAGCAGGAGAAAGCCCTGCTCGTGGAACTCCTTGCGATCGACGTCGCTGATCGGTTCGTAGCCGGTCCGGTCGCCGTAGTCGAATGCCACGTCGTACCCCTCCCCAAGAGGTGAAACCAATTTCGGGCACAGGCCGCCGATCGTAACTCTCGTCGACACGCCCCGGGGAGTGCCCCGGGGCCTTCACGTCGACATCGCGACCGACGGCGGCGGATCAACTGCGGAGAGTTGCGATCAATCGCGCCAGGCGGGGGATAAGGGCGAATAGCCGGTTTTCGCGATGACTGCGGGTAAGGAGATCGAGGTCTTTCAGACGTCGGCGTGGACCTCGGCGAAGACCTGCGAGTCGCTGCGGTCCTGCTCCGGCAGCCGCTTCCAGGTGCCGCGCTTGGCGGTCCACTCCCGGCCGTCGAAGGTGACCCGCTTCACCCCGTGCTCCTTGGCGTGCGAGACCATCCAGTGCGCGTACCGCCAGCCGGCGCGCTCACCGTCGGCGGACGTGGTCAGCCCGACGGGGCTCTCCACGAAGTCGCTGAGCCCCCAGTCGAGCGTCAGCCCCTCGGCCAGTTTCGCGATCGCCGCCGCGCCGCGCAGCACCGGATCGCCCCCCACCGTGCAGGTGACCGCCGTGGTGGCGTCGCCGAGCAGCGCCCGGGTCAGCACCTCCGACTCGTCGGCCCACTTCTCGTACGCCTCCGGGAAGGCGGAGCGCTGCACCTTCTGGGCGGCGTCGGTGACCCGCATGTCCTCCCAGCCGCGCACCTTCTTCAGCGCCGCGTAGAACTTCCGGGCCGCGTACCGGGGGTCGCCGATCTGCTCGGGTGTGCCCCAGCCCTGGCTCGGCCGCTGCTGGAACAGCCCCACCGAGTCACGGTCGCCGCCGGCCAGGTTGCGCAGCCCGGACTCCTGGTACGCGGTGGCCAGCGCCACCACCACCGCCCGCTCCGGCATCTTGCGCTGGGCGCCGATCGCCGCGATCGTCGCCGCGTTGGCCATCTGCTGCGAGTCCAGCGTCACCTCGCCATCGGCCTGCACCGTGCACGCCCGACCGGCGAACGGCAGCCGCAACTGCTCACCGACCTGCCGCAGACCGAGGACGATCCCGATCACGGCGATCAGCACGAGGACCACGAAACCCGTCACGACTGCCCGAGTCCGCACCCACACCTCCCGGTATCAAGGTCCGCCAAGCGTACGTCCCGCGTCGACCGGTACGAGCGCTCCGACCGGTTTCCCCCGTCGTCGGTGCCTGATGAGGTTCCCCGGGGCGGCCCTTCCTCACCTGTCGAGTTCGGCGACCCATCGGGGCGGGCGCTTCTCCCGGAACGCGGTGACCCCCTCGATGCCGTCGCCGGACAGGAAGTAGCCGGTGGACAGCGCGGACAGCTCCGCCAGCTCGGCGCGCAGGTCGGTGCCGGCCGGGCGGCGCAGCAGGTCCTTCGCACCGGTCAGCGCCATCGGGGCGCCACGCACCAGCGAGTCGAGGTAGCGCCCGACCGTGGCGTCCAGCTCGTCGCCGGGCACCGCCGTGGTGACCAGGCCGATCTCGGCGGCCCGTCGGCCGTCGAAGGTGTCGCCGGTCAGGTACAGCTCGGCGGCGGCCCGAGGGAGCAGCCGGGGCAGCACCGTCGCCGAGATCACCGCCGGGATCACCCCGATCCGTACCTCCGTGAAGGCGAAGGTGGCCTCCGCCGCGCAGACCGCCAGGTCGGCCGCGGCGATCAGGCCCAGGCCGCCGGCCCGTGCCGGACCGGCCACCCGGGCCAGCACCGGCTTCGGGCACTCCCAGACCGCCGCGAGCACGTCACCGAGCATCCCGGCGGGCACCGTGCCGCTGGCGTACGCCGCCGCCGTCTCCTTCAGGTCCGCCCCGGAACAGAAGACCGGGCCGGTGTGGTCCAGCACGATCACCCGGACCGCGTCGTCGTCGACCGCGGCAGCCAGCCCGGCCAGCAGTTCGGTCATCAACGGGGTGGAGAGCGCGTTGCGGTTGTGCGGGCTGTCCAGGGTGAGGGTGGTCACCCCACGGGCCGTGGCGACCCGCACGAACGCGTCGGGAGAGGTCATGTGAGGGCACACTAGTGGCCATGCCCGGCCTCCTTCCAGCAGGCGAACCCGTACCCGCCGACGGGTCGCTGCCCGCCTCCGCCCGCGCCCGCGTCGGGCACCAGGGCTTCGGCGTGTACGTGCACGTGCCGTTCTGCGCCAGCCGCTGCGGCTACTGCGACTTCAACACGTACACCGCCGAGGAGTTGGGCGGCGGCGCGAGCCGGGAGGGGTACGCCGACACGGTGCTCGCCGAGCTGGCACTCGCCGCGCGGGTGCTGGGCGAGACGCCGCCGGGCCGGGTGGAGACCGTCTTCGTCGGCGGCGGCACCCCCACCCTGCTGCCCGCCGACGATCTGGCCCGCATCCTCGACGCGATCGACCGCACCTGGGGGCTGGCCGCCGACGCCGAGGTGACCACCGAGGCCAACCCGGAGTCGGTCGACCCGGTCTCGCTCAAGGAACTGCGGGCAGCCGGCTACACCCGGATCTCGCTCGGCATGCAGTCGGCCACGCCCGGGGTGCTCGCCGTGCTCGACCGCCGGCACCGGGCCGGGCGCGCACCGGCCGCCGCACTGGAGGCGCGCGACGCCGGGTTCGCGCACGTCAACCTGGACCTGATCTATGGGACGCCGGGGGAGCGGGCGGAGGACTTCGCCGAGTCGCTGGCCCAGGTGGTGGCGGCGGGCGTCGACCACGTCAGCGCGTACGCCCTGATCGTCGAGGACGGCACCCGACTGGCCGCGCGGATGCGACGCGGCGAGCTGCCGTACCCGGACGACGATGTCGCCGCGGAGCGTTACCTGGCCGCCGAGGCAGCCCTCGACGCGGCCGGTTTCTCCTGGTACGAGGTGTCCAACTGGGCGCGGACACCGGCCGCCCGGTGCCGGCACAACCTGCTGTACTGGACCGGCGGCGACTGGTGGGGCCTCGGCCCGGGCGCGCACAGCCACGTCGGTGGCGTGCGCTGGTGGAACGTCAAGCACCCCCGCGAGTACGCGAGCCGGCTCGCCGCCGGTGAGTCCCCCGGGATGGCCCGGGAGGTGCTCACCGACGGCGAGGCACACATGGAGGACGTCATGCTCCGGCTGCGGCTCGCGTCCGGGTTGCCGCTGGACGTCCTCGACGAGGCCGGTCGGGCGGCCGCCGCGCGGGCGGTGGCGCAGGGCCTGCTCGCCGCGCCGGCCCACGCGGCCGGCCGCGCCGTCCTCACGGTGCGCGGCCGGCTGCTCGCCGACGCCGTGGTGCGGGACCTGCTGCCCTGACAAGCGTCTCCGAGGGTCAGCGCTTCACGAAGGCGTAGGTCATCGGGTAGCGGTAGAGGGCGCCCTCGTTGGCCTTGACCCCGGCGATGATGCCGAAGATCACCGGCACGATCCAGACCAGGAACGGCACGAAGAACAGCAGGCCGCAGGTGATCGCGGTGAGCACCCAACTGAGCAAACCGGCGATCGCCCAGGTGATCTGGAAGTTCACGGCGGCCACCGAGTGCGCCCGGACCACCGGGCTCTGCTGGCCTCGGGTCATCATCGCGATCAGCGGCGCGACCCAGCCCAGCAGGCCCCCACCCACGATCACCCCGAGCGGGCCACCGAAGTGGGCGATCAGCGTCCAGGTCTTGTCCTCGTTGTTGGCGTAGCCGCCGCCGGGGGGACCGTAACCACCCGTCGGGTACCCGACACCGGGTGCGCCACCTGGCGGGTACTCGCCCGGCGGGGGATAGCCACCCGGCGGGGGGTAGCCGCCTGACGGCGGATAGTCACCGGGCGGGCCGTAACCGCCGGGTGGCGGGGGCTGGTCGCCGGTGGGCGGCGGATAGCCGCCGGGCGGGGGATAGCCGGGCTGGCCGGAGGAGCCCGACAGTGGAGAAGTGGGGTCGTCGCCGGACCCTGGAGGACGAGGTGGTTCAGTCATGTGGCCACGGTAGGTGCCAGCGGCAACGGACGCACCATAGCGACACCGGGGCGTGTCAACCCGTCGGCCGGTTTCCGCCACGACCGGGACGACTTGATCATCGCGGGCACGGGAACCCCGACGTAGACTGGCACTCGCTACAGTCGAGTGCCAGAGTGTTCCTCTGGCACTCTGGGCGCTCCGGGCTGACCTGCGACAGGAGGTGGGGAGGATGGGTCTCGACGACCGGAAACTCGCCGTGCTCCGGGCGATCGTCGAGGACTACGTCGCCACCCAGGAGCCGGTCGGCAGCAAGGCGCTCGTGGAACGGCACCAACTCGGTGTGTCCCCGGCCACCGTACGCAACGACATGGCCGTGCTGGAGGAGGAGGGCTACATCCGCCAGCCGCACACCAGTGCCGGACGGGTGCCCACCGATCGCGGCTACCGCCTCTTCGTCGACCGGCTCAGTCGGGTCAAGCCGCTCAGCCCGGCCGAACGCCGGGCGATCGAACGGTTCCTGGTCGGCGCGGTGGACCTCGACGACGTGGTGCACCGGACGGTACGCCTGCTCGCGCAACTGACCCGCCAGGTCGCCGTGGTGCAGTACCCGAGCCTGGCCCGTTCCACCGTCCGGCACCTGGAACTCGTGCCGATCTCCACCACCCGGCTGACGCTGGTGATGATCGCCGACACCGGCCGGGTCGAGCAGCGGCTTGTCGAACTGCCCGCGCCGGTCCCCGCCGACGACGTCCTGGACCTGCGCCGACTGGTCAACGAGAAGCTGGTCGGCACCCGCCTGTCCGACACGCCACCGCTGGTGCAGACACTCATCGACGAGTGCGCGCCGCACCTGCGGGCGGCCATGACCACGCTCTCCACCGTCCTGCTGGAGACCCTCGTCGAACGGCACGAGGAGCGGCTCGCCCTGGCCGGCACCGCCAACCTGGCCCGGGGTGGCCTGCTCGACTTCCAGGGGTCGCTGCGCCCCATCCTCGAAGCGCTCGAGGAGGAGGTGGTGCTGCTCAAGCTCATCGGCGAGGTCGAACCGAGCACGCTGCGGGTCCGCATCGGCGACGAGAACCAGATCGACAACCTGCGGGCGGCGTCCGTGGTCAGCACCGGATACGGCCCGGGCGCGACCATCGTCGGGGGGATGGGCGTGCTGGGACCGACCCGGATGGACTACCCCGGAACAATCGCCACGGTGAGGGCCGTGGCACGCTACGTGGGCGAGCTGCTGGCCCAGAACTGACCAGTCAGGGCCGACGGCAGGCTGCCGCCACCGACCGGCGTAACGCGAGACGAACACGAGGACACGGAACCCAGTGGCCAGGGACTACTACGGCATTCTCGGCGTGAGCCGAGGGGCCTCCGACGACGAGATCAAGCGCGCCTACCGCAAGCTGGCGCGCCAGTTCCACCCGGACGTGAATCCGGACCCGGAGGCCCAGGAGAAGTTCAAGGACATCAACGCCGCGTACGAGGTGTTGTCCGACGACCGGAAACGGCAGATCGTCGACCTCGGTGGCGACCCGCTCGCCCCGGGCGGCGGCGGTGCCGGTGGACCGGGCGGCCCCGGTGGCGCCGGACCCTTCGTCGGCTTCCAGGACATCATGGACGCCTTCTTCGGCGGGGCCACCGGCGCCGGGCGTGGCCCGCGACCGCGTACCCGGCCCGGGGCCGACGCGATCCTGCGGCTGGAACTCGACCTGCAGGAGACCGCCTTCGGGGTCGAGGCCCCGATCACGGTCGACACCGCGGTGCTCTGCACCACCTGCACCGGGGCCGGCACGGCCGCCGGCACCCACCTGGCCACCTGCGAGGCGTGTGGTGGCCGGGGCGAGGTGCAGTCGGTGCAGCGCACCTTCCTCGGCCAGGTGGTGTCCGCCCGACCGTGCACGGTCTGCCAGGGCTACGGCACGACCATCCCGCACCCCTGCCCCACCTGCGCCGGTGACGGCCGGGTCCGGACCCGCCGCTCGCTGACCGTGAAGATCCCGGCCGGCGTCGAGGACGGGATGCGGATCCGCCTGGCGCAGCAGGGCGAGGTCGGTCCGGGTGGCGGCACCGCCGGTGACCTGTACGTGGAGATCCACGAGCGGCCGCACGACGTCTTCTCCCGCAAGGGCGACGACCTGCACTGCCGGGTCACCGTGCCGATGACCGCCGCCGCGCTCGGCACCCGGCTGACCATCAAGACGCTGGACAGCGAGGAGCCGGTCGACGTCAAACCGGGCACCCAGCCGGGCAGCACGCTGCGGCTACGGGCCCGGGGCGTACCGCACCTGCGCGGTGCCGGTCGGGGCGACCTCTACGTCCACCTCGACGTGCGTACCCCGACCAAGCTCGACGCCGACCAGGAGCGGATGCTGCGGGAGTTCGCCGTGACCCGGGGCGAGGAGGTCGCCGAGCTCAGCAAGCAGGGCGGCTTCTTCTCCCGGATGCGCGACGCCTTCAACGGTCACGCCTGAGGTGTCCGCACCGCTCTTCCTGGTCGAGTCGCTGCCCACCGGCGACTCGACGGTGCTCGACGGGCCGGAGGGCCATCACGCGGCGACCGTGCAGCGGCTCCGGGTCGGCGAGGAACTGCTGCTCGCCGACGGTCGGGGCGGCACCGCCGACGCCGTGGTCACCGCCGTCGGCCGAGGCACGCTCGACCTGGACATCACCGGTCGCGGGTACGTCGACGCGGCGAACCCGCGACTGGTGGTGGTGCAGGGCATCGCCAAGGGTGACCGGGGCGAGTTGGCCGTGCAGGCGATGACCGAGACGGGCGTGGACGAGATCGTGCCCTGGGCGGCGTCCCGCTCGGTGGTGCAGTGGCGCGGCGAACGAGGCGTACGCGCCCGGGGCAAGTGGGTGGCGACCGCCCGGGAGGCGGCCAAGCAGGCCCGCCGGGCGTGGCTGCCGGTGGTGGCCGGCGCCCCGGACGAGTCAAGCGCGTCGGTGGCCCGCCGGATCGCCGGTGCCGCCGCAGGCTATGTGCTGCACGAGGAGGCGAGCGACCGGCTGACCACCGTCGAGCTGCCCGACCGGGGCGAGATCGTGCTGGTGGTCGGCCCGGAAGGCGGCATCGGCCCGGCCGAGCTGACCTCCTTCCAGGAGGCCGGCGCGCAGCCGGTCCGACTAGGCCCGTCGGTGCTGCGTACCTCCACGGCCGGGGTGGCCGCCCTGGCCGTACTCGCCACCCGCCTGCTGCGCTGGTGACCGCGACCGGCCGAGGGTGTGCACCTCGGCCCCTTTGCTCTGCTTCAACGGACGCAACGGTCTGTGGTCGGACGCGGCGCTCTCCGGCCGGGGATCTCTAGGTGCGCAGGTAGGAGGCGCCGTTGAGGTCCACGATGGTGCCGGAGGCCCACTCCGCCTCGGGGCTGGCCAACCAGTGCACCGCCGCCGCGATCTCCTCGGGGCGGGCCACCCGGTCGAACGGGCTCTGTGCCCGGACCGCGTCGCCGCGTGGCGACTTCAGGTGCTCGTTGGTCATGTCGGTCGCCACGAAACCGGGCGCGACCGTGGCGACCGCGATGCCGTACGGCGCCAGGGCCACCGCGAGCGACTGGGCCATCGCGTTGAGCCCGGCCTTGCTGGCGCCGTACGCCGGGTTGGCGGGTTCGCCCCGGAACGCGCCACGCGACGAGACGTTGACGATGCGCCCACCGCCCGAGCGCATGTGCTGGGCCGCGCACCAGGCGGCGTTGGCGGCGCCGAGCAGGTTGGTGTCGAGGATCTCGCGCCACCGTCGCTGCCACTGCTCGTAGCTGCTCTCGAAGACCGGGTGCGGTGGATCGGCCGGGCCGAACACCCCGGCGTTGTTGACGAGTACGTCGAGCCCGCCGAGTCGTTCCGCCGCCTGGTCCACCATCGCGCGTACCGCGTCGGGGTCGGCCAGGTCGGCGCGGACCACCAGATGGCCGTCGCCGGGAAGCTCGGCCCGTAACGCCTCGGCCAGCTCCGCCGAGTCGCGGTGGTGGATCGCCACCCGGTCGCCGGAGGCGGCGAAGGCCGTGACCACCGCCCGCCCGATGCCGCGTGAACCACCCGTGACCAGTACCGCCCGCCCTGCCATGCGCGCCATCCTGCCGCACCCGCCCGGATGTGAGGAAGGGACCCTTCCTATACACGAGGCGTTAGCAGGGGACCCTTCCTTACACTGCCCCGGTGAGTACTCCTGACTGCCTGTTCTGCCGGATCGTCGCCGGGGAGATCCCGGCCACCGTGGTCCGTGAGACCCCCACCACGCTCGCCTTCCGCGACATCGACCCGAAGGCGCCGGTGCACGTCCTGATCGTTCCCAAGGAGCACTACGCCGACGTGGCTACCCTGGCCGCCGGTGACCCGGCGCTGGCCGGTGAGGTGCTGGCCACGGCCGCCGCGGTGGCCGAGGACGAGGGGCTGCTCGGGGACGGCTTCCGGTTGATGTTCAACACCGGGGCGTACGGCGGCCAGGAGGTCTTCCACGTGCACGCGCACGTGTTGGGCGGTGCGCCGCTCGGGCCGATGCTGGCCCGGAGCGTGGCGTGACCACAGCCGCCACCGGTCGGCTCGACCGGATGGTGCGGCAGGTCCAGGCGCGGGGACGGGTGCCGGCCCTGGCGGCGGCGGTGCACCGGGCCGACCGCCCGCTGTGGACCTGCACGGTCGGCGGCACCGGCAACGACACCGCGCTGGACGCGGACACCCGGTTCCGCATCGGGTCGGTGACCAAGACCTTCACCGCCGTGCTCGCCCTCCAGTGCCGCGACGACGGCCTGCTCGACCTGGACGATCCGCTGGACCGGCATCTGGACCTGCCGGCCCACGGCGAGCTGACCGTGCGTCGCCTGCTGTCGCACACCGCCGGCCTGCAACGGGAGCCGTACGGCGACGTCTGGGACACGTTGCGGGCACCGGACGCCGACCGGCTGGTCGCCGAGCTGGCCCGGGCGGAGCGGGTGCTGCCGCCGGGCCGTCGCTACCACTACTCGAACCTGGGGATGGCCCTGCTCGGTCGGCTGGTCGGCCAGGTGCGGGGCGGGACCTGGGCCGAGGTGCTGACCGAGCGGGTACTCGTCCCGCTGGGGCTGACCGCGACCACGGTCGACCCGGGGCCCCGCGCGGCGACCGGGTTCCTGGTCGACGCGTACTCCGACGAGGCGCGCCCGGAGCCGCCGACCGACTTCGGTGCGGTCGGGCCCGCCGCGCAGCTGTGGAGCACCGCCGGTGACATGGCTCGGTGGGCCGCGTTCCTGGCCGACCCGGCGGCCCTGGACCCGACCGGAGTGGTGCTCGCGCCGGCCACGCTGGAGGAGATGCGCTGGCCGGTGACGGTCACCGACGAGACGTCGTGGTCCGGCGGTTTCGGCCTGGGCCTGCTCCTGCTGCCGCAGGGCCAGCGGGTGGTGCACGTCGGGCACGACGGCGCGATGCCCGGGTTCCTCGCCGGGGTGTACGGCCGGCGGGGCGGCGAGGACGCTCCCGCCGCGTTCGGCGCCGCCGTGCTGGGTTCCTCCGGTACCGCCGTGGACGTGCTGGAGCTGCCGCACCGGCTGCTCGCCGCCTCGGTCGAGCACGACCCGGCCGACATCGTGCCGTGGCGGCCGGGCACACCGGCCCCGGAGCACCTGCGCGGGCTGCTCGGTCGCTGGTGGGGCGAGGGTTTCGAGTACGTCTTCGGCTGGCACGACGGTGCCCTGCAGGCCCGGGGTGCCGGTGACCCGTCGGAGAAGCCGCCGGCGGTCTTCGCGCCGATGCCGGAGCAGCCGGACGTGTTCCGGACGGTCTCCGGCCGGGAGGTCGGCGAACTGCTCCGGCTGACCCGGGACTCCGTCGGCGAGGTGGTCCGGATGCACTGGGCGACCTACCGGTTCACCCGACGGCAGGAGACCTTCGACAGGTACGACTTCCGGGTCGGAAGCTGAGGAGTTTTGTCTACTTGTGCACCAGTCGTCGGATGGCGCGGCGGCCACTCGCCGTCGCCGCTGTGAGCAGGCGCACCGAGGGGCCACGCCCGGCCGTTGCCGGGGGAAATGGGCGGCGTGTCCGCGCCGTTGAACCGATACGATGGAGCCAACATCCGTACGCCGTGGCAGCAGGCCCGGCGCCGAGATCGAGAGCAGGTGGCGCAGGGCCCCTCGGCCCGACCTATGACCGGCACCCCACCTCCCGGCCCGCCCAGGGTGCAGACCAAGATCACGGTCCCCGACTCGAAGATCATGGTCAACCTGCTCGGCGCGGGTGACGAGATCCTGCGACTGGTCGAGCGCTCCGTGAACAGTGACGTGCACGTACGCGGCAACGAAATCACGATCACCGGTGCCCCCGCCGACAACGCTCTCGCCGAGCGGATCTTCAGCGAACTCCTCGAACTGATCGAGAAAGGCGAGACCCTGACCACAGACGCCGTCCGGCGTACCGTCGGCATGCTCGAACAGGGCGGCGCGGAGCGGCCCGCAGAGGTCCTGACGCTCAACATCCTGTCCCGGCGCGGGCGGACCATCCGTCCCAAGACGCTCGGGCAGAAGCGCTACGTCGACGCGATCGACGGGCACACCATCGTCTTCGGCACCGGCCCGGCCGGCACCGGCAAGACCTACCTCGCCATGGCGAAGGCGGTCCAGGCGTTGCAGGCCAAGCAGGTCAACCGGATCATCCTGACCCGACCGGCGGTCGAGGCGGGGGAGCGGCTGGGCTTCCTGCCCGGCACGCTCAACGAGAAGATCGACCCCTACCTGCGCCCGCTCTACGACGCGCTGCACGACATGCTGGACCCGGAGAGCATCCCGAAGCTGATGGCGGCGGGCACCATCGAGGTCGCCCCGCTGGCATACATGCGAGGTAGGACGTTAAATGACGCGTTCATCATCCTCGACGAGGCGCAGAACACCACGCCCGAGCAGATGAAGATGTTCCTCACCCGGCTCGGGTTCGGCTCCAAGATCGTGGTGACCGGTGACGTCACCCAGGTGGACCTGCCCGGCGGGACGACCAGCGGGCTGCGCGTGGTCCGGGAGATCCTGGAAGGCGTCCCGGACGTGCACTTCGCGCAGCTCTCCAGCGCCGACGTGGTGCGGCATCGACTGGTCGGTGAGATCGTCGACGCGTACGCCCGGTGGGACGCCGAGCGGGAGAACCAGCAGGCCCAGGGCGTGCACGCGGTGGCCGGGCGTACTGCCCAGGGCAACCGCGCCGGCCGGCGCCGCTAGACCGAGGGAAGACAGTTGTCCATCGAGATCGCCAACGAGTCCGGTGTCGAGGTCGACACCGACGCCGTGCTCGCCGTCGCCCGGCACGCGCTCGACGAGATGGGGGTCAACCCCCTCGCCGAGCTCTCCGTGCTGCTGGTCGACATCGACTACATGACCGAGCTGAACCATCGCTGGATGGGCGGCGACGGTCCCACCGATGTGCTCGCGTTCCCCATGGACGAGGGCAGCGTCGACCACGGGCCGGGGGAGAACGCCGCCGCCGGTGGCGAGCCGGCCCTGCTCGGTGACATCGTGCTCTGCCCGGAGGTGGCGGCGAAACAGGCCGCGACCGCCGGGCACGGCGCCGCCGACGAGCTGCACCTGCTCACCGTGCACGGCGTGCTGCACCTGCTCGGCTACGACCACGCGGAGCCGGAGGAGGAGCGGGAGATGTTCGGGCTCCAGGCCCGGCTGCTGTCCAGTTGGCGGTCGACCCGCTCCCGGTGATGGACACTGTGCTGGCCGCGCCCGCCACCGGCCTACCCGATCTGCAACTGCTCGTCTTCGCGGCCGGGCTGGTGGTGCTCGCCGGCCTGATCGCGATGACCGAGGCGGCCCTGGCCGCGGTCTCCCCGGCCCGCGCCGCCGAACTGGCCCGCGACGGAGCCCGGGGAGCCCGTACGCTCCAGGCGGTCGCCGGTGACGTGGTCCGTCACCTCAACCTCCTGCTGCTGCTCCGGCTGCTCGCCGAGCTGACCGCCACCACGCTGGTGGCGCTGGTCGCGGTGGACACCTTCGGCGCGGGCTGGCGGGCGGCACTGATCACCGCCGGGGCGATGACCGTGGTCAGCTTCGTGGTGGTCGGCGTCGGTCCGCGTACCCTCGGCCGGCAGCACGCGTACGCGGTGGGCCGCTCGGCCGCGCCGCTGGTGCGCTGGCTGGGCCGGGTGCTCAACCCGCTCGCGTCGCTGCTGATCCTGATCGGCAACGCGGTGACGCCCGGGCGCGGCTTCCGCGAGGGGCCGTTCGCCACCCAGGTCGAGCTGCGCGAACTGGTCGACCTCGCCGAGCAGCGGGGCGTGGTGGAGCACGGCGAACGGCAGATGATCCACTCGGTCTTCGCCCTCGGTGACACCATCGCCCGCGAGGTGATGGTGCCGCGTACCGAGATGGTGTGGATCGAGTCGGGCAAGAACCTGTCCCAGGCGCTCGCGTTGTTCCTGCGCTCCGGCTTCTCCCGGATCCCGGTGATCGGCGAGAGCGTCGACGACGTGCTCGGCATCCTCTATCTCAAGGACCTGATCCGGCGTACCCAGGGCGGGGCCGCCGAGGACGCGCAGCTCCCGGTGGCCGAGCTGATGCGGCCGGCGACCTTCGTGCCGGAGTCCAAGCCCGTCGACGACCTGCTCTCCGAGATGCAGGCCGCCCGCAATCACCTGGTCATCGTGGTCGACGAGTACGGCGGCACCGGTGGTCTGGTCACCATCGAGGACATCCTCGAAGAGATCGTCGGTGAGATCACCGACGAGTACGACGTCGAGCGCCCGCCGATCGAGCAGCTGCCGGACGGCGCGGTGCGGGTCACCGCCCGGCTGCCGGTGGAGGCGCTCGGCGAGCTGTTCGACACCGAGCTGCCGCACGACGAGGTCGAGACGGTGGGCGGTCTACTCGCCCAGTCCCTCGGCCGGGTGCCGATTCCCGGCGCCGAGGCGGAGGTGTCCGGCCTGCGGCTGATCGCCGAGGGCACCACCGGCCGCCGCAACCGGATCGACACGGTGCTGGTGCACCGGGTCGAACCGTCCGACACGCAGGAGAACCCGGGTGGCGAGGCGACGGCTTCCCGGGGTGACACCGACCGATCCGAGGAGAGGCTACCCGCCGATGCCTGAGTCACCCGCCGTACCGACCGCCCTGCCCGCCGAGGCCGAACTGAGCGCCGAGGACGGCAAGCTGGTCATCCTCGCCCGGGGTGCCCGGGGTCGGGTGGGTGCCGTGGAGGGCGCGGCCGTCCGGGACCAGGACGGTCGCACGTACGCGGCGGCGAGCGTGTCGTTGCCCTCGCTGACCATCACCGCGCTCCAGTTGGCGGTCGCCTCGGCGGCTGCGGCGGGTGCCACCCGGCTGGAGGCCGCCGTGGTGGTGACCGAGGCGTCCACTCTGGATGGCGCCGGCTACGCGGCCGTACGCGACCTGGCCGCCGACGCCCCGGTCCACCTCGCTGCTCCCGACGGCACGGTCCTCGGCACGGTGACCGCATGAGCGAGCGGAGTGAGCGAATCATCAGGTGCAGTGTGGTGGTGCCTCATGGCGGCGCGGAGCGTAGCGGAGTGCCGGCATGAGCGAGCGGAGTGAGCGAATCATCAGGTGCAGTGTGGTGGTGCCTCATGGCGGCGCGGAGCGTAGCGGAGTGCCGGCATGAGCGAGCGGGACTATCGGGCCGGGTTCGCCTGTTTCGTGGGGCGGCCGAACGCCGGCAAGTCCACGCTGACCAACGCGATCGTCGGCCAGAAGATCGCCATCACCTCGAACAAGCCGCAGACCACCCGACACGTCATCCGCGCGGTGCTGCACCGGCCGGACTCGCAGTTGGTGCTGGTCGACACGCCGGGCCTGCACCGGCCGCGTACGTTGCTCGGGGAGCGGCTCAACGACCTGGTGCGGCAGACCTGGAGCGAGGTCGACGTGATCGGCCTGTGCATCCCGGCCGACGAGCCGGTCGGTCGTGGTGACCGGTTCATCACCGGGGAGCTGGCCGAGCTGAAGGCGACCGTGCTGGCGGTGGTCACCAAGACCGACCTGGTCGACAAGAAGCGGCTGGCCGAGCAACTGCTGGCCGTCAGCGAGCTGGGCGAGTTCGCGGAGGTGGTGCCGGTCAGCGCGGTCTCCGGGCACCAGGTGGACACCCTGGTCGAGGTGATGACGGGTTATCTCCCCGAGTCTCCGCAGCTCTATCCGGACGACATGCTCACCGACGACCCGGAGCAGGTGCTGGTCGCCGAGCTGATCCGGGAGGCGGCGCTGGAGGGCGTACGCGACGAGTTGCCGCACTCCATCGCTGTGGTGGTCGAGGAGATGATCCCCGAGGGCCGCCTGATGAAGATCTACGCCGACGTGTACGTCGAGCGGTCGAGCCAGAAGGCGATCGTGATCGGGCATCGGGGCGCGCGACTCAAGGCGGTGGGTACCGCCGCGCGGCGGCAGATCGAGGAGCTGTTGGGCACCAAGATCTATCTCGACCTGCACGTCCGGGTGGCCAAGGACTGGCAGCGCGATCCGAAGCAGTTGCGCAAGCTCGGTTTCTGACGGCTCCGACGCGTACCGGACGAAATGGACGACGAGCGCCTGAGTGTCTGATCGGTACCGGTCAGGCATATGGGAAGTTTCACTATACCGCTGGGTAGTTGGTCGTTTCCGCGGCGCGCATCGGAGGGTAGGGAGGGTGTGCCTCTGCCCCCGGACATAGATGCAGGCTGATGCGAAACCGTTACCTTGACCTGTTGCGTGCACTGGCCATCGTGCGGGTCGTCGTCTACCACGTCACCGGCTGGGCGTCGCTGACCGTGCTGTTCCCGGCGATGTCGGTGATGTTCGCGATGGCCGGGTCGCTGATGGCCGCCACGTTGTACCGGGTCGGCCCGTCGGCGGTGGGGCGGCGGCTGCGGCGACTGCTTCCGTCGCTCTGGGTGGTCGCCGCCATCTTCGTACCGGCGATGCTGCTCACCGGGCTGCCGCTGACCCCCAAGGTGTTGTTCTGGCTGTTCCCGGTCGTCGACCCACCGGCGAACTACTGGGGAGCGCTGGCGCTGAGCCCGATCTGGTACCTACGGGACTACCTCTGGTTCGTGCTCGCCTCGCCGATCGCCATCTGGCTGTTCCGGCGGTTCCCGCTGCCCACCCTGCTCGCCCCCTACTTCCTGTTGATCTCCATCGAGTTCGGCATCTATCAGAACCCGCACGGCGTGCTGCGCGAGTTCGGCCTCTACTTCGGCGCGTGGCTGCTGGGCTTCGCCCACCAGGCGGGCATGCTGCGCCGGATGACGAACCGGGTGCTGGTGCCGGTCGTCCTGACGCTCGCGGCGACCGGCGGCGCCTGGATCCTGGCCAATCCGGGTCCGCGCGGCTACGACCTGAACGACATCCCGCTCGGCAACGCCCTCTGGTCGGCCGCGTTCATCCTGGTGGCGCTCGGCCGGGCACCGTCGGCCGCCGCCTGGGTGGACCGCAACGAGCTGATCGGGCGCGCGGTCACCGTGCTGAACCGGCGGGCGCTGACCGTCTATCTCTGGCACATGGCCTTCGTGGTCGCACTCACGCCGCTGGTGGACGTGGTCGGCTGGTCGCACCAGAATCTGCTGGGTCAGGCCATCCGGGTGGTGTTGGTCTTCGCCCTGGTGGGCGTGGTGACCGCCGCGTTCGGCTGGGTCGAGGACGTGGCGGCGCAGCGCCCGCCGGAGCTGATCCCCGGTGGGCGTCCGCCGTCGGCCCGCCCGCAGGCCGCACCGCGTCGGCCGGTGGGCGGCCTGACCCCGGACGGGCGTCCGGGACCCGATGGCGAGATGCTGCGGATCGATCGCGGGCGTCCGGGACCCGGTGGGGACATGCCGACCGATGGTGGCCGTCCCGGATCCGGCGGGGAGGTGCCGGCCGATGGCGGCCGGACCGGCGGGGAGGAGCCGGTCGGTGCCGGCCGCGCCGCCGGTCGGGTCGCCCAGCGGCGGGAGGAGTCCGTCCCGGGGCAGCGAGGGCGCAGCGGCGACGTCAGCGGGACGTGACGGCGAGGTCGCCGCTACCGGTCGCGACGTCGAGCACGAGCTCTGCGGTGGGGTCGTGCGGTACGCCGAGGTCGGCCGAGCCCGAACCGACCGTCGAGAACACCTGGTAGGAGCCGGCCGGCACGGTCAACTCGACGTGACCGCTGGACGCGTGCGCGCGGGCGGGGGCGGGTCGGTTCAGCTCCACGGTGACGTTGCCGGACCGGGCCTCCGCGTCCACCTCGCCACCGAGCCGGTTCGCGGTGATGTTGCCGGAGCCGCTGCGTAGCACCACCGGCTCGGTCACGTCGTACACCTCGATGTTGCCGGAGCCGGTTTCCACCCGGACCGGGCCGGCGGCGCCGGCCACCCGGACGTCGCCGGAGCCGACGGTGACCTCCACCGTGCCGACCCGGCTCAGGTCGACCTCGCCGGAGCCGGTCTCGCCCCGCACACTGACCCCCTCGCCGGTGGTGACCTCGTAGGAGACGCTGCACCGGTTGCCGCAGGAGGTGTCCAGCACCAGTTCCGTGCCGGTGATCTCGTACGACGTGCGCGGCTGGTTGCCCTGGTAGCGCACCACGCGCTTGATGCGGACGCCGTCCACTCCGCCGTCGGCGCGGACCACCACGTCACCGGCGCCGGGCAGGAGCCGGATCGCGGTGATCCGGGTGGACTCGGTGTTGTCGAAGTCCAGCCGGCCGAAGGAGAGGTTGTCACACCCGGCGAGGACGATCAGGGCGGTGGCCGCGACCGCCGCCACGAATCCTCGGCGGGCGGTGCCGCCCCGACGGACGGTGCCGTCCCGGCGGACCGTGCCGCCCGGGCGGGAGGTGGCGATCCGGCGGGAGGTGGCGGCCGGGTGTGGCGTGGCGGTCCGGCGCGCCGGGGTGGTCGGGTGCAGAGCCATGTCGAGCACGCTACGTCCGGTGCCGCCCGGCGCACATCGGGGTAAGACGGCCCGCCTACCCCGAGCGAACCCTGAGATCCGACCCGGTACAGACCCGCACTCCGACGGGGAGGGAGCGGGGAGGGAGAATGACGCGATGGCCGGGTACCGCCGACAGCTCTACCGCGACGACGCGGTGGTGCTGCGTGTGCAGAAACTCGGCGAGTCGGACCGGATCATCACCCTGCTCACCCGGCGGCACGGCCGGCTGCGCGCGGTCGCCCGAGGGGTACGCCGCACCACCTCGAAGTTCGGTGCCCGGCTGGAGCCTTTCGGCCACGTCGACCTGCAACTCGCCGGTGACCCCAAGGGCGAGCTGGGCAGTTCGCTGCACAGCGTCAGCCAGGTCGAGGGGATCGACCTGTACGGCAAGCGGTTCCTCGGTGACTACCCCCGCTACACGGCGGCCAGCGCCATCGCCGAGACCGCCGAACGCCTCACCCCGGTGGAGCGGGAGCCGTCGCTGCGGCTGTTCCAGCTCACCCTGGGCGCGCTGAAGGCACTGGCCGAGGGCAGCCACGCGACGACGCTGGTGCTCGACGCGTACCTGCTGCGCGGCATGGCGCTGGCCGGTTGGGCACCGGCGCTGACCGCCTGCGCGGTCTGCGGCACCCCGGGGCAGCACCGGGCGTTCTCCGTACCCGCCGGTGGCGCGGTCTGCCCGGACTGCCGGCCGCCCGGCGCGTCCCATCCGGCCCCGGCCACCATCGACCTGATGTCCGCCCTGACCACCGGTGACTGGCGGATCGCCGACGCCACCGAGACCGGCGTACGCCGGGAGTGCAGCGGCCTGGTCGCGGCGCACCTGCAGTGGCACCTGGAGCGCGCGCTACGCTCGCTGCCGCTGGTGGACCGGGGCGGCCCGGCCACCGGCACGGTCCGACCCGGTGGCGGACGCGCCGGGGCGGCCCCGCCGCGCGACCCGGCCGGCGAGGGCTGACGCCCGACCGGGCGTCGATGGAGTCGAGCAGGGAGAGCCGAGTGATCCGATCCACCAGGGCCGTCCGGCGCGCGCCGGTGCCGCCGACGCCGCACCCGTCGGGCGCCCGACCTCCGGCGCTGCCGTCGGAGGCGGTGCCCCGGCACGTCGCCGTGGTGATGGACGGCAACGGCCGCTGGGCCAAGGAGCGCGGGCTGCCCCGCACCAAGGGCCACGAGGCGGGGGAGTTCTCCCTCTTCGACACCGTCGAGGGCGCCATCGAGCTGGGCATCCCCTACCTGTCGGCGTACGCCTTCTCCACCGAGAACTGGCGGCGCTCGCCGGACGAGGTGCGCTTCCTGATGGGCTTCAACCGGGACGTCATCCGCCGCCGCCGGGACCAGCTCGTCGACCTCGGGGTCCGGGTGGTCTGGTCGGGCCGGTCCGGGCGGCTGTGGAAGAGCGTCATCTCCGAGTTGCAGACCGCCGAGGAGATGTCCCGGGGGAACTCGACGCTGACGCTCCAGTTCTGCGTCAACTACGGCGGGCAGGCGGAGATCGCCGACGCCGCCGCCGCGATCGCCCGGGACGTGGCCGCCGGCCGACTGGACCCGGGCAAGGTCAACGAGAAGACCATCGAGCGCTATCTCTACCACCCCGAGGTGCCCGAGGTGGACCTGTTCCTGCGCCCGTCCGGGGAGCAGCGCACCTCGAACTTCATGCTCTGGCAGAGTGCGTACGCGGAGCTGGTCTTCCTGGACACGCTCTGGCCCGACTTCGACCGCCGCCACCTCTGGTACGCCTGCGAGCTGTACGCCCAGCGGGACCGCCGCTTCGGCGGCGCGCTGCCCAACCCGGTGGCCCCGACCGTGTGACGCTTAGCGACCGGTCGGACTGGGTATCAGTGTCGTCAGCAGCCACTGACGGAGGTGAACCCACATGATGCGCAAGCGTGTTGCCCAGTGGGCGGTGATGGCCGTTGCGGTTCCGTTGGCGGCCGCCGGTGCCCGCCGGCTCAGCCACTCGATGGAATCCCGGCGGGGCCCGTCCCGGGCCAGTCGCCTGCTCACGCAGGGAGCGGACCTGATCCGCCCGCAGAAGGCCCGGCGTCGCCGCTTCTTCTGACGTACACAGCGCCGCCCCTGGCTCCACGTGAAGCCAGGGGCGGCGTCGTGCGTGCGTGCGTGTAAGGAGGGGTCCCCTGCTAACGCCTGGTGTATAGCAGGGGACCCCTCCTTACACCGAGGACGGCGCGAAGGGGTCAGGCCGGGGTCTCGGCGCGGTCCGGGGTGGCCCACAGGGTGTGGAAGGAACCGTCGCGGTCGACACGGCGGTAGGTGTGCGCCCCGAAGTTGTCCCGTAGGCCCTGGATGAGCGCGGCCGGGAGCCGCTGCGCGCGCAGCGCGTCGAAGTAGGCCAGCGACGAGGCGAACGCGGGTGCCGGCACGCCGACCCGGGCCGCCTCGGCCACCACCCGCCGCCAGCTCGGCACACCGTCACGCACGGTGTCCGCGAACCACGGCGCCACCAGCAGCGTGGGCAGCTCCGGCTGCTCGTCGTACGCCTGCTTGATCCGGTCCAGGAAGCGGGCCCGGATGATGCAGCCGCCCCGCCAGATCTTCGCCGTGCCGCCGAGGTCGATGTTCCAGTCGTACTCGGCGCTGCCGGCACGGATCTGGTCGAAGCCCTGCGCGTACGCCACGATCTTGGAGGCGAGTAGCGCCCGACGTACGTCCTCGATGAACGCCTCGCGGTCGGCGACCTGCCACTTCTCCCCGGAGTCCGGGAACGCCCGCACCGCCGCCTCGCGCTGGTCGACGTGGCCGGAGAGCGACCGGGCGAACGTCGCCTCGGCGATGCCGGTGATCGGGATGCCCAGGTCGAGGGCGATCTGGACGGTCCACCGGCCGGTGCCCTTCTGCTCGGCCCGGTCCTGTACCACGTCCACGAACGCCTCGCCGGTGGCGGCGTCGGTGTGCGCCAGCACGTCGGCGGTGATCTCGATCAGGAAGGACTCCAGCTCACCGGAGTTCCACTCCCGGAAGATCTCCGCGAGCTCCGACGGGGTCGCGCCCAGACCGGCCCGCAGCAGGTCGTACGCCTCGGCGATGAGCTGCATGTCGGCGTACTCGATGCCGTTGTGGACCATCTTCACGAAGTGCCCGGCACCGTCCGGCCCCACGTGCTCGCAGCAGGGCTCGCCGTCGACCTGCGCGGCGATCTTCTCGAAGATCGGCCCGAGCTTGCGGTACGACTCGGCCGACCCGCCCGGCATGATGCTCGGCCCCCAGAGGGCGCCCTCCTCGCCACCGGAGACGCCGGTGCCGACGAAGTGCAGGCCCTTGGTCCGCAGCGCCTCCTCCCGGCGGCGGGTGTCGGCGAAGTGCGCGTTGCCGCAGTCGATGATGATGTCGCCCTCTTCGAGCAGCGGCACCAACTCGTCGATCACCGCGTCGGTGGGACCGCCCGCCTTGACCATGATGATCACCGCACGGGGGCGCTCCAGCGCGGCGACGAAGTCCGCCAGGGACTCCGTCGGGACGAACGTGCCCTCGTCGCCGTGCTCGGCCACCAGCGACCGGGTCCGTTCCGGCGAGCGGTTGTGCAACGCCACGGTGAACCCGTTGCGAGCCAGGTTCCGGGCCAGGTTGCGGCCCATCACCGCCAGCCCGGTCACACCGATCTGCGCCGTAGCCCGATCCGCCATCCTCGTCGCCACCTTCCGCCGTCTACCTGTAGTGCTGCGACGGTATCGCGGCCGGCCCCAGGACCGCGCCGTCCCCCCACCGCTGGTCATCAGGTGGTCGCGTAGCGCACGCCACCGGGGGCGTCGACAATTCGGATGCGTTCCTCGTACCGGCCGGATAGCGTGCGGGCATGCGCTACTGACACCCGCTTCATCGAGCCGGTCCGCCGCCCCTGTCGCCGTGGACCCGTCGCTCCCGGGTGTCCGCGCGTCCTCCTCGTCGCCGTTGTCGCGACGTTCTCCGTGGCCGCTCCGGAGCGAGCTTCCGCTGATCCTGCCCGACCGCCGACCGGCGGTCCCCACCGACGGCGGTGGCATGGCGTACGCGCCGACACCGCCGAGCGAGGAGGCTCCGATGCCTGCCAGCCGTAAACCGAAGAAGTCCCGTGGCGCCGCCCGGGTGTCCGAGGTGACGCCGCCCGACTTCGACGCGTCGACCGACGCTCTCACTCCGCCAATCGGCCGGGAGTTCCCGGCGCAACCCGGCGGGTTCGCCGTGCCGCCGGGGCTCGACGCCCCGACAGCGCTGGCCGCGCTGCACTCTCCGGCCGGGCTTGCTCCGCTGCACTCCCCGGCGGGGCTTGTCCCGCTGCGCGATTCGGCGGGGCTTGCTCCGCTGCGCGATCCGCTTGACCCGTCCATGCCGGATCGCTCCGAAGACCGTGAGGTGCCGCGAGCACAAGTCGCGCGGACGACCGGCCCGACGGTGACCCGTCGCGGCAAGGGGTATGACTCCGGCCGTCCGCAGCGTGCCGGTGCGGCTCGGCAGTACGCCTTCCGGCGGAGCTGACCGGCCCGGTCCGCCTGGCCGGTCCGGCCCGCCTGGCCGGCGGTTTGCCGCCCAGCCTGGCCGGTGGTTTGCCGCGTCGGGTGGCTGACCGGCGGTGTACCGCGCAGCGTGACCGACGCTATGCCGCGCAGGGGGCTGTTCTCCTCGCCCGGCGCGGGCGTGGCTGATCGAGGCGTGGGTGTGGCTGATCGACGGGTGCGTCCCGTGTAAACGGCAGGTGGGTAGATCTGTTGTCGCTGGAGCGACAACAGATCTACCCACCACGGTCGTAGGGTTCAGCCGATCAGCGGCCGGAAGGTGCCGAGCGCGACGCTGACGCCCAACGCGGCGACGGCCAACGCCGTCGCGACGACGACCAGCAGCCAGTCGGCGGCACCGAAATGCTGCCGGCGGGCGACGGTACGCGGTACCCCGGCGTCGAAGCCGCGCGCGTCCATCGCGACCGCCAGCCGGGTGCCCCGGCGGATCGCGCCGACCAGCAGCGTGAACGCGGTGGACACGAAGAGCCGTAGCTTCGCCACCGGGTTGCGTCCCGCCTCCACCCCGCGTGCGCGCCGGGCCATGACGATCATCTGCCATTCCTGCCCGAGCAGCGGCAGCAGCCGGAACGCCGCCAGCGCACCGATCGCGAAGCGGGCCGGTGCGCGGGCGTTCTGCACCAGCGCGTCGGCCAGGTCGGTGGGATCGGTGGTGGCGAAGACGATCACGCCGGGCAGGGCCACCGCGAACAGGCGCAGCACCAGGCCGAGCGCGGTGAGCAGCACCGTCGAGGTGACCACGACCGGTCCGGCGTCGAGCAGTACCCGGCCCGAGCGGTCCGCGGCGAAGAGCACCAGCGTGACCAGGACGCCCACGGCGGCCACCAGCAACGGCCACACCCGACGGAACAGCACCCGGTAGCGCACGCCGAACAGCGGCAGGACCGCCAACTCGACCGCGATCGCGATCGCCGGTGCGACCGGGTCCAGCGTCGCCAGCAGCGGAAACGCGAACAGCAGCGCCGCCGCCAGCTTGGCCACCGGATTACGCCGGGCCAGCGGCGCGTCCGGCCGGGCGACCGGTTCCAGGTCGATCATCGGTACCCCGCCGGAGAAGACGCCGACGACGGGGCGGCGGGAGCCGGTGCGGGCGTCAGCGTCAGCGTCCGGTCGGCGAGCGCGGCGACGAACTCGGCGTCGTGGGTGACCGTCACCAGGGCGTGGCCCGCGTCGCGTAGCTCCGCGAACAGGTCCACCAGCTCCCGCCAGGTGCGCCGGTCCTGGCCGAAGGTGGGCTCGTCGCAGATCACCAGCCGGGGCGCGGTGGCCAGGGCGGTCGCCACGCTCAGCCGCCGCGCCTCGCCACCGGAGAGGGTGTACGGGTTCGCGCCGGCCAGCCGGTCCAACCGCAGTCGGTGCAGCAGCTCGTCGACGCGTCGGCGTACCTCCGTCTCGGTGGCGCCGGTACGCCGGGGGCCGAGCGCCAGTTCGTCGAAGACCGTGCCGGTGACGAACTGGTGCTCCGGGTCCTGGAACACCGAGCCGATCCGGCGGGCCAGCGCGGGTGCCCGCCACCGGTGCGGTGGGGTGCGGGCGTCGGCCCCGGCCAGCTCGACGCCGGCCAGCAGTCGCCCGGTGCCCGGCTTGAGCAGCCCGCCGAGCAGCACCGCGAGGGTGGACTTGCCGGCGCCGTTGGGGCCGAGCACGGCGAGTGCCGCACCGGCGCGTACCGCCAGGTCGGTGGCGGCCAGCCGGGGTGGTTGGCCGAGCCGGTCGGCGGTGAGCAACACCTCGCCGGGACCGGTGGTGGCCCGGCGGTTCGGGAGCCGGTGGCCGGGCACCCAGACGCCGTCGGCGGCGAGGGCGTCGCCGTGCGTGGCGAAGACGGTCTCCGGCGGGCCGTCGACGCGGACGCCGCCACCGGCGTCGAGCACCACCACCCGGTCGACCAGCGGCAGGGCGTCGGCCACCCGGTGTTCGACCAGGATCAGGGTGGTGTCGTCGTCGACCGCGCGGCCTACGGCGGCGCGGACCAGGTCGGCCCCGGCCGGGTCGAGGTTGGCGGTGGGCTCGTCGAGCAGCAGCAGGTCGGGGCGGAGCGCGAGCACTCCGGCCAGGGCGAGCCGCTGCTGTTCGCCGCCGGAGAGCGCCGCGGTGGGGCGGTCCCGGGGGTACGGGAAGCCGACCCGACGCAGCGCCTCGTCCACCCGGGGCCAGATCTGCCCGGCGGGTACGCCCCGGTTCTCCAGCCCGAACGCGACGTCGTCGCCGCTGCGGGCCATGACGAGCTGGGACTGCGGATCCTGGAAGACGATGCCGACCCGCTCGCGGGTCTCGGCCGGTGGGCGGCCGTCGATCTCGATGGTGCCCTCCTGCTCACCGGAGTCCTCCGGCAGCAGCCCGGCCAGCGCGGCGAGCAGGGTGCTCTTGCCGGCGCCGGAGGGCCCGAGCAGCAGTACCCGTTCGCCTCGGCGTACCCGTAGGTCCACGCCGCGTACCGCCCAGGCGCGCCGCCCGGCGTGGCGCCAGCCGAAGCCGCGCAGCCGTACCTCACCCACCCGCCACCCCCGTCTCTCGTGCCCGACCCGTCGGTGGCCCGGTGGAGCCGGTCGGGCCGGCTCCACCGGGCGTGGTCAGACCAGGTTCCGCTCGCGACCGGCGGGGAAGCGGTCCAGGACGCCGGTGCCGGCGAGCGCCTTGGTGAGCGCGTAGCCGCCGGCACCGGCGATCACGGTGGCGCTGAGCACGGTGAGCAGCGCGTACGGGATGCGGTAGGTGCCCAGTTCGTACGCGGCGTTCCAGGTGAAGAAGTCGAACAGGGCGGCGCCGAGGCCGGTCATCGCGCCGGCCAGCAGTGCCGTCGGCAGCCGGAACGAGCGGTACCGGAAGGCGGCGAAGGCCAGTTCCGCGCCGAGGCCCTGGAGCAGGCCCTGGACGATGGTGACACCGCCCCACTCGGAGCCCAGCAGCGCGGAGACGGTCGCCGCGACCGCCTCGCAGAACAGCGCGGCACCCGGCTTGCGGATCACCAGCCCGCCGAGCACCGCCGGCACCAGCCAGACGCCGTACATGACGGCCTGGCTGGCCGGGAAGAAGGCGAAGGCCGGGTCGACCGCCCGCCAGAGCAGGCCCCAGGCCCAGAAGATGACACCGAAGCCGACGGCGATCACCGCAGCCACGACGATGTCGACGGTGCGCCACCGGGTGGTGGTCGGTTGGCTCATGAGTGCTCCCAGTCCAGTGTCGAACCAGGCAAGACGCACCGCCGCGTCCGGCGTGGCCGGGCCGTGGCGGGCTGGAGGTGGACCGAACTCCCTGCGCTGGCATTACCCAGATCAGGTACGGAGGGTCTGCGGGCGGACCCGCACTCTCAGCGCTGTGCGCTCCCCTGTCGGAGGTGGTGTTGTCCCGCCGACGCTAACACCTTCGAAGATCGACGGACAATGTGATCTACGCAGGTCATGCCGGGTGCCGACGACGGGCGTTCCGGCGGTGGTCGGCGCGCGCCGGAACCCGCCCGGTTTCGTGACATCCATCGACGTCATCGGCTCCGGACGGTAATCTCAGGCCGCCGATCCACGAGGGCCGAGAGGCGACAGGGTGAGCACAGACACGGACCATGCCGCGCCGGCCGGTGAACCGGAGGGCCGTCCGACGGGCGTGGCCACCGAGGAGCGACCGGCCCGACCGGGCGGCGGCGAGCCGCCCCGGCGCTGGCTCGGTGACCGGATCGGCTCGGTGGAGATCCTGGCGGGCCTGCTGGTCCTGCTGATCATCTTTCGGGACCCGCTGGCCGGGGCGCTGGACGATCCCCGCATCCAGACATGGACCACGGTGTTCGTCTCGATCATGGTGCAGGCGGTGCCGTTCCTGGTCTTCGGCATCCTGCTCTCCGCCGTGATCGCGGTCTTCGTACCCCGGTCGTTCTGGGCCAAGGCGCTGCCCCGGCACCCGGCGCTGGCGGTGCCGGCGGCCAGCGCGGCCGGGGTGGTGCTGCCGGGCTGCGAGTGCGGATCGGTGCCGATCGCGGGGTCGCTGATCCGTCGGGGCGTCACCCCGGCGGCCGCGCTGGCGTTCCTGCTGGCCGCACCGGCGGTCAACCCGATCGTGCTGGTCGCCACCGCCGTCGCCTTCCCCAACAACCCCGAGATGGTCCTCGCTCGGGGGGTCGCCAGTCTGGTCGTGGCAATGATCATGGGTTGGCTCTGGCTGCGGCTCGGTCGGACCGAGTGGATCAAGATGCCGCGCCGCCCGGAGCTGGACGACCCGCGGCGGAGCCGGGCCTTCTGGGCCGCCGTCCGGCACGACGTCACCCACGCCGGTGGCTTCCTGGTGCTCGGTGCGATGGCCGCCGCCAGCATCAACGTGCTGGTGCCGGAGCGCTGGCTCCAGACCCTGGCCGACAACGCCTGGCTGTCGATCCTGGCGCTGGCACTGCTCGCCGTGTTGCTCTCGCTCTGTTCCGAGGCGGACGCCTTCGTGGCGGCCTCGCTGTCGCAGTTCTCCCTCACGTCCCGACTGGTCTTCCTGGTGGTGGGGCCGATGGTCGACCTCAAGCTGATCTCGATGCAGGCCGGTGTCTTCGGCCGGCGGTTCGCCTTCCGGTTCGCGCCGGCCACGTTCGCGGTCGCCCTGCTGGTGGCCACCGGAGTCGGGATGGTGCTGCTGTGAACCGACAGGCACAAGCGGTGATCCTGCTGCTGCTCGGCGGTGCGGTGATCCGGGCCAGCGTCACCGACCTCTATCTGCGCTACGTCAAGGAGGGACTGCGTCCCTTCCTGATCGCCGCCGGTCTGCTGCTGGTGGTCGCCGCGGTGATGACCCTCTGGCACGAACTGCGGCCCTCCGTGCCCCGTGCGACGGCCCCGACCGGCGGGTCCACCGGCCCGGCGAGCGGTGGCGCCACGGTGACGGCCGACCACGACGAGCACGACGGTCACGGACACGGCCACCACGAACCCCGGATCGGTTGGCTGCTCATCCTGCCCGTGCTCGGACTGCTGCTGGTGGCCCCGCCGGCCCTCGGGTCGTACGCGGCGGGGCAGGCCGGCACCGCGCTGAACGCCCCTCGGGAGTCCGACTATCCGCCGCTGCCCGAGGGCGATCCGGTGCAGGTGAGCGTGCTCGACTACGCCTCCCGGGCGCTGTTCGACCGGGGCGCCTCGATCGGCGACCGGCGGGTGGTCCTCACCGGGTTCCTGGCCACCGGCGCCGGTGGCGAGCCGATCCTGGCCCGGATGGTGCTCTCCTGCTGCGCCGCCGACGGGCGGCCGATCAAACTCGGGCTCACCGGTGACGTGCCGGTCGGGCTGCCCAACGACAGTTGGGTCGAGGTGGTCGGCCGGTACAGCGACCGGATCGGTCGGGACCCGGTCAACGACGCCGAGATCCCGTACCTGGAGATCGAGTCGTGGCGGCAGGTGCCGGTGCCCAAGCGCCAGTACGAGTAGCGTTCCGGGCATGCACGTCGACGCCCGAGGTCTGCGGTTCGAGATCCACCCCGGTGGCCCCGAGTCGGGTGAGCCGGTGCTGCTGCTGCACGGCTTCCCGCAGAACTCCGGCGAGTGGGACGAGGTGGCGACCGTCCTGCACGGGGCGGGCCTGCGCACGTACGCGCTGGACCAGCGGGGCTACTCGCCGCAGGCGCGGCCGAGCGAGGTGGCGGCGTACCGGCTGGGGGAGTTGGTCGCCGACGCGGTGGCGGTGCTCGACGCGCTCGGCGTGACGCGGGCGCACGTGGTCGGCCACGACTGGGGTGCCATCGTCGCCTGGGCGCTCGCCGCCGGCCACCCCGACCGGGTGCGTACGCTCACCGCGGTCTCCGTGCCGCACCCGGCCGCCATGGCGCACGCGCTGGCCAACGACCCGCAGCAGAAGGCGCGCTCGGCGTACATGCTGCTGTTCCGGAAGGCGGGCGTGGCGGAGAAGACGCTGCTGGCCCTCGACGCGCTCGGGTTGCGGCGGCTGTTGCGCGACGTCGGCGACGACGCCCGGGTCGCCGCGTACGCCGATCCGCTGCGCGAGCCGGGCGCGCTCACCGCGGCGCTGAACTGGTACCGGGCGATGTCCCGCGCCGAGCTGGCGGCGGTCGGCCCGGTGTCGGTGCCGACCACCTTCGTCTGGAGCGACCGCGACGTCGCCATCGGACGGACCGCTGCGCAGGCCTGCGCCGCACACGTGAGCGGCGACTACCGCCTCGTCGAGTTGTCCGGCGTCAGCCACTGGATCCCGGACGAGGCGCCGACGCCGCTGGCCGAGGCGATCCTGTCCCGCGCCCGCCCGACCGCCTGAGCGCCGACGCCCACCTGCCGGCGTTGCAGCGGAAGCGCCTCGTCGGTCTGAGAGCGTCCGGACCGACCGGCAAGACGACTGGGCCGTGCGGGAAGCTGGGTGGGGTCGTCGGCGGCGGCGATCCGAGGGAGGCGGGAGAGAGCATGACGGTGAGTGCCGAGGGCTACCTGGCCGAGGTGACCGCGACGATGACCCGAGTGGCGGCCAGCCAGCGGGAGCAGGTGGGCCGGGCGGCCGACCTGATCGCCGAGGCGATCCGCGCCGACGGGGTGGTGCACGCCTTCGGCACCGGTCACTCGGAGGCCCTGGCGATGGAGATCGCCGGCCGGGCCGGTGGGTTGGTGCCGACGAACCGGATCGCCCTGCGGGACCTGGTGCTGCACGGTGGGGAGCCGGTCGACGTGCTGGGCCCGAAACTGGAGCGGGACCCGTCGGTCGCGCACCGGCTCTACGACCTCGCCCCGACCGGCCCGCGTGACGTCTTCGTGCTCGCCTCGAACTCGGGAGTGAACGGGGCGATGGTGGAGTTCGCCTCGCTGGTCGTGGCGCGGGGCCATCCGCTGGTGGCGATCACCTCCGCCCAGCACTCGGCCCGGATGGAGTCCCGGCACCCGTCCGGGCGCAAGCTCGCCGACTTCGCCGACGTGGTGCTGGACAACGGCGCCCCGTACGGGGACGCGACCCTGCCGCTGCCGTCCGGCGGTGCGGTGGGTGCGGTCTCCTCGATCACGGCGGCGTTGCTGGCCCAGCAGATCGTGGTCGAGGTGGTGGCCCGGCTGCTGGCCGCCGACGAGCAGCCGCCGGTCTACCTGTCGGCCAACATCGCCGGTGGCGACGCGCACAACGACGCGCTGGAGGCCCGTTATGCAGGGCGGATCCGGCGCGGTTCCTGAGTCGGTTTCGGGTGGTGCACGGCGGGGCATCTGCGTTCCGCCGGTCGGGGGTTCCGACCGGGTGGAGCGTGTTCCCTCGGAGGTTCGCGGTGTCCAAGGAGACCGAGAAGCAGCGATGGCAGCGGAACTTCGCTGACCTGCTTCAGGAGTTGCGGGTCGCGCAGACCGGCGTACAGATCCTCTTCGCCTTCCTACTCACCCTGCCGTTCAGTAACGGCTTCACGCGTACCACAGAATTCCAGCGCGACGTCTACGTCGTCGCGCTGATCGCGGCGGCCGGCGCCACCGCGATGATCATCTCACCGGTGGCGTTCCACCGGGCACTGTTCCGTCAGGGCCGCAAGCCGGAGCTGGTGCAGTTCGCCCACAAGATGGCCAGCGCCGGTCTCGCCTTCATGTTGGTCGCGATGGTCAGCTCGGTACTGCTGATCACCGACTTCGTGCTCGCCCGGCCGATCGCCTTCCTGCTCAGTGCGGTCACCGGCCTGTGGTTCCTCACGTTCTGGATGATCCTGCCGTTCAGCCGCCGCAACTGGGGTGACGACGACATCGACGACGAGGACGACCCGAGCGGGCTCTCCCCGGGCTGAACGGTCGGGGCGGGGCGGGATCCGGCTCCGCGCGGGGCCGGTCCGGCGATGGATAACCGTGACTACCGCTGGGTAACACCACGTGGGTAGCCTGCCGAGCAGGCGGAACAGTCCGAATGCCGGATCCAGCTCCCGGGGGTTGCCGTGGCCATCGCCGAGAACGACCGTCCACCCGCCAACGACCACCAGGACATCGACCCGCCGCCCGGTGCGGCGGGTCGCGTGTCGTCCGAGAAGCAGGTGTCCGAAAAGGAGGCCCGCCAGGTCGCCGAGGCGGCCCGACAGGACACCTGGGACCGACCGAGCTTCGGCAAGGAACTCTTCCTGGGTCGGCTCCGGCTCGACCTGATCGACCCCTGGCCCCGGCCGGATCCCGCGGAGGACGAACGCGCCGGTGAGTTCCTCGCCCGGCTGCGCGCGTACGTCGCCTCCGAGGTGGACGGCGCAGCCATCGAGCGCGACGCCCGCATCCCCGACGAGGTGTTCCAGGGCCTGGCCGGACTCGGCGCGTTCGGCATGAAGATCGGTCGGGAGTACGGCGGACTCGGGCTGAGCAACCTGCACTACTGCCGAGCGTTGATGCTGGTCGGCTCGGTCAGCCCGGCGATCGGCGCGCTGCTCTCGGCACACCAGTCCATCGGTGTGCCGCAACCGCTCAAGATGTTCGGCACCGAGGAGCAGAAGCAGCGCTTCCTGCCCCGACTGGCGGCCGGCGAGGTCTCCGCGTTCCTGCTCACCGAGCCGGACGTCGGCTCCGACCCGGCCCGGCTGGGCACCACCGCCGAGCCGACCCCGGACGGCACCGGCTACCGGATCAACGGCGTGAAGCTGTGGGCCACCAACGGCACCGTGGCCACCCAACTCGTGGTGATGGCCCGGGTGCCGAAGACCGAGGGACGTCGGGGCGGCATCACCGCGTTCGTGGTCGACGGCGACGCCGAGGGCATCACCGTCGAGCGCCGCAACGAGTTCGTCGGCCTGCGTGGCCTGGAGAACAGCCTGACCCGCTTCCACGACGTCTTCGTGCCCAACGAGAACGTCATCGGCGGCGAGGGCAAGGGCCTGCGGATCGCGCTGAGCACCCTGACCACCGGTCGACTGTCGCTGCCGGCGATGTGCGTGGGCGCCGGCAAGTGGGCGCTGCACGTGGCCCGCGAGTGGTCCGCCGAGCGGGTCCAGTGGGGACGGCCGGTCGGCGAACACGAGGCGGTCGCGCAGAAACTGTCCTTCATCGCCGCCACCACGTACGGCATGGAGACCATGCTGGACCTCTGCTGCCTGCTCGCCGACGACGACCGCAACGACATCCGGATCGAGGCGGCGCTGGTGAAGCTCTACGCCAGCGAGATGGCGTGGCGGATCGCCGACGAGCTGGTCCAGATCCGGGGCGGCCGGGGATACGAGACCGCCGACTCGCTGGCCGCCCGAGGGGAGCGGCCGGCCGCCGTCGAGCAGATGCTGCGGGACCTGCGGATCAACCGGATCTTCGAGGGCTCCACCGAGATCATGCACCTGCTGATCGCCCGCGAGGCGGTGGACGCGCACCTCTCCGTGGCCGGGGACATCATCGACCCCGACGCCGGACTGGCGCGCAAGGCCAGGGCCGGCGCGCGAGCGGGCGCGTTCTATGCCCGCTGGCTGCCGACCCTCGCGGTCGGCAAGGGCCAACAACCCACCGCGTACGCCGAGTACGGCCCGCTCGCCGCACACCTGCGGCACGTCGAACGCGCCTCCCGGAAGCTGGCCCGGTCCACGTTCTATGCGATGTCCCGCTGGCAGGGCAGGATGGAACGCAAGCAGGCGTTCCTGGGCCGGGTGGTGGACATCGGGGCCGAGCTGTTCGCGATGAGCGCGGTCTGCGTACGGGCCCACGCCGAGCGCGCGGAGCGACCGGAGAACGTGGAGCTGGCCGACCTCTTCTGCCGCCAGGCCCGGGTCCGGATCGACGCCCTGTTCACCGCCCTCTGGGAGAACACCGACTCGGTCGACGTGGTGGCCGCCAAGCGCATCCTCGCCGGCCGCTACAGCGCCCTGGAGGACGGCGTCATCACCCCGCCCGCCGACCGCCCCTGGGTGGCCCCCTGGACCCCCGGCCCCTCCACCGTCCCCACGAACGCCCGCCGCCGCCTCCCCCCACCCACCTGACCCACCCCCACCCCACCCCACCCCCACCCCCACCTTCGCCGCGTTGATCAAGAGGTTTTGGCCATGGCTCGTCGGCTCGGACGGCGAAAACTTCTTGATCAACCCGGCGGGGGGTGGGGTGGGGTGGGTGGGGGCCGGGGAGGGGGCGGGGGTGGGTGGGGTTAGGGGCAATGCCGCTCAGTTAGGGCGGTGTGGTGGATGTCAAGCGGGGTGTAGACGTGGACGGCGGGGTCTCGGTATAGAGGTTTGTCACTCCAAGACAG
>NZ_JBITKL010000025.1:0-8631 GCF_044460945.1 Micromonospora sp. NPDC049903
CCCGCATCCGAAGCGAACGCCAACGACGCTGGGGCCAACCCGCCACCCGCGCAGCCTGACCCCAACACCCCGAACCTTCATGGTCACGGCACTAGTTCGATCCAGGTCGGGGTGTAGGTGCGGCCAGGCAGTCCGGGTAACAGTCCCTTGAGTTCCGGTCCGTGCCGTAGCGAAAGCCCGCCCGACACCACGACCACCGCGCCCTCACGGCGGGGGGTGAGTTGTTCGGCCCACTGCTGGTGTGGTGCGCGCCGACTGGTGGGCAGCGGCCACACCAGGTGGACCGGGCCCTGCCGGGTATGCCAGCGCAGCGCGACGGCGCCAGGCAGCTCCACTGTGGTGTCGAAGGCGGCGTTCAACGGCATCGACGGCCAGGCTGTGACCGGCACTCGTCCCGACCATTGGTTCCCGCGTTGGCTTAGCGCCCACTCGTAGGCGTCATCCTCGGACCACCACATCTGGCCGTCGTCGAAGCCGGTCGAGGCCAGCTTTCCGGTCTTGACCCACCACCACACGGTCAGCCGGGGTACACCCAGCAGTCGTCCCACTCCGCCCATGCCGAGTCGCCGGCGGCCCGCAGGTCCTTCCACGCATGATCCTCCGTTACGAAGAGATTGCCCTGTGTCACTGCCGCGCAAGCGTGCCAGAGCGACCCGACGCTAGCCACCCCGGACACGATGAAGATCGCCAAGAAAAAATCAACCTACTTAATTGCCTATGAGGTCTCAGAGGTCTTAGGGTCGGTCATGACACGTAGTCCCCGTTACCAGGAGATCGCCGAGGACCTTCGCCGCAGGCTCGCGGCCGGTGAGTGGCCCGTGGGCACGACGCTTCCCGGCATCAGTGACCTGCAGGAGGAGTACGAGGTCCCAGGGCTGAACACCATCCGTCAGGCGCAGCGTGTGCTGGCCGACCAAGGGCTACTCAATCCGGTTCAGGGGCGCGGCACGTTCGTCACCGCGTTGCCCGGATCGCCGGGTGACCCGGCCACCTTGAAGCAGGCCCTGGACGAGCTGCGTGTCGCGCTGGCCCAGACCCAGACAGCCCTCACCCGGGTCATGAGCCACCTGGACTGAACCCGCACCAGGATGCGAGGCGGCCCCGAAACCGACTAAAGCCCAGGACCGCCCCGCTCCAACTCCCTGGAAGGAGCTACCCCCATCATGTCCCACGCTCTACTACCCGTGTTCTCGGCCTTCGTGCCGCAGCACGTCGTCAACGCGGCGGTGCTGGCACTGTGCGGCCATGACCACCCGGATCTGGCCGCACCGCCCTGCCTTGCCTGCACGCAGCGAGCCATCGCCACGGTGGAGGCCGCGGTCGTCGCGATCGACCCGGCGTTCGGCCGCGACGAGCACGTCCTGGTGCTCGGCGAGGACCGGTGGACGCTGCAACACCCCCTGGCTTGCCGGCCCCGTCTGGCAGCCTGCCTCCTGCACGAGGACCTGGCCGACATCGAGGACTGGTCGACCGTCCAGCCGGGGGAGTACCCGGTCCTCATCGACGGCGACCAGGTCACCGTCGCCGGCATCGTCGTCCGCGACGGTGAGCCCACGACCGTCGGGGAGAGCGCATGACCGACGTGGTCGATTCCTCGGAATCACGGGCTGCGGTCGTGGCGCCGATGCGACCCGAGTCGGTGAGGCTGGCCAGCGTGGCCACTCACCCGGCCAACCCCCGAAAGGTCATGGGCGACCTCGCCGATCTGGAGGCGTCGATCCGCGAGGTGGGGGTGATCCAACCGCCGGTGGTGCTGCCCGCCGCCCGGGTCGCCGCCGCGTGGCCGGCACACGCGGGAGAGCTCGGCGACGCCGAGTGGGTGGTGCTGGTCGGCGCGCGCCGACGTACCGCCGCCGGCCACGTCTACGGAGACGACCCCGACGCTCTGTTGAACGTGTTGGTGCGCGAGGACGCGATCGCCGACGACCCGCTCGCGCAGCTCGACGTGATGACCGCCGAGAACATCGCCCGGTCGCCGTTGAGCCCGGTCGAGGAAGCCCGCGCGTTCGCCGAGCAGGAAGCCGCCGGCCGGAGCCAGCGGCAGATCGCGGCGAAGGTCGGTTGTTCACAGTCGCACGTTTCCAAGCGCCTGAAACTGCTGCGCCTGCCCGAGTCGATGCTGGTCGAGCTGGAGACCGGGCAGGCCCCACCGGGCGAGGACCAGGAGGGCGAGCGGGACAGTCCGGCCTTGCAGATCAAGGACGCGCTCGCGTTCGTCGACGCCGCTGGCGACGACCAGGAGCTGCTGCTCGCCGCGTACGGGCTGCGCGACGACCGCCGGCACCACTGGAGCGCCGCCCAACTGGTCGACCAGGTCCGACGCGACCGGGAGCGGCAGGAGACGGTCGACGCGGCGCGCAAGAAGGTCGCCGACGAGGGTGTGCCGGTCATCGACAGCGCGATGCAGCGGTTCGGTGACGGCTACTGGAAACTCCGCCTGGACGGCGCGAAGGCGATCACGAAGGCCCGCAAGGACGGCACCGTGGTCGCCGAGGTCAACTCCTGGGGACAGGTCACCTACTACTCCACGGTCAAGCCGAAGGCGGCCGACAACCGCACCCCGGCCGAGCAGCAGCGGATCACCGACGAGCGGGAACGCCGCAAGTCGATGACCGCCCGCGCCGAGGCCGCCGCGATCCTGGCCGCCCGGCCGCCGAAGCTGCCGCGCAGCGCGGAGGACATCGTCGACGCGTGGCTGTGGGCGCCGGGTAACGAGTGTGCCCAGCTCGCCCACAAGTGGCTGCTCGCCGCTGGTGTCGGCCCGGACCCGGCTCTGCCGAACTACCGGTGGTGGGAGGAGATCAGGCGGGCGGACTGGCCGACCCGGGTGCACGCGGCGCACGCTCTCGGCCTGGCCCGCCGGGAGGTCCAGCTCCGGGCCACCTACCGGTCGTCGTGGAACGCGGCCGATGCGGCGTGGCTGGCCCGGCTGGTCGACGACGCCGGCTACACCCTGAGCGAGTGGGAGCAGGCCCGGGTCGACGCCATCGCCCCGCCGGAGGTCGAGCCCGACACCGTCCGTCCGGAGCCCGGTACGCAGACCGATGCTCCGGAGCGGGTGTCGCTGGTCTACGACGCCGAGGACGCGTGCTGCTGGGTGCTGCACTACGACCTACAGGTCGACGAGCCGGCCGCGTACGCCGAGCACCTCACCGACCCCACCGACGTCGACGCCGCCCAGACGTGGGCCGTCGAGCTGCTCGCCGACCGGCACCGGATCGAGGTCACCGGCTGGACCGACGGGCACCTGCTGCCCGACCAACCCGCCCACATCGCCGTGCACGCCGGGAACACCGCCCTGGTCACGTCCAGGGCGGGGCAGTGGCGCCTGCTGCGCGACACGGTCAACGACGTGTGGCTGCTGCTGGCCGACGACAAGCAGCACGCCGACCACGACGCCCTCGGCGTCGACGACGTCGACCAGGCGTGCCAGTGGGCCACCGGCGTGTTGACCGAGGCGGGCGTGACGTGCCACGGCTGGACCGCCCGCGCCGACAACGCCGGTGGCGTCGAGTACCTCGCCGACCTGACCGGGGAGTGCTGATGATCCTCGAAGCGACCGGCCCGGACGAGATCCGCACCGCGTTCCATACCGCCATCGCCGCCGCCGGAGACCGGGTCGACGAGATCGGCGGGATCGCCGGCGTGCTCAGCGACGCCGCAGACCGGTACGAGACGCTGGAGATGGAGCCCTCCACGGTGGAGCACCTGCGTGACGCGAGCCGGGCGTGCGGCACCGCCCAAGCAGCGGTGGCCACCGCCGCCGATCAACTCCGGACCGCCCTGACGGACTTCAACAACCACGACGGGGCGGTCGCCGACGCGGTCGCCGACGCCGGCACCCTGGCGAGCAAGGAGATCCTGATGGGCGACGGATCCACCCCAGCCCCGACTACCCCCGGCGGCCTCGCCAGCCCGGTGGCCAGCACGCCGTCCGACCCGGCCGAGGTGGGCGACGTGCTCGGCGTCGCCGACGGCGACACCTGCCACGGCACCGACCAGGTGCCCAGCGTGGCCGGGCCGGCCACCACGCTCGCCCTCATGGACTACGGCGACGGCGGTGACCGGTGGGACGGCGGCCGGTACGTCGCGGTCGGCACCTCCCCACACCCGTGGCACCCCGTCACCGGCGCGGAGCAGCCCACCGGCGACGAGTACGCACAGCCCGGGATGTACCACCCGCCGCATCTGGACCCGGCTGAGGCCGAGACCGCCGCCCGGCACCTCGACGAGCTGGCCGACCTCGCCGAGGCCGGCCACCAGCCGGCGACGCCCACCAAGTGGAGCCGGGCGGCACAGCGGTTGGAGCACCTTGTCGACGGGGACGGCGAGCTGGCCGGGGCGAAGGTGGCGATCGGTGAGGACGAGTTGCCGGTGACTGTGCGGGACCTGCTCGCCCTGCTGCGCGACAAGGAGCCCGCGACCGACCCGTCGACCCGCCGGCACGTCACCACCGCGACCATCGACCACGCCGGTGGCGACCCCGGGACGCTGTGGATGGACCTGGTCAACCACGACGGCGCGACCCGGGTCGCGGTCACCGGAGTCGAGGGCAACGACAGCCCGGACAGCGACTACTGGCAGCCGTACACCGCCCAGCACACCCCGATCCAGGCCCGCGACCTGGCCGACAGGCTGCGTACCTTCGCCCACGACGCTCGCAGTGTGCTGCGCCTGGGCCAGGGCGCGGACGCTCCCTACCTGGACTGGTCGACGCGAACGGCCGACGGCGGCCGGAACCTGGCGATCAGCGTTGGCCGTGACGCGGTCAGTCTCGACCTCAACCCGACCCAGCTCCGCGAGCTGCACGACGCACTCACCGCCACCATCAGCGCCGACGACTTCGCCGAGGCGCTCGGCGCCTACTGGCCGGAGGAGAACGGCGCCCGCTACATCGACTGGTCCGACTTCGAGTACGAGCGCGGTTTCCTCCTGGAGATCGGTGATGGGGCCACGGCGGTGGAGATGACCGTCAGCCCCAGACAGTTGCGGGCCTGGCGTGATCGGCTCGCCACAGACTTCGCCGACGGGCAACCGCATTGACCACATCGCGACGGGTGCGGGTCCTCGGCGACCTGTACCACGGGCGTGTCCCGGCCGGCGCTGTTTACGTCGGCCGGGCCGCTCCCGGCCTGCGAGCCAGCCGTCGCCGTACGGATCGACGCGGCCCGTGATGCGGCCTTGGCGCTGCCCGGGATGTCCAGGTCATACCCCAGTCTCCGACGCGGTCCCGGGTGACCTCCGCCGAGCAGGACCGGCTACTGGCCGCGCAGGACCGGGCGGCCAGGTTCTAGAGGGTGCAGCTCTTCGGGTCGGACGGCGCGGAGTCACGCAGGTGGCCATGGTCGCCATCCGTGTCCGGTTGGGGTGACGTCCCGGCGTGCTTGCGTCCCTGCAGTGGAGGTGCCGGGTCGCCATTCGATGGTTGCTGTCCGACCTGCTAGCGGCTCTCCCGGCCGTCCGGCCAGCGTCACCACTTGCGGTCCGCGTCGAGATGAACGCGTTCGTTCTGACCGGTCTCTTCGACACCGGCCGGTGTCAGTGATCGCTGCCGTCGGTGTGCAATGCCTTGGCGATGGCGTGGCCGATGGTGGGTTTGGTGAGGTAGAAGGTGGCGCGGTGGGGTTCGGCACCGTTGTCGACGGTGTAGGTGCTGTCGAAGGTGGCGGTGGGTGGGCGTTCCTTGTCGAAGATGGCCGTCAGGTGCGGGCGGGCGGCGATGATGTCGTCGCGGTCGGCGAGGTTGATCCAGCGGTGCACGCCTGCCGGGTAGGTGGGGGGTTGTTGTAGGCGGCGGATCACTGAGGGCAGGCCGAGAGGGCTGCCGATGGTGATGAGCAGGGGCAGGGGTTGCGGCCGATCGTGGAGGGCTTCGTAGGTGACGACAGAGCCGAGGCTGTGAGCGAGCACGACCCGGGTGTCGTTGTCGAGGTGTGCGTGGACGCTGGCGATGGCGGCTCGGCGGATGGCGGGTTCGGTGAGGTATCGCACGGCTTGGCCGATGAGTGCGTGGCGGGCGGCGAGGTGAAAGCCGGCGTTGCCGATCCAGGGGATGCGGTCCAGCGCCGCCAGGGCGCGGGCGGTGGTGCCGGGTATGCCTTGGGCGTCGGTGGGATCGTGGTGCAGGGCGTCGAGTTCTTGACGGGCGGTGCCGGCGTCGCGGGCTCGGGTGGAGTCCAGGGCGTTGGTGAGCCAGTCCAGGGCGATCTCGTCGGCGATCTCACGTTGTGCATCGGTGAGGTTGGCGGTGTCACCTTGCTGGTCGGGGGTGAGGAACAGATGGCCGTAGAACGCCATACGAGCCCACCGGTCGGTGGGCTGGATCGGCCAGAGTTGGTCGGCGAGGCCGGGCTGGCCGGCGGTTCGGATCCCGCCGGCCAGTGACGGTAGCCATTCGTTTTCCAAGTCGTCGGCGGAGCGTTGCTGTTGGGCGACGCCGTGGACGAGAACGATGCGGGCCATGCCTCAGATCCTTCGTGGACGTGGGTCGGATGTCGATAGGTGGGGTCGCTCTGGCAGTGTGGCCGGGTGAGTGTCCCGCAAGCGCGTCGGCTGGTGTTGGTGATCGGCTCGCAGTGCGCGGCCGCACCGTCGTTGAGTTTCCTGCCGAAATTGGCTCATGAGCTGGGGGAGGTCTTGACCGACCCGGTGTTGGGCGGATGTGAGCCAGCAGGGGATGAGCCCGTGTTGATCGACCCGTCGCGGGAGGTGCTGGTGGGGGCGGTGCGGGCGGCGTTCACCCGGGCGAATGACGGTGACGGGTCGGTGATGGTGCTGGCGTTTATCGGGCACGGCATCGCCGCCGATGAGGATTTCTACTTCCTGCCCGCCAATGGCAGCGGCCGGGGGCACTTCGACGCTGACGTGCACGTGTCGCATCTATTGAAGGAAGGGTTGCGGGATCATCCGAACCTGGGTGGGCTACTGGTGCTGTTGGACACTTGCCATGCCGGTGTGGGTGCGGCACAGGCCGCCACCTGGCAGCAGGTAGGGCTGGGTCGGCGCACGCACCGGTACGAGATGCTGACCTCCAGCGCGGACCAGCCGGCGTTCGGTGGGGCGGTCACCCGCATCATGATCGAGGTGTTGCGGGCGGGGATCACGACCGCGGGTACCACACTGGGCACGCGGCACCTGCACTCGTCCTTGCGGGACAGGGTCAAGGGGCAGCGGCCGCAGCGAATCACCCATGACGGTGGTGGTTGGGCCGCCCCGGATGACGAGGGCCTGTGGTGGGCGTACAACGTCTGCCACCACAGCCGGGCGCCGCTGCCGGTGACAGCGGCCGGGTCGGTGGTGCCAGCCCGCTCGGCGTACCGGTGGCAGGTAGTCAGAATCGCCCCCGAGCACCTGGTCGGCCGGGACCAGGAGCTCACCGACATGTCCGCGTTCTGCACCACCCCTGACGTCGGCGGGTACTGGTACTGGCGGGCCGGGGCGTGGGCGGGTAAGTCGGCGCTGATGTCCTGGTTTGCGCTTCATCCCCCTGCCACAGCTCGGGTCGTGTCGTTCTTCATCACCGCCCGCTTCGCTGGGCAGAGCGACCGGGCCGCGTTCATCGAGGCCGTGGTCGAGCAACTCGCCGAGCTGCTCGACGAGCCGATGCCCACGTTGACCGACACCTCCCGCGACTACTGTTTCCTGTATCTGCTGGATCGGGCCGCCGAGCGGTGCCAGGCCCGCGGTGAACATCTGGTGCTCCTCGTCGACGGCCTCGACGAGGACCGTGGGGTCACCACCGGACCTGACGCCCACAGCATCGCCGCCCTGCTACCGGAGAAACCCCCGCATGGGGCACGGATCATCGTCGCCGGCCGGCCGAACCCGCCAGTCCCCGACGACGTCCCCCCAGGCCATCCCCTGTACGACCCAGCCGTGATTCACAAGCTGACCGTGTCCTCAGAGGCCCAGGTCGTGCGCAAGGATATGCAACGCGAACTGGCCCACCTGCTCAACGGCAGCCGCACCGAGCAGGACCTGCTCGGCCTGCTCACCGCCGCCGGTGGCGGTCTCAGCGCCCGGGACCTAGCCGAGCTCACCGGCCAGCCCCTCTGGCAAGTCCAAGAGCACCTGGCCACCGTGGCCGGACGTTCCTTTAACCCCCGCACCAGTAGATGGCAGCCCGGCCGTGAACCCGACGTGTACGTACTGGGCCACGAGGAACTGCGGATCACCGCCGTCGAACGGATCGGCCCCGACCGCCTGCACGGCTACCGCCAGCAGCTACACACCTGGGCCGACGCCTACCAGCAACAACGATGGCCTGAAGGCACCCCCGAATACCTGCTGCGCGGCTACCCCCGCCTGCTCGCCAGCATCGGCGACCTACCCCGCCTGCTCGACCTGGTCACCGACCCCGCCCGCCACGACCGAATGCTGGACCTGACCGGCGGGGACGCCGCGGCCCTCACCGAGATCACCACCTGCCAGGATCTCATCCTGACAAGGCCAGGACCCGACCTCGAGGCGATGCTGCGGCTGTGCATCCGCCGCACCAACCTCACCGACCGCAACACCCACATCCCCACCGGACTGCCCGCTGTCTGGGCCACCCTCGGACACCCCGACCGCGCCGAAGCCCTCGCCCGCTCGATCACCGACCCGAGCTTGCAGGCGTGGGCGTTGGTCGAG